>JBEKVM010000090.1:0-22823 GCA_049513975.1 Verrucomicrobiota bacterium | reverse complement strand
CGTGAGAAACGGCTCCGGTCACACGGGGCTTTGTAACGGCTTGAGCCGGATGAAGGGAAACTTTCACGTCCGGTTCTTAGGGGAGGGGGTGGTGGCAACACCGCTCCCTTACCCGACCCAACAAAGCAAAAGCGGCTGAACCGTGGCGATCCAGTCGCGTGATTATTCCAAGGCCGCGTCATTCCTCATTTCGACTGGTGCTGAATAGAGCCTCCCCGGCGGCTTTGGCGGCACGGCGGGCGCGGTCAGCCCAAGACGATAGACCCGTAAGAATCGCTCTTGCCGTAAATTGTGGCTTTCCCGCGCCGATGGCGGACCGTGAGCGGGAATTTCATTTTCCCGGTCCGATTTCAGACTCAGCCGGATTTGGTGCGGCATCTGTGCGGTAATCGCCAATTTCAGAGGCTTCCCTCCTAAAAATGGTCGGGGCGGTGGGATTTGAACCCACGACCTCTTGGTCCCGAACCAAGCGCGCTACCAAGCTACGCTACGCCCCGACAACCAAAGGAACCCCAACATGCGCCCTGCCGCCTCCCAATGCAAATACATTCTTGATAAATTCTCGCCGCCCGGGCGCGGGCGCGGTTGACTTTCCCCGCCCCCTCTGAGTACGATGCCACGAATATGGATTTAGGCGTCATCAACAAAATCGCCCTGGCGACAGGCTCGCCTCCAACGAAAGCATGAAAATATCAGTCTCGCGCAGGAACAAATGCCGTTTGTGCGGCGGCGGCAAATTGGAACTGGTCGTCCCGCTGGCCCCCACCCCGGTGGCGGAAAAATATGTCACGCGGGAGGAATTGGACCAGGAAACGCCCGTTTACCCGCTGGACCTCTACTTGTGCCTGGATTGCGGGCACGTCCAACTCCTGGACGTGGTGGATCCTGAATTTTTGTTTGATAATTATACGTACGAAAGCGGCAGCACCAGACAGATTGTGCAGCATTTTGACAAAACGGTGGAGGTTGCTTGCGCGCGCTATCACCCGCCGCCCAACAGCCTGGTGGTGGATGTGGGCAGCAATGACGGCTCGCTCCTGCGCTGCTTCCAGAAACGCGGCCTGCGCGTGCTGGGCATTGACCCGGCCCGCGACATCGCCAAAAAAGCCACCCAGTCCGGCATTCCCACGATTGCCGAGTTTCTGAATCTTGAACTGGCGCGTAAAATCAAACAGGAGCACGGGCCGGCGGCAGTCGTTTGCGCCTTCAATGTTTTTGCCCACGCCGATAATCTCGCCGGCATGGCCGATGCCATCCGTGAAATGCTGGCGCCGGACGGACTCTTTATTTTTGAAGTCTCCTATTTGCTCGATATTTTGGACCACATGCTCCTGGGGACCATTTTCCACGAGCATGTCAGTTACCATTCCGTTAAACCCATGGCTTCCTTTTTACGCCGTCACGGCATGGAATTGATTGACGTGCAGCGTGTTGGCATCCAGGGCGGCTCCATCATCGGCACGGCCCAACCGGCGGGCGGCCGCCATCCCGCCACGCCCATGGTGGATGAGCTGCTCGAGCTGGAACGGACGCGCGGCCTGGACCGCACCGTAACGCTGAAAGCATTCGCCAACCAATTGCGCAAGGTGAAGGAGGAGTTGGGCGGCATGATGGCTGATTTGAAAAAAAAGGGCAAAAGCATCTGGGGCTATGGCGCCGCCCGCAGCGGCACGACCTTGATTTCACAAATGAACCTGGGCAAGGTCATCAGCTATATTGTGGATGACAGCCCTGCCAAACAGAATAAATTCAGCCCGGGCGATCACATCCCGATTTTGCCATCCAATGCGCTGGCGGAACAGAAGCCCGACTACGCCTTCATCCTGGCCTGGGTTCACGCCCGGCAGATCATCGAAAACAACCGCGGCTACCTGGCACAAGGCGGTCGTTTCATCGTTTGTTTTCCCAAAATCCAGGTCGTCACCGCGGAAAAACCAAATCTGGCATGAACCGTTGCCTCCTCTGTGGCCAGGACCAATGCGCCACCCTGGTTGATTTTGGCCCGCAGCCCGTCTGCCATCATTTCTTTGACGGCTCCCAACCCGAAGTCTGCCACCCCTTCCGCCTCGGTCAATGCCAGGCCTGCGGCTTGGCCCAATTGATGGATCCCATTCCGCCCCGGCAATTGACGCCCCGTTTTGATTGGATCACCTACAACGAGCCCGAGGCGCACTTGGACGCTTTGGTGGAGATCTTGCGAGGACTTCCTGGCATCACACCGGAATCGGGCATTTGCGGCGTCAGCTTCAAGGAGAACTCCACGCGCGAACGCCTCGCTAAACTGGGATTCCGCAATAATTGGCGGATTGATTTTCAGGCTGATTTGGACATTGCCGACCCGAGGGCCGGCGTGGAAATAGCCCAGGAGCGCATCCGTCCGGGACTGGAACGCCGGCTCCACGCCAAACATGGCCCGCCGGCTATCGTGCTGGTCCGACACATCCTGGAGAACACCCGCGATCCCCTCGCCTTTCTGGAAGCGTTGCGCCGGCTTGTCCAACCCGGCGGATTCATTGTTTTTGACTCCCCCGACAGCGCCCGTGGATTTGATCTGCTTGACTACACCATGCTTTGGGAAGATCACACGTTTTATTTTGTGGAATCCACCTTTCAGATGTGTCTCCAGCGCGGCGGGTTGACTGTGGCGCGCTTTGAGCAATATCGGTCCCCGCATGAGAACTGCCTGGTGGCCATCGCCCAACCGGGCCAGGTCCCAGACACGGCCTCGCCGTCCACTGCCGCCCTCGAGCAGGAAAAAGAACGGCTCGCCCGCTTTGCCAGGGGCTGGGAGCCGCGACGACTGGCCATGAGAAAACTCTTCCAGGAGTGGCGCCAGCGGGGAAAAATTGCCCTGTTCGGCGCGGGGCATCGCGCCGTCATGTTCATCAACCTTTTGGGCCTGGCGGATTTGATTGATTTCGTGGTGGACGATCATCCGCGCAAACGCGGCCTGCGCCTGCCCGGTTCCCGGCTGCCTATTGTCGGCTCTGAGGTGCTGGCGGGCAGCGAAGTCAAACTTTGCCTCAGCAGCCTGGGGCCGGAGAGCGAGGCCAAAGTCGTCCAAAAATTCCGGCATTTCGTCGAGCACGGCGGCACCTTTGCCTCCATCTATCACACGCGCCCCGGGAGTTTGCTGAACTTTATTGCCGGACCAGGCGCGGCATTCTAGTTTTTGCCCATGTCGCCAATCAAGAAAGTCAGTGACGAGGTCTTCGTGGCGGAAAACGGGCTTGTGCTCGTGGATCTCGCCCAAATCGAGTTCTTAAAAACACAGGCCGCGCGCAATCCGCGCCACCGCGCCCGGCTTTGCGCCCACAAGCATGGCCAGGACCGGATCCATGAAATGTTGATCGCCCTCACTCAAGACGTTTATATCCGTCCCCACAAACATCTCAACAAGTCGGAATCCTTCCATGTCATTGCCGGTTCGGCCATCGTCGTTTATTTCGACGACGCCGGCGCCATCGCGGAGGTTGTTCATGTTGGCGATATCGCCTCAGGCCGTCCTTTTTATTTCCGCAATGACGACGGGCGCTATCATACCCAGGTCATCACTTCTCCGTTTCTGGTATTTCACGAGGCCACCAACGGCCCTTTTAGCCGCGCCGACACCCTGTTTGCTCCCTGGTCGCCCGAAGAAACCAACCTGGAAGCCGTCCGGGCCTTCCTGGAATCTTTAAAACGCCGCGCGGCCCCGAACCAGGAGGCGCGATGAAATTCCTGATTGTTGGCGCCTCTGGATTCATCGGCGGAAACATTCTCGCCCACGTCAGATCGCTGGGATTTGAGGCGGTCGGCACCCAGGCCCGCTCGCGCCGCGAGGGGTTGGTCACCTTCGATTTGTTGCGCCACCGCATCGCCGACCGCGTTGACCGCTCATTTTTTCAGGCAACCGAACCGGTCCATGTCCTGATCTGCGCCGTTGTCAGCAACATGGATCTCTGCCTCACAGACCGCGCCACCGCCCACGCCGTCAACGTCGAGAAAACCATCCAGTTGATTGATGATGTCACGGCGCTCGGGGCCAAAACCACCTTCCTCTCCACCTGCTTCGTCTTCGACGGTCAGGCCGGCTACTACAACGAAGACGCCCCCTTGTCTCCCGTCAACGAATATGCCCGCCACAAGGTCGAAGTGGAGGATTATCTGCGGCGGCGCGCCCCCGGCTCGCTGGTGATGCGCCTGGAAAAAATAGTAGGTGATAATCCCGCCGAAAACCACTTCTTGACACAATGTTACAAATCCATTTCCGAAAACCAGCCCATTGTCTGCATTGAAGGCTCGGTGCTTTCCCCAACCTGGGTCAACGATGTCGCCCGCGGCTTCGTCATGGCGTGCGAATTGGGACTCAACGGAATGTTTCATGTCTCCAATTCAGAGTTCTTCCATCGTGACGAACTGGCCCGGCAATTCTGCCTCGCCCTGGGCAAATCCCCCAATGTCGTCACCAAACCCCTCGCGGAATTCCATTTCGCGGATAAGCGCGCCCTGAAATCTTATTTGGACGGCTCGCGCTTCGTCCAGAAAACCGGCCTGCATTTCACCCCCATGCGCGAGGTTTTCCACCAATTCATCCGCCGCCTCCCGCCCGTCCCGCCAAATTAGTCCGGTCCGATTTCCCCCTGGCCGTTCTCGGTCAACCTCAACCTGGTGGGCACAAACTCCGGCGTCTCCTCCGCCTCCCTCACCAGCCAGTTGGTCAAGTGCGAAATCTCCGACACCCTGGCCAATCCCCTCCCCGTCAGTTTCGTCAATGAGACCGTGACCGTCAATCCCATCCCCTCCCTGGCCATCGCGCTCTCCGGAACCAATGTCGTCCTCTCTTGGCCGCTCTGGGCCAGCAATTTCCTGCTCCAGTCGGCCGGCGGCGGCACCCCTCCCATCGTGCCTTGGTCCAACTCCCCGGCTTCCGTCACCGCCTCCTCCTCCAACTTCGTCACCCTACCGCTGACCAACCCCCTCCAATTCTTCCGCTTGGACCTGCCTTGATGCCGGGAACTGGTCTTGCAACGACTTTACGGCTGGGCCAGGCGGTAGAAAGTCGTGTTGGTAGGAGCAGGCAGGGTCAAATAGACGGTGGCGCCGTTGGTCACAGGGGTGCCTCCCGTGTTGGTCCAGTTCGGGCCAAGGTTCGCTGACCATTGCGCCGCCAGGACGGTCGGCGAATACGGCCATGTCAAAGTGATGCCGCCGGCGGACTGGCGGATCGCCAGTTGCGGCCAGGCCACCGCCCCCACTTGGACGGACCCGTTCTGATAAGTGGCCGAAACAACATCCGTGGAAGCATCCGCCACTTGGCGGATGATGGGAGAATCGGCAAACGTCAACAACGTTGTGGCATTAGTATAGGAAACCGAACTGAAATTAAGTTTGACAATTTCCTGCGTGCCGGCCGCAAACGTCGGGCCCAGCAGCGCCAGCGCGACACCCAATTGCCCCCTCGCGCTGTTGGTCGTGTTGACAAACATAGTCGCGCCGGAGGCCCCGCCGGCCAGACTGGCGCTGACAAAACTGATGACCGTCGGGTCAAAGGCCAGACTGAACTGCAAAGCGCTCTCGTCGCCTTGCGCGACTAATTGCACTTCTACTGTGTCCGCCGTTGCGCCCTGGGTCAACGGCGTGATGCTGATGGTCCGGGGAGTGCCGTCCTGCGGCTTAATTGACACTGGCGGTTGACCGGTTGGAACGCCTGCCGCACTGACCTTCCCCATCGCTGCATTGCCCATCCACACATACCCCGGAGGCGGACCCGTTGGCCCGCCCGCCGCAGTGGGCGGATCAAGTCCGAGGTAATACCGCCCCACCTGCACCCAATCAGCCACGGTGATAAGCCCGTCGCCCAAAGTGTCCCGCGGGGCGCAGTCCGCCCGCTGAAATTCAGACGCATTGGTAATCGTGTCCACTCCCGCCACGAACCGGCCTTCCTGCACCCAGTCGTTAATGGTTACCTTGTAATCTTCATTGCCGACGGGCCAAACGTCCCCTTCCATACTGGTTGGGACGATGGTGAGTGTTCCCGCCACGTAAGCCGCGGGAAGACTGTTGCCATTCGTGTCGGAAATGCCGGGAGGCGCAGGCAGAGGGCCAAAACTGATGAGCGTCGTCACATTGCTGCTGACCAAAACGGCCTGAAAGGTCACTTGCACCACCTGCTGCGTGCCCACGGCAAATGTCGTGCCGCCGGGCAAAATCACCGCCAAACCAAGGCGGCCAGCCTGGCCGGAATTGATCCCCAAACCACCGCCGGGCGCGCCGTTGCCAAGGGCCACCCCTGCATAAGTCAGGAGGTTGGTGTCGTAATCAAGATTGAATCCCACCGCGTTTTCAGATCCGATGGCGAGCAGGTTGACCGGGACCGTCACGGGCACCGCAGTGACCGGGACAGTCGCCGTCCCCGCGGCTGCGCCGGACCCGCTGGCGACTTGGAGCGTGCTGATAAAAGTCAAAACGGCGTTCGTGCTGGTATTGGTCCCGTATGAATTGGCCACCACCAGGGAATAGCTGCCCGCATTGGCGGGTTGCGCGTTGGTCAGCACCAAGCTGGCATCGGTGGCCCCGGAAATATTGGTTCCATCGAACTGCCACTGAAAACTAAGGGGAGCCGTGCCGCCCGCCCCGCCGGTAAACGTGACGGTGGCGCCGACATTGGTGGTCAGGCTTTGGGGTTGCTGCGTCAGGTAAACCGGGATGTCCACCGTCAGCACGGCCACGGCCGTGGTCGCGCTGCCCGCCGCATTGGTAAATACGGCGGTGTAATTTCCCCCGCTGCCCGCATTCACGGTGAAGCTCAAAGTGGTATTGGTCGCGTTCAGAATAGGGTTAATGCCTTGGAACCATTGCACGGTCGCGGGACTGCCGCTGGCGGACGCCGTGAACGTTACTGGCGTCCCAACAAGGTTCGTCTGGCTCAACGGCGACGTTACGATTACCGGCGGGGAAACCACCGTCACAGCGTCCAAGGCAAGATCCACGGCGATCGTCTGAGAAGATGTATCTTTGAAAGTCAGCGTCGTATTGGTCGTTGAGGCGGTAAAGCCCAAACCAAACACCGTCCACACTCCGGAAGTTGGCACGCAATAGTTGCTGGCGAGCAGTGTGCCATTGATGGCCGCCGCGGTGGCCGTCAGGCTCACGTTTCCCGTGCCGGCTTTGCCCACCGCAAAGGTCACTGCATACGGCTGCCCCACTGTGGTGAGGAAGGTTTGGGACAAGCTGTCGCCCGACATAGTGTTGCCTGCGTTCAAAACGATCCATTGCTGCCCGTCATATGGGTTCAGGCCGTCGCCTGTGCCTCTCTGCACGCTGACATCAGCGCTCACCGGCCCGGACACGGTCCAACCGGTCAACCAAGTGCTGCCGGGCGTCAGCGCCACAGAGTTGTTCACCGGGATGGCCGCATGGTTGTTGATCAGTTCAAACCCTCCATTGATAAACGGCCCCGCAATCACAGTCACGGTTGCCGCCGTGCTGGTGGCCGTTCCGGCCGCATTGCTAAACTTCGCCGTATAATTTCCCGTTCCGCCCGTCACGGCCAGAAAACTAAGATTTGTGCTCGTTGCTCCCGAAATGGCCGTAGTACCAACATACCATTGCACCGTGGCGGCGCTCCCGCTGGCGGCCGCAGTCAGCGTCACCTGCGTACCCGCTGTGACCACCTGGCTGACAGGCGATATGGTGATGACCGGCGGATCAATCACGGTCAGCACGGCCACGACGGTGGTGGCCATTCCGTATGAATTGCTGAAAACTGCCGTATAATTGCCAGCGGTGGCATCGCTCGCCGTGACCACCAGTGGAGAACTCGTCCCGCCTGCATCGGTCACCGCGTTCGTCCCCAAATACCACTGGATGGTTGAAGGGCTTCCCGCCGCAACCGCGCTGAACGAAACCGTGGCCCCAGAGTTGGCCGTCTGGCTGGCTGGCGAAGTGGTCACTACCGGCAAGCCCGAAGTCGGCTCAGCAACCACCGTTACCGCGTCCATTTCCAAGTCCGCCCCAAAAGTGGTGGCGGAGCTGTCCGTGAACAGCAGGGTCGTGTTCGTTGACACTGCGGTAAAGGACAATTGAAACAACGTCCACACCCCCGAGGTTGGCACACAGTGGTTGCTGACAAGAAGCGAATTGTCCAGCGCCAAGGCGGTGGCCGTCAGGCTTACATTTCCCGATCCAGATTCCCCCACAACGAAGGATACCCCGTAAATCTCGCCGACCACGGTGGTGAACGTTTGCGACAAGCTGCCTCCCGGTGCCGTGTTGCCTCCGTTGAAACTAATCCATTGCTGCCCGTCATACGGGTTATAACCGGCGAGTGGACCATTGATCACCCCCAGATCACCGCCACCCGGGCCGCCGACGCTCCAGCCTGTCAGCCAAGTATCACCAGGGTAAAGCAATGCGTACGATCCCGACGCGATTGCCGCGTGATTGATCGTCTCAAATCCGCCGTTCACGAACGGCAGGCCCAGCACGGCCAGAGTTGCCGCACCGGTCGCAGCGCTTCCAGCGGTATTGGCAAACACGGCAAAATAGCTGCCTGCGGTAGTGCTGCTGGCGGTGACGTTCAGTGTCGTACTGTTCGCGCCACTGATCGCATTGGTGCCCAGATAGTTGATGAAATACCACTGGACACTGGACGGATTGCCGCTGGCCGACGCGGTAAAAACAGCCGTTCCTCCAGCGGCAACGGCTTGGCTCACTGGCGATGTCACTATTACGGGCGCCGTAACCGGCAGGTTTGGCGTCACCGACACCCCGTCAAAAGCCAAATCCACCGCTATCGTATCCGCGGACGTATCTGCAAAAACCAGCGTCGTGTTTGTGGAGGTGGCGGTGAAGTTCAGGTGAAACAAAGTCCACACGCCGGAGGCGGGCACGCAATGGTTGCTGGCCACAACTGAATTGTCGAGCGCCACGGCGGTTGCCGTCAGGCTCACATTTCCCGATCCAGCTTCCCCCACAGCGAAGCCCACCGCATACAACTGTCCCACTGTCGTAGTGAACGTTTGGGACAAGATGCCGCCGGGGGCGGTGTTGCCCCCGTTGAAAACTATCCATTGCTGCCCGTCATACGGGCTTAGGCCGTCGCTGTTGCCATTGTCCACACAAATATTGCCGCCCCCTGTGCCTCCGACGCTCCAACCTGTCAGCCAGGTGTCGCCGGGGTAAAGCAACGCGCACGAGCCCGGCGGGATGGCCGCATGATTGATCGTCTCAAATCCGCCATTTACAAACGGGATGCCCACCACCGCAAGTGTTGCCACACTCGTCGCAGTGCTTCCGCCGTCATTGCTGAATACCGCATAATATCGGCCTGCGGTGGTGCTGCTGGCGGTTACATTCAGTGTGGTGCTGTTCGCGCCAGATATCGCGTTGGTGCCCTGACTGTTGATGAAATACCACTGGACGCCGGACGCACCACTGGCCGATGCGGTGAAATTCACGCTGTCCCAGGAATTGGCCGTCTGGCTCGCCGGAGAGGTGATGATTGTGGGGGACGGCACGTTGGCTGTCACCGACACAGCGTCCATCGCAAGATCCACGCCGATCGTCTGAGACGATGTGTCCTCAAAAACCAGCGTCGTATTGGTTGACACCGCGGTAAAGCCCAGTTGAAACAAAGTCCACACCCCGGAAGTCGGCACGCAATAATTGCTGGCGATCACTGCGTTGTTTGACGCAATCGCGGTCGCAGTCAGGCTCACATTTCCCGAACCGGACTCGCCTGCCACAAAGGAAACTGTATAAGCTTGCCCCACTGTGGTGGTGAACATTTGCGACAAACTGCCCCCGGGTGCCGTGTTGCCCCCATTGAAACTAATCCATTGCTGCCCGTCATACGGGTTATAACCGCCGATGGTGCCATTGATCACCCCAATATCACCGCCCCCCGGGCCGCCGACGCTCCATCCTGTCAGCCAAGTATCGCCAGGGTAGAGCAATGCGTACGATCCCGACGGGATTGCCGCATGGTTGTTGATAAGCTCAAAGCTGCCATTCGTGAATGATCCCGCCTTCAACCCAAGACCGGCCAGCAGAAAAGCCACCGCGAAAACCGATTTGGCACATCTAAAGTTTGACATAATTCAGGCCTTTCCTTGAGTGCAATTCATCACTCAAAAACCTCCCGCTTTGGGCAAGCTTTTGATATTAGCAAAAGTTATCCTTTTTTACGGCAAATGTCAATCAATTAAGTGCCTTGTTCGCCATGCCACCCTGCCTGTGCCTGCCACGCCTCCAGAGCCGTGTCCCTGGCCACACCAGACGAAACACCCTTAAATTGCGGTTGAATGTGAATTGAACTTGTTCAAGCGCCGCGCAATGAATAAAATGTCTGGATGCGCTGGCTTGCCGGACAGTCTGATCGAAGCTGCGCAGGTTTTAATTCACCGCAAAAATGACATCGTCCCGTTCAGAAGTGCTTGCCTGCCATGTTTGCGGCGCGCCTGGCCTGCTGGCCATCCCCAGTTACCAAAAGCTTTCCCGCGTCACCTCCGACTGCAAAGTGTGGCCCGCCGGCGGCCGATTGGGCCTGTGCCGCCGCTGCGGTTGCGCCCAGGCCATTCTCGATGCCGGATGGCACGACGACGCCAAAGCCATTTATGCCAATTATTCCATTTACCATCAATCTCAAGGTGCGGAACAAAACGTTTTCGACCCGGTCTCAGGCAAGCCCCTGGCCCGCTCTGCCTCGTTGGTGCAGCGGCTCAACGCGGCGTCCTTCCTGCCGGCCCGCGGAAGAATGATGGACTTCGGCTGCGGAAACGGAGGCTTGCTCAGGTCCTTTGGCGCGGTTTTCAAGGATTGGACCATGGCCGGACTGGAGCTGTGCGACGACCGGCGGCAGGAGATCGAAAGCATCGAACGGGTGGAGCACCTTTTCACCCCGCCTCTGGCCGGCGTGCCGGGCCTGTTCGACCTGATCACCTTCAGTCACGCCTTGGAACATATCGAGTTTCCCTTGGACTGCCTGGTCCAAATTCGGGATAAGCTCCAGCCAGGAGGACTGGTTTTGATCCAAGTTCCCGATTGCGCGGCCAATCCTTTCATGTTTCTGGTCGCAGACCATGCCTCCCATTTCTGTTTGCCGGTGTTGCAACGTCTGGTGCAACAGGCCGGTTACCAGGTTCTGGTCGGGGCCAACGAATGGGTGGCAAAAGAGTTGACGGTCCTAGGCCGGAAGGCGGCCAAACCCGCGTCGCACTCATGGACGCCCGATGGTTGCATGGACGCGGCAGAACTCAACGCCTCCGTCGCCTGGTTGGAACAACTGTCCGGCCACGCCCGGACCATTTCCAACCGCAAACCCTTCGGCATATTTGGCACCTCCATCGCCGGCACCTTCCTTTTCGGCGAACTCGGCCATGCCGTGGATTTTTTCGTGGATGAGGATCCAAACCGCCCGGGCAAAGTTTGGTGCGGACGCCCAATTTATGCGCCCAACCAAGTTCCCGCAGGCAGCCACATCTTCGTGGGCCTGGCACCTTTGATCGCCGCCAAAATCCTGGAAAGGATGCATTCCCTCAAGCTCCAGGCCCGCTTTTACCCTCCGCCCCCTCTGCCCAATGCTTCGATCTGAGATCACAGTGCCAGTGGATCATTCCGGCAAGAGCTTGCGCTTGAACACCGGCCTTTCTTGCCATCATCCGCCGCCTGTCGCGGGCGGACCAGCGTTATGAAGCGTCCCTCGCTATCAGTGGTGATGCCCAATTTCAACCACGCCAAATTCCTGCCCATCAGCCTGGCCGCCCTCGCCAGACAGTCCGTCCCCGCGGATGAAATTATCGTCATTGATGATGCCTCCACGGACAACAGTCTCGAAGTCCTCGAGGGCTTGGCCCGCCAATATCCCTCGCTCAAGGTGCTGCGCAACCCGGTCAATCTGGGTGTCGCGGGGGCCGTGAACCGCGGACTCGAAGTGGCCACCGGCGATTTTGTTTGCCTCGAAGGCGCCGACGACGAAGTGATGCCCGGCTTCTTCGAAAAACTGCTCCGCTTGCTCGCCGAACATCCCCAAGCCGGGTTGTCCGTCGGCATCTGCCGGATGCGGGACATGGACAGCAATTTGAGTTACGACTTTGGCCTCCAAGTTTCCAACGAGCCTTGCTTCCTTCCGCCGGAGAAAATTGTGGAACTGGTGCGCCAGGACCGGTTTCTCGTTTTCGGCAGCGCCATGTTGTGGCGGCGCGACGCCTTGCTCACCGCCGGCAAGCTTCTGGTGCCCCTGCGCTGGCATACCGATTGGTTTCCGATGTTCGCCCTTGCTTTCCGCCACGGAGTTTGCTTCGTGCCGGAAGTCCTGGCGGAATTTCGCTCCAAACCCTCCAGCGTTTCCAACGCCGGAAAGAAGAAATTCAAGGCACAACTCGAAATCCTGCGTTACGCCCTGGACCTGCTCGACCGCCCCGAGAATCAGGACATCGCCCCTCTCTTCCGCCGCAGCGGCGTGCTGGCCCCCTTTGGCAAAGAGATGCTCTGGCTCCTCTTCTTTCATCCCCGCTACTGGAAAAACCTCAACCCAACCTACCTCCGCCTCGCCCTCTGGTGGACTCTCCGCATTGAAGCCAAGAAAGTTCTCCCTCGCTTCCTCGCCCGTTTCTACTATAAAATGGCTGGCGTCAGCACGGAATCGCCGGCAACTTGAGACGCCTGTATGGACAAACCCAAACTTGGTCCGCGCCAGATCGTTTACCAAAATCCCTTTCTCAAAATTTCCAGCGTCCAGGTTCAGTCCGGGGAGTTCTGCAAAACTCTCTACGTCATTGATTCCGGCCCCCGCGTCGGCGTTCTCTTGCTCAAGGATGACAATGTCTTGTTGGTCCGCCAATATCGCATGCTCATCAACGACCTGGCTCTCGAAATTCCCGGCGGCAAGGTGGACGAAGGTGAAACCACCCAAACCGCCGCCATCCGGGAATGCCTGGAAGAAACCGGTTTGCGTTGCCTGAGCCTCCAGCCGCTTTTGTATTACCATCCCGGCCTCGATACCAACGACAATCCAACTTCGATCTTTTACTGCACCCAATCCGAACCCGTCTCGCACCATAAATTGGACCACAACGAAGTGGCCGAACTGGTCTGGATTCCTTTCTCCCGCTGCCTTGACATGGTTTTTCAAAAGCAGATTGTTGACTGCCTTTCCATCGCCGCCATTCTGGCCTGGCAAGCAAGGAAAATGCGCCGCGATGTCTAGCCCCCCCAGCCTGTTCCGCGCCGCCTTTCTCGACCGCGACGGCGTGCTCATTGAAGACGTGGATTGGCTGATCCGCCCCGCCCAAATCCGCGTTTTGCCCGGCGTCCCCCAAGCCCTGCGCCGCCTCGCCCAAGCCGGCTTCCGCCTCATCGTCGCCACCAACCAACCCATCGTCGCCCGCGGCCTGGCCACCGAAGCGGATCTGGAAATGCTCCATGCCGCCATCGCCGCCCAATTGACCGCCGCCGGCGCCCCCCCTCTGGATCGTTTCTATTTCTGTCCCCATCACCCCAGGGCGACCTTGCCCGCCTATCGCCTCATCTGCGACTGCCGCAAACCGCGCCCCGGCCTGCTCCTGCGCGCCGCCGCGGATTTGGGCCTGGATTTGCGCGCCAGCTTCATGGTCGGCGACCGCCCCACCGACATTGCCGCCGGTGCCGCCGCCGGCTGCCGCACCGTCCTCGTGCAAACCGGCAAACACCTCCTGCCTCCCATTCAAACCGCCGAGCCTATGGATCCACTCCTCAAACCGGATTGGACTTGCCCCAATCTCCCCGCCGCGGCTGAATGGATTTTAAACAACCCATGAGAGCCATGGTTTTGTGCGCGGGCTACGGAACACGGCTGGGCCATCTCACCCGTGAGATTCCCAAGCCCATGCTCCCCCTCAACGGACGCCCCATCCTCGAATACATCCTCGCCCACTTGCGCTCCCACCATTTTGACCAGATGGCCGTCAACCTTCACTTTCTGCCCCGCGCCATCCCCGCTCATTTCGGCAGCGGCTCCGCCTTGCAAATAGAGTTGACTTATGTTTGTGAAGACCGCCTCCTCGGCACCGCCGGCGGCATCAAAAACATGGAACCCTTCCTCAGTCTCAGCGACCCCTTCCTCGTCCAATATGGCGACGTCCTGACCGACCAGGATTTTTCCGCCATGCTCCGCTTTCACCGCGAGCGCCCCGCCCTGGCCACCCTCCTCCTCCATCAGCGCGCCCGTTCCAACAGCCTCGTCAGCCTCGATTCCCAGGGACGAATCACCGGATTTCTGGAGCGGCCCGATGACCAAACCCGCCTCAGCCTGCCAGCCAACTGGGTCAATTCCGGCATCTGCCTCTGCCGCCCCGAAATCTTCGCCCATATCCCTCCGCACACACCGTGCGATTTGCCGCGCGACATCTTTCCCAAATTGATCCCCGCCGGCCGTCTCTTCGGCTTTCCCCTTTCCGGCTATCGTTGTGCCATTGATTCCCCGGCCCGCCTGGCTCAAGCCGGCGCCGACGTCGCTCAAGGCCGCTGCCGCATTTCTCTCCCGCCGTGAAACGGCCAACAGTCTTCCCGCAGCGTCTCGCCAGGGCGCGTCACTTCTTTTTTGTTTGTTCCTTTGCGCCAGTATTCAAAAGCTGCCAGGGCTTGTCCCGAATTATGTGTTTTGGTCCAAAAAACCTGTCCCAAATTATTATCGGTTTTGGTTTGGAGAAGACCAGGTCGGGACGATCGCCCAGAACCTCTCCCCAGCTCCAGACTCCGCCGTCCTGTGTCAATGCCACCCCGATACTGTCCCGCCCTGCGGCAATCGCCACAATGTCCTTTTGCAGATCAATTCGTTTAAGTTTGGCCGGCCTCAAACTCCCTTTTGGATTGTGGTCGGCCGAAGCGTCCAAAGCCCACAGCGAGCCGTCTTTCTTCATCAGAACATGGTAATATCCGCCCGCCTGCGCGCCCGCCTTCCAATCCTGGTCGGGGCCGACGCGGGTCGGAACGGTATTTGAACTCTTGCCGCTGGCGCCTGTATAAATCTCCGCCTCCCTCCCCCAAACCCAGAGAGTCCCGTCCGTCTTGATGGCAAATACCTCCGAATCCCCGAACGACACATCCGCCCAATTCGTCTCCGCAGACACTCGCGTGGGGACGAGCAAACGGTCACTCGTCGCGCTCGTTTGGTCCAGAATACCCCAACGCCAGAGACTGCCATCGGATTGCTGCCCGACACTGACAACATTGTTCGCCCATATCCTTGTCCAATTACTGCCCGAGCCAACTTGCGCCTCCGTCGGACTGTCATTGACAGTGCCAGTTCCTAATTGTCCGGCCCAATTATCACCCCAGGCCCACAAGGTGCCGTCCTTTTTTAGGGCCACGCTGTGCGCCCCGGCGGCCACAGCCTCTTTCCAGTCATTTCCGGGAACCGAGGGGGTCGGGGTCGTTCGCATGGTGATGGTGCCGTCGCCCAACTGCCCACGGAAGTTTGCTCCCCAGGCCCAAAGCGTGCCATTGGATTTGATGGCAAGGACGTGATAGATTCCCGCGGAAACGCTCACCCAATCCGTCCCGCCCCCAATCGGCCGCAAGGAAACCGTATGCTTGACTCCGGGCAGGCCCAATACAGGCCAGCCGAGCTCTTGGTCGCCCCACGCCCATAGACTCCCGTCCGAAGCCAGAATAACACCATTATAACCCGAAAAACTAATCTCAGGTGTGACTTGGCCGGTCGGCAAATTCAACTTCCCCGCCGGGGCGGACAGTCTGAAAAAGACGAAATAACCAACGCCCAACAACAAAGCAATCACGGCGGCTCCCGCTAACACTTTTGTTTTCCCTCTTGTCCATGCCGTGATCTTGAGGTGCATGCGCCCATCAGTGTGCGCCGCCCGGCACAAACCGACAATATATTATATTGTTGGGGAAGGGGCGCGCCGCTTCTCAATTTCGCCCAGTCCGCTTGGCATTCGTTTCACGCCCGATTCATTAGCCCGCATATTTCACACCTCCAAACGCCGCGTGAGGGCACGCGGCCTACAGGAGCCGCCGGACGTGTTTGTAGGCCGCGTGCCCCCACGCGGCGTACTGTTTTGGCGCTGCCATCGGAGTGTGAAATATGCGGGTTAACGACTTTTTCGGGGAGCGCGGTCGTCCCGACCGCATCCGTCGGCGTCCCGCCGGCGGAGTCCTCCCTCCGAAACCGGCCCGCCATTTGGGTGTGTCCCCAAGCGCCTCGCTGATGATTCGGCTCGGCAGCGGTTCAGCCCGAAAAGTGCTTGGTTCAAAGGACATCCATCTCTATATTGCGCCCTATGGTTCATGTTGGAATCGGTTACGATGTGCATCCGTTGGTCGAAGGCCGCCAGTTGATCCTGGGCGGCGTCTCCATCCCCCACCCCAAGGGGCTGGACGGCCATTCCGATGCCGACGTCCTCATGCACGCCATCTGCGACGCCATCCTCGGCGCCCTCGGCCAGGGCGACATCGGAACTTTTTTCCCCAATTCCGACCCGCGCTGGAAAGACGCTCCCAGCAAAGTCTTCTTGCACGAAGCCGCCCGGCAAGTCCGGTTCCACAACGGCAGGATTATTAACGTGGACGCCACCATCATCGCCCAGCAACCCAAGCTCATGCCCCATATCGCTGCCATGAAATCCAACCTGGCGGAAGCTCTTGGCATCCACTTCAAAAAAATCGGCCTCAAGGCCACCACCAACGAACACCTCGGCTTCATCGGCCGCGAGGAAGGCATTGCCGCCCTGGCGGTGGCCGCCGTGGATTTGCCCCAACGACCTTATGCCTAAAGCCGAAATCAGTTGGAAACGCAGGACGGTGCTCGGCGCTCCCTTGCAATGTTACGCCCAACATGTCGGCAACCGCTGGATCTTCTACCGCCGCAACAAACGCTTCGACCTATGGCAGCCCGTCCCCAATCCACCGGTGGAGGACTGGCTGGCCTTGCTCGATTCCGTCCGCCGCCGTATCAATCGCCGCTTGCTCCGCCCCGAGGAGGAAGACCGTCTGGTCAAAATGATCGCTGAAAAACATCCCGGGACCGACACCCGCCCCGAAATCTCCCGCCCATCCGATGAAGCCGCAGAATAACAACACCATGCCTCAGCCTCGGCTGGTAGGGCGCGCACTCCGTGCGCGCCGCGGACCGCAACGGAGTGCCCGCCCTGCCCCTCCCGGCCCGCCCAAAACCGGCCGCTCACCAAAAAACCGCCCATCCCCAATCCGCCTTGTCCGCCATAGCTTCAGCGACGGCGGAAATCCGCAATCCGCAATTCCCACCATCCTCGTCGCCCCCAGCACCGAACGGGAAGGCGCCGAGTTTGCCGATTGGTCCCTCAGTTTGTCCAATCGTTACACCGACGCCGTCATGGCTGCCGGCGGTTTGCCCGTCATTTTGCCCGCCTCCGCACCCCGGCCGGTCATCGCCGAGGCGGTGCGCCGTTGCGACGGCGTTCTCCTCACTGGCGGAGACGACATTGATCCCAAGTGGTATGCGCCTGCATTGCCCGAGGCCCTGGCCAAAACCACCGGCACGCACGACGCCGAGAGAGACCTTTGGGAAAAGCTTTTGATCGAACAAGTCTTCCAGCAGCGCAAGCCCTTGTTTGGAATCTGCCGCGGCCAGCAGATGTTGAACGTGGCCCTGGGCGGCTCCCTCCTGGTGGATATTCCCACCCAGGTCCCAAACGCCCTCCCTCACAATCAAATGGCGCGAAAGGCCGAACCGGTGCATAGTGTAAGCGTGGTCGCGGGCAGTTTGCTCGCCAAAATCGCGGGCGAAACGACGTTGCGGGTCAACAGCACCCACCACCAGGCGGTCGGCCGCGTGGCCGGTCCCTTGCGGGCGGTGGCGCATAGCGCCGACGGCGTCATTGAAGCGCTGGAGTTGAAAGACCCCGCCCGGCTGCCGTTTCTGTTGACCGTGCAGTTTCACCCGGAGCGTATGCTTGACGGGAAGGCTTGGTTTTTGCGATTATTCAGCAGCTTTGTTCGCGCCTGCACACGGCGGAATGAAAGGTTATTATGATACCCAAAGTCATGGTGGTGGACGATACCGAAGGCATCCGGGACCTGTTGAGGTCCATCCTCGAAAGGGAAGGCTATGAGGTCCTCCTCAAAGCCAGCGCTGCGGAATTGACCGCCGCCTTCACTCATGCCCCGCCCGACATCATCTTGTTGGACCTCGTCCTGCCCGACGGCGACGGCCTCGAACTGCTGCCCCAAATCAAAAAACAATGGCCCGACACCGAGGTGATCGTTCTCACCGGCCACGCCACCTTTGACGCCGCCGTGGAAGCGACCAAGCGCGGGGCTTACCACTTCCAAAACAAACCCTTCGACACCAAAACCCTCCTCCTCTCCGTCCAGCGCGCCCTGGAACACAAGCGCCTCAACGAGGAAGCCAGTTCCCTGCGCAAAGCCCTCGCCACCATGAGCGGCGGCGCCGCCCCCATCTTCCAAAGCATGGCCATGAAGGCCATCGTCCGCACCATCGAGAAAGTCGCCCCCAGCGACCTTTCCATTCTCATCACCGGCGAAAGCGGCACCGGCAAGGAAGTCATCGCCGACCTCATCCACAACTTAAGCCCCCGCAGCAAAGGGCCCCTCATCAAAATCAACTGCGCCGCCCTGCCCCGCGAATTGATCGAAAGTGAATTGTTCGGCTCCGTCAAAGGCGCCTTCACCGGCGCCAACATGGACCGCGAAGGCCTCTTCAAGCAGGCCGAAGGCGGCACCCTCCTCCTGGACGAAATCTCCGAAATGCCCATTGACACCCAAAGCAAACTCTTGCGCGTCTTGCAGGAAAAAGAAGTGCGCCCCGTCGGCGGCCGCACCAGCTACAAAAGCGATTGCCGCATCATCGCCTCCACCAACCGCCAGGTCGAGGAAGCCGTCAAATCCGGCAAGTTGCGCGACGACCTCCGCTACCGCATCTGCGCCACCACCGTCCATCTCCCCCCCTTGCGCGAGCACCGCGAGGACATTATGCCCCTCGCCAACGCCTTCCTCAAGCGCTACGGCTCCCAGGCTGGCCGCGAGATCACCGGCTTCACCCCGGCGGCCGCCGACGCCTTGCGCGCCTTCGACTGGCCCGGCAACGTCCGTCAGTTGCAAAATGAAATCCAGCGCGCCGTCCTCATGTGCGAAGGCAGCACCGTGGACGGCCGCGACCTCTCCATCACCGCCATGCTCAATCAGAAGGACAACCCCGACCTCACCTTGATGGAAGCCATGGAACGCAACACCATCATCCAAATGCTCAAGGAAACCGGCGGCAACAAACTCGAAACCGCCAAGCGCCTCGGCATCGGCCGCCAGACCCTCTACAACAAAATCAAAATCTACGGCATCGAGCCGTAGCTCCTTGTCCGCATCCGTCCTATTGGTCCCATACGTCCCATCCATCAGTCCTCACCGGCTTTGCAGCCTCAGCCGCGCCTCCGGCAGCCCCGGCGCCGTCACCGTTACCAAAATCTCTCCGCTTTCATGCGCCAGGCTTTGCACCACGGCCAGCGCCCGCCCCCGGTTCAGTTGCCGCGCCGGACTGCGCAACGGCGTGGTGTCGCTTTGGTTGCCGTTGTCCACCGCCAGCAACCGGCCCGCCCCGCGGACCTGCACGGTGCAGAGGGCGTCGCCGTTGGGAACCAACACCCCCTTGCCATCCACCAGCCGCAATTCTATGTTCGCCGCATCTTCCCCATTGGCCCTGAGCTTAGTGCGATCCGGCGCCAGTTCCATGCGCGCCGCTTTGCCCGCCGTGGCCAGGCCGTATTCCACCGTCTTGCCATCCCGCCATCCGACCGCCTTCAACTCGCCCGGTTGGAAGGCCACATTCCATCGCAATATCCGGTCCGGCGCATCCTCCGGCTTCTTCACCCCCAGCGGTTTTCCGTTCAGAAATAGTTCCACCGCTTTGCAATTGGAATATACTTCCACCGGCAGATTCGTCCGCGCGTCCTCCGCCCAATTCCAGTGGCTTTCCACCTCCCCGAACCGTCCGCGCCCCAATCCGCCCCCGCGCGCCCCAGGGCGGACCCCTGCGAAAACCATCGGCTTCTCCGACCAAAGCGATTCCCGGAACCACGCCCGCGTCTTCATAAAGCTGCACGTGTCAAGTAAGCCGCTGCCTGATCCGTGGTTGGGCCAGGCGTTGGCTTCGCCCAGAAAATCAGCGCCGACCCACAGAAATTGCCCCGTCACCCGCGCATTGGTTGCGATCAGGTCCACATAACCCGTTTCGAATCCGTCCTCGCTTCCCACAAATTTGCGCTTGGGATATTTCACCAGATCGCTCTTCAATTGCTCCAACTGGTAATTGTATCCCACCACGTCCAGTTCATCGGCCAGCCCAATCGGATTGGAAGTGCGCAGCGCCGCCAACCCCGCCGTGATCGCTCGCGTATTGTCGCCACGCCGCACCGCCCCGATCAACCTCTCTCCGTCCTTTGCCAGAACTCCGGCCGTCCGCTCATTGAACGGATCGTTCGGATAATCCACCTCATTGCCAATGCTCCACAGCACGACCGAGGGATGATTGCGGTCCCGCAAAACCATGTCCAGCATGTCGGCCTCCCCCCAGGTCGCGAAGAATTCCGAATAACTGCCATGCAGCGATGGCTGGCCCGCATTGCGCCCCACCGCCCATTTGTGTTTGGAGCCGCTCCATTCATCAAACGCCTCATCCATCACCAGCAATCCCAGCCGGTCGCACAGCTCCAGCATCTCCGGCGCGGGCGCGTTATGGCTGGTGCGGATGGCATTGCAGCCCATCTCCTTCAAAATGCGCAACCGCCGTTCCAGCGCCGCCTCCGGCACCGCCGCCCCCAGCGCGCCCCCGTCGTGGTGCAGGCACACCCCTTTGAATTTCGTCGCCTGCCCGTTGAGCAGAAATCCCCGCTCCGCGTCAAAATTAATGTCGCGGATTCCAAAAGTCGTCTTGACTGTATCCAGCGTCCGTCCTCCCGCCCGCATCGTGGTGACAGCCGTGTATAGCGCCGGGGATTCCGGCGACCACAGCTTGGGCGAAGTCACCATCACCCTCTGCACGACCACGGTTTTTTGTCCGGCGGCCAGCGCCGTGTTGCGGCTCGTTTCACCCGCCCGCCCGCCCCGGCCGTCCAGCAATTCCGTCCGCAGCTCGATCTCTCGCGCTTCCCCTTCGTTTTCCATCGTCGTTTGGATTTGCGCCTGCGCCATCTTCGCCGTCGCCCCCGGCGTCACCGCAAAAACCCCGTCCCGGCTGACATGCGCCTTCTCCGTGGCCACCAGCCAGACGTGCCGGTAAATCCCCGATCCAACATAAAAACGGGAATCGTCCACCGCCGAATGATCCACCCGCACCGCCAGGACATTCGTGCCGCCAAATTTCACATGCGCCGTCAAGTCGCAGGCAAAACTCGTATAAGCCCAGGGCCGTCCCCCGACCGCCTCGCCGTTGAGCCACACCTGGCTTTTTTCCGACACCCCGTCAAACTCCACGCTGACCATTTTCTCCCGCCACTCCGCCGGCACGAAAAACCTTTTCTGGTACCAGGCGATCCCCCCCGGCAGATACCCGGTGCAACTGAAATTCGTCCTGGAAAAATCGCCCTCCACGCTGAAGTCGTGCGGCACGTCCAGCACCCGCCACCCGGCATCGGCAAAATCCGCCTGGCTCGCCTCCGCCACATCCCCCAAGTGAAACCGCCAGTCCAAGTCCAATGACTGCCGCACCCGCGGCGCCTCCGCCGCCTGCGAAAAAATCGTGATCTGCCACAACGCCGCCGCCAGCCACGTTTTCACTGTTGGCCAAGACCACCGTCTCATGCAGGAATTCATAAAACCACTTTATTCCACCCGGCCCTCCTCAATCAAGCCGATGCGCACTCAATCCGTAATCTTAATCTTAATCTTAATCTTAATCCTAATCTCGGTTCACGCTTGCCCCCGTCAGAAATGTCATGCTTCCGGGGAGCACACGCGCCCTCGCGTGTGGTGGCCGGCGCCCTCGCCGGCCACGTCTTCACTGACGTTTAATTCGGTATTGAACCGGCAAACCGTGGATGTTTGGGGAGCGCGGGCGTCTCGCCCGCCGCGTTCGGCGTCCCGCCGAACGCTCTTCCGGTGCCGCATTCTCGCCTTGCGCGGGCGTTCGGGTCGCTGCTTCCGTGAAATCACTCCGCCTTCTTCTCGTCCGCCAGGTATCTTTCGATGTGACGATCCAGGTCGGAAACGCTCCCCGCGCAAGTGGCCGCTTGCACCCGGTCAACCATCTCCGCCGCCCACGCCTCCTCTTCCACTTGCTCATTGATAAACCAGTGCAGCAGCACCTGGGCCGGATAATCCTTGGCCGCCAGCGCCGCTTCGTACGCCGTGTTGATCCCCTTGGTATTGCCCTGCTCCATCGCCTGCGCTTGCAGGGCAACCTCCAGCAGCGTCTTGTAGGCCTGCTTCGGCGCGGGTATGGCCGCCAACTCCGGCGCCGCGTCGCGATCCAGCAGGTGCTTGATGATTTTAGCGGCGTGTTCCCGCTCCTCCCCGGCCTGTTTGGCGAAGAAACTGCTGAATCCCGCCAGATGTCTCAACTCGCACCACAGCGACAAGGCCAGATATTCGTGGGCAGCGTTCAATTCCTGATTGAACTGGCGATTGAGTTCGGCCAGCACTTTGGCGGAGATTCTCGAGTTGGGCATAAGTTTTTTGGTAATGTCCTTTGATCCTGCTCCCTCTCCCGCCCACTGTCAAGCCGCCCCAAGCGGGTGCAGGACAAAATTCTTCACAAGCCGATGCTTGCAGAGGAGCGAGTACATGCGTCTCCATATACCCATCGCGCGCGCTTCCCCTCTCTCTCCCCGCTCGCGGGGAGAGAGCCGGAGAGA
>JBEKVM010000089.1:0-22912 GCA_049513975.1 Verrucomicrobiota bacterium | reverse complement strand
CGGTAGGGAATGCCATTGGCTTCCGCGTCCAGGGTCAAACGCCGGGCGCGTGGAATGCCATTCGGAAAGACCAGATCAGTCCCCGCGCATCCGGCTGGCCGGTGAGCCGTCAATGCCTCGACTATTTCCGGCACCAGTTGCACCGATTCTTCTTTCTTGTTCTTCGCCGCATAGTCCCGCACCACCACGAAGGGAACATCGGCGTCCAGGTGCAAATCACCCCATTTCATTTGCTTCAATTCCTCTTGCCGCAACCCTGTGCGCGCGGCGGTGAAATAGATAATGCCCCGATCTTCCGACCCAGCCACCAGCTTGCGCAATTCCTCATCCGTGAAGGCCCGGCGCACCCGCTTCTGTTTGCCCCGCTCATCCGCCCTGGACACGTTCTTTAACGGGTTGGTCTTGATTCTGCCGACCCTTTCCATCCAGTTCAGCAGCGAAATCATCCCTTGCAGGTAATGGTTCAGTGTGCGCGGCGAGCAGGTTTGCCGGTTGCGCCAGGCGATGAACGAATCGGCGGTGACGTTGCACGGCACCTGCCAATCGCAAGCTTGCAGCAACGCCTTTATCCGGGAGGCAACCAACCGCGCCCCACGGCCCCCGCGACCATTGCGGCCCCGCGCTGCCAGGTCCGCCACGTAATCGTCCAGGTGAGCCGTCAGCGGCTTCTTGGCGGACTCGCGCACGGCTTGGGGTTCAAGGATGCCCGCCGCCTCACGCTCGCGCTCCTGGATGAACTTATGCGCCTTCTGGTCAGCAACCTGTTTATCCGTCACTCCAAGCGATTTCCACTTGTCCACCGGCATGTCGCCGATGCGATAACGCAAATAATACGACCGTGTTTCCTCGACTTTCCCACCCCGGCGGAACCGCCGTTTTTCAATTGTGAAGATCATGTTGTTCCTTTCATCATAATTTGCTCAATATCGCTTGACCGAAACCGCACCGCGCCCCGGATTTTAACCGCCGTCAATGTCCCCGACGCCACCAGCCTTTCCACCATGCGGATGGAACAGGCCAGCAGACGCGCCACTTCCTTCTTGGTCATGAGTCGCAACCCTGCCGGGCTTCCCGGCTTGTCCATGCTGTTTTTCTCTGGCATGGAGGCAATATGAAGTGGATATTAAGCGATGTCAAGCCCCATTTGACCTAAAGTTAAGAACCACCTTGGCCGCCCCTCTTTTTGACGAATTCCCTGCCCATTTCCCGCGACTCCTTCCACATTTGTTTCGTGCTTGGGTGGTATTGGTTTTCTCCCTGCTGGCGGTTGAGCTTGGCAAACGAAACAACATCCTTTTGCGAAAGCCATTTCATCCCGTAAAAAGACCAATGATTCAACGTGCCCTCCTCAACCAGTTGATGCACCCGCTGGCGGGTGACGCCCAAAATTGTCGCCACCGCCGATTGTGGCACCAGGCCGCCATGCAGCTTGGTCAGCCGCACGAACTCGCGAATATCGTCCATCACACCCCGCATACCCGTTGATTTTATCTGTTTGGCAGCAGAAACACCGGCAGATTGAACTTTTGTCATGTGTCTAGTGTGGGCCTGCCTGTGGAACTTGTCAACCGTCAAGCAGCAATGAAGTTGCACCCCCCACGCATTACCAGGCCATCGTTGTCCGAAGACCAGGCCGCGGCTGCCCTCGCAAAATTTAGGGGCGAAGCCGAGTCGGCGTGGTTTGCGGAGGAGTCAAACGGCTTAGTCTCGCCGGAGGGGGAAAAGTGTTGACAAGCCGATGCATCCAATGACAAGTGGCACAACTCCAAATAGAAAGCGGACAGTCCAAGGCGTGCCAGCCTGCGGATAAAGGCAAAAGAAAACTATCCCCCCAATAACCAATACCGTGCTGCCGACAACAACCACGCTGTTAGGCCGCTTGCGTCTTGTGATCGTCAGGGCTGCAACGCTAAACACGGCCAGTCCAAGAACAAGCCACACTAGCATATTTACTACAGAATCTCCAACGGCCATCATAAGTGCTTCATTTTGAATCACCCCAAGTATCTAAGCGCCATTCGGGCTCGATCCTTTACGCTTGTTCTGCTTGAGCCTCGAAAGACTCCACCAACCAGCGCAAAAAAATGGCAACGACAAGCAAAGAATAAAAGTGAAGTCTTCCAAATCTAAGAAATCCACCAGAGCCCCCCCTATGAGAACAATGGCGAATATGATGGGAACGGACGCACATGCGAGAAGGCCCCAACTGTACCTCCCACGTTGGCATCCAATGAGCGCGATGCAGGTTGGAACCAGAACACCGGCCAGCATCCCAAGGAAATACGGAATTGCTGTTTCTGCATCAGCGAACATCGTCATAACCACTTCTTTAATCATGGCCGCCAGTTCATGTAAAGCAGATTTCACGCTTTGTTAAGGGGGTCAAGGATGACCAATGGCATGTTTCTCTTGAAGCCCGGAATTGCGAATTACAATTGCGGCACCCTCTAAAAGGCCGATCAATTTCGGGAGACGTTCAAGCCAAAACTCGACATTGCAAAACAGCTTGGCCGTGAAATCTTCCGACCACAGTTGGCTTTTGCGCAGGAATTTGCGTTTCTCCGGTTGCGTGTTCGCCAAACGGTATCGCCGCATGACCCGCCGCAATTTCACCGCCTGGCTTGCGCTGACTTCCCGATCTTCCCGTTTCCCAAGCGGCAGATGTTCCCGGCCAATGACACCCCAATATCGCCCCGGCTTTTCTTCCATTACTGGCATTTCCTCTTTCTTCGCCATGTAACGCTTGCCCGCGTAGGCAAACGCGCCCTTGATGGTCCTGAGACGCTCCACGCGAGTCCCGGCTAGGTAGTGCGCGAAATCGCCGCTTCCGACCACCCCAAACCAATTCCGGGACGCCCAGCACTTTAACGAGTCCGCCCCATAGACTTCGCCGTTTGGGAATTCCCCGCCGTCCGGCAGTTCCGCCCAAACACTTATCACCGTACACTGTCTTGAGGCGTCTAATTCAATCTCCTCTTTCCAGTGTTCGCCGCCCTCGTGAACACGCACCCGGCGCAGGCGCGCGGATTCCCCACGCTCCTCTTTGAAGCGAAACCGCCAGGGGACACCGAAAACAAGCAGGTGATAATGCGGCGCGATCTTGCCCTTGTTCCTGCCCGATTTGCGCGCCTTGAATTCCAGCTTCCAAATAATTGCCGCTCCTGGCCAACGCCGCTGCATCCGGTCACAGAACGCCTCCAAATGGCCTTTGTAATCCTCCCGGTAGAGAGGAAAGTTGTCCGGGTAAGTGAGTGTGAAGGCCAGAGGCACCGCCGCCTGTTCCACTTTCGCCAGCAGTTCCAGCATCCGCCGACGCGAAGCCGGGGTGAACTCGACAATTTCACCACGCGGGCCGCAACCGCGCGTGTTTCCTGCCGCCACATCCCCACGGAGGCGGACCTGAATCAGGCTGGCCCCACGGTAACAGGTTACGCTTCCCTTTCGTTGTCGCGCCGGAATATGCGCTTTAGACAAGCCCAGCGGAGGCGGGGGGCGGCGCTGGGCGCCACCCCGCCGCCTCTCGCTGTCGCCAGTTGTCACCACATACGACCGCAGAACCGGCGAGCAGTGGTGCTCGCTGTCCGGTTCTGCTCGTTCTATTTCGCCGCCGTGCCGCCCTGGTATCACTGGCCCCCCTTGTTCGTGGCTGTGTTGGCAATGGCGACGATTGCGGCCTTGAGTGGCGCACTCAGCGAAGGCCAGGCCGCGACCACCGCAGCCAGGTCCGGCTCAAGCGGTTTCTCAATCTGTGCGCGTATTTGTGTATAGCCCCTTTCCCCCTCTTGCGTAGCACGTTGATTCTCAGCAACTTGCGGATTGTCGGCGAAGGCTTCGATTCCCTTCACCCGCTCCAACCTCGGAAAAGCCCTGTGGAATCAATGGTTTTGTGAGGTTTCACCTTTCTGAAAACGTCGTAACCCGATGGAAGTTCCCCTTCAGTGCCCATTGACCAGAGAGAGGGCTGTTTTCCTTTTGCCGCCGCTGGCGATTCCGTCAGGGTTCTTGATCCTTGGTTTTCTCAAGCTGCCGGCATCCGCCAGAATTGCGGCGGCCTCGTCACTACGGCCTCATGATGCGGAAGAACATGGCGGTGTTGGTGTTGCCGATGTTGGTGAGGGTCAGGAAGGAATTGGTGATGGTATAACTCAAGAGCGGATGCCAAACCACGCTGGAGGAAAGATTGGTGGCGTACTGAAGCACGTAGTTGGTCCCTGTCTGCCCATAAGTCGTGATGGACACCGGACCGCCGCCCGCCGGGGCGGGACTGATGTCCAGGAGCGGCGGATTGGCGTAGAATTGATAGGCGCGGTAGAAAATAGTGGACGGATGGGTGTCCAGGCCCCCGAACACCTGCACGAGATTGGTCATGGGCACGCGCATTAAATCAAACCACTGGATTGGATGAGCAAGGTTGGTGGCGTATTGCAACTCATAACTGTCGAAGGGGATGCCATAAAGCGCCAGGCTGCGCGTGCCCCCGGCCCCCAATCTCGTTTGCAACAGCGGCTGTTGGCCCACAATCACCAACTGTCCGGGTTGCGCCAGCGCGTTGCTGGTCTGCGAGCCGTCGCTATTGAGCACCCGCAGGGATTGCGCCGCGATTTGGACAAAGGCCGAGGGCTGGTTGGAGGCGACTGTAAAGTTCAGTTGCGCCAGCGTCTGCGCCCCCTGCAAGCTCTGGCCGGGCGCTGTCCCCAGCGCAACGGAAACCAGGTTGGAGCCGATCGGTTGCAGGGCGGCTGAGTTGAGTTGCGGGGAAACGGCCTGAAGGGAGAGCGCGCTGAAGGCATTGGTCGGCAGCGTCAAGTTGAAAGTCAAGTTGGTCACGCCGGTGCCATAGACCAACCCCAGCGGCAGGCTTCCGCCCGTCCCCGTCAGGGCCGCGGTCGAGCCGACGCTCATGCTCAGGTATTGGCCGATGGAAAACTGGTTCCCCTGCCCCACCGTGAAGTTGGTGTTGAAGAGGACACTATAGGTCTGGGGCTGAGTGCCCTCGGTGTTGCCCAGGACATTGGCGGTGAATTCCACGCTGCCCACCGGCGCGAAATTGGTGTTGCCGGAGGCGGCGATGATATCGCTGAGGCTGAAGTAGACTTGGTTGCTTCCGGCCCCGTCGCCCACCACCGCCGCCAGGACGCTCGGAGTGTTGGGATTGGACAAGGTGATGATGGAACCGGGCGGGTTGATGGGAGGCACGGAAATCAAAAGTTGGAGGGACTGCACGACAAACCCATTTTCCTGCGCTGTGGTCACCGCCGGAAGCGGCCCGGAAGGCGGCGAAACCGACTGGCCGCCCTGCGCGTCGCTCTCCTGCGCCTGGTAATAATAGGTGGTGTTGGGGTTAAGACCGGATACCCGCACCTGGGCCAGCCCAAGGATCTGAGTTTGTTGACGCAGGTAGTCCTGGCTTAAACGTTGCTGATAGGCGTTGGTGGCCGAGGGCGCGCCGCTGTTCAGGGGATAATACTCCAGCCCAACCTGTCCTGCCAAATTACTCACCCCTCCGGCGTCGGCGAACACCGCAAGCACCGGCGTCAGCAAAGAAGGCGGGACCGAGGACGCGGACCAGACCACGGAAAAGCTGCTGGGCGTGACATTGACGACCGTCACGTTGGAAATGGTGATTTGGCCCAGGACCGCAGGAACCGCCAGGAGGAGCCAGGCCGGGGCAAGCCGGCGGCCCAAGGCGGAAAACCGCCCTGCAGACCGCGTTGTCATTTTCAATTTTGCGGCAAACATAACCGTTTATTTGGCTGCGCCGGCTGACGGCAAGGTGGTGGTGGATTGGGTTCCGGCGCCAAGGCGCTGCAATCCAGGCCGACCCTGGCGCGCCAGGATGAGTTCGCCGCCGGCCAGAATTGCATACCGTTTCATTCCGCTGCCCTGCAACGTCCGTGCCATCTCCGGGGCCGTTCCGTCGCCGTTGTCAATGAGCACGAGCAAAGGCGGCGATCCTGAGCCGGCGCCTGTGGATTTAATTTGCGGTTTGACCGAAAAGGCCGAGGGCACAACTTGGAATCCAGGAAATGCTTGCGCCAAATCGGTCAGGGGTTGGGCGGCGGGAGCGGCTGTGGCCGCATTGAGTTTGGCGGCGGGCGGATGACGCAAATCCACCAGCAGCACGTCGTCTGCCTTGGCCGCCTTGAGTTGCGCATAGGAGATGTAGTTCAAGGCTTCCGGTTTGAGGCCGCGAGCCTGGGTCGTGAGGCCCTGCCCGCTTTCCCAGGCGGCATAGCCTCCTTCCAACACCTCCACGGCAATGCCGGGTTTCCCGGCCAGGGCCGCGGCTGTTTCCTCCGCATCCCGGCCCAAGCCTGCGCCGCAGACCACCAACTTACCCAACGGCGGAAGGTTCTTCCGGCTGCACAAGGCCGCCGGAATATTGATCGCGCCGGGGATGTGTCCTTGCGTGAAAAGCGCAGTGGAGCGAACATCCACGATGGTGAGCTTTGCGCCCTGTGCCAGTTGTGCCTTCAAACCGGCCACCGTGAGGGCGCTGACGCTCCAGGTTCCCAGCCAGCAGATGGCCAGCCAGGCCGGCCCCCGCATGAGATGTATGATTTTGCAGCGCATAACTTCTATTGGGTGGTTGGAACAAATTGATTCACGGCATTGGCCATGCTGACCATGAGCACCGCCACGTTGGGTATTGTAAAATCCTCGCCAATCAAACTCCCGCCCGAGAATTGCGCATTCCGCCAGAGTCCTGATTGCGCATCCAGCATTCGCACGGCGATGGCGTTGTCCGGGCCAAGCTGTCGCAACAACTGCCAGGCGCTGTAGCCGTCGGGGAAGGCGGTGTAACCGAAGACATTCACGCCGGCCGCGAGGTTTAGGGACGAACTGTTGTTGATGCCCAAATCCAACACCCGGATGCTGTTAAACTTGACGAGCAGGAAGGTGCCCGCGACCAAATTAAAATTGGCTCCCGACGGCGCTCCATTGGTCAACACCGCCGTCTGCTCCGTCACATACGGCAAAAGCGAGGGGAACTGCGTAATGGACACCGCTCCATTGGTTCCCCAGACCGCCAACAACCCGTAGGCATTCTGCGCATAGGCCACCAAGGCGTCGCCCACCGCCACCATGTTTTGGTTCTGGAACACCGGCTGCAGCGCGGGCAGCGGGAGGGTTTGAATCCGCGACTGATTGGAAACCGTTTCCTGCCAGATCAACTGGCCGGCGGCCAGCGAGGGAAACTGCTTCGTCGTCGGGGTGCGCATGGCGGAAACCGCGATCCGGCTGGGCAAATGGATCAGGCGCGCATTGCCGGTTTGCGGGCCTTGGGAATTCTCCATGCAAACCAGCCAGGGGCCGTTCAGATAAGGCTGGGTCTCATCCTCCGGCGTGTCGGTGATTTGGATTTCCCGTTTGCGCAGCAAATCGAAGCCATAAACATCCAGTTCAATATTGCGGTTGTCGGCCCAGACAATCCAATTGTCATAAATCGCCGGATTATACTGGCCGTAGGCGTTGGGGCTGAGGCGCTGACTGCTGTTGCCGAGGCCTTCCAAATACGCGAGATAAATATTGCCGGGGCCTGGGTTTCGGAAATCCTGCCAGACGACGCGGCCGGCCTGCACATCAGGAAAAATCTCATCCTGAGTGGATGGGGAAACCTGGAGGGTATGGGAGGTGGCCAGGTTGCGGGCAAAGAGTTGCCAGGGGGCATTGGTGTTGATGGTGGAACGCACCTGATAGACCACCCAAGGCCAGTCAATCGCCGGATTGACTTCATCCAGGGTCGGGGTGCTGGTCACCGCCTGCGGCCCGTTGGTGCCGGTCAAATCTTCGATATAAACATCCCAGTTCCCGTTGGTTTGTCTGGCCTGCCAAACCACGTAACGGCCATCGGTGCGGGGGTTGATCTGGCTTAACGAGGCGTGGGTGACCGGCAATATCGGCGCGCTGTTGGATATCAAATTCTGCGCGTAAATGTCCAAATTGCCATCGCTCTGGTCCTGCCAGACAGCCCACTGGCCGCGCGCATAAGGATTGGCCGGGCCGCGGGTGGCATCCACCAGCACTTGGGTCGCGCCGGACAACTGGCTGATTTGCACCAACTCGGTCACAAAGTTCGTATGCCCCAGCGGATCCGTCAGCGTCAGGCGCACCGTGTACCATCCGGGCGGCTGCAATGTCCCGTTGGTGTCGCGCCCGTCCCAGTTGTAAGTCACCGGTCCGCTCACGTTGGTCAGGGCCACGCTGCGGACCAGCGGCAGCGAACTGAAGTCGTATCCATAAAGCGGATTGATGGTCCACGCCACCGAGGTTGGATTGTTGGTGGACTGATAGTTGCCGCCGACCTGGCCCAGCACGTCCAACACCTGCGGCCCCGCGCTCAAATTGCTCAGGACAATGGGACTGCCCACGCCGACGCCCGCCTGGTAAAAGCTGTTGTTCAGAGCCGACCGGTAATTGACCACACCGGCTCCGCCCACGGTCAGTTGCGCGGCATAATTCAGGCTGGGGGTGGCGGGCGTTCCGGTAATGACGGTGGCAGGCGCGGCCGGATCAACGACCCAGCTCACCACGACCGCATTGCTGGAATCCAGGTAGCCGCCATATTGCGAGCGGCCGAGCACGGAGACGCTATAAGTCCCGGACGACAGGTTGCTGAGAGTGAGCGGTGAACTGACCGGCTGCTCGGCGCTCCAGGCATTATTGTTGACCTGATAGATGTAATAATCCACCAAACTGCCGCCGATGGTCAGCGAAGCGGAGTCGCCCGCGGTGGGCGAAGAGGGCACTCCGGCCACCGTGGCCCAACCCACAGCTCCCTGGAAAATATCCACCGCGGCATTGATCTGCGTGGCGCTGGGGGACGGCTGGAACATAATGGGGGATGTCACCGGTCGAACGGTCAACGTATCACCCGGATCGAAGAGCGGCTGCGTCAGCGGCGTCACGCTGGCGAAGCCGAGGGAACTTGGGCCGGCCACGACCAGTTGGGCGGTGTGATTGGTTTCGCGATTGCCGCTGGCATCGGTCGCATAATAAACCAGTTGGTACTGGCCGGGAGGCGCGCCTTGATACTGGCCGGGGCCGCCGATACTGAACGGATAGGCCGGGAGGAAGGGGCCGTTGGTCAGGCTGTAATAAATGCTGACGGGTTGGGCGTCCTGGGAAATGAAATACATCTGGGTGTCGGGAGTGATGTAGTAAAAGCCGTTGGTGAAGGTGGAAGCGCCGGCGAACTCCAGGGTCGTGACGGGCGGGTTGGTATTCACCCCCATGTTCGTATAGGTGACCGTGTAGGAGTAGGAACCCGGACTGACCAGATCAAAAATGTTCAGGTAGTCATCCTCGAAAAAGCTGACAGGCTCGTAATGGATGCTGGTCCAGTAGTTGTTGGTGTTCAAAACCTTGCCATCGGAACGGACGACCGAGCCGACGGGCAGTTTGGCTTGGCCGGGATCATTCACCCGGACATAGGTCCACCCTGTGTTGTTGGCGTTCAGATTCACCTGGTACGGGCTGGCGCTGCCAACGATGGGGGCATTGGTCACGGTAGTCACCGGCAAAATGTAGCCCTGGCTTTCGTAAAGTGTGTCGGGGATCAAGTTTCCAGCCGGATCCAAAGCGCCGCTGACATCGGCCAGAAAATCACGGATGTTGTCGCGGCCCGGCTGGTCGTCGAGCACTTCATGGGAGAAAAGGTAGGCGTTGAGTGATTGGATGATGGAAGTTTCGGCACCGCCCAAGGCGGTGGAGTGAGAGTAAGTGGCATTGATGGAAGTGAACGTGCCGGAGAGAGTGGTGATCATGTCCCAGGCGCCTTTGCTGGCTTGGCCGGGTGCAAGGTTGCCCAGGTTGACAACCAGATTGGCATTGGAGAGCGGGGAATCGTTGACGCGCGAGCCCATGAGTTGGGCGACCAGCAGCAAGTTGTCGTTGTTGGCCACAATCTTGGGCTGCTGGGAATTGATGATGACATTATTCGCGGTGCCATAACCGACATTTTTGACCAGAACTCCGAACGTGAAAGGAATCGGGCTTTCCACCTGCGGTGTGAACGGGTTGTCGCCAAACACATCGCGGGGCTGAAAATAGGTGATTTCAAGCTGGGCGTCCGGCTCCACCGTAATCGGGGCCGGGAAGACCTGCAGCGTGGCGGCCGGGATTTCCACGCCACCAAGCTGGCCGCTTAAATTGGCGCCGATGAGATAACGCGTGCCCGCGGCGTTGGTCCCGCCCGCCGTGACGGTGGGGATGATGAACCAACTGACCGTGGCGGTGGCCCCCACCCCGATGACACCGCCGCCATTGACGCTGGCTATGTTCTGCAACGTGGGCGGCTGGACAAAAAACAGGCTGGAGGAGTCATTCACCACTCCATTGCTGGAAAGGGCTGGATTCTGAAAGGTGAGGTTGGCGGAGAAATCAGTGATGGGATTGTTCGGGTCGTTATCGGTGATTTGCAGGGTGGCGAGAAAACCGACCCGCTCAATGGTCAGTTGCTGGGAAATGACAATGGTAATCTGGGCGCAAAGACCCTGTTGCTGCTGCTGGGCCAGGCTGGTCAAAGGAAGCAGCCAGAGGCAGAGAATGGTCAATAAGGAATGGTGAATAGTCAATTTAGAGGATGTGTTCATTTCACCACCTCCTTGGCCTGGAGCAGGGTTGCGGGCGGCGTGCCACCGCAGGAATCATGCACCAATACTCCATTGGCATAAAACGCGGTGTCGCCCGAGAGGCTGATGGAATAAACCGTGGCGCCGCGTTTCACGGTCTGATTGGCGAGAACGCGCACGCGCCTGCCCTGCGCGTCAAAAAGCCAGTCGCCCGCCGCCAAACTCCGGGCCGGCGCCCAGCCGCGGCCATCCACCCAGAACTGGTGCTCTTCGGTGGCCAGCACACTGCCCGGAGCGCCGGAGTCATTGGCCGCAAACCGAACCTCGCAAAGCCGGCCTGCCCCGAGCGTGTATTTTCCATTGACCACCGCCACATTTTCCGGCCGCACGCCGCTGCGGACGAGGTCGTTTGTCTGGATGTCGGGAATGGCCTTGAAGGTTCCATCGGCCATCAACACCCGGGTCTCCGCAGCGAAGCAGGCGGCCGCCTGGACGAACACCGGATTGGCAGGAGGCGTATAGACAGCAGAACCGCCCCCGCCGCCCCCGCCCCCGCCAAATGATCCGCCCCCGCCGCCGCCCCCGCCGCCCCCGCCACCGCCGCCCCCGCCGCCGCTGCTCACAATACAATTGACCACCTGCCCAATGGAGCCGTAAAGATACTTCTCCAACGAGCCGGCGGAATTGCTGGCCACCCCCACTCCGATGGCGGAAAGATCCGCCGTAATCGTCTGCCCGCCGGTGCCGTCCGAGTTCTCGGCCTGGCCGGTAAAGCCCGAGGCCAGTCCCAAATAGACATCCAGGTTGGGCGTGGTTTGGACCGGAAGCGCCTGGCCCAGGCAAGTATTGACAACCGGCTGCTGAAAGGTGTTGTTGAAGGAAAAGTTGAACGGCACATCCACAGTCTGAAACGGCAGCAAGACCGGGATGAAACTGATCAAAGGCGTGAGCACGCCTCCGTTCTCCTGGGCCGTGCTGATGCTCAGCCCCGTCAGTTGAATCAGCCCGTAATTCTGCACCGACACGGTGAAATTGGTCTGGTAGCCTGAGTTGAAACTCATCAAGTCTATGAAGGGCGGATTGACAACCAGCACCGGGATGGGAACAGATGTTTGGAAGGTCTGTTCCACCTGAATCTCATACACATCGGTGAATGGAACCGGCACGACGTTGAACGTCACGGTCACCAGGCTCCGGGAGAGAATCGTCGCCTGGGAAACGGTCTGGTCGGCGATGATGGTGACCGTGCCGGCGTTGGCCGAGCAGCCGGGCGCAACCACCTGCCAGTTCCATCCGCCTTCCTCCAGATTGGTGACGGTGACAAGCCCGTTGGTATCGGTATAGACCGGTCCCACGTCCGCCTGAATCAGATCGTTGTGCAGCCGGACCGACGCGTCGGGCACTTGCTGGCCCAGGATGTCACTCACGTTGAATTGCACCGCCCCCGTCAGATCCGAAGTGACCAGCGCATAGACATTCACCATGGGATAGGGAGGGGTGGTGTTGGTGCCCTGGATGGTGATGGTATCCTCATAGAACGCCAGCGGCTGGCTGGAAGGCGGGGTGAAGACCACCAAAAAGTTGTTGGACTGGCCGGCGGCCAAGTCCGGCAGATGAATCTGGCCGTCGGAGGAAACGGGCAGATTGACCAGCATCCAACTGTTGGTCGGCGGAATCAAGGTAATGCCTTGGAGAGTTTGCAGGCCGGTATTTTCGATGCTGATCTCACCACTAAACTGGCTGCCGCGGTTGACGCTGACCTGGAGATAACCAACGGGCGGAGTCAGCACCGAGATCACCGGGACCGCCGGCAACAGCGTCACCGTTCCCGTGAACGTAACGGAAGCGCCTTCGGCGGAAGTAAAGGTGAACACCACTTGCGCCGAGGTCGGAGCGTTGATGGCGGCCGTCAATTGCAGATTGATGCTCTGGCTCTGGTTGGGTCCGAGGACAAATCCCGCCGGCGTGAGATTGGTTCCGGTGATCGTGGTGATGGGCGTCTGGGTGGCGCCGGAAACTTGGAAGGCGCTGAAGGCGGTGGTGATGCCGGTCAACGGCAGGCTGCCGGGGTTGACCAGTTGGATGGAGAAATTCAAGGAGTCATTCTGGGAAAACCGGATGCTGCCAAAGGAGGGGTTGGCATAGAGCCGATAGACATTGACCTGGACCTGGTTGAGCAGGTCCACCACCAGCGGATGGGCGGCCCAAATGATGATGGTCCCGCCAAAGCCGACCGGCGGGGTGTAGGTGTATTGGTAATTGCCGCCGGCGTCGGTGGTGACGGGCTGGTACCAGCGGAAGGAGCCGGCGGCAAAGCCGATGTTCAAGGCGGCGTTGGGGACGGGCGCCCCGTCCGCCGTGCTGAGCGACTGGCCGCTGATGACGATGGATTCATTGTTGACATAGTTGAGCTTGTCCGTTTGGGCGCTTCCATAATAAGGCGTCTGGGCCAGGCTGGAAATCATGCTCCCGCTCAAGGGGCCGGAGACGGTCTGGGCCGACGTGCCGATTTGATTGTAAATGTTGGTGACAGTCACCACAAATGCGGTGTTGGTGGCCCCGCTCAGCGCGGCGGGCACCAGAACATTGGTAATCGTCAGGACGAGAGAGGACCCGGGGGGCACGTCCACAAAACCGGTCCCGTCGGCCAGCAGCGTCGTGCCGGGCGGAGCGCCCGTGTAGCTGGCGCGGCTCACTTCCTGGCCCAGTCCGTTTTGCACCGAAAGATAGGGATCCCCCGGCTGGGTGCCGTTGGCGCGAAACACCACGATGTCCATGTCGGCATAACCCCGGTTGTAAATCTGCGCCTGGAAGGAGGACAAGCCGCCCGCCAGCGGCAGTTGATTGGCCGAGACGGTGATCGCGGCGGCAGGCGTGCGCACGTCTGTCATGTTGAACGTGGACTCATAAACCACGCTGCTGTTCTCGCTGTCGGTTTGCTGGAATGCGCTGACTTGCATCGTCTGGGCGGACAAGGACGGCGATTCCGGGAAGACGACCGACTGCTGCACATCGGTCCCCGGCGCGACGCTGGCGGAAGCGGCCTGGGTGATGCTTAAGGACGGGAGGTTCGTGATGGCGCGGGTCAGGGTCAATTGGGCGAGCGGCAGGGCGCCGGTGCCGCCGAGGTTGCTGACACCCACCTGGAACTGGTCGAAATAACCGGTCAACAGGGGATTATTGGTGCCGCTGCCGAGGGAATTGACGAGCAGCCCCAGGGCCACGGGATAGACGTTGACCTGGCGCGGCGGGCTTTCCTGGGCGGTACTGTTGACAGCGGTGACACCGTATTGGACCCCGCCACCCAGGGGCAGGCTGTCGGCATAGGTGGCCGCAGCCAGCGGCGACGCATTCTGCTTGACGCCATTGCGATAGACATTGAAACCGACGGCGGTGGGATCGGTGGAAACCCAGTTCAAGACCGGGGCCTGTCCCGCCGCCACCACCACGGAGAGGCTGGAGACAGGGCTGACCGGCAAGTTGATGGTGGCGTTGGTGCTCAAACTCTGGTTTCCCAGATAATCAGAGGCCGCCACCGCGTAAGTGTCCGTCCCGCGCGGCGGGTAATCTATCACCGGGGTGATGGTGGCGACGGTTTGAATGAGCGTGCCGTTGCGATAAATATTGTAATGGTTGGGGATCTGCCCGCCCGATGGCTCCTGCCAGGTAATCTGCACTCCGCTGGCGGCCAGGGCGACGACGACGTTGGTGGGAGCGGGCGGGGCGGTGCGGTCCGAGTTGGCGAGCACGGCGGCCGACAAGGCGCTTTCCGAGCCGAGGCGGCTGGCGCTGATGGCATAGCTGTAGAGGCCGTCGGCGGGCGGCAGATCCAGCACGGCATTGGTGGTGAGGTTATCTTGATCCAGAACCCCGGGCAGGACGAAACTCGCCCCCGGCTCGCGGTAGAGGCGGTAGATTTGCGCGTTGCTGACGGCGTTCCAAGAGAGGCTGATCTGGCCGCCGGGCAGGCTGGTGGCGGCCAATCCAGCCGGCACGGCGGGAGGCGACGGGAGGGCGGTGTTATAAATTTCCAACTGGCCGCCGGACAAAATATTTGTGCCAACATTGCCCAAGCTGTCCTGAACGCTCATGGCGAAGCGGCCAAAGCCCGATCCCATCGCCGGAGTCAGCGATAATGTGCCCAGCCAGTTGCTGCCCGCGCCGGCGAGGGACACAGGAACGCTTGCTCCCGCAGGCGGGAGGAAGGCCAGGGCTGGCGTGGTTCCCACCACGGCCAACTCGGTGAGCGCCAGACTGACGGTGATGTTGGTGTTATTGGTGGTCTGGACCGGCGGAGCCGGGATGGTGGTAACCGTGCCGGACGGCGGAGTGGTGTCTATGATCAAGGCCGGCCCCAGGGGCGCGCCGACGAAGACGTTGCCGGCCTGGTCCTGAGCCGTCGCCAGCACGACGACGAAGCCGGAAGGGGTGGCCGGGGTGACGAGGAAAGCGGTTTGCCAGGTGTTGAGGGCGACGTTGGTCAGAGTCAACAATATGGGGGAAGGAGCGCCAAAAGGCTTGATGGTGAGCGCGGGCGTGGCGGCCAGGGCTTTGCTGGAGGTGAGAACCAGGGTCAAGGGGCCGGCGCCGAGCGGGGACGACTCGCTGTAGCTGATGTTCAAGGAAGGCGGCGTGGAGTCATACGCAAAGGAGACCAGGGCGGAGAGCGGGCTTGGGTTGCCGGCGGCGTCGTACCCCACCACGCCAAAGTACCAGGTTCCGTTGGCCAGATTGTTCACCAGGTAGGACATGGTATTGAGGACCGGAGACTGGCCGGCGGCCTGCGCGGCGGCCGTAAACGGCGCGGAGTTCCAGAACAATTGGAACGTGGTCGCCTGCTTTCCTGACGCCGGGAATTGCCAGTTGAAACCCAGGCCGCGTCCAGGATTATAGACCGGCGTGTTCAGGATCAATTGGGCCGGAGGGATGGTTTCCACGGTGACATGGCGCGCGGCCGAAGGGGTGGTGCCGCTGCGGTCGGAGGCGACGGCGATAATATTATTGACGCCTTCCACCAGCACGGCATTGGCCACCGTAAAATTCCCGCCGCTGTCCGCGTTGGTCACGCCGACAGTCTGGCCGTTGCGCGTCACCTGGATGTTCATGCCCGGCTCGGCCGTGCCGCTGACGGTGACAAAATCGGTGTTGGTCAAAATGTCCGTGGCCGGCACGGTGATGACCGGCGCGAGCGGCGGAGTGAGGGCGATGACCACATCGTAAGTCAGAGTGGCGATGTTGCCGCTGAGGTCGCGCGCCAGCAACTCGACCTGGTGGATGGCGTTGGGGAAGGCGCTGATGTCAAAGAATTGCGAAAAGCTGCCGCCGGCATTGGTGCTTTGCAGCACGCCGTCCACATACAATTCCATGTCCGCCATGCCCAGCACCGCGCTGGCGGAACCGGTCACGGTCAGGGGACGGTTCAAGGTCTCGTCCTGTGCCAGGCTGAAGGACTGGATGACCGGTCCGGCGGTAATATAAGTCAAGTCTAATTCAACGGGAGAATTGGTCTGGCCGGTGACGCTGCGGAACTGCGCGTAGATGTGCTTGAGGCCCCCGCCGGGAGAAAACGGGAAGCTGGCGTAATTGGTGAAGGGGGTGAAGAAAACGCCGGCGAAAGTGAAATCCTCGCTCAGGCGCATGGAGTCGGCGGTGCGGCAGGCCAGTTGCAGGCTGGCCGAGGCGGTGCCGACCTGGGTGACTCCGCCGACCGCGCCCAGGGCCGGGGTGAGCAGCGGTTCGTAGGTGAGGAAAGGATTGTAGGAAACATTGCCCTGCAAGGCCGCCGTGAGGTTCGTCTCCACCGGCGTTCCCCACCAGTTCAAGATCGCGGCCAGGGGCGACGCGCCGCCGGCCAGCGCGTTGGTGCCGTTGTTCTGGATAACGGAATTGGTGATGGTCAAAACGGCGGAGTCCGTCTGCTGCGCGCCGACGGCATTGGCGGTGAGCAAGGCGCTGCTGGTGGTGAGCACCGCCCCGTTTTGCAGGCCCAGGCCATAAGGGGAATTGTTGTTGGCGGTGAGGGCGCTGACGGCGGGCGAACAACCGCTCACGGTCAGGCCGCCGCCATAAAGAATCTCGACAAAACCCAGGCTGGAATTTCCCGCCCCGCCACCGAGCATGACACCGCCCCAATCACCCGGAGCGGGGCTGTTGCCGACGGAGTCGTTGGCGGAATCGAGAACGATGGGCGACAGGGCGGTTCCATTGGCCACCAGACTGCCTTGCTGGACGGTCAAGCTCGTCCCGGGAGCGAAAAGCAGGGTGGTTCCGGGCTGTATGGTCAGCGTGGCGTTGTTCTGCACCACCATGGACTGATAAATGTTGACCACGCTCTGGCCCGCCCCGCCGATGACGGTGTTGGCGATAATATTGCCGGCATAGGGATCGGACCAGGTGGCGGTGGTCACGTTGGGATTAAAACCGTTGGTGTCGTTGTAGCCCACCACGGCAAAGTAATACACATTAGTGCGGTTGAGTCCGCTGACTTGGAAAGAACTGGCGGAGGGGCCGAGGGTGGCGGCGGGAACCAGGCCGGCCACGGTGGGGAAATTGGCCGTTCCATAATAAACCCGGAAGCCGGTGAAGCCGAACAGGCTGGCCGTGTTGTAACCGCTCCAGGAAAGGGAGGCAGTGGCATCCCCCACCGGAGTTTGCTGGACTGTCACCGCCGGCGGAATCGTGCTGGGGAGGAAAATTTGCAGAGCCGTGACATTTGGGCTGGCGTTGCCGGCCACGTCGAAGGCCTCGATGGCCACGTCATAGGATGTGTCCAAGGCCAGGCCGCTGAACTGGAAGCTGCGCGCGTTGGCGCCCAGGCCAGTCAAGACCGGCAGGCCGGCCACAGAAGAAAAATTGGTGTTTTGGATGAAAACACGGAAGCCGCTCAGATTCGGCGGCGCGCTGTAACCGGACCAACCGACGGTGGCCGAGGAACTGTTGGAGGAGGACAAACTCAGCACTGGATTCGAAGGCGGTGTGGAAACCACGGTGAGCGTGTCCACGTTGGTGAGCGCGAGGGTGTTGGTGTTCAAATCCTGCGCGCCGGAAACGAACATTTGGACAGTGCCATCCATGCCCGGGCCGATGGTGATGGGCGGGGTGTGGTAGGTGTCGTTGGCAAAAACATTGGTGGTCCAGTAACCATTCGTCGGAACCACCGGCTGGATGGCGCCCACCCCGCTGTTGGACAGGATGATTACTGGCACCGGGTTGGTCAGCATGCTGCGGTCAAATTGCAGCGTGAGAAGAAAATTGGTGGTGGCGGGAATGGGATTGGCGAAGTTGGCCGTCACATCTTTCAGCAGCGGCAGAATATTCTGCGCCGTATAAACCGCCACGTACTGGAGATTGGTCGGGTCGAGCGTGGAAAAAGTCTTGGTGAACGCGGCGGGCGGTCCCTGGCACTTGCCCGCGCTGCCCGCGCTGTAGATGGATTGGACTTCCGCAGCCGAGAGAGCGCGGCTGTAATAGGACACCTCATCAACCAAGCCGTGGAAGAACCGGGTGCGCGAACCGCCGCCCCACGAACTGCCGATCTCCACATCCCGCTGGTTATTCGCCGGGAGCGCAGAGGTGTTGAACGCGCCCTGCATTGACCCATCCATGTAGATTTGCACTTGCGTCCCGGTCCACACGCCCGCCAGATGATGCCACTGGTTGTCCAGAATGCTGTTCGTGGTGGACGCGCCGACAAAGTCGGTGCTCCCGCCGCCGCCCAAGCCGTAAGCAAAAGCCACTGTCCCGTCCGCGCTGGTTCCTTGCATGACCCATCCGGTGCTGTCAACAAACCCGTGGGATTTGTCCAGCACCAGAAACGCGCTGTATGATTGCGCCGGGCTCCCGTTGACCCAGAATTCCACGCTGAAGGGCCCGGTTGGATTGAGCGCCGCGGCGTTGGGAATGTCTACCCATCCGGTCAAGCCGTCCAAACTGAACGCCTGGCCAACCTTGCCGGCGGCAAAAGTCACTCCACCTTCAAGCACGCCATTGTTGCCGCCGATGATGTCCTGGGCATTCCCTTCGGCGGGCCACCATGCCGCGATGCCGGAAGGCGGAGGGAAGCATCCTTGCGCGGAACCCCCGCCCTGACCGCTGATGACGGTGTTGCTCAAAGTGAACTCGCTGAAATGATAATAGTTCGGCGGGTTGGTAACTTCGAGCGGGGCGACGAACTCGGCCGTTTGGCCGTTGGTATAGACGCCCGCGCCGGACACCAGCGTCAAGCCGGGGGGCGAGGTCGCGGTGGTGACGGTGTGAGAAAGGTTGGCCTCGCTGTAATTGGCTGTGATCAACGTGTTGGAATAAACCCCCACGCTCAAGGAGGGCGTCGTGCCGAGAATAACGGCCCCCTGGGTCCAATTGGAGAAGCTGTAGCCGAAATTGGGAGTGGCCGTCAGCACATTCGTCGTGCCGTAAAAATAGGAACCCACTCCGCTGACCGTGCCCGCGCCGGCCGGGTTGTTGGAGGCGGCCAGGGAATAAAGCGGCAGGGTGAAGTTGGCCACCAGTTGCCGGCTGCGCGTGACCGTGAAGGAGTAATTGGAACTGGCGCTCTGGAAATAGCCGTTTTCCGTCCAATTGACAAAAACGTAGGGGGGCACGCTGACCGGCGTGGCCGTCACAGTGATCGTGCTGTTCTGCGGAAAGGTTCCGCCACCCGCAATGGCGCCCGCGCCCAGAGGATTGACCGTGCCGGAAACGGTGAAAAGCTGGCCGCTGAAAGGCGCGGCGACGAAGTTGGCGGTCCCATCTGAAGTGGTGATCGTGACGCTTTGATTGGTCACGGGGTTGTAACCCAGCGGCGGCAGGCCGTTGACGCCGACTTGAAACGTGCCGTTCCCCACCGCGATTTGGTAATGGCCGCTGGCGTCCGTCACCGCCCCCAACACCACGCCGTAATCCGGCGGACCCACCACCACATTGTCCACAAAATTATTATTGGCGTCAAAGTTGTTCAAATCCTGGAACGTGACGGTGGTGAAATTGGATGTGGCGGTGAACGCAATTCGCCGTTGGGTCCATTCAAGATTGGCTGAGTTGCCGGCGGTTTCAGGGAAGGAAGAGAAGTTGGTGCCGATGGTGACTCCAAGAGCAAGGAGGCTGCCGTGCTGGGTGTAGGTCCCTTCATAGAAGGATAATACATAAGCTTGGTTGGAAACCGTCGGGAAGGTCTGAGTGATACCCGCCCCGCCCGTGTTCCCGGTCGGGTCGAAGTATTGAACCCCACTCTCTGCCGCCGGGCCCCAATTTACGCTGGTGATGTCAACATTGTCACCGGACGGACCGATCACAGTCCAACCGGTAATGGCGGTGGAACCAATGCCATAAAAAACAAACTGGAAGCTTCCGATGGAAGGCGTCTCAAAGTCGCCGTTTTGAATCAAATTGGTGAAGCTGGAAGGGTCAATCACAGCAAAGACGTTGGCGCCGACAATGGGATTGCCATGATTATCGGTGACGGTGCCATTGAGGTGCAGGGTGTCGTTCGTGGCCGGCCCGGCGACGGTCAGGCTCAGGCTCCCGCTGCCGTAACCGGCGCTCCAGCTTTCGCCACCCGGCAGGGCCGGGAAATTAAAGGTGGAAAACACGCCCGAGCGCGAACCGTAGCTCAACGGGGTTAGGACGTTGCTGACCGCCGGCACAAAGCCGTTCAACAGCTCCAGGCCCAGCGTGCCGCTCAGGGTGGCGGCGCCGGAGATGCTGACCGAGCCGTAGCTGGTCAGGTTGCTCACCCCAAAAAGCAGGGTGGCGCCGGACGGATTGTAGGGGCCGGTGAAAGCAACCGTGCCGCTCAACACTTCCAGGGTGCCGTTGTTGTTGAACGGAAAACCGGCGTCAAAGGTGGTGGTCCCTGCGGTGCTGTTTTTGTTAAAAGTGCCATTGTTCAGAAATGTGGAGGTCGCCCCGCCGTAATCGGTGTCATTGAAGTCGGTGTCAATTTGCTCCAGCCACAGGCCCTCGTTGTCCATCAGCCCGCCGCGGCCTTGCCGGATTCTGCCGCCGGTGTGAATGACGGTCCCATAATTCTGGAAAGTCACGCCCGGCAGGTCATGAAGGCCGCTGGTGACGATATAAAAAGTGCTGCCGTAGGAAAGGATGAGGGTGCCGGCGAGCATTCCGCTCTGCCATTGCAAATTGGTGGAGGTGATGCTGCCGTTGAAAGTCAGGGTGCCCCCAGTCAGGTAATTGAGGCCAAGCCCGGTAAAGGCGCTGCCGTTGTTAAAGGTGTAAGAGCCGGTGAAGTTGTTGTCCGCGCCGGCGGCGGCGTTGAACGTGCCGCTGTTGGTCCCGCCCTCCTGAATTTGAATTTCGCCGCTCTGGGCGTCCACCAGACCGCTGTTGTCGAGCAGAAACACAGTCCCATCCCCAAAAAGGGTAGTCCCGGTGGTGGTGGTTTTGCGGAAAGTGCCGGTGTTCACAAACGTGGCAACGCCCCCGTTATCATTGTAAAAATAAGAGTCCACCTCCTCCAGCCACAGACCGTTATTGTAGATCACCGAGCCGTTTCCGCCCCGGATATTGCCGCCGGTGTTAATGATCGTGCCGTTGTTGGTCAAGATGCCTCCCGGCATCTCATGAGAACTGCCGCTGACAATGTTCAAGGTGCTCCCGCCCGGAATGGTTTCGATCCCCCCCAACTCGCCGGTCGCCCAAGTGTTGGTGCCAAGCAGCGTCATCAGTCCTCCGCCAACCGTGTTGGCGCCATTAAGGTAAAGGTTCGAGCAGGTGGTGTTTCCGGTGAAAGTGATGGTGCCGCTCGACAGGTAGTTTAAGCCGGCGCCTGTGAAAGTGCTGCCGGCATTGAAGGTGTAAGAGCCGGTGAATTTGTTGTCCGCGCCGGCGGCGGCATTGAACGTGCCGCTGTTGGTCCCCCCATTGTTAATTTGAATTTCGCCGCTCTGCGTGTCCACCAGACCGCTGTTGTTGAGCAGAAACACAGTCCCGTCCCCAAAATAGGTCGTGCCCGTGGTGGTGGTTTTGCGGAAGGTGCCGGTGTTCATAAACGTGGCAACGCCCCCGTTATCATTGTAAAAATAAGAGTCCGTCTCCTCCAGCCAGAGTCCATTGTTGTAGATCACCGTGCCACGTCCGCCCCGGATCTGGCCGCCGCCGGTGTGAATGACCGTGCCGTTGTTGGTCAAGATGCCTCCCGGCATCTCCCGAGTAGCGCTGCTGACAATGTTCAAGGTGCTCCCGCTTGGAATGGTTTCGATCCCTTCCAGCGCCCCCGCCGCCCAAGTGTTCGTGCCAAGCAACATCAGGAGGCCGGGGCCAACCATAGTGGCGCCATTAAAATAAAGATTCGAACAAGTGGTGTTTCCGATGACAGCGATGGTGCCGCCCGACAGGTAGTTTAAGCCGGCGCCAGTGAACGTGCTGCCGGCGTTGAAGGTGTAAGAACCGGTGAAATTGTTGTCCGCGCCGGCGGCGGCGTTGAAGGTGCCGCTGTTGGTCCCCCCACCGTTAATTTGAATTTCGCCGCTCTGCGTGTCCACCAAACCGCTGTTGTTGAGCAGAAACACGCTCCCGTCCCCAAAATAGGTCGTGCCCGTGGTGGTGGTTTTGCGGAAGGTGCCGGTGTTCACAAACGTGGCAACGCCGCCATCGTCATTGTAAAAATAAGAGTCCGTCTCCTCCAGCCAGAGTCCATTGTTATGGATCACCGTGCCAAATCCGCCCCGGATCTGGCCGCCACCGGTGTGAATGACCGTGCCGTTGTTGGTAAAGATCGTTCCCGGCATCTCCCGAGTGGCGCCGCTGACAATGTTCAAGGTGCTCCCGCCGGGAATGGTCAGGGTGCCGGCAATGGGGCCGCTGACCCATTGCAAGTTCGCCGCCGCGTTGGTTGAGCTGATGATCCCATTAAACGTGAAGGGGCCGGCATTTAAAGAGGTGGTCCCGGTTCCGGTAAAGGTGCTGCCGTTGTTGAAGGTGTAAGCGCCTGCGAAGCTGGTGACCGTGCCGGAAGCGACGTTGAAGGTGCCGCTGTTCGTGCCGCCGCCAGCAATGTTAATTGTGCCGCTTTCCGTGTCCACCAAGCCGCTATTGTTGAGGAGAATGGAGTCGAACGAGGTCGTGCCGGTGGTGGTGGTTTTGCGGAAAGTCCCCGTATTCAGGAAAGTCGAGACCCCGCCGTAGTCGTCGTTGATGGCCTGGTCCACCTCATCCAGCCAGAGCGCCGCGTTGACGATGACCGTGCCGGAGCCGCCGCGCACCCGGCCGCCCGTACGAACGATGACGCCGTTGTTGGTGAGCATCACCCCCGGCATGTTATGATCGTTGCCGCTGATAATATTCAAGGTGCTGCCAAGGGGGATGGTCAAAGTGCCGGCAATCTG
>JBEKVM010000088.1:0-23172 GCA_049513975.1 Verrucomicrobiota bacterium | reverse complement strand
AAACCGAACTGCTTCATGTTGTTGATGCAGTAGGTTTGCTGGGCTTTCTTCTTGGCATTCGCCAGGACCGGCAGCAACAAGGCCGCCAGAATGGCGATGATGGCGATGACCACCAGCAGTTCGATCAGGGTAAAGCCCGGGGCGGCCCGGAGCCGGGCGGCGGGGCTGGCAGGCGCCTCGCCGCTGGGATGGGGAAAAATCATGCTCTGATTATGCGCCTTTTGCGGGTGAAGTCAATTCGCCTGTTTTGGTAATAATTCCGGGTGATGACGATAAGGGAGCTTATGGAAAATGCGCAATCATCGGGGAGGGCGGCAGCGGCAAGGGACTTTAAACTCTCCTCGGGTTTATGACCGGGGGCAATCCGAAAACAGCCGGCGCGGCCCGGCGCGGCGCTCAGGGGTGGAGGCGCTCCAATCCGCGCCGGCCCAATTCCGCCGCCAGCAGCACCAGCGCCATCCCCGCCAGCGGCGCCAGATCCACCCGGCCGATGCGCAAGGGCAGCCGCTGGAGCGGACGCAAGAGGCCGCGCGCCGTGGTGTTGACGAAGTTTAAAAGCGGGAAATCCCCCAGGTAAACATAACTGTTCAGCACATACAAAGCCAGCAACCCCACCACGAGAAACTTCAGGGCAAAATAAACCGCCAGGCCGAGGACCGCCCCCTGCGCCAGCAAATGCCAGGCCGAAACTCTGGGCACCATGCCAATCCTCCAGAGCAGAAGCGGATTGAGGACGCACCACAGGCCCATCGTCACCAGCAGCGGCAGCAGCAACTTGACGCCGTTGGGCCAGCGTTCCAGCCGCCCCAGATGCAGCCGCACCAGCCGTTGCGCCGGGTCCGCATCGGAAACCGGCGCATTGACCGACGAGAGCAGGAGCAGGCACAGATAAAAAAAGCCCAGCGTCGCGCCGAAGCTGAAAAGGGAAAACAACAGCATGCGCCCCGGCCAGTCGCTGTGGAACAAAAGCGCGATGGCGCTCAACCGGATGCCCGGGTCCCACTTCAGGGGCGAGCCGGCCTGCCAATAAAACACGGCGCGGCCCAGCAACAGCGCGAGCAGGGCCAGCAGAGACCACCAGCGCGCCCGCGGCGGGTCCGCCCGCCGGGGCAGCGCCAGGCCCGCCGTCCCCGCCGGCATCATGCCCGGCGGCTGGACGGCGCGCCAGTTCAGCCAGAGCAAAAGTCCGGCCACGTTCAGAATGAAATCAATCAAACTCATCCGCCAGCGCGCGTTGAGATGATGTAACCATTCCACGCCGCCCCTTCAATGAAAAACATTCTGCGCCTTGGCTGGAGTTATTAGTTTGCTTTTCCGGCCAAAAGCTGTAGGATGCCCGGCGCAGTTAGACCCATTGACCCGTTTTGCGCGCAGAAAAAACATTTGAAGCCATTTGCCATCATGGCCATGCCCGGCTTGGATTGGTTTTGACGGCTGCCGGGCTGCTCTATCAGGCGGTCACCGTGCCCAACGCCCTGGCCCAGACCGCAGCGCAGTTGATTTCCGCACGCTTGGCGGCGCTTCCGCTGCCCGCCAGCGGCAACCGCGCCTCCGTGGACCCTCTAATCAGCTCCGACGGCCGTTTCGTCCTCTTCGAAAGCACGGCGGACAATCTGCTCCCGGGCACAGGCGGTCAGGTGTGGCTGCAAGTGTACTTGCGCGACCGTGCCAGCAATACGACGACATTGGTGAGCGTCAATCTCAACGGCTTTGGCGGCAACGGCCATTCGACTTACGGCGGGATGTCGGCCGACGGCCGCTATGTGGTGTTTCAGAGCGATGCCAGTGATTTGGTGGCCGGAGACAAAAATCGTGCGACTGACATTTTTGTAAGGGACCTGGTGGCGGAGACTACCGTGCGGGCGAGCGTCTCGACCAGCGGCATCGAGGGCAACGGGGTTTCGACCAGCCCGGTGATAACGCCCGATGGGCGCTATGTGGCGTTCCTCAGCAAGGCAAGTAATTTGGTGGCGAATGATAACAACGGCATTCCCGATGTGTTCGTGCGTGATTTGGTATTGAATACCACAATCCTGGCAACCGTTGGGGCCACTAATTCAATCAATTCTCCTCCGCTCCCCCCGTTTTACGACACCAGTTTTCTATCCCCGCCAGCGATCACTCCTGATGGAAGGTACGTGGCATTCGCGACCACTTATGGCGGGTTGGTTCCCGGCATGAGCCAATTCCCCGGCGATGTTTATGTGCGCGACCTGGTGGCCAACCAGACCATTTGGGCGAGCACGAATGCCTCAGCCATGGCTTATGCGATTCTCGGAGGACTTCCATACCCGCCATCTTTTCATCCCCTCATCAGCGACGACGGAACCCTGGTGACGTTTAAGACCGGCCTTGGCAACCTGGCGGCCATCTTCCAATACAGCATGACCAATGGAACGACCACCGCGGTATTTCCAAAAGCGCTTCTTTATTCGGTCTTCTCGCTTGGGCTGCCCCCTCCTCCGACCGAGGACTTTTACGGCCCCGAAATGACGCCGGACGGACGGTTTGTGGCGTTCATGGCGCCGGAAGGATCGGCAAATCAGGGAACTAATGGAAGCGTTCGTTTGTGGGACAGTCAGACCGGCACCAATGTCCTGGTTTCCGCCAACACCAACGGCGTGTATTCCACAGGCAGCCTTTCCCTGGGGCCGGTGGTCACTCCGGATGGACATTATGTGGTTTTCCTGAGCAACGCCGGGGATTTGACCGGCAATGCGGTTTCCAACGGATTCCATATTTTCCGGCGCGAAATGCTCGGGGGGACCACGGCGATGCTGGATGTGGATACCAACGGCGTTGGCACGGCCGATTTTTCGGGAATGAATCCAAGTCTCACCACCAACGGCCAGTTCGTCGCCTTCTCCGGCCCGGATGCCGGTCTGGTGCCGCTCGACGATAACGGCGAGGATGATGTGTTCCTGCGGGACATGACCGCCGGCACGACGCAATTGATTTCGGCGCGCAACACCTCCGTATCGCTGAGATCAGGCGCCGCGTCCAGTTCGGAAGGCCCGCTTTCCGTCAACGCCGACGGACGCTGGGCGGCCTTTGCCAGCTACGCGAACGATTTGGTCCCCAATGACACCAACAATCTGCAGGATGTTTTTGTCTGCGACCGATGGAGCGGCAGCAATTTCCTGGTGAGCGTCGCGCAAAATGGCGGATCCGCCCTGGGAGGCCAATCCATGTCGCCTCTGATCAGCACCAATGCGCGCTATGTCATTTTCCTGAGCGCGGCAACCAATCTGACGGCCGACGTGATTACGAATCCCGGCACCTACAATATATTCCGCCGGGACCTCCAACTGCAGACAACGGTGCTGGTGACCGTCAATACCAACGGCGCGACTTCGGGGGACAAATCCTCTTCCAGTTCCGTGATCAGCCAGGACGGCCGGTATGTCGCCTTTCTCAGCCAGGCCCGAAATTTGGCGGCAGGCGCCACAAACGGGGGGGAATTTTGGCGTGATATTGACGGGGGAGTAACGGCGGCATTTTTCACAAATACGTTCGCCCAATTTCCTCCGACCATGAGCGTGGACGGGCGGTATGTGGCTTATGCCGTCGCATTTGGCCCACCGAAGGTGAGTGTCTGGGACAGCAGTCAACTAATGGATATCTACACCAATATGGCAAGCTTCGCCGCCATCAGCCCCGATGGGTCAAGGTTGCTCTACCAGAACAACGGTATCGCTCATGTGCAGGACTTGGTCAACGGAACCAACATGCTCACGGTCACCGGCGCGCAAAAGATTCGAGGCCCGGGCGGCGTCTGGAGCGGCGACGGGCGTTTTGTCGCGATAGTGACTACCTCGGCCGTTTCAGCGATGGATGGCAATCATACCAACGACGTTTACCTGTTCGATCTCCTCACGCCAACGAATATGCTGGTGAGCGTGAATTCGAGCTTGACGGGCAGCGGCAATGCCGCGTCCGATTGGCCGGCGGTGAGCTGGGACGGGCGGTTCGTGGTCTTCCGCAGTTTTTCCACCAACCTGGTCGCCGGGCACACCAATGCGCCCGACTTATATCTCTACGACACCACCACCGGCACCAACAGCCTTCTGACTCTCGAACAACCGGAGCCTGACCTGATTACGTGGCCAAGCCAGCCGGTCATCAGCATAGATGTCAGCAGTGCCGTTTTCCAAACTTGCAGCTCTGGCCTTTCCCTCGGCGATCTGAATGGGACCCAGGATGTTTTCGCCGCCCTCCTGCCGCCCGCCGCCAATGCCGACAGCGATGGCGACGGCATCCCGGACTGGTGGATGATCCAGTACTTTGGGCATATGACCGGCCAGGCTGGCGACCTGTCGCTCGCGCAGGATGATCCCAACGGCACGGGCATGACCACTTTGCAGGATTATATCGCGGGCACCAACCCGACAGATCCCACGTCGGTTTTCCAAACTGGGGTGGTGCCGCCGGTTTCTGCCGGCGGGAACGTGACGCTGGTTTGGTCCGCGGTGGCGGGACGAACTTACTCTGTACAGTACAAAGACAGTTTGGATGATCCGATCTGGCAACCATTGAGCGGCAATCCAATCATTAGCGGGAACCAGGGACAATTCGCCGTGCCAGCCGATCGGCCGAGCCGCTACTATCGGATCGTGGTTCAGTAGGCCGCCGGGACCCGCCATCATCGCGGCGCTACCGCCCGGTCCTGCATCATTTTCAGCAGCGTGTCCGCCATCTCGGAAGGGGTGGGCGCCACGCCGATGCCCGCTTTCTGGAACGCCGCGATTTTCGCCGCCGCCGTGCCTTTGCCGCCGCTGATGATCGCGCCCGCATGGCCCATCCGCCGCCCCGCCGGGGCCGTCGCTCCGGCGATAAACCCGGCCACCGGCTTTTTGCAATATCGCTTGATCCACTTGGCCGCTTCCTCCTCCGCCGACCCGCCGATTTCGCCGATCATGATGATCCCATGCGTCTCCGCATCCTCGTTGAACATTTTTATGATGTCCAAGTGCGAGGTGCCGTTGACCGGATCGCCGCCAATGCCCACGCAGGTGGATTGGCCGATGCCGCGGCAGGTCAATTGCCAGACCGCTTCGTAGGTCAGCGTGCCGCTGCGCGAGACCACGCCGACGTGACCTTGCTTGTGAATGTAGCCGGGGGCGATGCCGATGCGGCAGCCGCCGGTGGAATTCTCTCCGCCGCCCGGCGTGACCACCCCGGGACAATTCGGCCCGATCAAGCGCGTTTTGGCGCCGCGCATGGCCTGTTTGACTTTCACCATGTCGTTGACCGGGATGCCTTCGGTAATGGCGACGATCAAATCGAGCGCGGCATCCACCGCTTCCAGGATCGCGTCCGCGGCGAAGGGCGGCGGAACAAAAACGGCGGAAACGGTCGCGCCGGTTTGGCGGGCGGCCTCGGCCACCGTGTCGAAGATCGGGATTTTTTTGCCGGCATGTTCAAAGGTCTGGCCGCCCTTGCCGGGAGTGACCCCGGCCACGACCTGCGTGCCGTAGTCGAGCGAGAGTTGCGTGTGCCGGGCGCCGAAACTGCCGGTAATGCCCTGGACGAGAATTTTAGTTTGAGGAGTGACGAGAATGGACATGATGGATTTTAGATTTGCGGCTGCCGGTCGCGGGTCAAAAAAATTCCCTCTGCTGCCCCTTTTTTTCCTTGATGCCACGGAGCAACTTCAAGGCATACAAATCCTTGTCGCGGCCCGCGGCTTCCTTGGATGCAATCAGGGCGTCAAGATTCAAAAAACGAAAGTGGCCGTAGGGAAATTCCGCGAGGACGCTCCTTTTGAGCACTTCGTCATAGCTCCCGATTCCGGAAACCTCACCCAGGCAATCAAGTTTGCCCAAATCAGTTTGGAGATATAAATTTTTCAAATCGCCAAAAACAGTTCGCGTCATTTCCAATGGCAATTTATTCGCCGTCAGATAATGAACTGGATGAAAATCCCGCACGGCCGATTCGATTCTCTTGACGTTGTCCTCGTCGAACCGGCAACAGATATCGAGGTCAAATGTGGCCAGGGCCGCGCCATGGTAAACAACACAGACTCCGCCGATGACGACGAACTCAAGGCCGCTGTCTTTAAGTCTGGTGAGCAGAGCTGTGTCATTCTGCGCCATGGGAATGATTAGCTCCTTGAACCTCTAATAAAAAATCAATTACTTGTTGATGCTCCGCCAGCCTTTGCTCAGGCGTTAATGACAGAGCGTGCTCGACGGCCGACATGTCAAACCCGTATTCGCAAGCCGCACGCCACGCCGGACCGGCATCCGGCGGACAAACATATCCACGATTAAGTTCTGCGATGATCTCGCCGTTGTTCATGCTGTGATTATGACGCCTTCCGCTTGTGAATGCAAATGGTGTTGCCGTCGGGATCAAAAATCATCGCCATCCGGCAAACGGGCGTGGGCATCGGCTCGATGCGGAATTTCACCTCCTGCGCGCGCAAGTGCGAAATCGCCGCGTCGAAATCCTCCACTTCCAGCGCCACGGAGCAGCCGTCGGGACTCGGTTTGAACATTCCCGGAGCGCAGCCAAGGGCCAGGGTATGCGGCCCCAATTCATATTCCACCCACTGGCCGTGCTCGGAATTGTTGATGTGACTGGGCTTCAACCCCAGCGCCCCTTCATAAAACTTCCGCGCCCGCGCCATGTCGGTGACGGCGTAACAACTGAACGCGACTTCGGTGACGTTGATCACGGTCATGCCGCCAAGATCGGTCCACCAGCCACAAGTTGTTTCGCGCGGAAATCCACCCGCAAATTCATTCCTTCCAGCGATCGTGCGCCGAGAATTTCCAAGTCTCCCGGCTCGCCAAAGATAACTTCGTCCGTCGTGAGAGCGTCGCCGACACGAATGATGGCGAAACCGACAGCGCGCGTGATATGCTGGCCGTTTGCCATGACGAAGGTGTAATCTTTTTTCTCGCGCTTAACGCCGATGCTTTTCAAGGTTTCCGCATTGATCCGGGTGAATTCCGCCCCGGAGTCCACCAGCATTTTGCGGATTTCCGCGGACTTTTTCCTGTCAACCTGGTTTTCAACACGACCGCTTGTGTAAAATGTCCCCATACGATTTTTCATGCCGCCAATTTATCATTTGCCCACGGCTTGCACAACCTTCTGCGCCGCATCCGCCATCGAATCGCCGGGGATGATGGACACGCCGGATTCGGCCAAAGTTTTCTTTCCCGCCGCCACGTTGTTGCCTTCCAGCCGCACAACCAGCGGCAGTTGCAGCCCCGTTTCCTTCACCGCCGCCACGATGCCGGTGGCGATGATGTTGCAATCCATGATGCCGCCAAAAATGTTGACCAGAATTCCTTTCACATGCGGATCGCTCAAAATGATTTTGAACGCCGCGGCCACCTGCTCCTGGCTCGCCCCGCCGCCCACGTCCAGGAAGTTGGCCGGTTCGCCGCCGAAATGCTTGATGATGTCCATCGTCGCCATGGCCAGGCCCGCGCCGTTGACCAGGCAGGCGATGTTCCCGTCCAGCTTGATGTAATTGAGATTGTGTTTGCTGGCTTCGATTTCCAGCGGCGCTTCTTCCGCCAGGTCGCGCATGGCTTGGAGGTTGGGATGGCGGTAGAGCGCGTTGTCGTCCAGGCTGATTTTGGCGTCCACCGCCATGAGCGACTCCTTCCCGTCGGGGCCGGTGATGAGGCAAAGCGGATTGATTTCCACCATGCTGGCATCGCATTCCCACCACGTCTTGTAAAGACCGCCGAACATTTTTGCCCCCGCCCCGATCAAATCCCCCTTCAAGCCCAGCGCGGCCGCGAGCTTGCGCCCTTGAAACGGCAGGAAGCCCACGGATGGATCCACCGCTTCCTTGATGATTTTTTTCGGATGTTTGGCCGCCACCTCCTCGATGTCCACCCCGCCTTCCGTGCTGGCCATGACCATCGGGCGCGAGGCGGCGCGATCCAGCAACACGGCGCAATAAAACTCCTTCCGGATCACCGGCGCGGCCGCCACTAAAACCCGGCTCACCAACCGCCCCTCCGGACCCGTTTGTTTGGTGACCAGCATCTGGCCCAGCATCGCCCCGGCCTTCTCAAAAACATCGCCGGCCGTCTGGCAAAGTTTGACGCCGCCCTGGAAGCCGCTTTTAAAAGTCCCCTTGCCGCGGCCGCCGGCGTGAATCTGGGCTTTGATGGCGACCCGGTTGTGTCCCTGGGCCAGGAGTTGGGCGGCGGCTTGTTGGGCGGCCTCGGCCGAAGAGCAAACCTCGCCCGCCGGCACCACCACCCCGTACTGGGCCAGCAATTGTTTGGCCTGGAACTCGTGGAGATTCATTTATCAGAATCTATTCACCGCAGGGCGACCGGCTTGACCATCATTCCCACCGGCCCGGTGTAATTGCTTTGCGGCCGGATCAGGCGGTTGTCGGCCAGTTGTTCCAGCACATGGGCCGTCCAGCCGGCGGCGCGCGCAATCGCAAAAATGGGTGTGAAAAGATCGGTCGGCAGCCCCATCGAATAGTAAACCGTGGCCGAATAAAAATCCACGTTCGCATTGAGCTGTCTTTTCTTCAGCATCAACTCCGCAATGCGGTCGCTCATCTGAATCCACTTCGGCTCCCCCAACTGGACGCTGAGCTTCTGCGCCATGCGCCGCAGCGTCGGGGCGCGCGGATCCAGCGTCTTGTAAACCCGGTGGCCGATGCCCATGATCTTCTTCTTTTGCGCCAGGCATTCCTCCACGTAGGCGTCCACCCGGTCCAGCGAGCCGATCTCCTTCAACATCTTGATCACCCCTTCGTTGGCCCCGCCGTGCAGCGGCCCTTTCAAGGTGCCGACCGCGCTGGTGATGGCCGAATACATGTCGCTCAACGTCGCGATCGTCACCCGCGCGCTGAAGGTCGAGGCGTTCATCCCGTGGTCCGCGTGCAACACATAACACAAGTTGAGCGTTTGTTCCGCCTCCTCCGACGGCCGTTCCCCATTCACCAAATAAAGAAAATTCGCCGCCTCCCCCAGCTTCGCCTCCGAGGCCGGCACCTCCTTGCCCTGGCGGATGCGATGGTAGGACGCCGTTATAATCGGAATCCGCGCGATCAGCTTCATCGCCTTGCGCCGCTGCCCGTCCTGCGAGGGATCATCCCGTTCCGGGTCGAAACAGCCCAGCGCCGAAACCGCCGTGCGGATCACATCCATGGGCGGCGTGTCCTTGGGGACGGCCCGCAGCAGCTCCAGCACCCCTTGCGGCAACTCCCTTTCCGCCACCAGCGTCGTTTTCAGTTCATCCAACTCGCGCTGATTGGGCAGGTGATTGTAGTGCAGCAAATAGATGACCTCTTCGTAAGTGACCTTGCCGGCCAGTTCGTTGATATCGTAGCCGCAATATATCAATTCGCCGCTGTCGCCGCGCACATCGCTCAATCGGGTCTGGGCGGCGACGACACCGTCCAGCCCCTTGCTGACAGCTTCAGGGGCATTAGCCATGAGTCACAAGTTCTTTCTCTCCTGAATGATTTGACATAAACAATCCGCTGAATGTAAGTGCCTTGGCCGGAAGCGTCAACGGTTTTCCACCGTTTTTCACCAACCACCCGGACTTTATTTGCGGCCGGACCCGTCAGGTGCAGGTTCACAAAAAATCACCATTGACAACTCCGTGACTTACTTATACTTTTTGTCTCAGTGATGGTTGTGCTGTCAGAACCGGCCCCGCCGGGAAGGCGCCTTTGGGGACAAAGTGGCGCTCCGCCGCCCACCCTCACGCCCTGCCTGATTATTATAGCCTCTAAATTGAATGACTCAAACCCCTTTCATTAAGTTCTTTATTCATCATTCCCATGAAAATGTCCGCGCCATCCGCATCCGGGGTTGACTCCGTTTCCCGGAAACACAAGGCAGGGCTGGACGCCCTCTCGCTCCGGTTGTTGGCGGAGGATTTCGCGCCCCTGGACGCATTGGCGGATCAGATGGCCTCGCGGGTGATGCGCTATGTGGTGGACGGCGCGGGCCGGGATGTGCTCGCGGACCTGGCCGCGCTGAAACAAGCGGGGCAAAAACTGGGTCTCTACGGCTCCTCCCCGCCTGCCCGCCGCCGCCCCGGCGAAGGCGGGTCCGCTTCCGTTCCGCCGGCCGATGGAGCCAGCCCGCGGAGACGATTCTTTCAATCGGTCCAAGGCTCCGCCCCGCCCTTCTTCGTGCGGCTGGGCCGGGTCTATGAAGCGGCTTCACGACCCCTCCGGATTCGCATGGCCCGGGCCTTCGGCGACCCGGACCTGGACTGGCTCCAGATTCTGCTGATCGAAGCCACGCAACTGACCCTCAACACCTGGCCGCGCCGTTGCCGGCCCTGTGCCATCCTGACCTCCGATCTGATCGAGGCGATGTTGCACGCAGAAGGCCATCCGCGCGATTTGCTGGTGCGGGCGGCCTTCCTGCCCCCCAGGCCGGCGCGGACGCGGTTCGGCCCGGAATTGGAGCCGGTCTGGGAGTCCCTTCCCGGACTGGGCGCGAGCGCCGGGCGGCATCCGGCGGCGGTGCTCGCCGCGCTCAGTCAATCCAATTTCAAAAAACAGCTCCAGGCCTTGAATCTGATGAAGAAATGCCAGGCGCCGCCGGCGGCGTTTGCCGGGAAACTATTTGAACTGGCCCTCGGTCCCCGCCAGCGGGTGCGCGCCCGGGCCGCGTTGCTTCTCGCCGAAGCGCAGCCCGGGGCCGGGCCGTTTTTGCGGGAAAAAGCAGCCCGGGGCACGAGCGCGGAACGCGCCTGCGCCGCCCGGATTCTCTGGCGCGCGGAAGGGGGAAACGCGCGCCCTTTTCTGGCCGCGCGGCTTCAGGCGGAGAAAACCAGGGAGAAGAAAAGCAAGAAGGTGTTGCGCGCGCTGGAAGAACTGCTGGCGGCGGGGCCGCCGGAGCCGTGCCCGGATGAAACCATGCTCCCGGATTTGCCTTCGTGGTGGAAACAGGCTCTCGGCCCCAAGGCCGGCCGGCCAGCCCGCCTCGCCACCGCCACGGCCATCGCTCCGCTCCTGGCCGCCCTCAAAAAGGAAAAGAACGAGGCCACCCGCAGCGCGATGATGACTTCCCTGGCGCAACTCGGCGTTCCGCCCGAGCAATTCCTTGACCGCGCCGGCTTGCTGGAAGAATCCAACCGGGTTTTGGCGCGGGCAATCCCGGAACTTGCGGCCTGGTTTCCTTTCCATCGTTTGCCGCCGGTTCATTGGGCGGACAATGGCAGTCGGGTCGAACCGGAGATTGTCCGCACCTGGCTGGCGCAATGCTGCAAACGCGAAAGCCCCGAACCCGGCCCGCTGCTGCGCCAGTACGCCGCAAATTTAGAGGCCTCCGGGCGCGAGGCCCTTGGCCAGTTTGTCCTGGAGGCGTGGATCAGCGAAGACACCAAACCGGGCGAGTCAACTCCAACCATTGACGCGAATGATTCGCCCAAAGCCCATCTTACCCACCACTCCATCACTCCACCACTCCATCCGGCAGCCGGCTCCGCCATTGCCAGCAAGGGCGTTCTCGCTCTGGCTGGCGCTTGTGCGGCGGCGGGAGCGGCCCCGCTCGTCCAACGCTACCTGGAGCAATGGTATGGACACCGGGCCGCGCAATGCCGCGCCTTGCTGCAAATGCTCGCCTGGGTGGAGCACCCGGCCGCGGCGCAACTCCTGCTCGCCGTCGCCGGCGGCTTTCGCACCCCGAGCATCCAGGAGGAAGCCGCCCGCCAGGCCGAGTCCCTCGCCGAGCGCCACCACTGTACCGTCGCCGGGCTGGTGAACCTCCTTAAAGAAGGGAACAGGCTCGAAACTCAATCCGAAGTTTGTAGCGGCGGACTATGACCGCCGTTCTCCAGGGTTTTTGATTTGCAGCGGTCCTGGACCGCTGCTACAGCAGGCGCTTATTTGCCGATGCAAAACTGGCTGAAGATGGAATCCAGCAGGTCTTCGGTGGTGGTTTTGCCCACGATTTCTCCGACGGCGTTGGCGGCGATGCGCAAATCCAGCGCGGCCAGTTCGAGGGTCAGGTTGGCGGACAGCGCGGCGGCGGTGCGCTCGGTCGCCTCCCGCGCGCGCCGCAGGGCGTCCTGATGACGGGCGTTGATCATGACTTGCAACATTTCAGCACGAATTTCGCCGGCCCAAACGCGCTCTTTAATGGCGGTTTTCAAATCTTCGATGCCCTTTCCCGAAAGGCAGCAGACCGCAACGGCTTGCTGCGCGGCGGGCAATTTGAGAACCTGGGGCAAATCAATCTTGTTCCGCACCAGGATGCGCGGTTTGCCGGGAAATTCGGCAAGGTGCGCTTCGTCGGCGGCGGTGAAGGGTTCGGAGGAGTCGAAGACATGCAAAATCAGTTCGGCTTCCGCCAGGCTCTGCCGGCTGCGGCGGATGCCTTCCTTTTCGATTTCGTTGGCGGTCTCGCCCAGGCCGGCGGTGTCAATAAATAAAACGGGCAGGCCCCGGATGTTGGCCGTCTCCTCGATGGTGTCGCGGGTGGTGCCGGGGACGGGGGAAACGATGGCCCGGTCGCGGCCCAGCAACTGGTTGAGGAGGCTGGACTTGCCGGCGTTGGGCCGGCCGATGATCGCCGCGCGCAGGCCGCGCCGGAGAATCTGGCCCTCGTTGGCGGTGCGCAGCAATTCGTCCATGAAGCTCAGGGCGGCGCGCAACCGGGCAATGATTTTTTCGCGGGTGTCCGGGGCGATGTCTTCGTCCGGAAAATCAATGTGCGCCTCGAAGTGCGCGAGGATTTGTATCAGATCGTCCCGCAGGAGGTTGATGCGCTGGGAAAGCCGGCCGGCCAATTGTTCGCGGGCGGCGGCCAGGGCCAGTTCGGTGCGGGAGTGGATGAGATCGGCCACCGCTTCGGCCTGGGCGAGGTCCAGGCGCCCGTTAAGAAAGGCGCGCCGGGTGAATTCGCCGGGGGTGGCGAGGCGCGCGCCGTTCTCCAGGAGGGTTTCCAGGACCAGCCGCGCCGGAAGCAGGCCGCCATGACAACTGATTTCCACCACGTCCTCGCGCGTGAAGCTGCGCGGGGCGCGGAGGACGCTGAGCAACACTTCGTCCACCTCCTGGCCGTGGCGGACGATTTTTCCGAAATGAACCGTGTGGGTCGGGGCGGCGGTAGGCGGCAGGGAGGATTTGCCGGCGGGCCGGAAACTGGCTTCGGCGATGGCGAGCGCGCGCGGGCCGGAGAGGCGGATGACGGCCAGGCCCCCTTCGCCGAGCGGCGTGGCAATGGCGGTGATGGTGTCGTCAAGCATAATGGAGCCGGCGCCGCCTTCAGCCGCCGGCGCTTACCTGCAACAACAACACCCGGGCCTTCTGATAACTTTTTCTTTGCAGAAAATGGCGCAACTGCGGATCGGCGGAGCCGGGCAACTGTCCGGCCAGTTCATCCAGCCGGGCAAAGAGCGGGCGCAGATCCGGTTTGGGGTTCGCCGCCGGCATGGCTTCCGCCGCCTTTTCCAGTTGGAGGAGGGTCTGTAGAAGCTGTTGTTCGATTTCGGTCACGCTTTAGAACTTACGGCAGGCCAAAAGGCATGGCAAACAGTTTGCGGATGGTTCACTACCTCAACCTAAGGCACTACACTTTCAAAAATCACCTGTACCCCGGCTGGGCGGGCTTGGCGGGGGCATCGGGCGATTTTGGATCCTGGGCGACAACGCGGAGGATCGGGTTGCCGGGGATCTGGGTCAACTGCAATCCATATTTGTCCAACAATTTCTGGATGGCCTGCCGTGGGGTGATATTCGTGTATCTTTCGTTGACCGTTGGAGCACGAATCGCCGCTCTGAACAGTTGAGGATCGAATTGAATGTTCAACCCCGCCAATCCCGCCAATTGCCGGATCGCATCCGTTACGGGGAGCTTGTCAAAGGTCATGGCTTCGGCGATTTCGTCACCTGGGTTCGCGTTTGCCGGCGCCGCCAACGCCCCGGCCGCCGGGGTCTTGTCCAGTAAATTGACTTTTATCACCCGAGGATCAACCGCTCCTCCGGCGTAGATGAAAGGTTGTGGGTTTGGGCCGGGACCCCACAGCACCAGACATCCATAGTTCTCTGACAGGGCGTCGAGGGCCTGCAAAGGGGAGACGTTTTTCCACCTTTCTTTCACGGTGGGCGGCGGAATCGGAGTTCCGTCGGCGGCCTTTCGGTTGAGCAACTCGGGATCAATTTGGCAGGTGAGGCCGGCCAGTTTTGCCAATTGCCGGATGGCGCCGGGCAAGGGAAGGTTGTCAAAGGAAACTGTCTCAAGTATTTGATTGCCCGGCGTCGTGTTCGTCGCCAAGGCCCCAGGTCTGCCTGGCATGGCGGCGACACCCTGGGCTGGCGTGGCCTCCGGACTGGGGAGGGTCACCGCATTTGTCTGCCCAGGACACGCCAGGGGCGCAGTGGTGATGAGGAGAAGGAATGAAAGCAGGGTGTTCATTTAAGCCGGGCTGCTTCAATAAGGTAAGGGCTCGAGAGGATTCGGTCAAGGGTACATATTTTTAGTTCACCGTCCAATTGCGGATTGTGGATTGGAACTGGTTGCGAAAGATTTTAAATGGGGTAGAATTTTTCCCATGAAAGCGATGGCTGCCAAAGATGAGTTGTTTCTTACTGATGCAAAAGGCAAACGCACGGGGGTGGTGCTCGCCTTGAGCACCTACCAGCGGCTTCGTGAAGCCGAAGAGGAACTGGCTGAGATTCAGGCTTACGATGCGGCGCGGCCCAAGGTGCTGTCGGAAATCGCCGCCGGACATTTCACGGCGCTGGGCGAATATCGCGCAGTTCGCGGACGTAAGTCGAAATGAGATACCGCGTCATCCTGCCCAAATCGGTGCGGAAAGTACTGGACCGTTGCCAGATGACATCGCGAATCGGGTATTGGCTCGCCTCGCCGCACTGGAAACAAATCCCCGGCCACCCAACGTGAAAAAACTCAAGGGGCGCGATGGATGGCGGATTCGCATCGGCGACTACCGTATAATTTATGATATAGATGACCCTACACTGCAAGTCCTTGTGATCACGGTCGGGCCCCGGCGTGAAGTGTATCAGTAATCCCAAATCCAGCATTTGATTTTTAACCACAAAAAAGGTCAGCCGGCCGAATGCGAGGCCGCCAGTTATCTGGGCATCGAATGCGGCGGGACGCGCACGGTCGTTCTTTTTGGTCCGGGCACAGGCGGGGTCTATCGGCGCGCTGAGTTTGGCCCGGCCAATCTCCGGTTGCTGGACGACGCCCGGCTTGTCCAACATTTCCAGACGATCAAGAGGGCGGTAAATACGGTTCCCACTGGAATGGTCATCGGCATGGCGGGGGCGCGCACGGAGCAAGACCGGCGGCGGATGGGCGCGGCGGCCGGGAAGGTGTGGCCGAAAACGCCTGTTTATGTGACAGATGATTTGGAGACGGCGCTCGCCGCCGCAGAGGAAGAGGACGGGCGGCAGCCATGGGCGCAGGTTTTGATTCTCAGCGGCACGGGGTCGTGTTGTTTTGGGCGGCGGACGGGAGCGAATGGCAGAACGGTCCGCTTGGGCGGGTGGGGGCATATTCTTGGGGATGCCGGCAGCGGTTACGAAATCGGCTTGCGCGCTTTGCAGGCGGTGGTCGGCAGGTTGGACCAGCAGGGCCGATGGCCCCGTTTGGGCGAAAGCATTCTGCAAACCCTGCAATTGAATGAGCCGGACGATTTGATTGACTGGGTGAAGGACGCGGAAAAGGCGGAGGTCGCGGCGCTGGCGCGGACGGTCTTTGACGCGGCGGCAAAGGGAGACCAAATGGCCCGCCTGGTTTTGTGGATCACCGCAGAGGTGCTGGCCGTCAATGGCGTAAGATGCGCGCGGCGTCTCGTCAAACGCGGCGCGCCCGTGGACTTCATTCTTTCCGGCAGCATTTTGTTGAAGCAGCCGGGTTTTGCCCGGAAAGTGGGCGCGCGCTTGCGGCGGGTCTGGCCCGGCGCGCGGGTCACGCGCTTGCGGCGGGAAAGTGTCTGGGGGGCCATCGCGCTGGCGAAACAGCATTTTGGTTGTGTCAAGTCGGGAAAAACTCCTCAGGCCGTCACCGGCGCCGCAAGTCCGGACGCCCCGCCAATTCTGCCGGTGGCCAAGGCCTTGCCGCCCACCGAGCAGCGCAATCCCCGTTCGCGGCATTTGGACAGAATGCCCCTGGCCAGGGCGGTGGCGCTGATGATTCAAGAGGAATCAGCGGTCGGTGCCGCGATTTTCAAGGAAAGGCGAAAGATCGAACGCGCCGTGGAGATCATCGCCCATGCCTTGGGGCATGGCGGCCGCCTGTTTTATACGGGAGCGGGCACGAGTGGACGGCTGGGGGTTTTGGACGCGTCCGAATGCCCGCCCACTTTCCGGCTGCCGCCGGACCGGGTGCAGGGGATCATCGCCGGCGGGCGCACCGCCCTCTGGAAATCGGTGGAAGGGGCCGAGGACGATGCCGCGGCGGGTGCGGCCGCCCTGGCCCACCGGGGACTCAACCAGCGCGATGTGGTCGTCGGAATTGCCGCCAACGGGCGGACGCCCTTTGTCTGGGGCGCGCTGGGGGCCGCGCGGAAACGGGGCGCGCGCGCCATTCTGCTCTGCTGCAATCCGCGCCTGGAAATTCCGGCGGCGCAACGGCCGGAGCTGGTCATCGCGCCGGACACCGGACCGGAAGTATTGACGGGTTCGACCCGCCTCAAGGCCGGGACGGCGACCAAGGTGATCCTCAACATTTTCACCACCCTGGCCATGGTGCGGCTGGGCAAAGTGAGGGGCAACTTGATGGTGGACCTGGATCCTTCCAATGAAAAACTGCGCGCCCGGGCCGTTCGCATTGTGCAAACCCTCACCGGCGCCCGGCCCGCCGCCGCCCGCGCCGCCCTCGAAAATACGAACTGGATCGTCCAACGCGCGTGTCAAAAGCTCAAATAATCATTCTTCCCTTTTCTTGCGCGGCATGCTTAACTTGCGCTAATGAACCTCGGTGAGAGCATTTGGGACAAGCTTACCCGCCTGGTCCTGGGGCTGGTCGTGGTGGCGGTGATTCTGGGCCTGGCCCTCTGGTACCAGCCGGTCATCAACACCAACCGCGGCATGCGGGCGCGCAAGCTGGAGTTGGAACAAAAAATTGCGGCGGAAACCGAGACGGCCAGGAAATTGGAGGCCGCCCTGCACGCCATGCAAGACCCAAAAACGGTGGAGCGCCTGGCGCGCGAACGGCTCAGTTACGCCAAACCGGGCGAAGATGTGGTTCTTTTTGAACCGCCCCCACCGACCAATAATCCGCCCGCCGCCGCCATGCCGCAGCCGTGATGCCTCCCCACCCTCACACGGTCAGGATTTCTTTTTCCTTTGCGGCCAGATGCGCGTCTATTTTGGCGATGTACTGATCGGTTAATTTCTGGATTTCCTTTTCCGCGGTCTTCTCCTCGTCCTCCGTCACGCCGCCGGCTTTGGCTTCCTTCTTGACGGCTTCGATGGCTTCACGGCGGACATGACGGATGGCCACGCGGCCGTCTTCGGCCAGTTTGTGGGTTATTTTGACCATTTCATGCCGGCGTTCCGTGCTCAGCTCGGGCAGGACCAGCCGAATGGTTTTGCCTTGCACGGCCGGGTTGACGCCCAGACTGCTTTTTTGGATCGCCTTTTCAATGGGATGGACGGTGCTGACGTCCCAGGGCGAAATCAGCAGCATGCGCGGTTCGGGAGTGGTGATGCCGGCCAGTTCGCGGATGCGCATGTGCGAGCCATAGACTTCCACCATGATGTTTTCCACCAGCACGGGCGAGGCCTTGCCGGTGCGGATGCCGGAAAATTCATGCTGCACCACTTCCTCCGTTTTGATCATCTTTTCTTCTGCTTCCAGAATTGCGTCGTCGAGAGCCATATAAATAAACAGGTTGGGGGTTGAGGGTTGAGGGTTGCCCCCGGTCGTCAGCCGACGACCAGGGTGCCGACTTTTTCGCCGAGGACCACGCGCCTGAGGTTGTGGGCCTTGAAAACGTCGAAAACGATGATCGGCATCTTGTTGTCCATGCAGAGGGAAAACGCCGTTGAATCCATCACTTTCAATTGTTTTTGCAGCGCTTCGAGATAGGTGATTTGGGCGTAACGTTTCGCCGCCGGGTTGGTATTCGGGTCCGAGTCGTATATGCCATCCACTTTGGTGGCTTTGAGAATCACTTCGGCGCCAATTTCGTTGGCCCGCAGGGCCGCGGCGGTGTCGGTGGAAAAATAGGGATTGCCCGTGCCGCCGCCGAAAATGACCACGCGGTCCTTTTCCAGATGCCGCACCGCGCGGCGGCGGATGAACGGCTCGGCCACCTGGGACATGGCGATGGCGCTCTGCACGCGCGTGGCCACGCCCAGCTTTTCCAGCGCGTCCTGCAAGGCCAGGGCGTTGATCACGGTGGCCAGCATGCCCATGTAATCCCCGGTGGCGCGCTCGATGCCGTGCTGACCGGCGGAGAGGCCGCGAAAGATGTTGCCGCCGCCGGCCACCACAACCACTTGCACCCCCAGTTGGCGAACTTCGCAGATCTGGCAGGCCATCTCGTGGATGGCTTCGGCGCAAATGCCGATGCCACCGGCGCCACCAAGGGATTCACCGCTGATTTTAAGGAGGATGCGCCGGTATTTGGGTTGGGGCTTTTTCATGGGCCGGCGGCATACTAATGATTCCCCGGCCCAGCGTCAAGATGGTGGATTTGCTGAATTCTCGTTTGAGCATCTGCGTCCAAGACTCCGGCGGCCCCATTGCCAAATCTATAACAACTGTCGTCCATAAAAAGGAAATTATCATATGAATATCAGCAAAGTAATGTTTCGATCCGTCCTCCTCCTCGCTCTCGGATGCGGTTGCCTGCTGCCCTTTTCCCGTGCCAGGGCCGCGGCGGGCGCCCCAGCCCCGGTTCCCGACATTATCCAGAAAGGTTTCAGCTTGTGGGCCAAGAACCGCCAGGCCTCCTGGGCCTTTGATGCCTGGAAAATCGGCGGCCTCATGGAGCAGGACAACAAACCCGAAACCCTCTCCCGATACTTCAACCGGATCAACCTGACCCTCGGCGCCTACAAATCCTACGAAGTCATTGAAACCAAACGCATCAGCCAGGATTCAGGCGTCATTTACCTCTCCGTCAACTTCGATCGCGCCGTCATGTTCGCCAGGTTCATGATGTATCGGACCGACAAGGATTGGGTGGTGCAAAACATGGATTTCAGCCCCAAGCCCGAAGCCATGATGCCGTGGCTCGCCTTCGAGGGGGAATCCTATACGCAATAAGCGGGCGGTTCAGCCTTCATGGACCGCCTTAAAAAGGATTAAGCCTCGAAGCCGGCAATCATCGGTTTCCATCAATTCTAAATTCTACGAAGCCGGGACACCACACCGTCTGTTACCGAAGCATGGATCTGCTCTGGAAAGCCAGCGGGAAGTTGTTTTTCAATCGTCTTCATCGCATGGCCGGCAACCTTGGCGGCCTCTTGCAGCGCCTCAGAGGCAAGCGACCCCGGCAAGCCGGCGCGCTCGGCCGTCTGGATGAAATGCCGCCCCTCGATATCATCGATTTTGTAGTGCCGGCTGTCCCCGGCAGACATTGCCAGTTTCATTTGCTTGCGCTCAATCTGACGAGTATCCAGACTCGGCTGCGCCGTGATCACATCATAAATGGGGGCGAGCCGAAAACTTCCCCCGGGCCCCAAAAAGACGCTGAAATTCTTGGCGTGGCCATCCGTCGCGCCGATCAACCAAAATAATATTTGTGCTTTCAGAAATGTTTTTTGATCTTCCGCAGGGGTATCCGCGCCCTTTAGAAATTTGAGAATTTCGACCATTCCTGGCCCCCCTTCATTTTGATATTTTCGGCTGGGAGGGCATGAGAGAGCCTGACAAAAATCCTCCTGCGGAAGCCGAAGCAGCCGGCCATCCGGCGTCCATGCCCGGTCAAACCGCTCAACGACAAGTGCTTTCGTCTTTCCAAAATCTTTGATCTCGGCCTGATTCACTGGCAGGCCAAATGCCGCCAAAAGTTTCAGACAGTAATATTCATTTTCCACGCTGTTTGACAGATCAATGCCATTCTGCAACGTCCCGATTTGTGTTTTTAAAATATGGGTTGTCGGAGTTGTCCCATGGGGTTCCCACCACATCCCGTTGTAAAACAGCAAGGCTGTTTTCTCCTGCGCGCCCGCAACAGAGATACGGAATTCCTCATCCCGATCAAGGCCCAGGGGCGCCTGGACAAGGTTGTTGAGCAGCTTCTCAATTCCCTCATCACTCATGATCTTCCCATCGATGCCTGACGTGTCATAAATGGCCTCATCGCCATCAGGAACAAACTGTAAAGCCCCAACGCAATCCCGTCCGATCTGGGACAGAAGACTGTATGCATCTGTTCCCTTCGCGCCTACGTTCTCCGCTACACGCTTCCGGAGCATAACGGAGTCCGGCAATAGGTTTTCAAAGACTGCGGCAACCGGCTCGCCTCGATAGGTATCTTCCCGCAACGGCAGCGAAAGCGATACGGGAATGGCATTCCCTCGCTCCAGCCAACTTTCCTCATAACGAAAATAAATCGCTCCGGCCGGCTCTTTCTGAAGATGTCCGACAAGATGGTTGTTCAATAGAACCCGCAGGGGTGCATGTTGACGCGGGCGAGGCATCAGAAATAGCTTTCTGCATTCCGTCCGCTTTTGGATCGGCTGGCAATCTGAAGTTCAAGATCAAGAACCGCAAGGACAGCGAGAAGGGTTTCAATCCTGGCAGACCCGTTGCCATTCTCAAGTAAGGAAATAGTCTCCTGGCGCAGGCTCGCCCTGGCCCCCAAATCCTTCTGGCTTAATTTCTGGCTTTTACGGGCGCGGCGGATCAAATTGCCAATTTGCTTTGGATCACGGGCAAGACTGTTCATTAAACCAATATGCGCCAAATCCGATAATTTGTCAATATCGGAGGTGACGCATAATTAGTTTTTATGCGTTGAAAAGCATAAGCATAAACTATCGGATGTAACACATACAAACCCAGGCCAGACTGGCGGAGTGACTGGCTTTTTAGCATTCAGCAGCCTCAGAACTTCCATGTCCATGAGGCCCCCAATTTGCTCGGGATTCCCCGCACGAAGGCGGGGGTCGGGATCCCTCCCACGCCTTACGACGCCGGGCTTTCGCCCACCTGGAAGCGGGCGAAACGACGGATGGCTATTTCATCGCCCAATTGCTTGGCGATGCTGCCGATGTGCTCTTTGACGGAAATTTCGGAGTTGCGCTTGACGAATCCCTGGTCCACCAGGCAGCAGGTTTGAAAATACTTTTCCAATTTGCCTTCCACTATTTTCGCGATGGCCTGCGGCGGCTTGTTCTTGACCTGTTCGGCCGCGATTTCCCGCTCCTTGGCCACCAGCCCGGCCGGAAGTTGGTCGCGCGAAACCACCGACGGATTGCCGGCGGCAATTTGCAAGGTGATGTCACGCACCAATTGTTTGAAATCTTCGTGGGCCACGCTGCTTTCCTTGCCCGCGCCCACTTCCACCAGCACCCCGACTTTGGCCCCGGTGTGGATGTAGGCGGCAATCATGCCGTTGCCGCTAACTTCGTAACGAATAAAGCGGGGAATCTGGATGTTCTCGCCAATTCTCGCCACCGCCGCCACCCGGTCCGCTTCCAAGTCTCCAAGGCTGGCCCCGGTGGTCAGCTTGCGGCTGATCTCGTCGGCGAAAGCGCGGAAGGTTTCGTTGCGGGCCACGAAGTCGGTCTCGCAGTTGATCTCCACCAACACCCCGGCCCCGGCCCCGGCCTGGATGTTCTGGGCAATGACGCCTTCCTTGGTCTCACGGGTGGATTTTTTGGCCGCGGAAGCCTGGCCTTTCTTGCGCAGCAGGGTAACCGCCGCCTCCATGTTCCCCTTGGCTTCGGTCAGCGCCTTTTTGCAATCCATCAAGCCCGCTCCGGTCATTTCGCGCAACTTGCCTACGTCTCCTGCGGTAAATTCAGCCATTTTGTCAGATTGTTGATTGTTAATTAAATTCGCGGACTGCCGGCTGCCGGATCAAGAAGCGGACTGACGGGGACTTCCCCCGCAGCCAGGGCCGCCAGCGGCGGGGCGGTGGCGGGCGCGGGCGCGGGCGCGGCGGGCGCGGCGGGCACGAGTTCGGTTTGTTCGGCTTTTTTCCGGCCGTATTTGGCCTCGTATTCGCCGCGGGCCTGAATGATGGTTTGGACGACGGTCTGCAAAATCAGGCGCACCGAGCGGATGGCGTCATCATTGCCGGCGATGGGGTGCGTGACCAATTCCGGATCGCAATTGGTGTCCACCAGGGCGACAATCGGGATTTTCAGGCGGCGGCCTTCGGCCACGGCGTTATGCTCGCGTTTGATGTCCACGACAAACATGGCGGCGGGGTATTTGTCCATGGCACGGATGCCGTCCAGGTTCTTGAACAGGCGGGCCGCTTCCCGGCGGTACATGGATTGTTCCTGTTTGCCGTAATTGTTGATCGTGCCATCCGTTTCCCATTTCTCAATGGTTTTGAGGCGCGCGATGGAGCGTTTGATGGTGTTGAAGTTGGTCAGCGTCCCGCCCAGCCAGCGTTCCGTCACGTAGAGCTGGCCGCACGACTTGGCCGACTCCTTCACCGCTTCCTGCGCCTGCTTTTTGGTGCCGACGAACAGGACGCTGCCGCCTTTGGCCACAATCGAGTGGAGGAAATCGCAGGCCGCTTCCAGTTGCGCCAGCGATTTGCTCAAGTCAATGATGTGGATGCCGTTGCGCGCGTCGAAGATGAACGGCTTCATCTTGGGGTTCCAACGCCGGGTCTGATGCCCGAAATGCACCCCCGCGTCCAATAATTCCTTTATGCCAATACTGATCACATTTTTCCTTTGGTTGGAAGTTCGCGGCGCCCGGAGGCGGCGAACCATCCCGCGGAACACGGGATTAACTTCAGTGTTGTTATGGCCGCCCGCCTTCACACGAAGACGGATTAAAAGGCCGTTCTCCCTTCGGAAACATTCCCAAAGGGACGGCGAACCTAGCACAATCCAGGCCCAACGCCAACTTTTATTTCAGCTAAATCTCACTTCTCTAAAAAAGGCCGCATGACAAAACCCTTCACCTCCTTTGTCCCGGGCGCATGACAAAAATCTTCGAGTGCTTGATTTTCCTCCTTTTTTTCTTGCCAGTTATAGATGTACATATATACTTCTGCCATGAATACACCCATTACCCCTCAATCCCTGATCGAACA
>JBEKVM010000087.1:0-23345 GCA_049513975.1 Verrucomicrobiota bacterium | reverse complement strand
CTCCCATCCGATGGGAGGGGAGAGGGTTAGGGTGAGGTGAGGGTTCCTGCAAAGGCTGCATTCCCTATTCTTGAGTGGCGGTTTCCTACTCTTAATCTTATCCTAATCTTAATCTTGACCATTCAACTGCCGCTGCTCGACAGACTTCCGTGGAACAATTCGTGTCCGTCTGCTGTTCCCTCTCCGCTCCCATCCGATGGGAGGGGAGAGGGTTAGGGTGAGGTGAGGGTTCATGGAAAGGTTTATTCACGACGCGAACCGTTTCGGGGAGCACACGCAGCCCGCCCAGCGGGCCAGCTTACTTGTTGTTCTGTTTCCCCCGCGTGTGGCGGCCGGCGCCCTCGCCGGCCGCTTCTTTGCATATTCTACACTTGATCCTGAACCGGCGAAACCTGGCTGTTTGGGGAGCGCGGGCGTCTCGCCCGCCGCGTTCGGCGTCCCGCCGAACGCTCTTCATCTGCGGCATCGGCGAATTAGGCGGGGATCGGGCCGCCATCGCCTGCCTTGCGCTCAAAACCATTGATAATAAAGGGAGGTCATCGGTTTATGCGTTTTTCAGTCTGTCGCAAAGGACCGGGGTTCCGACCCCAAAACTAGCACAAAAAGCAGCACAGACCCCAGCGCTGCGAGCCGCAACAAAAGGAGATGTTTTGGACAGGATGAACAGGATGTACAGGATAAGGCTCGGACCAAGAGACGTTATCGTTCTGTTCTTTCGGAATCCTGTTCATCCTGTTCATCCTGTCAATTTCCTTCCGAAAGTGAATGATTCTGACGGATTGCAGTCCAAAATACTTGCAAAAGTCCTGTGCGTTTGAAAAAGGCATTTCCCCCGCCTTGTCCTCCGTCCTGTCCGCCGTCTTGTCCGCCGTAGTTTTAACGAAGGTGGAAGCTTTGGCAAAATTTTCAGAACCATCCTTCCGAATGACAAATGAGAAATTCTCAATGACAAATTTTCAATTCGGGCTCAACGCTTTGGTTGCGGCTCTGCCGCGCTGCGGCTTGGCGACTTTGCGATGAAAGGCTTTTTTATCCGTAGAATCCTGAAATCCGCGGTTCAATTCCCTTGCTTGCGCCTTGCCGCTCCGGGCGTCTTGCCTGTGGGCCATGAGGCGGACAAGCCGCGCAAGTGTCTAATGATGAGGCCCTTGCAAAAATCCTCATTTTTCCGTTGACAACCCGTACTTAAATGCTATTCTTTCCTGAGTGATGAGGACAAGGCACGCAGAGTCGGGGTGTCGAATGGCGGCGGTTGGGCCGGCGTCCGCGCGCTTCCGTTTAAGTCCACTCCGTCCACCGCGTCCACCCCGTCCACAGTCACCCCAACTTTATCGTTACCATCCTGCTTCCTATTCTGCACTCTGCATTCCTTGGCCGCCAACTTGTCCGCCAAAGCCTCGGCAACGGCGGAAGCCTTGGCGACGGCGGCTGCATTTCCTGTCCACCGTCCTGTCCACCGTAGCCCCGGCGAAGGTGGAAGGCCCTGCGGAGGAGGATGCATTTGCCCCCCCGCCCGGTCAAACCCGGTCAAGCCCGGTCAAACCATTTTTTTGAACCTTGACCATAAAAATCGTCAAAATTATGCGTGAAATTCGCGCCATTCCGGGCCTTTTTAGTATTTTCCCCGCTAACAATCAGAAATGCCTTTCCATGAACCGCTTGCCGATTACACCCGCCCTTGGACCATCATGGCCAACAAACCAAATCAAACCTAATCAAAGTCCTTTTTATGGGGTGCAGGACAAAAATCTTCACAAGCCGATGCTTGCAGAGGAGCGAGTATATGCGTCTTCCATATACCCATCGCCCGCGCTTCCCCTCTCTCTCCCCGCGAGCGGGGAGAGAGCCGGAGAGAGGGGTTCCCTTAATCGTCGAACTCCTGCCGCGAAGAATTTTGTCCTGCGCCCCTTTTTATGTTCGCTCGTGGTGAAAACCGCTTTATTTTACAGGTTGAACTCCGCGCTCCCACCGCGCACACTCCCTTCATGCGCAGGTTTGGATTAATCATCGGGCTGTGGATGGGCCTGCTTTGCCACGCGGCCAGCGCCGGCACCTACGCCCTGACCGACGGCTCCCGCGTTTCCGGCGATCCCATCAGTTTCGACGACACCGGCGTCTTGCTCAAAACCGGCGAAGGCTCCTACTCGCCCCGCATTTCCTGGGGCAAATTCACCGACGAAGCCCTGCGCCAACTGCGGGACGAGGCCAAAAATCCCCATGACCGTGCCCTCGTCGAACCGATGGTCTCGGACGAAACTCCTTCGGAGAAGGCCAAGTTTCGCCAGATCACCGTCAAACCCGTTGAGACCCCCGCCCGGCCCTCCGGCCGCCTCGGTGTTCTGGCCATTTTCACCAGTCCCCTCGGTTGGATGATTCTCCTCATTCTCTATGCAACCAACCTCTTCGCCGCTTACGAAATCGCCATTTTTCGCAATCAACCCTTGCCAACCGTCTGCGGCCTGGCCGCCATCCCCTTCTTCGGCGTGGCCAGCTCCATTTATTTCCTCGCCGTGCCCGGACGCCCCTTGGCGGGCCGCGATTCTTCCCCCGCCGGCGGCGCGCCGGTTCAGCCGTCCTACACGCCCACTCCGCTTCCCTCCGCCGCGCCGGACGGCGACGCCGCGCCCATGGCCGCCGAGGGCTTCCCATCGTTCTCCCCCCTGAAGCCACCCGGCCCAAGCCCCGTTGCGGCCGCGCCCGCCGAGGCCGATTTGCCCGCGCCGCTGGTGTTTCAGCGCGGCGAATTCTCCTTCAACCGCCGTTTTTTTGAGACCAAGTTGGCCGGATTTTTCCGGGTGGTCTTGAGCGGGGAGGACAAGGATCTGCTCATCCACATCAAGTCCGCCCGCGGCGTCTTCGTCGGCAAACGCATTTCCCGCATCACCCCCGCCGAACTTTACCTGCAAGTGTTCAAGGACAACGCCACGGCGGACGAGATGATTCCCTTTGTGGAAATACTCGAAGTCCAAATCCGGCACAAAGATCTGACCTGATTCCATCTTTGCCGCCGGCCCTCCCCGGCGCGGCCGCCAGAAAAACATTATGAAATACCGCACCATCCTGTTATTCGGGGCGCCCGGCGCGGGCAAGGGCACCCAGGGCAAAATCCTGGGTGCCATCCCCAACTTCTATCACTTCGCCTGCGGCGACATCTTCCGCCATTTGACTCCCGAAAGCGAGCTGGGCCGCATTTTTCTCGACTACTCCAGCCGGGGCGAGTTGGTGCCGGACGAGCCGACCATCCGCTTGTGGAACCAGCACATCGAAGCCGCCACCCGCGCCGGCAGCTTCGACCCCGCCAACGACACCCTCGTTCTGGACGGTATTCCCCGCAACACCAACCAGGCGCGGTTGCTCAGCGAGGGCCTGGACGTGCGCCTCGTTCTTTACTTCAGTTGTTCCGATATGAACAAAATGGTCCTCCGCCTCCAGCGCCGCGCCCTGCGGGAAAACCGTCTCGACGACGCCAGCCCCGCCGTCATCCGCAAGCGCCTCCAAGTTTTTGAAGCCGAGAGCAAGCCGCTGCTGGACTTTTACGGGCCGGCCCTGCGCTGCGCCATAGACTCGACCCAAACCCCCATCAAAGTCTTGCGCGATGTCTTGCAGGCCGTGGAGGAGCGCTTGGGATGAGGAGCAAAATGGTCTTCATGGGAACGGCGGAACTGGCTTGTGCCAGCCTCCTGGCGCTGGCCGCCGCCCCTCAGTTCCAGGTCCTGGTCGTCGTCACCCAACCCGACCGGCCCAAAGGCCGCGCCTTGCAATTGCAGCCCTCCCCCGTCAAGCAGGCCGCCCTCCGCCTCGGGCTTCCCGTTCTCCAACCGGAGCGCGCGCGCGACACCGCCTTTTTGCAGGAACTTCGCCGCCTCAACCCCGACCTCATCGTCGTCGTCGCCTACGGTCAATTATTGCCCTCCGCCATCCTGGCCCTTCCCCCGCTGGGTTCCTTCAACCTCCATGCTTCCTTGCTCCCCAAATACCGCGGCGCCGCACCCATCCAATGGGCCATTCTCAACGACGAACCCGAAACCGGCGTCACCATCATGCGCATGGCTGAAAAACTCGATACCGGCGATATCCTGGCCCAGCGCGCCACCGCCATCACGCCCGACGACACCGCCGCCACCCTGCACGAGCGCCTGGCCCGGATCGGCGCGGAACTGCTGGTCGGGACGCTGGAAAATGTTGTCAACAAGAACATCACCGCCCGGCCCCAAATCGAGGCCCAGGCCTCTTTCGCCCGCAAAATCACCAGGGAAGACGGCCGTCTCGATTGGTCCCAGCCCGCCCGTTCCCTCTGGAATCGCCTCCGCGCCTTCACCCCGTGGCCGGGCGCTTTCACCTCCTGGCCGGGCGGGGCGAAATCGCGGACGATAAAGATCTGGCGCGCCTCCGTCGAGGAAGGTTGCGCCGGCGCGCCCGGCGCAGTGCTGCAAGCGGACAAGTCGGGAATCCTGGTGGCTTGCGGGACCGGCGGCGCCTTGCGCATTCACGAACTCCAACTCGAAGGCGCCCGCCGTTTGCCCGCCGCCCAATTCCTTGCCGGCCACCCCTTGCACCCCGGCGACTGCCTGGTTTAAGCGGTGATCCTAAAACGGCAAATAGCTCACATACGCCACCGCCCGGCTGTTGGGCGCCCACGAGTTCACATTGATCGTTCCCTGCCCGCCAAACATTTTCCCCAGATCCCGGATGGCTCCGCCAGCCGCGGGCATCAGCCGCAGGATGACATCCTTGTTGGCCGGATGATCCTGCGCCCCCGGCGGATAGCTCAGAAACACCACCCAGCGCCCATCAGGCGAAGGGTGGGGGAAGACGTTGCCGTATTCGTCCCGCGTGATTTGCTCCTGATTGGACCCATCCGCGTTCATCCGCCAAACCTGCATGTGCCCGGTGCGATCGGAGTTGAAGTAAATATATTTTCCGTCCCTGGAATAATCAGGGCCGTCGTCCTTCCCCGGATCGGTGGTCAGCCGCGTCTCCTGCCCGCCTTCAACCGCAATGGTGTAGATGTCAAAATTGTCGGCGCGCCTGCCATCCACCTCGAAACTGCGCTGGCCGCAAAAAGTCAGCGTCTTGCCATCCGGCGACCAGCCGTGAAAATAGGAGGGTGCGTTGGAGGTGACCAGCCGCGGCGCGCCCCCGCTGATCGGCAACACGTAAATGCGCGACCCGCCGGGCCGGGTCTGGTCGCTAATCGCCAGCATCGTGCCATCCGGAGAAATGCCATGGTCATTATTGATGCGAATCAAGGCGCCCGTGTCCACCGGTTCCGGTTCTCCATTGGTCGCCATTTTGTAAAGCTTGTTGTTTTTGTTGAAGATGAAAAACTTGCCGTCGGGCGACCAGTTGGGCGCTTCGATGTGCTCGCTCGTGTAATAGGCCACCTTCCGGTCCGAGGGCGGAACCGGCACCACCTCCAGCGCGCTTCGCACTCCCGCCGCCGATGGCCGGGCGGAAGCGGGCGGCGCGCCGAATTCCACTTTGCTGAATTCCGCCGTTTCCGTCACGTTGTCGTTGTGGGCGCAGACGGCCAGGCCAATGTAAAACGGCTCCTTGAACTCCAACCGAGAGGAACCGCCTGCCGGCTGCAACGGTTTGCCCTCGCCCGCCACGGACATGATCGCATAGTCTCCGCGCTTTTCGATTTGAATCCGGGCTGGCGCGGCGGTGATTCCAAAGTTGGCTTCAATTTCCGTCGTGACTCCGCCCTTGCTTTCCCGGCATTGCAGCGCAGTCAATCCGTTGCCATGCACCACGGCGTCCACGTAAGGAGAGTCCGCATCCAGCGACTGGCGGATGATCAGACAAGCCTTGCGGTGGACATTAGGATTGCCATTGGTGCTGACCCAGCGGATATCGGCCGCGAGGGCAACGTCGCCCGACGCCTCCTTCCACACATAGTAAAAGGCATCGTTGGTGGCCCACATATTCGCCCCGCCGCCCGTCACCACGTAAACGCCGCGCGCGGCGTCGTATTGCACCGACCCCGCCTTGGCCGGCTTGCCGACATCCCCATGTCCGGCAAATACGCCAACTTCGGAGATTTGGCCTTGCGTCAATACCGTCCCCGCGAGGAGAACCGCGCAAGCCAGGGTGCTGAATCGTCTGTTCGTCATATCATCTCTGTTGTCCGTTGGATGGGTGTTATGTTAGAACCTTTACCGCTGGACTGCTCTCAAGTAAAGCAACCTTTGGGGAGCCTGCCGTTTGCACACCGCTGGCTCATGAAGGGAAGCTTCCTGCGTCTTCTCCCTCTCCTCCACACACTTGTGGAGGAGAGGGCTGGGGTGAGGAGGATTCCACCTCAGAGTTTCTGCTTTCAGATTCTGATTTTGTAATTCTCTCATCCAGCCCTTCATGAGCCAGCAATACCATTTCCAGGTTGCCACGTCTGCCATCTTGACACTCTTGCCCGACGCCTGCATTCTCGCCATGCGCCAGCACGGTTGCGCATGGACTAATTATGGACTTGCCCGCCATACCAGAAATTCGCGTCGAAACAGCCGGGAATGATGTGACCTATTGCCTGCCCGTGCGGCCGTTGGGAAAAATTCGGTGGTTGGGTTTGGTCCCAGTCGGGTTTAGCGCGCTGTGGCTCTCGGGAGTGGGTCACATGCTCCTGAGTGTGGTCCGCCAATTCTCGAACAGCAAGCAGTCCGGTTTCGAGCTTTTCATGATTGTGTTTCTTGCTGGGTTTGTTTTGGTTGGCTGCATTCCCGCCGGTTTTGGGCTTCTGCTCATGTTTGGACGCTGCCGGGTGACGTGGCGCGACGGGCGGCTGACGGTGTCCGATTCCATCGGTCCGTTCGGTTGGCGGCGGAGGATGCCTCGGGCCGCTATCCGCAAATTCGAGGTCAAGGCAGGCGCCAGAAGCAATGGACAAACCGTAACCACCGAACCACTGGCCGCGCTGGCGGTGCTGATGGCGGAATTTGAGAAAGGCAAACCGAGAATCGTGGCTTCGGGTTATCCGCGCCAGTGGCTGGAAGCCATCGCGGCGGATTTGTCGGCCCGCGCGGGGAGATCCCAACCAGCCGCGCCGCAGATCGAAGTGAGCGATGCCCGGGAGAATCCGCCGCAGTTCAGCGATGTGGTGGAGAAGCCGGTGGACAGCAAGGTGGTGATCCAACGACAGAGCGCGGGCCTTGTGCTGGAGGTTCCGCCAGCCGGATTGCGCAAGGGGAGCATGGGGCTTTTCTTTTTCGCGATCGTTTGGTGCCTGTTCATGGTGGTGTTCACAGCCGCCATGGCGTTTGGAAAGCAGGACAAGCCGTCGAAGGATTTCTGGCCGCTCTTGCTTTTCCTTGTCGGGTTCTGGGCCGTGGGTTTGGGCCTGATGGCGGTGGCGGTCAATCTGGGAAGACGGCGGGCGACTCTGACGGCGGGGAACAGCGGCCTGACCGTGGTGCAGAGCGGGCTGTTTGGCGTCAAGCGCCGCGAATTCCGCCGCGGGGAAATCGCGGCGATTCGCGCCGACGCCAGCAAGGTCGAGGTCAACCATCGTCCCCTTCCCGAGTTGCAGATTCATCCGGTCACCGGCAAAAAGGTTGGACTGTTGCTTGGCCGCGATGCCGCCGAGTTGCGCTGGATGGCCACGGAGTTGCGCCACGCGCTCGGCGTGGCGGCGAAGAAGGATTAGTCAACAATTGTTCTCATCTCGCACGGCCTCCGGCTGCCTTCCGCCGCTTCATGTTACATTCTGCATTTTGCATTCTGCCTTTCCCACCCAAGGTTTTTACACCCGGTTTTTTAACTTTAAACTTGCGCGGCCAACGGCCATCATTATGGTTTATGGTTTAGAATCGCGCACCGCGCGCGCAGCTATGGAACAACTGAATTTTGGCTTAATCGGCGGCGGAACGGTGGGCAGTGGTGTCTGGCACCACTGGCACCGCAACGGGGCGTTGTTGGAATCGCGGCTCGGCCTGCGAGTGAGCCTGCGCAAGGTGGCGGTCAAGTCGGCCGATGAACCGCGTCCTTACCCCATCCCGGCCTCGCTCATGACCACCGATTGGCGCAGCGTGGTGCAGGATCGGCAGATTCACGCGGTCATCGAGCTGGTCGGCGGAACGACGGTGGCCAAAACGATGATTCTGACGGCGCTCCGGCTGGGCAAGCCGGTGATCACGGCGAACAAGGCGCTGCTCTCGGCCCATGGGGAGGAATTGTTCGCGGCGGCCCGGCAATACGGAGCCAATCTGTATTACGAAGCCAGCGTGGGCGGGGGGATTCCGATCATAAAAGCGTTGCGCGAAGGGTTTGTGGGCAATCGCATTTCGCAGATTTACGGCATTGTCAATGGCACCTGCAACTACATTCTGACGCGGATGAAGTTGGAGCATTCGGACTTCGCGCCCACCCTGGCGGAGGCGCAAAGAATGGGCTATGCCGAGGCTGATCCGGCGATGGATGTGGACGGATTCGATTCCATGCACAAGACGGGCATCCTGGCCTCGCTGGCGCATGGTTTTTGGGTCGAGCCGGCGGGCATTTCGGTCGAAGGCATTCGGGCCATCACCAAGACGGACATCGAGTTCGCCGAAAAACTCGGTTACACCATCAAATTGCTGGGCGTGGTCAAGGTGGTTTCGGGCGCGGCGGCTTCCGCCCGGGGCGGGGGCAAACGCGGCGGCGGCCACGCCATTCAGGTTTCCGTTTATCCCTGCCTGGTTCCCAACAGCCACGTCCTGGCCGGCGTCAACGATGTTTTCAACGCGATTTTTGTGCGGGGCGACGTGGTGGGGGACACGCTTTTTTACGGGCGCGGAGCGGGCAAGGACGCGACGGCCAGCGCGGTGCTGAGCGACATTGCCGATGCCGCCCTGGATTTGAAGCACGGCACCAAGAACCGGGTTCCGGCGTTTGTCCCGCACGATCATGGAGGGGATTTGTTGCCGGCGGCGCTGGCGGTGTCGCGCTATTATGTGCGGGTGAGCGTGGCGGACAAGCCGGGGACGCTGGCCAGGATCGCGGCGATTCTGGCCCAGGGCAGAATCGGCATTGCTTCGATCATGCAGCCCGAAGGCCATGAAGGCGGGGTGGTCCCGATTATTTTGATGACCCATGCCGCGCCCTTCGCCGCCATGAAAAAGGCCCTGCAGAAGATCGCGCGCGCCCCCGTGGTGAAGGCGCCGCCGATCATGCTGCGAGTGGAGAGTTTTGAGTAAACAAGCAGAGCCGGCATGAATTCCATTCTTTCCAAACAAGGGGAACGCTGGCGCGGGGTCATCCACGCCTACCGCAGCCTGCTGCCGGTGACCGCCAAAACGCCGGTCATTTCGCTCAACGAGGGGAACACCCCGCTGATTCGTGTTGACAACTTCGTCAAGGCGGTGGGCGGGGAGTTTGAGCTGTGGCTGAAATATGAGGCGGTCAATCCCACCTGCTCGTTCAAGGACCGCGGCATGAGCGTGGCGGTGTCGGTCGCCAGGGAACGGGGAGCGGAAACGGTCATTTGCGCCAGCACGGGCAACACCTCCGCCTCGGCCGCCGCTTATGCGGCGCGGGCCGGGATGAAATGCGCGGTGCTGCTGCCGCGCGGGCATGTCGCCCTGGGCAAACTGGCCCAGGCGCTCATGTACGGGGCGACCACGGTCGCGGTGGAGGGGAATTTCGACGCGGCCCTGCGCATCGTGCGGGAGTTGGGCGCGACCGGGCGAGTGGAGGTGGTCAACAGCATTAATCCGGCGCGGATTGAAGGGCAGAAGACGGCCGCGTTCGAGATTTGCGACCAGTTGGGGCGCGCCCCCGATTTTCATTTTTTGCCCGTGGGCAACGCCGGCAACATCACGGCTTACTGGCGCGGTTACAAGGAATATCACGCCGCGAAAAAAAGCGACCGCCTGCCGCGCATGTTCGGATTTCAGGCGGCGGGAGCGGCCCCCATCGTGGACGGGGCGCCCGTGGCCGAGCCGCACACGCAGGCCTCGGCCATCTGCATCGGTAATCCGGCCAGTTGGCAGGGAGCCAGCAACGCGCTGGCGGAATCGGGCGGTTTTATCGGCAAAGTGACCGATGAAGAGATCTTCGCCGCCTACAAACTGATTGCCCGCACGGAGGGCGTGTTTGTCGAACCCGCTTCGGCCGCCTGTTTGGCCGGCCTGATCGCCTGCATCAAGGCGGGGAAAATACCGGCCGGAGCCGTCGTCACCGCCACCATGACCGGCCACGGTTTGAAAGACCCGGACGCCGCCATCAAGTCCGTCGGACGGGAGCCCCAGGTGGTGGCGGCGAACCGGGAGGCGGTGGGCAAAGCGATCGGGCTGGAATGAAGGCGGAGTGATTTTTTTAAAACGACCAGCGTCATGTCTCTCATTGTGCAAAAATACGGCGGCACTTCCGTCGCCAACGTGGACCGGATTAAGAACGTCGCCAAACGGGTGGCGGCTTGCCGGGCCGCCGGCCACCAGGTGGTGGTGGTGACCTCGGCCATGAGCGGCGTGACCGACGGCCTGATCAAAATGGCCAAGGCACTCATGCCGCTGCCCAACGAGCGGGAGATGGACATGCTTCTGGCCACCGGCGAACAAACCACCATTGCCCTGACCGCCCTCGCCCTCCATGCCCTGGGCGTGGCCGCCATATCCTTGACAGGCGCGCAGGCCGGCATCGTCACCGATGGCGTCCATAACAAGGCCAAAATAAAAGACATCACCCCCAAACAAATCCACGCCCTGCTCAAGCAGGGCCAGGTGGTGATCGTCGCCGGATTCCAGGGCCAGACCATGGAAGGCCAGATCACCACCTTGGGGCGGGGCGGGTCGGACCTGACGGCCATCGCCCTGGCCGCCGCCCTCAAGGCCGGGCTGTGCCAGATTTACACCGACGTGGATGGCGTCTATACCGCCGACCCGCGCATCGTTCCCAACGCGCGCAAGCTGGCGGAAATTTCCTACGATGAAATGCTCGAGCTGGCCGGGCTGGGCGCCAAAGTCATGCAGTCGCGCTCCGTGGAATTCGCCAAAAAATTCGGCGTCATTTTCGAAGTCCGCTCCAGTCTGAACGACAACCCAGGAACTATTGTGAAAGAAGAAACTCCCAGCATGGAAAGCGTCGTCATCCGCGGCGTCTCGCTCGACAAGAACCAGGCCAAACTCACCCTGGTGCAGGTGCCCGACCGGCCGGGCGTGGCGGCGCTGGTTTTCAAAGCCATCGCCGAGGCCAACATCAACGTGGACATGATCGTGCAAAACGTCAGCCACAACCTGAATGAGCCGTCCACCGACCTGTCCTTCACGGTGGACAAGGCGGATTTGGCCAAGGCGGGCAAGACGATTGAGGGGCTCAAGGAAAAAATCGGCTTCCGCCAGGTGATCGCGGATGAAAAGATTGGCAAACTTTCCATTGTGGGGGTGGGCATGCGCAGCCATCCCGGCGTGGCGGCGAAGATGTTCGAGACCCTGGCCCAGGCCGGCATCAACATTGACATGATTTCCACCAGCGAGATCAAGGTGTCGGTCACGGTTGATCTGGCCAAAGGGGAGGACGCCATGCGGGTCGTTCACGCGGCTTTCCTGGGTTGATGGCCAAAGTGTTGACATGGGTTTGTACCGCGGATTTCACGGATTTCACGGATGAAAAAGACCTTTCAATTGTCCACCCCGCGAGCTTTCGGGGCAAGAGTCGCCAAGGGGCAAAAACGCCAAGCCGGAAAAAACTCTTTGCGCCTGATACGGTTTCCAGAGTTATTCAACCGGCGGCGAGGAGAGCCCGCGGAAGCTCCCCGCAGCCGACGGTGAATAACTCTGCCGCGACAAAGAGTTTGCGACCTGGTAAACAGGGTGCTGGCCGCATCGCTCTGGGGGGATCACGGTCGTTTGCGTCTGGTCTTACGAAGACTTCGCCAAGTTTACCGGCCCCCTCAGCAGCGGCTGTCACAATGTCTGAGAGAACAATAGCCTGCGAGGCTCCCGGTATCAGGATGACTTTCGACAGCGCCGCGGTGCGAGCAACTAAAGGCAAGATCATGAAACCGTTTAACGAAATCACTCATTACGCCGGCTTCGACTGGGCGCGCGACCACCATGATGTCGTCATCGTGGATCGCCAAGGTCAAATCGTCGCCGATTTGCGTCTCCAGCACACGTTGGAAGGCTGGCAACAATTCCGAGATCAAGTGAAGCAATATCCTGTTCTGGCCGTCGCCATCGAAACCAATCAAGGAGCCGCCGTCGATCAACTCTTGCAGATGGATGGCGCCGTTTATCCGGTCAACCCGATCAGCGCCAAAAGCTATCGCGAACGCAAAGCCCCCAGCGGTAACAAAACCGACCATCTGGATGCCTGGTCTTTGGCCGAGGCCTTGCGTCTGGACGGCCAGCACTGGAAAGCCCTGCAGCCGCTGGACCCATTGACCCAGCAAATCCAACTGCTCTGCCGCGACGAGATCGCTTTGATCGAACAACGCACCGCCCTGGTCAACCAGCTCCAGCAAGCCTTGTGCGAGTACTATCCGGCGGCGCTCCAGGCGTTCGACGATTGGACACAGCCATATTGTTGGGACTTCATCCTCCAGTTCCCCACCCCGGAAAGACTGGCTGCCGCCGGGCGGCGCCGCTGGGAAAAATTCCTCCACACCCAAAAACTGTGGCGTCCGCAAACGGCGCCCCAACGGCTGGAAATCTTCCAAAACGCCGGGAAATTTTGTGGCTCCACACCCGTGATCTCCGCCAAGAGCCTGCTGGCCGTCAGTCTGGCCAGACTGCTCAAGGCCCTGCAACTCCAACTCGACCAATACCGCCAGCAAATCCAAGCACTCTTTCAAAAACATCCCGACCATGACTTGTTTGGCTCGCTACCCGGAGCGGCCCAGACTTTGGGCCCGCGCCTGTTGGGCGAAATCGGCGGACCTCCCCAGCGCTTCGAGGACACCCAAACCTTGCAATGCATCGCCGGCACCGCTCCGGTCAGCTTCCAATCCGGCCAGATCCACCGGGTCCGCGTCCGCTACCAGTGCAACAAAATCCTACGCCACACCGTCCATCTCTGGTCCCAGTGCTGCCTGCGGGTCTCTCCCTGGGCCGAGGTTTACTACCGACAAAAGCGGGCCGAAGGCAAAAGCCACGCCTGCGCCCTGCGTTGCCTGGGTCAGCGCCTGTTGAAGATCCTCTGGAAGATGCTCCAAACGCGCCAGCCTTACGACGCCGATCTGCACGCCCGCCACCAAAAGCAGCATGGTTCCTGGGTCTTGGCGCTCATAAAACCCGAGGTCAAAGCCTGTGAATAACTTCTATGAAAAAAGCATTTACAAGTCAGAGAACAACTTGGCGGCCTTGCGACTCTGCGTTAAAATCCCGCCTCCATCTGTGCCACTTCAAAGGCAAAATCATGCGGGGCAAAATCATGGGGAAGGGACAGAATCATGGCTGGACAGAATCAGGCAGGACAAAGTCAGGGTAAGAAACTCTTTGAACCGCGAACCACGCGAACCACGCGAAAAATCAAGACCTGCCCGCGGACACGCAGCGTTCGCGTGTTTGGTGTATTTCGCGGTTTACCCGGCATTCCGTATTGGCACAGGTTTTGAGTTTCCCTGTCCCGAATGCGAACAGAAGGCAACGAATTGCCCCTCTTCGTTTGCTTTGTTTGCGTCTCTTCCAAAAAAGTGCGCATGGGGGCGTCAAAATTAGGCGGCCACCGATCCGCAAGAGTCTGAGCGGCGGACTGCGCCAGGGGAGGCGTTTTCGGGCGGCCCTGCGCGTCTGAATAGTGAAAAGTTATGGTTTGACCCCTCTGACGCAATCAAAATCAAACCCGCAGCATCCTTGGGCTTATCCTGATGCGGCCTTGGCGGAATTTCGCAAATGGATGCGGGAGACTTATCTGGTCGAAAAGTTTCCGCATTATTTACAATCTCAGGAAAAGAACCGAGCCTTACCGCCGTCAATCAGTAGTCTGGTTTTGGCCGCCGTGAGTCGCCACGCCCTCCCGCCACCCGGCGAAGAAACGGCAGACCCGTTTTAAATTGACCGAGGCGCGCCCTGGCGTATGGTTTCCGGGTGATGGCTAGATTCCGATTATTTCCAAAATCGCAAGAGGAATGGGGTGGAGCTTTTTTATTTATTTTCCGAGCGTATGTGGTCGTGAGTTTGGTTGTGGACTGGTTTCTCTCGACCTTCTGGGTACATGGCAAGACCACCGGATCGGAAATGAAAAATGCTCTGATGGCTCTTTATGATTTTGAGGAGCGCGTTATGGTTGGATATGCCGTGTGCCTTATTGTGCTTGGCGTCATCGGCTTGGAAGAACTGATTAAGGGCCGTTGGCGTAGCGCATTGATAAACCTTTTCCTCGCGGCTATTTCGCTGTGGGTGATTTTCACGGCGGACTTTGCAATGTCCTGACTTGCCCCTGCCAGATGCAATCTGTACACCCACGACCCGGTCGTCGGGAACTGGGTAAGCAAAGGCCCAGCCGATCTGGAGCATTGCAAACCGCTGGAGGCCGGGCGAAGTCTGACGACCTGCCCGGCCAACCTCCTGTGTGGGCAGCCTCAAAGTGATAAATCCGATCCCTCATTTAATGCGAAACCGCCGCCATCATTTATCGTGAGCGGCCTCAGGGCAGGGTTCAAACCAAAATTTCTCCCAGGAACTTTGCCTTTGACAAAACCGGGCTTTAATTCAATTGTCGCATAGTGAGAATGGTAATGCCAAGAGGGCGAGGTTCCGGTACCGCAGCTTGCACAGCGAAGGCGGCCGGGCCGGGGGTGACGGCGACCGTATGAGTCATGAACCCTTGGGTGGAAAGCGGAGTCGAGGTTCTGCTGGCCGTTGGCGGAATTTATGCCGCCTTTCGTCTGGCACGGGCGCCAAGGCCTTATTGGCTTGCGGTTTGGTTGCTTGCGCTGGGCGTGGTTTTCCTTTTCAGCCTGCCGCGTTATGCGCCCGGCCTTGAATTCGTCCCGCCTTTTTCCTGGATCGCCGCCACCCGCACCCGGTTCGTCCTTTTTCCCCTGATCATTCCGATCCTGCTGCTGGTGCCGGCGGCCAAACGTCCCGGCGCGCGCCTGCGGTTTTTTCTGGCGGTCTTGACGGGATTGGCCGTCCTGAAATTCTCCGTGCTCCCCGCTTTGCTTCCGGCCTTCAACCGCAATCTTCTGCTCCATTTGACGACGCGGATTGACCGCGACGGGGTTTGTCTGCAAGGCACGGCTTACACCTGCGGTCCGGCGGCGGCGGTCACGGCGCTGCGCCGTCTGGGCTTGCCCGCCGAGGAAGGCGAAATTGCGGTTTGGGCCAGGACCACTTCCGTGGCCGGAACTCCGTCCGATGTTCTGGCCGAAACACTGCGGGAACATTACGGCAGCCGGGGAGTCACCGCCACGCTGCGATACTTCAAAACGATTCCCGAACTCAGACATGCCGGTTTGAGTGTTGCCGTCATCAAATTCGACTTTCTGGAGGACCACTACGTGACCATTTTATCCGTTACCGACAGAGAGGTTGTGGCGGGTGATCCCCTCAACGGCCTGGTCACTTACTCCTACGATGACTTCGCCAAGGTCTGGCGTTACTCCGGCGTTGTCCTAGGGCGCCCGCGTTGATCGAACCAGCAAACTTGCTTGCAGCGCGAACGCATCATCCCAACACTCAACCAAGAATGCGGGTTGCTTTCGGGTGTGTGCTGAATTAAATTTCCGCCATGAACGTTAAGGAATTGGAATTGGAAGTGACGCGGTTGTCGAAGCCGGACTTGGCTGCCTTTAACCAATGGTTCGAGGAATTCATTGCGGACTCGTGGGACAAGCAGATCGAAGCCGACATTGCCAATGGCAAGCTCGATCACCTCGCCAAGCAGGCCGATGAGCATTTTGAAGCGGGCCGCTGCACCCCCCTTTGAGCCACTTTGCCACACCGGATTATTGGTTTCATTATCGCCGGCTGACGCCGGAGCTTCGTGAATTGGCCGACGCAAAGTTCAAATTGCTGAAATCAGACCCACGGCATCCTTCGCTTCGGCTCAAGAGAATTGGCGTCTTTTGGTCCGTTCGCATTGGCTTGCGGCACCGCGCATTGGCCAAAGAAAGAGCCGAAGGACTGGCTTGGTTCTGGATTGGCCGCCACGACGTTTACGAACAGCTTCTGAAACAATGAGGCCCTTCATTCCAGTGCGGCCTTGCGGTAGTGCAGGATCTTGAACTCGGGGGCATCGAGGATTTCGGCGGCCAGTTCAAATTGGTCTTCGAAAGGGGGGAAAAAGGTGTCGCCTTCGACAGTTTTTTTGACGCAGGTGAGAAAAAGATCGGAGCAAAAGGGCAGGGCTTCGGCATAAACCTGGCCGCCGCCGCAAATAAAGATTTCGCGTTTGTCCCTGGAATAATCAATTTTCTCCAGCTTGGATGCGATCTCAAAGGTCCCGCATTTAAAGAGGCCCAGTTCCGGCTGGGCGAGGATGTCGCGCGGTTTTTTAAAGCGGCGGGAGAGGACGATGGTGTGGCGGTCGGGCAGAGGATGGCCAATGGCTTGAAAGGTCCGGCGGCCCATCACGAGGATATTTCCCAGCGTCATTTTGCGAAAGAAGCGGAAATCCTCCGGCAGATGCCAGGGGATTTTGCCGGCGGAACCGATCACGCGGTTTTCGCTCATCGCGGCGATGGCCTTAAAGGGTCTCATGAATCTCGGGGAGTTTGTGGCGGGCAAGGCCCTCCCGTCAAGATTTTGGAGGTTGACACTACCTCTAACCACGAGGCATGGTGCGGGCCGACATGCGCAAATCCAATCCAACGTTCCTCAACGGCGTCCCGGAATTGCTGGTGCTCCAGCTTCTTTCCCGGCGCGAAATGTACGGCTACGAAATCGTCAAGGCCATCCGCACGGAAACCCGGCAGAGCCTGGCCTTCGGGGAAGGCTGCATTTATCCCTACCTCCATTATCTGGAAGAGGAGGAGCTGGTCACCAGCCGCCGCAAGGAGGTCAATGGCCGCAGTCGCAATTATTACCAGATCACCCGGCAGGGCAAAAAGCGGCTGGGCGATTTGGCCTCGGAATGGAACCGGGTGACGGAGGGAATCGCGCTGTTGCTGGGAGGGAAACATGCCTGAAACCGCGGTCATCGGACAGTTCGAGCGGCGCCTGGTGGAGTTGGGTTGCCCGGCCAGGCAGGCACGGGACAAGGCCAGGGAACTGAGCGACCACCTCGCCGACTTGAAACAAGCCGCGATGGAGGAAGGATTAAGCGAGGCCGAAGCCGAAGCCCGCGCGGCGGCGCAACTGGGGGAGCCCTCCGGCCTGGCGGAAAGACTGGCCTGCATCATGCGGCAATCCTCGTGGTGGGGGCGTCATCCCGTCATCGGTTTTTGTCTGCTGCCGCTGTTTGGTTTTGTGCCGGTGTGGCTGCTGTGCGGCGCGATCCTGGCGGGAGTCCTTTGGTTGACCGGCCACATTTTTGGACCGGCCTATCTGGTGACGGTGGATACAGCCCATGCCTTGGCTTTGGACCCAAAGGAATTCCTGACTTACTCACGGCCTTTGAACGCGATGCTCCACGGCGCCGCCATCGCCGGCATGGCGGGGCTGTTTTGCTGGCTGGCGCGGCGCTCCGTGTCCGGCCTGAAATGGATTCTCACGGCGTGCGCGGTTTGCTCGTTCAGCGGCGCGTTCAGTTGGGCGGAGATTGCGCCGGACAGCATCGGTCTGGGCTGGGGCTCCTCCCCAAACTGGCTGGGCGCGTCCATCCCCTGGCTGGTGGCGGCGGCGGCATGGATGCGGCAACGCCAGACGGTGCGGCGGCTCCCGGTTTTGGCCGGCCCGTCGCGTTCCCTGGCGGCGAGGCAACGCGAAACTCTTCATCCCTTGGACGCGGGAGAGCCGTGGGTCAACAAGTTTTTGACCACGCCAACTTACTGGATTTCCACACCGGTGCTGGCGGGAATTCTGGCGCTGGGACTCCTGATTTGGAGCAACCTCATGCGGGGACGAGCCGAACTTTTGCAAGGCCCGGCCCGCGCCGCGGCGCTGCGGACTCACACCTGGCCGGCCGAGAGCGCGGCGGTGATCGAGCGCATCCAATCTCGCCAACTTGCCACCGCCGCGGAAAACCAGACGATGATTGATTTGCAGCCTTACGTGAACGTCGGCCTGACGACCCCAACCTCCGGTGTGGATTCAGCCCCGGAAACGGATCTGGCGGGGTTGCCCCGGGGAATTCACACCTTCGGCGGCGTCTCCTTTGACGTGACCGGGAAAATACAATTGATGGGCCGCGGCTTGTTGAGCGCCAGGCGCATTTATCCGGTCATCCGAAAAAACATCCCGATCTCGCAAAAATGCCGCCAGATCCATCTGCTGCACGGGGCCAGCCAGGTGATGGAGCTTGACGTGACGGTGGCCAAACTTGTCCTCCATTACGCGGATGGTTCAACCAGGGAAATTGCCATCGTTGCCGGGGAGCATCTGCTGGACTGGCGAGGCCCCATTTACACGACGCCGGCGGCGGGCGAGCAACTCGCCCCCAAAGACCGGGGCACGGAGCTGGCCTGGGTGGGAAATGACTCCCTGCTGCCGCAGCCTCCTCCCCTTTTGGCCGCGCGAATTTACCGGACCACCTTTCCCAATCCGCAGCCCGAAGTGGAGATTGCCAGCGTGGATTACGTCTCCACCCTGACCGGCGCGGCCCCGTTTCTGGCCGGGCTGACCGTGGAGAAATGAGCCGCTCAGACGGCGATGGCCGCCTTGATGCCGGGGTGCGGGTCGTAGCCAGTCAAGACGAAATCCTCAAATTGGAACTCGTGGATATTTTTGACAGCCGGGTTCAAATTCATTTGCGGCAACGGGCGCGGTTGGCGGGAGAGTTGCAGGCGGGCCTGCTCCAGGTGGTTGCGGTAGAGGTGCAGGTCCCCGAAAGTGTGGACGAAGGTTCCCGGCTTCAAGCCGCAGACCTGGGCCACCATGAGGGTGAGCAGCGCGTAAGAGGCAATGTTGAACGGCACGCCCAAAAACAGGTCGGCGCTGCGCTGGTAAAGCTGGCAGCTCAACTCCCCCTCCTGCACAAAGAATTGAAAAAGGGCGTGACAGGGCGGCAGGGCCATTTTTTCAATCTCCCCCGCATTCCAAGCGCTGACGAGCAAACGCCGGCTGTCGGGGTTCTGTTTGATCTGGGCGATGACCTGGTCAATTTGATGGAGGGAGCGCCCGTCGGAAGTGCGCCAGTCGCACCATTGCGCGCCGTAGATGCGGCCGAGGTTTCCGGCGGCGTCGGCCCACTCGTCCCAGATGGTGACGCCGTGGTCTTGCAAGTACTTGACATTGGTGTCGCCGCGCAGGAACCAAAGCAGTTCATAAATGATGGATTTCAGGTGGAGTTTTTTCGTGGTCAGCAGCGGAAAGCCGGCCTGCAAGGGGAAGCGGGCCTGCGCGCCAAAAACGGCATAAGTGCCGGTGCCGGTGCGGTCCGGCTTGAACTTGCCCTGCTCCAGAACCAGTCGCAAAAGCTGGTGATATTGCGTCATGGCGTCAATAAATCTTCACGGTCAAATGGTGTCGCTCCAGGATGGTCCCTTCGAATTGGGCCAGTTGGGCCAGGTCCTCATTGTAATCGGCCAGGGCGCGGATTTCGGCGGAGCGGGCGGCGGTCAAATTGCTTTGCAGTTGGAGGACGATGAAGGAGGTGCTGGTGCCGACTTGCAGCTTTTTTTGCTCGGCCTGGAGGGCCTGGTCGGCGTAATCGCGCGCGTCGTGCGTGGCTTTGGTTTGCTCGAAGTCGCTTTTGGCCTTCTCGATGGTGTTTTGGATTTGAATCAAAATGTTTTGCTCGACCATTTGATAGACGGCTTGGGCCTGTGCTATGGAAGCCTTGGCTGCCTTGTAATTATTGCGCGCGGCCTGATTGCCGAAGGGAATGCTCAGGATCGCGCCGTAGGAATAATTGGGATAGGTGTTGGCCGGAATCTGACCATAGGAGCCGCCCAGGCTTCCACTCAATCCGGTGCGGCCATAGCTGCCGGTCAGATCCAGTTCGGGGAAAAGCTGGTTTTTCTGGAACCGCCGGTTCACATCCAGCCTTTCCACGGCCACTTTGGCCTGCAACAGGTCGGGGCGCTTGGCCATGGCGGTTTGCCAGCTTCCTTCCAAGTCGAACATTTCCGGCAGCGCCAGCAGTTTTTCCGCGGGCACCAGCTTGACGTCGTACAAATCCCGGTACTTGTCTGTGATGAGGGCTTTCAAATTGTTTTCGTCCTGGATGACCAGTTGCTGCGCTGCCAGCAGGGCCGCCCGGCTGGTCGCCAGTTGGGATTGCGATTGGGCCACGTCCAGGTCGGTGAGGACGCCGGCCTGGACTCTGCGTTTATTTTCCGACACCAGTTGTTCGGCCAGGAGCATCGCGTCCTCCTGCACCCGGACATTTTCAAAGGCATAATTCAACTCGTCATAAGCCTGCTCGGTCGAGCTGATGTTGGTCATGACGGCCAGGAAAAAGCCGAATTCATCGTATTGGATGGTTTTCTTGGCGACCAGGATGGCGGCCCGGCTGGTGTCTATCCAAAAATTCTTCAACAAGGGCTGCTGGAGATTGACGCCGGCGGTGGTGATGTCCTGGGTGAACGGGGCCTTGGGCAGGCCGTTGGTGTCGAAGGTCTGGTAGGCGGATTTGTCCAGGGTGGTGGTGAGGCTGTATTGCAAGCCCCATGGGGTGAGGGCATTGCCGCCGTTGGCGCCGCCGATGCCAAACTGGTAATTTTGATCGTCAATGTTCTGAGCCGGGCCGGTGATGCCATTGAAGATTTTGCCCGGATTGGCGCTGTAACTGTCTTTGGCCGTGGTGTTGAAGGCCGGTTCGTAAGCGGTGCCATAAACGGCGCCAAGCTCAAATTGATCGAGCACGGGCACGTAGCGCTGGATCTTCAGATTCAAGTTGTGCTCGATGGCCATCTGGATGGCTTGCTCCAGAGTCAGCGTTTGCGTTTTGTTCGTTTGCGCCTGGGCCGCGGCGGCGCAGCACAGCAACCCCCATAAAATACCAGATCGTTTCATCACTTGGTTCGTCTTTGGACGGCGGCCAGTCTGGCCCACTTCAATTTTTTCGTCAACCACGCCCTGGCCCAGCCTCACCCCCAAGGCCAGGCGCAACCCGGTTTTCGGGTCAAACCTTCGTCTAATTCCGGGTTCGACGAAACAAGACAGTCATTCTTGCGTTTCGGCGCTCTGAGCGGTAGTATTTCCGCATGAACGAGCGCATTGTCACTGATCCTCTGGTTTGCTCAGGCAAACCGGTCATTCGCGGGACCCGCATCATGGTCCGCAACATTTTGGGAATGGTGGCTGGAGGATACACGTCCGAACGCATCGTGCAGGCCCATCCCGAGCTGTCGCCAGAAGACGTGAGTGCGGCGTTGGAATACGCCGCAGCCGTCGTGAACGAGGAACAGGTGTTCGCCAATGCCTGATCCCCGTTTGCATTTTTTTCTTGACCAGAACATCTCGCGAGAAATTGCCGTCTGGCTCCGGGCTGAAAGGCCTGATTGGAAGGTTTCAATTGTCCAGGACGCCGGGCTGATGGGCAAACCGGATGCGGACCTATTCCGCTGGGCGCAGGCCAATGGAGCCATCATCATCACCTACGACGAAGACTTTGCCGATGCGCGTCTTTTCCCGCTTGGATCGCATCATGGCATCATCCGCTTGAAGGTTTGGCCTACGACGGTGGAAGCAACGAAGAAGGCGCTGAGCCGGGTGTTCGCGCATGTGCCCGCAGGCGAGCTTGAGGGCAGCCTCGTTATTGTGGATTTGGCCCGGATTCGGCTGCGGCGTCCGCCAGGCGCCGGTTGATCGTAAAATCAATGCCAAGCGCGCCTGGTTCTCCATAGGCTATCATTGAGCGGCGCGGGAGAGACGGTCGGCGATGGCGCGCCAGGCCTCGTGCGGGGGCGGGGCTTCAACAACGATGAGGGCCGCGCCAGACTCGTCGCATTGATGAAGCTCGGCGTAGAGGGCGCGGGCGAAGGCCTCGGCGTCGTGGGGGAGCACGGCCACCCGGCCAAAATTACCGGACAACGGAATCTGGCTATGGGCGATGATGCAGGTTTTTTCGGGGCGAAATGACAGCGGCTGGAGTTGAGAAGAGAGATCGGCTTGGTCGCGCCATGAGAGAATCACCAATTTCGCTTTCGGGGAATAATGTTTGGGCAGCATCCCCGGGCTGCGCAGAACGGTCCCGGCGCCGGACGGCCAATCGGGCGCGGGCAGGCGCAATTCCGCTTCTCCCATCACCGCCAGCAAGGACTCCGCGTGGATCATGCCTGGACGCAAGAGGCGCGGCGGCGCGGCGGCGAGATCCAGCACGGTGGACTCCAGGCCCACTTGCGACGGGCCGCCGTCCACGATGAGGGGAATCTTGCCGTCAAAGGCTTTTCGCACATGGGCGGCCTGGGTGGGGGAAACCTGATTGGCGATATTGGCGCTGGGGGCGGCCAGGGGGAAACCACAGGCGCGGATCACCGCCTGGATGAAAGGATGCGAGGGCCAGCGCACGCCCACGGTCGGGCCGCCGGCGGTGACGCTATCCGGGATGCGCGGCGAACGTGGCAAAACCAGGGTAAGCGGCCCGGGCCAGAAGGCCCTGGCCAATTGCTCGGCCACAGGCGGCCATGCGGCCACACAGTCCCGCGCCAGTTCCAAGCCGGCGACGTGAACAATGATGGGATTGCGCGCGGGCCGGCCTTTGATCTCATAAATGCGGGCGACGGCGGCGGCGTCCCAGGCATTGGCGGCCAGGCCATAGACGGTTTCGGTGGGCAGCGCGACCAATTGCCCGGCGCGCAGCAGTGCGGCGGCCCGCTCCACCGCCTCCGCGAAGAGCGCGGCGGTGTGCGTTGATAGAACGACCGAATTCATGGGGATTAAGAGTGAAGGCGGAATCGGCTCCATGCAATAGTGAACAGGAGAGAGAAATCACCCAAACCACCATCCGGTGGGGCGAGACTCTGTCGAGCCGTGACTAGAGCGTTTTAAAAAATGATGTAGCCAAAACGAAGCTCCTCCCTCTCCTCCTCAGGAGGAGAGGGCCGGCATGCCCGCCGTAGCCTTGGCGAAGGAGGGGGAGAGGAGGCCTTTGGGTCGGCTTCCGTGCGGCTACATTTTTATTTAAACCGCTCTAACCCTAATGCCCTTCGGAAATTCATGGCGGAAGGATTGTGATGGTGATGGGTCCTTGCGATGAGGTGTTTTTGAGTAGGCATGGCCAGCTGCTGGTGATGGGTCCTTGCGATGAGGTGTTTTTGAGTAGGCATGGCCAGCTGCTGACGGGTTGACGAACCGCCCGCGGGCAGGAGCGGGCGCGGCGTTTAGAAGTCAGGCAGCGGCGCGCTTGCGCGTAAAACCGTTCCGTCAACTCTCGCTTTTGCCAATCCT
>JBEKVM010000086.1:0-23410 GCA_049513975.1 Verrucomicrobiota bacterium | reverse complement strand
TGTGAATGTGATCATAACGGAGGGGGAGCCTGCTCCTTCTCCGTAACGGAGACATCGAAAAAAACGGGAATTCCAGTTGCGATCGAGATTAACTCAAAACTCGGCTTTTACTGAGGTCTGATCCATGAACCCAACAACATTTCCCGTCCAAATCCCCAGCCCGGTTGACGTTCCCGCGCGCGCGGTTACACTGCCTGCGGCGCGCCGGCATGGCGGTATTATATGAGAAATCACGCACCCCTTTTCCGAATCCTTGGCGGTTTGCTGCTGCCGGCCCTGCTGGCCGGCTGCGCCTCCTCCAGCCCCCGCGTCCGTTATCTTGAGGAGATTCAGCCGGCCAGCCTCACCAACCTGGTGGCGTATCGCACGGAGACGAATCTGGAAATCCGCATCCCGCTCCGCGGCAAGGATGCGTATGCCCACGCCAATTGGCCCCAAACCGACACCGAAGGGACCAATTATCAGAGCCGGTTCGCCGTGCTGACTTTCGACAGGGAAAAACCCGCCGCGCGCAAGGCCGCCGTCACCAAAAACAACGAGGTGGCCATCCGCAACCCGCAACAATGGAAACAGTTGGTGCAAAGAATTTTTGCCGGTCTGGCGCCCGCCGGGCCGGAGCACGGCGTCCTCCTTCTGGCCGAGAACGAGGAGATCGTCATTTTCCGGGACAAGACGGGCAAACTCGGCGAGGTGAAATTGGAAAACAAACCCCCGGAGATTGTGATGGATCGGACTTACAACGACACCGATTTCTCCCGGCTCTCCATGCATTTGCTGGAAACCGGCGTGCTCAATCTGGACCGCAGCCAGTGGCAGTTTCTGTTCGTGACGGGGGAAAGTCCGGGCTTTGTCTTCATGGATTTGCGCCAGCGCCTGGTCGTCTTCCTGGCGTATCCGGGAGATCCGGAAACGCAGGAACTGCCGGCCGTCTTCGCCGTGCGGGCCTTGAATTCCCTGCTCATCCGCAGCCTTCTCGTCACCGCCATCAAAAATCCCGGCACCCTGCTCTCGCGCGGCTTCTGGCATTTGGGCACTTCGGGCGTCGCCGCCATCAGCTCCGGCCCGGACAGCCCCGGCGGCCCGCCGCCGCCGCTCGCCGCCGGCCCGGGCATGGATTTGGCGGCGTGGGAAAAGGACCTGGACCGGATCCTGTCGGCGCGACGTTACCAGGGGAAGATCGAATTGTTGATTGACGGGGAAAAGTTTTTCCCGGCGCTGATCCAGTCGGTGGAAGGGGCGGTCCGCAGCGTGGACGCGCAGGTATTTATATTTGACAACGACGCCTATGCCGTCAAAATCGCGGACCTGCTGAAGAAGCGTTCCACGGAGGTGAAGGTCCGGGTGCTGATGGACGACGCCGGCTCGCTCTTCGCGGGGAACATGGCGCGGGCCACGCCGCCGCCGGGGGGGGGCCAGCGCCCGGCTGACATGGAGGCGTATTTGACTTCCGGTTCGCATGTGCAGGTGCGGGCCACGGCCAACCCCTGGCTGACGATGGATCACCGCAAATGCTTCGTCATTGACGGCCGCCAGGCCTACCTCGGCGGCATGAACATCGGCCGCCAGTACCGCTACGAATGGCACGACCTGATGGTGGGCCTGACCGGCCCGGTGGTGGGGCGGTTGGAAAAGGCTTACCGCAAGGCCTGGGCGCACGCCGGGCCCCTGGGCGATTTTGCCTACGCCTGGGTTTCTCTCTTCGAACCGGCCGCGTCCCGCAAAAACCAGATGCCCGGCGGCATTGACATCCGGCCCCTGCGCACGGCCACTTTCAAGGCGGAAATTTACCACGCCCAACTGGAGGCGATCAACCGGGCCAAAAGTTACATCTATATCGAGAACGCCTATTTCGATGACAATGCCATCCTGCGCGCCCTCATCCAGGCGCGGCGGCGCGGGGTGGACGTGCGGGTCATTTTTCCCGCGGAAAACGACAGCGGCATCATGCAAACCAGCGACGAGATGAACGGAAACGCGCTGCTCGAGAACGGCGCGCGCGTCTATGTCTATCCGGGCATGACCCACGTCAAGGCGGCGATTTACGACGGCTGGGCCTGTCTGGGCTCGGCCAATTTCAACAAGATGAGCCTGCGCGTCGGCCAGGAACTGGACGTCGCCTTTTCCGACCCCGCCACGGTGGACCGCCTGAAGCAGGATCTGTTTGAGACGGATTTCAAGCGCTCGCGGGAACTGACCCAGCCGGTGCCGCTCAACTGGTTTGATTCCTTCGTCAAGGCCTTTGCCAACGAGTTATGAGCCGCCAGAATCCCTTCCTGCTCCTCCAAACTCCGGCTTTCAAATCTGCAGCCATGCTGCTAGTCTTGTCGCCGTGAAGACCATTCAGCCCGGCCTGTTGGAAAAAGCGGTCGAACGACTGAAATCTGAATTTCAGCCCGAACAAATCTGGCTGTTCGGCTCGCACGCCTGGGGCACGCCCACCGAAGACAGCGATGTGGATTTGATGGTCATTGTGCCTTCCAGCGACGAGCGCCCCATCCGCCGGATGCAACGCGCCCAACGATGTCTGCGCGGCATCGGCTTCGCCAAGGATGTGCTGGTCAACACCCGGCCTGAATTTGAGCGCTACCGGCATTTGCCCGCCTCCCTCTCGCACAAAATTTTTGAAAAGGGGCGAAAACTCTATGGATAAACCGGCGGCTGAACTGTCCCGCGCCTGGCTGCTCAAGGCGCACAGCGACCTGCACACCGCTCGCCAAATCGGCAGCCTGCCGGATGGACATCTCGACGCCGGCATTTACCACTGCCAGCAGGCCGCCGAAAAAGCCCTGAAAGGATTTCTGGTTTTTCACGGCAGCCCGTTCGAGAGAGTCCACGACCTCGAATTTTGGCGGAGGAAATCGCGAGGAAGCTGGCGTGAACTGCGTTGACCTCATTTAGGTTGACCCAACCTTGAACCCAATTGAAAATGTCAAATGAATTACGTCGAGAGAATCAATTCGTTGCTGCGGCCAAATCCAAACGAAAAAATCCGCGTGCTGGATTTGTTTGCTGGTTGCGGCGGACTGGCGTTGGGTTTTGAAGCGCAAGGATTTGAAACGCTAGGCTTTGAGCAAGATGCCGACGCCTGTGAAACTTACCGCCGAAATCTAAAGGGCGACTGCCAGCAAATGACGCTGACTCCGGAAACGCAATTCCCAAAAGCTGACGTAATTATTGGCGGGCCGCCGTGTCAGCCCTTCAGCGTTGGTGGACATCAAATGGGGCTGACAGATTCACGAGACGGATTTCCGATTTTCATTTCCGCCGTGAAGCAGGTTCAGCCGGAGATCTGGGTTTTTGAAAATGTGCGTGGAGTTCTTTACAGTAACCGCTGGTATTTCGAGCAGATACTCACAGCTTTGAAGGCATTGAATTATGTCATCGAGGTGCGGCTGCTCAACGCTGTCAACTACGGTGTCCCGCAGAATCGCGAGCGGGTGATCGTTGTCGGCCATCGCGGCGAATTCCAGTTTTTCGATGAGGAGTCCAATCGGGTCACGGCAGGAATAGCATTGGGAGAATCCATGCGGCAAGCGCCCTCCGAATCTAAATTCCTCACGCCGAGCATGGATGAATATGTTGCAAAATATGAACGGGCTTCGTTTTGCATCCGGCCGCGCGATCTTTATCCCGACCAACCGGCCCGCACGGTGACCTGCCGGAATCTTGCAGGCGCGACCGGCGACATGCATCGCATTCGTTTGGCTGATGGTCGCCGCCGCCGCCTTTTTGTCCGCGAAGCCGCCAGATTACAAAGCTTCCCAGATTGGTTTGAGTTTTGCGGTGCCGAAACGAGTCAGTTCAACCAGATTGGCAATGCCGTTCCTCCATTGCTGGCGTGGCATCTAGCCGGCTCGGTCAAAAAGTATCTCGCCACCACCAAGCGGCTCACATCGGGAGAAATCCTCTATCGAAATCTGCCCGACCAGTTTGCCTTGCCGCTGGAATTCAAGGAATCAACTGAAATGAAAATACCAACATTTGTCACCAACATGGAGAAGCCAGCCAAGCTCGTGAAACTGATCAATGAAGCTCTGTTGGTGTTATCCAGGCTGGGCATTCCTCTGGATGGCTTGAAACCACGAGAATTGGAAAAGATGGCGATGGCGTTCCTTGCGGTGGCTGATGTGAAGCGCAGCGCCGATTGGTCGAAAGCGCGGATTCGTGAAGGAAAAGAAACCCTCAAATCGCGGGACATCATCGCTTACCTCAATCAACACTTTGAGGAAAGAATTTCAATGGGTTCTTACGACGACATTCGCCGCAAGGATTTGAAACTGCCGGTCGTTGCGGGAATCATCATTGCCAGCGCCAACAAGCCAAACGCCGCCCGCAACGATCCGACACGCGGCTTTTCTCTGTCCCCCGAATACGTCGAACTCATCCAGCGCTTCGGGCAGCAGGATTGGGCGGAAGCGATAGAAGAGTTTATGGCTGACAGACCCACATTGGCCGAACGCTTGGACGCCGCCCGTCAGCTCGAGATCGTTCCAATCAAACTGCCCGATGGTCAAACGATTCAATTCAGTCCCGGCGAACACAACTTGTTGCAAAAAGCCATCATCGAACAATTCCTGCCTCGCTACGGTCATGGGGCGGAAGTTTTGTATGTCGGTGACACTGCGAAGAAATTTTTGGTTCGGCAGGAAGCAAAGTTACGCGCCCTAAAATTTTTTGAACTGGAGCATGGAGAACTCCCGGACATCGTTGCATATTCAGCCAAAAAGAACTGGTTGTTTCTCGTTGAAGCCGTGCATAGTTCCGGCCCGATTTCACCCGTCCGGCTTTTGGAGCTTAAACGGCTTGCCAAGGAATGCGCCGCGGACATCATTTTTGTTACGGCGTTCCTCACGCGCGACACGTTCCGAAAATTCGCGCCGGAGATTGCGTGGGAAACAGAAGTCTGGATTGCCGATGCGCCGGACCATTTGGTGCATTTCGATGGTGATAAATTCCTCGGTCCTTACAAATCGAAATGAGCCTCTCGAACAAAGCCCAATTCGGCGACATTGCTCTGGACGGCCACAGTTCAGGGGTGATCCCATCCCGTTTTTTTGTTTCGCAGCGTGGGCCGGAGCAGTAGCAATCGTCAAGACAAAGCCCCAAGAATATGAAACCGATCACACGCCGTCGTTTCCTGGGCGGAGCCGCCGGGGCGGCGGCGCTGGCGGCGCTGCCACGCGCGGTCTTGGCGCAAGCGTCCCCGGCCGCGCCGCGCAGGCCCAACGTCCTGTTCATCATGTCCGACGACATGCGGGTGGAACTGGGGTGTTACGGCAGCATCTTCCGGGCGCGCACACCCAACCTGGACGCCCTGGCCGCCGCCGGCGTTAGGTTTGACAGAAATTATTGCCAGTTCCCCCTCTGCAATCCATCGCGCTCCTCCATGCTGACCGGCCGGCCGCCGACCAGGACCAGCGTCCTGGGCAACCGCACCGCCTTCCGCGATCTGCATCCGGATTGGGTCAGCCTGCCGCAGTTGTTCAAGGAAAACGGCTATGTCACCTTGCGCAACGGGAAGATTTACCACAACGGCATTGACGACCCCAAGGCCTGGACCGAGGCCGCGGCCATTGAGGAAGGCGATGGCGGCGGCGCCACAAAGCCCATTCCGGGCCGGGAGGCGCTTCCCACTCAAACCAATGCGCCGACCGCGCAGTCCGCGGGCCAGATCCGCGCCGCTTACTCGGACCGCATCGTTGTTCTGGAAGGCAACGGCGAGGGGCATGGCGATTATCACACCGCCGACCGCACCATGGCGCACCTGCGGCAATACCAGGACCGGCCGTTTTTCCTCGGCTGCGGTTTTGTCAAGCCGCACAGCCCGCCCACCGCGCCGCAACGGTTCCTGGACTGGTACGATCCGGACAAAATAGAGTTGACTCCAGACTTCGCCGCCCGCCCGACGGTGCCGCCGGGATTTCCGGACGCGGCCATCCGCAAGCGCAATGCCGACCTGTTCATCGGGCGCGACGCCGGCGCGGCCGAAGCCCGGGAAGTCATCCGCGCCTATATCGCCTCGATTTCATGGGTGGACTGGAACATCGGGCGGGTCCTCGGCGAGCTGGACCGGCTGGGCTTGCGCCGGAACACCATCATCGTCTTCGTGGCCGATCACGGCTATCAACTGGGCGAGAAGGGAAAATGGTCCAAGGCCGGGTCGCTTTTCGAGATGGGCACGCGCGTGCCGATGCTGATGGCCGTTCCGGGCGCCAGGGGCAACGGCTCCTCCTGCCTGCGCATCCTCGAATCACTGGACATTTATCCCACGCTGGTTGAGCTTTGCGGTCTGCCGCCGCCGCCGGGGATCGAGGGCAAAAGTCTCGCGCCCCTGCTCAACAATCCACAGGCCGCCTGGGACCGCCCGGCCTACAGCGTCTGGAGCGAGGACGGCGCCAGCCTGCACGGCGTGGCGGTGCGCACGGCGAAATGGCGCTATGCCGAATTTGGCGCGGAAGGGAAAAACGGCGCGATGCTGTTCGATCCCAAAGCCGATCCGCTGGAGATGAAGAATTTGGCCGGCGACCCGCAGCACGCGCCCGTGTGCGCCGAACTTTCCAGGCTGACGCGCCAATACGCCGCCAATCTTGGGAAAGCCTAGCCGACAGGGCTGGCTCAAGCGGTTGGCTCGAAACGTTTGATGTCCCGAAATTTGTCCAGATCGCGGTCGAAGGAGGCAACGGGGACATTTTCTTCGGCGCCGCCTGCGGCCAGGAAGGCATCCGCAAACCCCACGTTGGCTGTGAGCAGGCGTTCCAAGGCCGAAAACACTTGAGTGCTGTCCCGGATCTTCAAACCGGGCTGGCGCAACAGCAGGAGGAGTTTTTCGACGGACTTTTTGCGTTCCACGCCGTAAAATGAAACCAGCGTATAGATGGTTTCGGCGACGATGACAGGGGACACATCGAGGACAACTTCTCCTGCGGCTGCGCCGGCGAATAGTCTCCTGGCGGCTGCCGCCTGTCGGGGCGGTTCACCGGAAAGAAAACGCAGCAGGATATTTGTATCCACCAAGTAACGCGTGGTCACGGCAATCCCTTTTGGGCCGCTTCACGCGCCATGGCTTCGCGCCCGGCTTGCTTTTCCTCGCGGGCGGAGGCCGCTGGCCGCTTGATTTTCAGGCTGCCAAACAACTCGCCGAGTCCGGGGGCCGGCCGCATGACGGCGGAGCCATCACTCCGCACCTCGTAAGAAACCCGTTGGCGGGGTTTTAATTTCAAGGCCAGCCGCACCTCCAATGGGATCGTCGTCTGGAATTTGTCTGTGATGGTTGATTGTGCCATGCTGAAAACATACCACAATCAGACTCATTGTGGCAAGTCCATTACATTGTCAATGATGAGCCTCATTACCCACACCACCGGGACCGTTCGCAGGCCAATGGATGTCACGGATACTCGCCCGACGCCGGCCAGTTCCCGTAGGAAAAGTGTGAATAATACTGTATTTCCATAAACGAGTTATAAAGCAATGCGCCATACACTACCGCAAACAGTGCTGTGCGTTGTATTCTCTCATAATATCCGCCTCGCCCACCAACTCACTCGACGGCGAGACTGCATCCCTTCCTTTCTCTGGATTTTAACCTGCACTGGGCCAAAATCGTTGTCCAGTATAAGATTACACCGTTTCAGCCCTGCCGGGTGGCGGCCAGCAGCGCCTCCAGGTCGTATTTCAACAAATCGCCGATCCTCTCGATGGTGACATCGGCCCCGGGGTAGCTGGCGGTGAGCCTGGCATCCATCGCGTAGTGTCCCTGGCGCACGAAGACGGTGGTGAGGCGCGCGCGCCAGATTTTCTTCATGGCGGCCAGGATGCGCACTTTGTCGTCCACCATGATGTAATGGCGGGCGGGATGATGCCGCGTCACATCGGCCAGTTCCTGCTCCTTGTGGACGTAAATCATGACGCGGCCCGCGACCGCCCCGAACAGCCCCGAGCGGTCTATCTTGCGCGGCTGAAAAACGACATCGCCATCCGAGAGCAGCACGGCCGGCCCCCACTGCTGGCAATGAGCCAGCACATCGAGTGAATTGGGAAAGAGCCGGTCGGCGAACGGATAATCAATGAGGAACCGCGACACGGAGAGCAAGCGCAGCCCATGCGGATGCACGGCGCGATACCGCTGCAAGGCCCCAAGATAATCGGCGTAACCGAGTTCCTCGCGCAGTTCCTCGAAGAATTTCCAATAATCCCGCGCCCCGCGCGCCCCGACCCCCGCCTCGAGATATTTTTCCAGGTCGGCGATGACCTGATCGTTGGAGAGCAGGGTATTGTCCACGTCGAAAAGAAACACGGCCTTGCAGGCGGCGGATTTTCTGGCGGACGTGCGGTTCATTCGATTTTTCTCCACGACCGTCCGTCGCGCGCCATCAAATCGTCGGCTTCCCTCGGCCCCCACGAACCGGCGGCGTAGTTGGGAAAGGCCCGCGGCGGCAGGGCCTTCCACACATCCAGCACCGGGGTGATGACGCTCCAGCCCGCTTCCACCATGTCGGCGCGCTGGAAGAGCGTGGCGTCGCCCGTCATGCCATCGCAGGCGGGAATGAGCTTGCGCTTGGTCAAATCGCCGCCCGCCCCGAAAATGACCATCACGCAGGGATCAGCCTGGCGCGCGGGCAGGTCCGTCGGTTCCTGGGGGGCGGCGCTCACGGGTGGATTCCAGGACGCAATCCGGCCGGCCGATTATCGGGCGTAAATCGCCATGATTTTTTTGAGAAACTCCAGCGCCTTGTCCTGTTTGCGCTGAAATGAATTGCGCCCGATGATGGAGCCAAAACCGCCGCCGTCGCGGATGGCGGTGACCTCCTGAAAAACCTTCTCGTCGTCCACCGCCGCGCCGCCGGAGAAAATCACGATGCGGCGGCCGGCGAAGGCGCACTGCACGATGTGGCGCACGCGCTCCGTCAGGGTGCCGATGGGGATTTTTTCCTTTTCATAAACCTTTTTCGCCTCCGCCTGCTCGATGTGGCTGGAGGGCAGCTTGACTTTGATGATGTGGGCGCCCAGTTGCGCGGCGATTTGCGCGGCGTAACCGCAGACATCAATCGCCGTCTCCCCCTCCTTGCTCAAGGAGGACCCGCGCGGGTAAGACCAGATGACGACCGCCAGGCCGGCCCGTTTGGCCACCAGCGCCGCCTCCTTGATCTCCTCGTACATTTTCACGCGATGCGCCGAACCGGGATAAATGGTAAATCCGATGGCGGCGCAACCCAGCCGCAACGCGTCCTCCACCGCGCTGGTGACTGCGGACAGCGGGTCCTTTTCGTCCTGCAACACGTCGTGGTTGTTGATTTTGAGAATCAGCGGAATGTCCCCGGCATAGTCGCGCGCGGCCGCTTCCAGGGAGCCGAGCGGCGCGGCGTAGGCGTTGCAGCCGGAAGCGATGGCCAATTCCATGTGATAACGGGGATCGTAGCCGGGCGGATTGACGGCGAAACTGCGGGCCGGGCCGTGTTCAAATCCCTGGTCCACCGGCAGGATGACCAGCCGCCCGCTGCCGCCGAGCGTGCCGTGGTTAAGCAGCCGGGCCAGATTAGCCAGCGTACCCGGATTGTCTCCGCCGTACCAGCTCAAGATCTCTTTAACTCGTGATGTAGCCATAATAGTACTCCTTCATTTTGCATTTTGCATTTTTGTTCATTTTCCACCCTTCGGTTCCACATGACCGCCAAATTTTTGGCGCATGGCCGAAAGCATTTTGTCCGCAAAGGTGTGATCCTGGCGGGAACGAAACCGGGCGAAAAGCGCGGCCGTGAGCACCTCTGCCGGCACCGCTTCCTCGATGGCGGCATTGATCGTCCACCGTCCTTCGCCGGAATCCTGCACGAAACCGGTGTAATCGGAAAGGCTGGGATTTTCCGCCAGCGCCATGGCCGTCAAGTCCAGCAGCCACGACCCGATGACACTGCCGCGCCGCCAGAGTTCGGCGACGTCGGCCAGGTTGAGGTCGTAGCGCCGGTCCTCCGGGATTTCCTTCGAATTGACACTGCGCAAAATGTCAAAACCTTCCGCGTAAGCCTGCATGATGCCGTATTCGATGCCGTTGTGGACCATTTTGACGAAATGCCCCGCCCCGGCGGGTCCGCAATGCAGAAAGCCCTGTTCCGCCGTGCCGTGGATGGCCTCCCGGCCCGGCGATGGAGGGATCTTTCCCTGGCCGGGGGCCAGCGCGGTGAAAATGGGTTGCAGCCGTTGCACCGTGGCGCGGTCGCCCCCGATCATCAGGCAATAGCCCCGTTCCACGCCCCAGACCCCGCCGCTGGTGCCCACGTCCAGGTAATTGATTCCTTTGGGCTGAAGCATCTTGGCCCGGCGGACATCATCCTGAAAAAACGAGTTGCCGCCGTCAATCAGGGTGCTGCCGGGGGGCAGCAGCGCGGCCATTTGCACGACGGCGTTTTCCGTGGCCGCGCCGGCCGGGACCATTAACCAGACGGTTTTGGGCGCGGCCAATTTGCCGGCCAAATCCTCCAGCGAAGAGGAGCCGGTGGCGCCTTCCTTGACCATGGCCTGGACGGCGTCCTGGCCGCGGGCATAAACCACGCATTGGTGGCCCTGTTTCATGAGGCGGCGCGCCATGTTGGCGCCCATCTTGCCGATTCCGATCATTCCGATTTGCATCGTCGTGTCCTTTGTTGGCCGCTGGCTGACGGCCTTATTGGCGCAGAGCATAATGGAATTAAGAAAACCCGCAAGCCGCTTTGCATGGCCATTGGCGCATTTCCGTTTTCTCCGGCAAGAATTTCCCGCTAACGCCGCACGGCCAGTTGGCGGAAGCTTTGCAGCAGGGATGACATCAACCATGCCATTATTGACAGATCCACCAGCAGACCCGGCACAAGCTCCGGGATGAGCTGCCATTCCCGAAAGTGGGAGTTGAGGGCGTTTTGGGCCACGGTTGTAGCCACGGTAATCGGCCACAGCACCATGATCATGCGCCCCATCACCCACGGAACGAACAGCACCAGAATAAGGCTGGCCAGGATGGCGCGGATGCGGCCTTTGCATTTGAGGCCGAGCCACATCCCGGCCAAGGCCAGCGCGACGGTATCGGTCACAAGGAGCACCGTTCTCGGCCAGTACTCCACGAATTCGTTCTGATTCCACGACGGGATTCTGTTATGGGAGCTGTGGACTTGCATGCAAGTTTCCCAGACCAGCACGAGCGCAATCGGGCCGGCGAACTGTTTGACCAGCGCCAGCCATTGGCCCTGGATGATCTGGCGCGCGCTGAGTGGCGTGGACAAAAGAGCTTCAAACGTGTTGTTGCTCCGGTCTTCCATAAAACGGCGCGAAGCTTCCGCCGCAATCCAGATTTTCAGCGGGACATGCAGAACATAAATCGTTGCCGTCACCGCACCTTCGTCCGTCATCAGCCCCATTCCGTACTTCAACACGGCAATGACCCAAATGGCGAGGATGGTCAAAACGAAAAACCAGACGCGCGCGGGGCTGGCTTCTTCACCTTGCAGAGCCAGCCAGAGAAAAGGGTTGCGTTCCAGCCAGGCGCGGCCTTTTGCGGCGCGGGCTTGCGTCCCAAAAGCGGTCTTTCGGCGCCGCCAGCGCGGCTCTTTCTTGACAGCCCTTTCCTCCCACGAGTGAGGAACATGGGCGCTGGCCCGTGCGATCAATTCCGCCGCCAGCAGCCATTGCCAGAGGATGGAAAGCCAGAAAGAGAACTCCGGGATGGGCGGCCCAGCCATGGTTTGAAAAATGCCGTAGCCTGGGCTGAACAGGAACGTCATCCACACATCGTTTGCGGGGCCGGAAGGAAACAAGATTATTGACACAAAAAACGGCAGGAGGGTTGCGGCCAGGAGAATAAGAACGGTGAAGAACATGGCTTTGCGTTCATTGCGGCTGTAGGTGGAAACGCAGATGCCGACCGCAAGCGAGAAAATCATGGTGCTCAGCAGAACAATGGCCAATTTGGCAAACTGCCAAAAAGTGACGCCGCCCAGCATCACCGGCAGCGCCAGGACCGGCAGAATGGCCACCAAGCCATAAATGGCGTTGAGCGAGCTGGCGGCCAGTTTTCCGCAGATCACGTCATAGCCCTTGAGATCGGTCAGGAAGAGCAGGCCCAGCGTGCCTTCCCGTTTTTCAGAGCTGACGCAATCGGCGGTGGCAAGGACGCCGATGAAGAGGCAAAAGACAAAGGCGGGGATCAAAAGGACCGACATGACTTCCTGCCCGAACCGGCTGTTGTTCGGGTCCAAGCCGGAGGTTTTCAGAAACCAGATGAAGACGCCAAGCATCGCCAGCACCGCCCAGAAACGCACCCGGTAAATGGCCCGCCCCCGCGCCGCCACGCGCAATTCCCTTTCCACCACGGGGAGAACGACCATGGGTCAGGCGGCCGGTTCCTGGGTTTCGAGGAAGCCCGTCAATTGGCGGATGCGCGTGGGATGACGCATCTTGCGCAGGGCTTTGGCTTCAATCTGGCGGATGCGCTCGCGGGTCACTTTGAATTGCTTGCCCACTTCCTCCAGGGTGCGCGAATAGCCGTCGCCCAGGCCGAAACGCAACTCCAAGACCATCCGCTCCCGTTCCGTCAAGCTGGCCAGCACGTCCCCCAGCTTGTCTTTGAGCAGGCTGTAGCTCGTCATTTCCGAGGGATTCTCCGCGCCCTTGTCTTCGATGAAATCCCCAAAGTTGGTGTCCTCGCTGTCGCCCACGGGGGATTGCAGGGAAATGGGCTGCTGCGCCATTTTGAGGACGGCGCGCACGCGGTCCACGGGGATTTGCATTTCGTCGGCGATCTCGTCCGGCGACGGCTCGCGTCCGAAATCCTGGATCAACTGCTTTTGCACGCGCATGAGCTTGTTGATTGTCTCGATCATGTGGACCGGGATGCGGATGGTGCGGGCCTGGTCGGCGATGGAGCGGGTGATGGCCTGGCGGATCCACCAGGTGGCGTAGGTGGAAAATTTGTAGCCGCGGCGGTATTCAAATTTTTCCACCGCTTTCATCAAACCCATGTTGCCCTCCTGGATGAGATCCAGGAAGGAGAGGCCGCGGTTGGTGTATTTTTTGGCGATGGAAATGACCAGGCGCAAGTTGGCCTCCACCATCTCGGTTTTGGCCTGGATGGCTTTGATGGTGTAGTATTGCAGTTGCTCGTAGGCCTTGAGGTATTCCTGGCACGGCATCCGCACAAATTCCTCCAGCGACTTGATTTTGCGCTGTTCAGACTGGATGATCTGCTGGTGGGTGGGGGAATTTTTGTGCTCGGCAAAATCGGTGATGATGCGCAGGCTGGCCTCAAATTTGTCATGGATGTTGTCCGCCACCAGCGCCATTTCTTCGATGACCTTTTGCTTGTAATAGAATTTGTTGAAAGTGCGCTGCAGTTTCTCGTCCAATTTCTTGAACAGCCGGGCCGGCTTGTTCGGCCCGGATTTGGGTTTGCCCGCGTTTTGCCAGGCGGCGTATTTGTCATCCACCGTCTGGTCCAGGTGGCGGACATGCCGGAGCAGCCGGCGCAAATCCCGCAGATGATCTTCCCGCCCTTCAATCTTCTTGTCCACTATCACGCGGTCGAAGCGCTCCTTGGGCGGCTCGGAGATCAATTTCTCCGCCAGGGCGATGTGCTCCTTGCCGGCGAAGCCGAAACTATAAACGATGAGCTTGATTTCGTTTTCCGCCTCCTCGATCCGTTTGGAAATCTCCACCTCCTGCTCGCGCGTCAAGAGGGGCACCTGGCCCATTTGCTTGAGATACATGCGCACCGGGTCGTCCAAAATGTCCAGCCGCACCTTTTCCTCGTCTTCGTCCGGCCCCGGTTGCTTGATGCGGTCCACTTCGGCCTGGTCCACGATTTCCACTTCCAGGTTGCGCAACTTGCTGTAGAGGTCGTCCAGTTCTTCGGTGGAAACGACGACATCGGGCAGGGCATCGTTGATGTCGTTGTAAGTCAGATAGCCCTGTTCGCGGGCCAGACGGACCAGTTCCTTGACCTTTTCAGAAAGTTCCAAGCCGGCGGCCTGGCGGACGACGCGGAGATCGGCGCCGGCTGGAGAGAGGGCGGCGGCATGGGATGGGGATGAATTTGAATTGGCCATGTTGGCGGCGGTTTTATGCGATGAGCCCGCTTGGGCGAACGCGCCTTTCCGGGCGGCGGTCCAGGCAAAGGTTTCAGCCGGTTGCGCGGCGCAACTCGCCTTTGGTTTGGCCCAATTCTTTTTCAAGGCTCGTCTCACCTTTACAAAAATGGAGGATAATATGGTGAAGGGCGGCTCTTTTCGTCAAGGCGGCAAAAAAGATTTAATTTCTCAAAAAAACATTCTCCCCGGCACTTGGCACAAGGTATGCGTGCATCCATTTGCGGATTGCGAATTGCGGATTGCGAATTGCGGATCGGACGACAGAGCATCCGGCAACGATCCAATGGTTTTGGTCTTGTTTCGGCATCAGTTTGGCTCCTTTGGTTGCGATGGCGCTCAAATTCCCATCGGCTCAAATTAACTTACTCCCGATTGGGTTAAGAAGCAAATCCGGGGGCGCGGCAATCGGGGGGACGAATGATAAATGCAAAATTCTCAGGGTCGCAGGGCGGCGCTACAGGGAGAGGAGCAGTTTTTTGATTTCGTTCAGGCGGGCGGAGGGGGTGGCGCGGGTCAGGCGCGGGAATTTTCCGGAGACCATCAGGAAATCGTTGTTGCGCGTGAGCATGAGTTTGTCGCCTTTGGTTTCGATGATCGTCACGTTCTTGCCGGCGGCGATGAGCTTGAGTTCGGCGGCTTTGAGCAGCAACTCCGCCGACGGCGGCACGGGGCCGAAACGGTCGCGCAGTTCGTTCTTGAGGAGGCGCAAGGCGGCGGGATCGGCGGCCTGGGCGAGCTTGCGGTAGATGTCAATCCTATGGCGGGGGTCGGCGATGTAGCCGACGGGGAAGGAGGCGGCGGCTCTTGGAATTGCGGATTCTGGCATCCAGGCGGCGGCCTCACGGGGGACTTCGATGTCCGGGGCGGACGCCGGCAGGGATGGTTTCGGTCGGACGGGAGTTTTTTCGAGGCGGTGGGCGAGGAAATCGAGGCGAAGCTGCACTTCCACGCGGGGTTTGATTTTCTCGCCTTTGAGGTTGCTCACGCTTTGTTTGAGCAGTTGACAGTAAAGCTCAAAGCCGACCGCGGCAATGTGGCCGCTTTGTTCGGCCCCAAGCAGGTTGCCGGCGCCGCGGATTTCCAGGTCGCGCATGGCGATGCGGAAACCGCTGCCCAAAGTGGAATACTGCTTTATGGCGGTGATGCGCTTGCGCGCCTCCGCCAGCAGGCCGGCATGGCGGGGCAGCAGGAGATAGGCGTAGGCCTGGTGTTTGTAACGGCCCACCCGCCCGCGCAGTTGATAGAGATCGCTCAGGCCAAAGCGGTCGGCCCAGTCTATGATGATGGTGTTGGCATTGGGAATGTCCAGGCCGCTTTCGATGATTGTGGTTGACAGCAGGACATCGGTGCGGCCGTTGACGAAGGCGGCCATGACTTCCTCCAGTTGGCCGGATTCCATCTGGCCGTGGCCGATGGCGATGCGCGCCTGCGGAACCAGCGCGCGCAGGCGCAGCCCCACCGCCTCGATGTCCAAAATGCGGTTGTGCAAATAAAAAACCTGGCCGCCCCGGTTGAGTTCGCGCTGGATGGCGTCGCGGATGGTGCGCTCGTCGTAGGGCGCCACGATGGTCTCGACGGGCAAACGGTCCTGGGGCGGTGTTTCGATCGTGCTCATGTCCCGCGCCCCGGCCAGCGCGAGGTAGAGGGTGCGGGGGATGGGCGTGGCGGTCAGGGTCAGGACATCCACGGTGACGCGGAGCTGTTTGAATCTTTCCTTGTGCATGACGCCAAAACGCTGCTCTTCATCAATGACGACCAGCCCCAAATCCTTGAAGGCAATGTCGCGCTGCAACAGGCGGTGCGTGCCGATGACGATGTCCACCGAGCCGGCGGCCAGTTGCCGGATGGCGCCAGCCAGTTCGCGGCGGGTGCGAAAGCGGGAGAGCAGCTCGATGCGGAGCGGATAATCGGCCATGCGTTCGCGAAAGGTGTTGAAATGTTGCTGGGCCAGGACGGTGGTGGGGGCGAGAATGGCGACTTGTTTGCCGGCCAGGGCCGCCTTGAAGGCGGCGCGGATGGCCACTTCGGTTTTGCCGTAGCCAACGTCGCCGCAGATGAGCCGGTCCATCGGCCGGGGCGCTTCCATGTCTTGTTTGGTCGCCTCGATGGCGCGCTTTTGGTCGGGCGTCTCCTCATAAACGAAGCTGTTTTCAAATTCGCATTGCCAGCCGGCGTCGGGCGGGAAAGCGTGGCCGGGCTGGGAAGCGCGGGCGGCGTGGATGGACAGCATTTCGCCGGCCAGATCCCGCACGGCGTCTTCGGCCCTGGATTTGGTCCTGGCCCATCGGGCCCCGCCGAGCGTGTTGAGCCGGGGCCGCGCCCTGCCGGAGCCGACGTATTTGCTGACCAGATGCGCTTCGCTCACCGGCACGTAAAGTTTGGGCGCCGGCGCATCGCGGTCGCCGGAACTGTATTCGATGACCAGACATTCGTCGCCGGAGACGGGGGAATGGGGGCGGATGGGCGGGAGCAGGCGGGAAGGCATGGCCTGCAGGCCCAGGTAGCGTCCGATGCCGTGCTGGAGATGGACGACGTAATCGCCCTCCTCCAATTCGGAAAAGTTGATGTCCAACAACGACCGGCTGGTCTGGGCGTGCGGGGATTTGAGCCGGCGCGGACGCTGCACTTTGTAGCGGCCAAAGATTTCCGCGTCGGTCACGACGGCCAGTTTGGCCGGCTCAAAGAGAAAGCCGCGGGCCAGCGCGCCGGTGCGTATTTGTAGTTGACTGGTCTGGCCGAGGCCGTATTCCCCCCACACTTCCCCGAACCGCTGCTGTTCCCCGTCGTTGTTGCAGAAGATGAACACGGCATAGTCCTGGCGCGCCCAGCGGTGGATCTGCCCAAAAAACTCCTTGCGCTGCGCTTCGGCGATTGGCGCCTCCGGCGGATGGTCGCCGATGGGCCGGAAAAACTCGAGGCCTTGAAAGGAGAGGGCCGGGGAAGCAGGGGAGGATGGAGGATGGAGGATGGAGGATGGCTCTGCGGAATCGGGCAGGGCCGGCGTTTCCAAGTTTTCTGTGAAAAGATTCTCCAATTCGCTCACGCTGATGGAACGCATTCCGCGCCGCGCCATTTCGTCTTGAAATTCCTGCCAGGTAATCAGGAACGGATTGCCGGGCGGGACCTGCGCTTCGCAAGCGTCGGCCTGCTCGCGCAATTGTTCCGGTTCGCAGAGGACAAAAATGGCGTTGGGCGGCAGATAATCCAGCAGGCTGGCGGCGGGCGGTGCAGCCTCCCCGGCGCGGGCCGGGGCCTGCTTGAGCAAACCCAGTTCGCCGCCGGGCGGGATGATGATTTCCGCGGCTTCCTCCCGCGAGATTTGGGTGAGGGGATCAAACTGGCGCAACGATTCCAGTTCGTCGCCGAAAAATTCCAGGCGGACGGGGAAGCGGCTGGTCAAGGGCCAGAGGTCAACAATACCGCCGCGCAAGGAAATATCGCCTTTTTGCGTGACTTGGGCTTCCGGCTCATAGCCCTGTCCTTCGAGCCATTCGATCAAATCCAGCGGATCGGTGTGATCGCCCTTTTGCAGGCGGCGGGTGCGGCGCTCCAGTTCCGAGGGGGGCAAAGTCCTTTCCAGCAAGGCGGTGACGCTGGCGACGACCATCCTCGCTTGCGAAACCGGTTTTTGCGCGAGCGCGACCAGGGTTTCCAGGCGTTCGCTGATGACGTCAACGTGGGGCAGGCGGGCTTCGTGCGGAAGGACTTCCCAGGAGGGATAAAAAAGGGAGGAGGGGGGATTGAGATTAGGATTAAGATTAGGATTAGGATTAAGATTAAGATTAAGATTAAGATTAAGATTAGGATTAGGATTAGGATTGGGAGGAGGGAGATGGGCGAGCCAGGTTTGGATGTCTTGCTGGAAGACTTCCTGGGTTTTCAGGTTTTGCGCGACGACGATGATGGGACGGTCGGGAAACAAAGATGACAGCAGAACAGCCAGGAAGGGGTGGGCGGCAGGACTGACGGCGTCCAAAGACAAAAATTTCCCCTTCTCCACGCCTTCGCGCAGGGCCTGCACGGCGGGAGTTGACGCAACGACCGAAAACAAATCGCCGGTCGCCAGAACTGACGGCTTTATGCCAACCACTAAAGCTCGCCCCGGTTGGCGGAAAATTCAAGGGCGGCTTTGCTGGAACATAATTTTGTCGCTTACCCAAGGAAGAACTGCTTCCATTTCGCGCAAACAATACATTATTGGCATGAACGCATACCTCCTTGCCGCCAGCTTCACCCGCTCTCAACCCGCCCTGGTCAATCTTGGACTGAGACGGAGTTCCTGCGCCAGCACGATTGTGTGCGCCGACAATGTGGAGGAGGCGCAAAAGCGATTTGAAGCGTGGTTATGGGCGCCACCCGCAGAGGGAAGTCCGGTTGACATCCTCATCCACAAAGTGGTCGCCGCGCCGTTTGTTGACCAATTGTTGACGGAAACAAAATCCGTTCCGCTGGACTGGCCGCAGATCGCCATGCAAGCGCAATCGGACCTGGAATCAACCCCCGCCGATGATTTTGAACAGGGTTACTGGGTGGATGTCAACGCCGTCCTCCCGCCCAGCATCAGCCTCGATGATTTGCGCCACGATTTGCCGGAGGATATTAGTTCCGGCCTGAATTGGGCTGAAGACAAACAGTTCTTTTTTCTCCTCAGCGTTCTGAGTCCGCCACCCCCGCCGCCACCCGAACCCTGGGAGGAACCGGAAGCCGGCCATGCCGATGGCGCGGAAACCCCGGAAGAAGCCGCTGATGAGTCCGCCCCCGCTCCGGGCGAAGCGGATGCCGATTTCCCGGAACTGGCGGGCAAGGAGGCCGCCGCCTTGATCCGCGCGCGCAATTCCGCCGTTGCCGCGTGGCTGTGGCGCAACTATGCCGCGGATACAAAACTGGCCGGGAATCAAATCCGCATTGATCCGTGGTGCGGCGTGCTGCGACTCGAAGTAAAAAGCGACCCGGACGCCGCCATTGCGGAATCCACCAAGGCCATTGAACTCAAGCCGGATGACGCGATGCTTTACATCAATCGCGGCAACGCGAAGAAAGACAAGGGCGACTTGGGCGGGGCCATCGCGGATTACACCAAAGCCATTGAACTCAAGCCGGATTTTGCCTACGGGGCGTATTATGATCGTGGCAATACAACGAACATGAAGGGCGACTACGAAGGAGCCATCGCGGATTACAGCAAAGCCATCGAACTCAAACCGGATTGCACGCAGGCCTACACCGGTCGCGGTGCGGCAAAGCACCACAAAGGGGATTTGGAAGGGGCCATCGCGGACTACAGCAAAGCAATCGAACTTGATCCCAATAACGCGATCGCTTACACCAATCGCGGCCTATCCAAACAGGCCGCTGGCGACATGGAAGGCGCCATCGCGGACTACACCAAAGTCATCGCACTAACACCAGATGACGCGAAAGCCTACGCCGCTCGCGGATATGTGAAACGCAACAAAGACGATTTGGACGGCGCATTGGCGGACTTCATGAAAGCCCTGGAGCTAAATCCAAAATATGCCTGGGCTCATCACGCTTGCGGTTGTCTTCGTTATGACGCGCAGGAATTCGAGGAAGCCTTGGCGGATTTTTCCAAGGTGCTTGAACTGGATGATGCCCAAAAAGCTTACGCGTCTTTTCGGATTTGGTTGATTCGCGCGCGGCTGGGGGAAACAGAGACAGCCAGCGCTAAGTTGCAAACTTATCTGGACAGCCACGCCACGGGCAAGGAGGACGACTGGGAATCCAAAATCGGCCGCTTCCTCTGTGGACAACTGGCCGAACCGGAATTGCTGGCCGCCGCCAAGAATGCGGACCAGAAAAAGGAAGCAGGACAGTTGTGCCAGGCGTATTTTTACGCAGGCTCAAAACACCTTTTCGCCGGCGACAACGCTGCGGCCGAGGATTATTTCCAAAAATCAATCGCCACGAATCAAAGGGCCTATACTGAATACAGCAGCGCCGCGGCGGAGTTGGGATTCTTGAAAGCTCAGTACCGGATTGGTCCCGCGTAAGAGTAATGCGGCGGTCACAGACCGCCGCCACAGATCAGAGGGATTGAAGGGGCGCTAATCTTCCTTTTTGGCCTTGGCGGGGAGGGGCTTTTTTTTGTAGGGGGAATGCAGGTTGAAATAGATGCCGCACAACGGACGCTCGTGCTCGGTCTGGCTCAGGATGATGGTGATCTGGAGGTCCAGGGCTATGCCATGCCGCAGATGCGGCCCGCGGCTCAGGTAGGTTCTGATGGCCTTTTCCATGAGCGAGACCAGGCTGGCGCGGCATTCCTCCGGCGTTTTGTCAATGCAGACAATGAATTTGTCGAAGGCCCGCAACGCCTCCACGATTTCCTCTTCGAATGTTTCTGCTGTCAAGTCCATTTTTTCAATCCGGGCCGTCTTCGGCCCTGGGTCTGGCCGTCCGCCGCGGCCCAAACAGGGCGGTGCCAAGCCGAATGATAGTCGCTCCTTCTTCAACCGCCACTTCAAAATCGCCGCTCATGCCCATGCTCAGATGAGGCAGGGGAGCGCCGAGGATTTTTTCGCACTCGGCCTGCAATTGGCGCAGCCGGCGGAAAACGGGGCGGACTCTTTCCGGGTCCGGGCTGAACGGGGCCATGGTCATGAGACCGTGGATTTCCAGTTTGGGCAGGGAGTTGAGGAGCGGCAATTCCGCCGGGAGCTTTTCGGGAGAAAAACCAAATTTGGAGGATTCGCCCGCGATGTTGACCTCGAGCAACACGGGCATGGTTTTGGCAAAGTGGCCGGCCCATTGGTTGATTTCGACGGCCAGGGGCAGGCTGTCCAGGCTCTGAATCATGCAGAAAAGCGACACGGCCTCGCGGCATTTGTTGGATTGCAGATGGCCGATCATGTGCCAGCGCAACGGGCCGGGGCACTGGCTGATTTTGGACTTCGCTTCCTGCACGCGGTTTTCGCCGAAAAGGGAGAGGCCCGCCCCGGCGGCGGCGCCGATCATTTCGGGCGGCTGGCCTTTGCTCACGGCCAGGAGGGTGACGGCGGCGGGGTCGCGCCCGGCGCGCTGGCAGGCGGCGGCGATGCGCTGGCGGACGGATTGCAGATTGGCAGCCAAATCCATGCCGCCTCCGCTAACTCAGGCCGGCGGTTTCCGGGAAGCCGCAAAGCAGGTTCATGCTTTGCACCGCCTGGCCGCTGGCGCCCTTGGTCAGATTGTCCAGGGCGCTGAGGACCAGCAGCCGGCCGGTGCGGGCATCCAGACGCCAGGCGATTTCGATGACGTTGGTGCCGGTGACGTTCTTGGTGTCGGGCAGGGACTTTTCGTCGAGGAGGCGGACGAACGGCTCGCGAGCGAAGGCGGCCTGGTAGCAGGCGGCGATTTGCCGCCCCAGGGACTCCATTTCGCTTTCGCCGGCAAAGGGCTTTGCGGGTGTCAAATATAGAGTCGTCAGGATGCCGCGGTTGACCGGGATGAGATGGGGCGTGAATTGGATCACCACCGCGGTCCCGGCGGCGGCGCTCAATTGCTCCTCGATTTCCGACAAATGCCGGTGGCGCAGGACGCCGTAGGGGCGCGCGCTTTCATGGCATTCCACAAACAGGCAATCCATTTCCAGTTTGCGCCCGGCGCCGCTGACGCCGCTGAGGGAATCGGCGATGATGTTGTTGGGTTGGACCAGCCGGGCTTGCAGAAGCGGGATGAGCGGCAGCAAAATGCTGGTGGGATAACAGCCGGGCGAGGCGATGAGGGAGGCCTCTTTGATGCGCGCCCGGTGGATTTCCGGCAGGCCATAGACCGATTTTTTAAGGAGCTCCGGGGCGGGATGGTCGTGCCCGTAGAATTCCTTGTAGGTGGCGGGGTTTTTGAGCCTGAAATCCGCGCTCAAATCAATGACCTGGCAGCCCAGGTCCAGGAGGGGTGCCGCCAGTTCCGCGGCCACGCCGTGGGGCAGGGCGAGGAAAATAAGGTGCGCGGCCCGGGCCAGCAGTTCCGCCCTGGGTTCGCTGAAACGGAGGACCTTGGCGCGGGGTTGATGGGCAAATTTGGGAAAGACCTGGGCGACGGTTTGGCCGGCAAACTGGCGCGAGGTGACGGCCGCCAGCTCCGCGCCGGGATGCTGCAAGAGCAGGCGCACCAACTCCTCGCCGGAATATCCGGAGGCGCCAACAATGCCGACTTTCACCGGGTTCATACGATGTGATCGCCGCAGCGCGGCCAGCCCATTTTCATCCGCCATCCGCCATCCGCGTTCCGCAATTCAATTAACGCTTGCTGTATTGGAAACGTTTGCGGGCGCCGGGCTGGCCGTACTTCTTGCGCTCTCTCATGCGGGGATCGCGGGTCAGACAGCCGGCGGCTTTCAGGACGGACCGGAGGGCGGCGTCCACATGCAACAAGGCGCGGGCGATGCCATGGCGCACCGCCCCGGCCTGCCCGGCCGGGCCGCCGCCGGTGACATTGACATGCACATCGTACTTGACGGTGGATTCGGTGAGGGTCAGAGGTTGCGTGGCCGCGGTGCGGAGAGCTTCCAGGCCGAAATAATGCTCAAAGGGGCGTCCGTTGACGACGATCTTTCCCGAACCGGCCGCGAGGCGGACCCGGGCGACAGCGGTTTTGCGGCGTCCGGTGCCAAGGAATTCTTTGGTCTCTGCCATGATGAAAATTCGTTGAGGATTAGGATTAAGATTAGGATTAAGAACCTAGCTGGCCGCGGCGAGGGGAGCCGGCTGCTGGGCGGCGTGCGGGTGCGTGCCGCCTTTATACACTTTGAGTTTGGTCATGAGGACCCGGCCGAGGCGGTTCTTGGGGACCATGCCCCGCACGGCGTGGGTGATCAATTTCTCCGGGTGGCGGGCGCGAACCTGGGCCACGGACCTGTATTTCTCGCCGCCTTTCCAGCCCGAATAGCTCATAAATTCCTTGGCCGTTTCCTTTTTGCCGGTGAGGCGGACCTTTTCCGCGTTGATCACGACGACGAAGTCGCCCGCGTCGAGGTGGGCGGTGTAAACGGGTTTGTTTTTCCCGCGCAGAATGTTGGCGACCTGAGCGGCCAGGCGGCCCAGGACGGCGCCGTTGGCATCAATGACATGCCATTTGCGCTGATCCAAATTAACTTTAGGCAAATACGTTTTCATCCAAATAACCATCAAAGGAGCGGTGAACCTACCAAAGCCCGGCGCGAAGTCAACAGGGAATTTTGAAGTATGCGGCGTGGCCCTGGTACATCGTGACCCCCCTCCGCCGGCCCCGGTCAAGCTGACCAAAATCAATTGTATTTCGATGAAAACACTGCGCTTTCTGCAAGCCTGGCAGCGCGAGCTTTACAA
>JBEKVM010000085.1:0-23772 GCA_049513975.1 Verrucomicrobiota bacterium | reverse complement strand
ATTTTCCCGTTGAACACGCCGTGGGCGCGCCCGGACAAAATCCCGTGGTAGAACTCATGGCTTTCGCAATGCGGCCGGGCGTGATCCACCACGGTGTGGTGATCCGCCAGTTGGTCGCTCCGGACCAGGTAGAGGCCGTTGAGAATGCAGTGGCCGTTTTCGCCGTGGAAAACCGTTTCAATCTGATGCCGGGCCAGGTGCGCGCCCGTCGAGACGGAGTGCGAAGTCCAATGGCTGCCCCGGCCCTGTTGCGCCTGCACGGCGGCGATGTGAATGGCGTGCTTGTTCTCCTCTTGAATTCTGCAGTGGTCCAGCCGGGCCTCCTCGCCCACGACCAGCTCGGTCACCGTGCAGGTGTCGGTCCTCACTTTTTAAACTTTTGGCGGTTGATGGGAGTGCCGGTGGATGCCCCGCAAATTGCGCCTGGAGTACTTGAGCAGATCGTGCCAGTGTCAGTCCTGAGTGAGGACTGACGCCGGCACAGTGGAGACCAAAACTACCCTTTTTCAGCCTCTAATCCATTATCGCGGCGGTCAGGCCTTGTCTTTGAAGCGTTCTGTCAACATCAGGTTGAGGTGGGCCCGCACCGCTTCCAGCGGGATGCGCTCCACCACGTCGCTGGCGAAGGCCCGCACCATAATTTGCCGGGCCTGCTCCAGCCCAATCCCCCGCGAACGCAGATAAAAAATCGCCTCCTCGTCCATTTGCCCGACCGTGGCCCCGTGGGTGCATTTGACATCGTCGGCAAAAATTTCCAATTGGGGTTTGGTGTCAATCACCGCGTCGTCGGAGAGCAGCAGGTTGCGGTTGGTTTGTTTGGCGTTCGTTTTTTGCGCGTCCTGCCGGACAAAAATTTTCCCGTTGAACACGCCGTGGGCGCGCCCGGACAAAATCCCGTGGTAGAACTCATGGCTTTCGCAATGCGGCCGGGCGTGATCCACCACGGTGTGGTGATCCGCCAGTTGATCGCTCCGGACCAGGTAGAGGCCGTTGAGAATGCAGTGGCCGTTTTCGCCCTGGAAAACCGTTTCAATCTGATGCCGGGCCAGGTGCGCCCCGGTCGAGACGGAGTGCGAAGTCCAATGGCTGCCCTGGCCCTGTTGCGCCTGCACGGCGGCGATGTGAATGGCGTGCTTGTTCTCCTCTTGAATTCTGCAGTGGTCCAGCCGGGCCTCCTCGCCCACCACCAGCTCGGTCACCGTGTTGGTGAAATGGGGAGCGTCGGAAAGGCTGATGTAAGTTTCCAATATCTTCATCTCGCTGCGCGCGCCGGCCACTATCAAGTTGCGGACGTGGGCGGTGGCGCCCGGCTCGCCGGCGGTGGCGATGAAGAGCAAATGCACCGGCTGGGCAATGACTTCTCCGGCCGCTGCGCAGATCAGGGCGCCGTCCTGAAAAAACGCCGTGTTCAAGGCGGTGAAGACCATCGTCTCCTCGCCGGCCACGCGGGCAAGATGCGCCTCCAACTCCGCCGGGGCGCGCCCGGCCAGCGCGGCCCGCAGGCTGCCGGCCTGGAGGCCGCCTCCCGGGGCGGGCAGCGAGGAAAGTTCCGCGCAAAAATGGCCGTCCACAAAAACCAGCCGGCAACCCTCCAGTCCGAAAGTAAACGGGGCGATCTCCCCGGCGGTCAGCCGGCGCGCCGGCGGCCGGGCCGGGTGCAGCGGCAGATGCAAAAGCGGGGTGATGCGGGTGAAGCGCCATTCCTCGTGTTTGGCCGTGGGAAAACCAAGTTTTACGGCGTGCGCCAGCGCGGCCAGGCGCCGTTGTTGCAGCCACGCGGGTGCGGAGTCCGCATCGCCCTGGGCGAAAGCCGCCAGCACCTCCGCCAGGCTCAGGCTGGGTTGCGGTTGATGGCCATCCAAAGGCGGGGTTGGGGCGGCGGGCCGGGCCGTCCGGCCCGGAGCCTGGTCTTTGGCTGGGTCTAAAGTGGTCATCATAATTGGGCGCTGGCCAGCGAGGCGGTTTCCTCCAAAAGCCAGTCGTAGCCGCGTTCTTCCAGGGTCAAGGCCAGTTCCTTGCCGCCGGACCGGACGATCCGCCCGTCCACCAGCACATGCACGAAGTCGGGCACAATGTAATTGAGCAGCCGCTGGTAGTGGGTGATGACGAGGGTGGCGTTTTCCGGGCGGCGCAATTTTTTGACACCTTCGGCGACCGCTTTCAAGGCGTCAATGTCCAGGCCGGAATCCGTTTCATCGAGGATGGCCAGCCTGGGCTCGAGCACGGCCATCTGGAAAATTTCGTTGCGCTTTTTTTCGCCGCCGGAAAAACCCTCGTTGACGGAGCGGTTGAGCAGGGCGGGGTCCAGTTCGAGAATTTTCCCTTTCTCCTTGACCAGCCGGAGGAACTCGACCGGGGACAGTTCGGTTTGGCCGCGGGCTTTGCGGCATTCGTTCAGGGCGGCGCGAAGAAAGTAAGTGCTGTTGACCCCGGGAATTTCCACCGGATACTGGAAGGCCAGGAACAGCCCGGCCCGGGCGCGGTCCTCGGGCTTCATTGCCAACAGGTCGGCGCCTTGGAACAGGACGGAGCCGCCGGTGACCTCGTATTCGGCGCGTCCGGCGAGGATTTGCGCCAGGGTGCTTTTGCCGCTGCCGTTGGGGCCCATGATGGCGTGGACCTCCCCCGCCTTGAGCGCCAGGCTCAGGTTCTTGAGAATCGGCCTTCCCTCCACTCCCGCCGACAAATTGCGAATGTCTAACAGTTCCATGCTATATGATGTTTAATGCTTTAAAGGTAAATGGCAACCCCGCCGCCGCTCACCCGACGCTGCCTTCGAGGCTGATCCCCAGCAGCTTCTGCGCTTCCACCGCGAATTCCATGGGCAATTGCTGGAACACTTCCTTGCAGTAACCGTTGACGATCATGTTGACGGCGTCCTGCGTCGAAAGCCCCCGCTGGTTGCAATAAAAAATCTGGTCTTCGCCGATTTTGGAGGTTGAGGCCTCGTGCTCGACCGTGGAAGAACTGTTCTTGACTTCCACATAAGGGAAAGTATGCGCGCCGCAGCGGTCGCCCATCAGAAGCGAATCGCACTGCGAATAATTGCGCGACCCGGTGGCGCTCTTGAGAATCTTCACCTGGCCGCGATAGCTGTTCTGCCCCCGGCCCGCCGAGATGCCCTTGGAAACTATCGTGCTGCTGGTGTTCCGGCCCACATGCACCATCTTGGTCCCGGTGTCGGCCTGCTGCCGGTGATTGGTGAGCGCGACGGAATAAAACTCGCCGACGGAGTTGTCGCCCAGCAGGAGCACGCTGGGATATTTCCAGGTGATGGACGACCCGGTCTCCACCTGCGTCCAGGAAATTTTTGAGTTGCGTCCGGCGCACTTGCCGCGCTTGGTCACGAAATTGTAAATGCCGCCCTTGCCGTCCTTGTCCCCCGGATACCAGTTCTGCACGGTGGAATACTTGATGCTGGCATCGTCCAGCGCGATGAGTTCCACCACAGCGGCATGCAACTGGTTGGTGTCGCGCATGGGGGCGGTGCAGCCTTCCAGATAGCTGACCTGGCTGCCCTCGTCCGCGATGATGAGCGTGCGCTCGAACTGCCCGCTCCCCGCGGTATTGATGCGGAAATAAGTGGAAAGCTCCATCGGGCAGCGCACGCCTTTGGGGATATAGCAAAAGGAGCCGTCGCTGAACACGGCGGAATTGAGCGCGGCAAAAAAATTGTCATTCGGCGGGACCACCGTGCCCAGATATTGTTTGATCAGGCCGGGATGATTCTTGACGGCCTCGGAGAACGAGCAAAAAATGATCCCCTGCCGCCCCAGTTCCTCCTTGAAAGTCGTGGCGACCGAGACGCTGTCCAGCACCGCGTCCACCGCCACGCCGGAGAGGCGCTTCTGTTCATCGAGGGAGATGCCGAGTTTTTCGAAAGTTTTGCGCAATTCCGGGTCCACCTCGTCCAGGCTGCCGAGTTTCTTCTTCTCCTTGGCCGCCGCGTAATAAATATAGGCCTGATAATCAAGGGGCGGGTAATGGAGGTTCGGCCAATGCGGCTCCGTCATGGTGGTCCAGTGGCGATAAGCCTTGAGTCGCCATTCCCGCATGAAATCCGGCTCCCCTTTGATCTCCGAGATGCGCCGGACGGTGTCCTCGCTCAGGCCGGGCGCGAAGGCCTCGGTTTCAATATCGCTGACAAAGCCATATTTATATTCCGAGTTGACAAAACTTTCAATCGTGTCGGTCGTCGCATCCATAATCGGACAAATCCAGTCCGGTTACAGGATAGGCCAGACGGGGCGGATGTCAAATCCGACTTCGCTGCGGTGACCACCCGCCGGGATGGAGCAATGGACGGAGCGGGGCAATCGGGGAGTGCGGGGTTCAGGTGGTTTTGGCGGCGCCCGGGGACTGGGTTTGCTGGGCTTGGAGCAACTTCAGGAGCAGCATGCGGCTGGTATTGCCGTGCCAATTCCGGAGGGCCACCGAAATACACCAGGCGGAATAGCACAGGGCGAGGAGGCAATTGGGCCAGAACACGGCAAACACCAGAATATTGGTATGGGAAAGAACGTCGCCGAGACGGGCAGGGTCATTCTCGGAGAGGAAAGCCAGGTGCAATAATAAAACCAGGATATAGCCGTAAACGGCAGCGAGGATTACGCCTGTCCCCAGCAAGATCCAACGGGTGCGCGGCCAGCGGCGCTCCTGCTTTCGCAGGTATTCAATTTGCTTCAACTCTCGGGCGGTGAATTCCATATCGTGCGCGGTTCATGGTTGCGCAACCCAACAATTACCGCACGTTGCGGGGGAGGGCAAGCAAAAGCGACGGAAAAATCGGGAAAGAAAGGAGCTTCCTAAAGCAGCCGGGACTGGCTGCCGCCGGCGGGCTTGAGGCCCAGTTTCTGGTAGCTCAATTCCGTCGCCACCCGGCCTTGCGGGGTGCGGTTGAGGTAGCCTTCCATAATCAGGAACGGCTCATAGACTTCTTCCAGGGTGTCCGGCTCCTCTCCCACCGCCACGGCCAGGGAACCGAGGCCGACCGGGCCGCCGGCAAATTTTTGGACGATGGTTTCCAGGATGCGCTTGTCCATTTCGTCCAGGCCGTTTTGATCTATCGCCAGCATGGCCAGCGCCTGGTCGGCGACGGGCACGGTGATCTTGCCGTCGCCGCGCACCTGGGCGTAATCGCGCACGCGGCGCAGCAGGTTGTTGGAGATGCGCGGGGTGCCGCGGCTGCGGCGCGCGATTTCCATCGCCCCTTGCGGATCAATCGCCACCTCCAGCAAGTTGGCCGAGCGCGCCACAATTTTCTGGAGCTGGTCGGCCTGGTAATAATCCAGCCGCTCGCGAATGGGAAAACGGGTCAGCAACGGCGCCGTGAGCAGCCCGCTGCGGGTCGTCGCGCCGATGAGGGTGAAGCGCGGCAAATTCAGGCGGACACTGCGGGCGTTGGGCCCGGAGTCAATGATGATGTCCAGTTTGAAATCCTCCATCGCCGGATAAAGATATTCCTCGATGGTCTTTTGCAGGCGGTGAATTTCGTCAATAAAAAGGACGTCGCCCGCCTCCAGGTTGGTGAGCAACCCGGCCAGGTCGCCGGCCTTCTCGATGGTGGGGCCGCTGGTGCATTTGAGATTGACGCCCATGCTCTTGGCGATGATGTAGGCCAGGGTGGTTTTGCCCAGGCCGGGCGGCCCGCTGAAGAGGAGGTGATCGAGCGCCTCCCCGCGCTTTTTGGCGGCCTGGACGGCGATTTCCAGCCGTTCCTTGACCTTGGCCTGCCCGGTGAAATCGGAGAACAGGGATGGGCGCAGCGTCATTTCCAACGCGGCGTCCGGCTTGGCCAGCACATCCGATATCATTCGATCCGCCATGCCCCAAGCATGGGCAACCGGCGCGGGAGCGACAAGGAGTAAATGCAAAATGCAGAATGAAAACGAGGATGGAGGATGGAGGAAGCTGTTCAGCGCCGCAGGAATTTGGCGACGGCTTCGGTGCGGGTGCGGACTTGCAGCTTCTCGTAAATGCGGCGGATGTAGGTGTGGACGGTTTCGTAGCTGATGCCCAGCTTGTCCGCGATTTCCTTGTAAAGAAAACCATGGCTCAACAGGTCCAGCACTTCCTGCTCGCGCGTGGAAAGGGTGTCGCTGGCGCCGTCGGTCTGCGGCGAGGGGCTGGTTTTTTGGAAGGATTGCACGACCTTGCGCGCAATGTGCGTGGTCATGGGGGAACCGCCGCGGCGGACCTCGCGGATGGCTTCCAGCAACTCGCCGCGCGGGGCGCGCTTGAGAAGATAACCCGCCGCGCCCGCGGCCAGGGCGTTGAAAATGTTTTCGGTGTCCTCGTAAGCGGTCAGCATGACGGCGAGGATTTGCGGGGCGGCCTGCTTCAACCGGCGGACCAATTCCACGCCGTTCATGCCGGGCAGGTTGATGTCAACCAAAACGACTTCCGGGCGCTCGGCGGGCAGGGCGGCCAGGGCGGCTTCGGCATCGGGGTACTGGCCCAGGCACTGGAATCCTTCGGCGCGATTGAGGAGGCGGGCCAGGGTGGCGCGCAACTGGTCGTTGTCTTCGACGATGGACACTTTGGTCATAAGAACGGTGAAGGGTGAATGGGGAAAAATGAAGTTTCTGAATTCTACATTTTTAATTCTCAATTCTCAATTCAAAGGCGCGGTCAGGCGGACAAGCGTCCCCCCTTTGGCGCCGGGGCCAATTTCAAATTTGCCGCCGATGTCTTCCATTCTTTTGCGCATGTTGCGCAGGCCGTTGCGGGATTGCGCGGCCGGGCCGGCCCGTCCGGCGGGGCCGCGCCCGTTGTCTTCGATTTCCAAGGTAAACCCGCCCGGTTCCAGGCGCAACCGGATGCAGGCCTCGGAAGCGGCGGCATGCTTGACGATGTTGGTGACGGATTCTTTGGCGGCCAGGAAAACATTGTGGCGCGCTTCGGGGGAAACCTGGACGGCCGGCAGTTGGGCGGGGGCTTCCAGCCGGTAACGCAGGCCGGCCACCGCCAGATATTCCTGGGCGTGTTTGCAGATATAGTTGATCAATCCTTCGAGCGTGTCGTTGGATGGGTTGACCGTCCACACAATTTCGTCCAGGGCGCGCGCGGTTTCGCGGGCGGTCTGGGAAATTTGCCCGGCATGGGCGGCGACTTCGGCGGGTTTCTCCTGGTCGCTTTGCACCATTTCGCCCAGGAGGGAGAGTTGCGTGAGGCTGGCGCCGACCTGGTCGTGGATGTCGCGGGCAATGCGGGCGCGGTCTTTTTCCAGGGCTTGTTGCTGGCGGAGACCGGCGAGTTGACGCTGCAATTTCTGGGTGGAAATGAAATAAACGAGCGCGATAATGCCAGCCAGAAGCGCGCCCGCCACCGCCGCGCGAAACGAGGAGGTTTGCCAGAAGGCCGGCAGGACGGTGACCTCCAATTTGGCGGCGAGGAGCGGGTTCCAAACTCCGTCTTCGTTGCGGGCCGTGACTTGGAAGTGATAATTGCCCGGCGGCAGTTTGCTGTATTGGACGGCGCGGCGTTTGCCGGCTTCCCTCGGTTTGGATTCGTATCCCTCCATGCGGCATTGGAAGCGGACTTGTTGAGGGTCATCCCAATTGAGGCCGGTGTAGCGGATTTCCAGCAATTCCTTGCCGGGGGGGACGACGACGGACTGCGGCGGCTGGCCATTGGGTCCGTTGGCGCCTTGCTCCTGGCCTTCGATGAGGACGGATTCGATGAGGACGTGCAAGGCGTTGGTGTGGTTTTGGATTTGTGCCGGAATGGGAACCAGACCGGCAATGGTGGGGAACCAGAGGGTGCCGTCGGCGGCCCGGCAGGCGGCGGGCTGGGAACCGAGGGTGCATTCGTCGCTGGGCAGGCCATCGCGCTGGCCATAGGAATGGCAGGGGATGAAATCCAGCGTGCCGGCGGCGAAAGCATTGAGGTCGCTTTTTTTCACCCGCATGAGTCCGGCGTTGGAACCGATCCAAAGGCAGCCCTGGTCGTCTTCAATGATATAATCCACACCGTTGCCGTCCAGTCCGTTGTCGGTGGTGTAATTGATCCAGCGGCCGGATTGGAAGCGGATGAGTCCGTTGCCCAGGGTTCCCACCCAAAGGACGCCCTCCTGGTCCATATAAAGGGCGGAGATATTCTTGCTGGGGAATCCGTTGGCGGGCTGGACGGGCGTGATTTTGCCGTCTTTCAGGCAATTCAGCCCGCCCCCTTCGGTGCCAATCCAAAGGTTCCCGTCCGCATCGTCAGCAAGGGCGCGGACGATGTTGGCGGAGAGACCGTCGCTCGTGGTGAACACCCGCCAGGCCTGCCCGTCCCGGAAGGCCAGGCCGCGCTCCGTGCCGGCCCAGAGCCGGCCACTGCGATCCTGATAAAGGGCGTAAATGCTCCGGTTGAGGTCCGGATACCCCTGGGCAGGCAGGAATTGGTCTTTGCTCCAGCAGAAAAGCCCGTCGCTGAAAGTGGCCGCCCACAGATTCTGGTTGCGATCCACCAACAAGGCGCGGGCGTCGAACCGGCTGAGGGTCCAAATGGAGGAGTCGGTGTTCTTGAGAATGTCATCCTTCCAATAGTCAACGCCGCGGCTGGTGGAGCTGAACCAGAGGCGGCCCTGGCCATCTTCGCAGACCGAATGGACGGTGAGGTTGGTGGCGGCGTCCAACGGATGGAAAAGCTGGCGCTGGACGCGATTTAGTCCGCCGGGATCAAGCCCCACCCAGAGGCCGCCGGCATCGTCCATGTGCAGCGCCAGAACGTAATTGCCGGAAAGCCCTTCCACCTTGGTGGCTTTCCGATCCGATCCATACCACCAGACCCCGTTGGTCCGGGTTCCGACGATGAGGTTACCCTCCAGATCTTCGCACGCCGCCGTGATGTCCAGGTCCTTCCAAGGATACGGTCCCAAATTGAGTTCCAAACTGTCGCCGACCCATTTTTCAACCATTTTCGTCACGCCATCCTGTCCCAGGCACCAGCGCCCTCCCGTCCGGCTGGCGAGGAGGAAATCCACCTGGGACATGCCGGAGACTCTCGTCGTGGACAGGGGCATGGCGCCGCGCACCGCGGCAGGATCTATTTGTTCGGTTCCCGCCAAAAGCAAACCGGATTTTTCGGCAATCAGCGTGCGACCCGGGCCGATTCTGCCCAAACGATCCAACTTGCCATCGTGATAGCGGGCCAGTTCGCCATTGTAAGCGCGCAGCCAGACTGCGCCGGTGGAATCTTCACACGCCGCCCGCAGGCGGCCATCGGAACTGCCCTTGCCGAAGCCCAGGTCGGTGATGTGATTGTTTTGGAGGCGCAGTGCGCCGGCGGTCTCGGTGCCGATCCACAGATTGGTCTGGCTGTCCTCAAAAAGATAGACGATCCGCCCGCTGGGCAGGCCCAGAGTGTTGTGTTCGTCAAACACCTTGAATTGCAGGCCATCGAAACGCACCAGGCCGTTGAGCGTGCCCAGCCAGAGGTAGCCGTCGTGCGTCTGGACGATGGCGAGGACTTCATTGGCGGTCAGGCCTTCGTGCGTTCCCCAGGCATCCACATGAAAGCGCTGCCCCGCTGCCGCCAAGGCCGGGGAGCCGGGGCCAAGCCACAGCCCCAGGCCAAGACAGGCAGCCGCCAGCAGCCCTGCGAGCCGCCAAGGGTTCTTCCACATGGGGGTAATGTTTGGAGGAGGGCGCGGGTATGTAAAGATGATTCCAGTCGTGGCAATTTGCGACGCGAGTCCTTGGGCGCTTCTGCGCTTGCCCTGAAATCTGCGTTGGTTTATTCTCCCGACATGAGTTCCGTTCATGAGATCGAAACCGCCGTCCGCAAGCTTTCTCGCCCGGAGCTTTTGGCTTTCCGCGACTGGTTCTCCGAGTTCGACGCTGCCGCGTGGGACAAACAGTTTGAGGAGGACGTTGCCGCCGGACATTTGGACGCCCTTGCAGATGAGGCCATCCGTGATTTGCGCGAGGGGCGCTGCCGGGACTTGTGAAGCATCGCGCCAACCCGAAGTTCTGGCAGTTCTATGCACGACTTCCCGAGGACATCCAGCGGCTTGCGGACGAGAGCTACGACCTGCTCAAAGCCGATCCCCGACATCCATCGCTCCACTTCAAGAAGGTTGGCAGGATGTGGTCCGTTCGTGTTGGCATCCATTTTCGTGCCGTCGCTGTCGAGGATGGCTCAGACATCGTTTGGTTTTGGATTGGTCATCACAGCGAGTATGACCGCATCATTGCTGGGCGCCGCGGATGACTCCAACGAAGCGATTTTCCGAAACCGTGGGACACTCTACGCCGCCATGGGCAATTAACTTTGCAGCCATGCCAGAAAGCCCTTTGCGACAGCCTTTGAAAAGCCATCAATGACGGGAGTTTTCGACACGCGGGATTCTCAGCCGGTCCCGCAGAATCATCGTCGCGGCAAAGCCAATGAAAGCGCCGGACAAATGCGCCGTCATGCTTACTTGAGGGACGAGTGAATCAAAGGCGCTCTGCATCGCCACGATGAGAAGCACCGCGATCAGCCGCTTACGGGCGGCGAGCGCTTTTTCGCGCAGCCAACCGCGGAGCATGAGCGCTCCGGTGGCTCCAACCAGGCCCATAATGCAACCCGAAGCTCCCACCATGAGTTGTTCTTCTTTGGGTCCGGAGGCAAACGCCATCACCACGCCCATGGAACCGACGCCCGCCAGCAGATAGACAAGGAGAATTTTTCTGAAGCCGAGGGCAAATTCCACAAAGGGTCCCAACAGCCACAAGGCCAGCATGTTCAGGGCGAGATGAAGCGCGCCAAAATGCAGAAACAGCGAGGCAACCATCCGCCACCACTCCCCGGCTCGAACGGCGGGAGGATACAATGCTCCCAGGCGATATAAAGCCTCCGGATTGTCGCCGCCGCCCAAGTAAATCTCCGCCGCGAACATCAGCACATTCAGCGCGATCAGAATTTGCGTGGCTCGCGCCTGCTTTGAGAACAATGAGGGTTGCGCTCCAAAACTTTCCTCGTGGCCATGCTCCAGCGCGGCGCTCTCGATCACCCTCGCCGCGGATGCGTCCAGCGACGCGGCCGGGGTCAATGGCCGCGCCAGGCGGCGTTCAATGGCCAGGCGCGTTGGCGGATCGGCCGCGGGCAACAACAGCTCCAATTGACGTTTGGCAGATTCAGACGCGCCGGCCGCCAGTTCCGCGGTAGCCAGCCAGAACGGACGTGCCGAAGCCGGCAAGATGGCCAGACTGCCGGCCAGGAGGCGTTCTGCCAGATCGCGCCTGCCGCAAAAAACAAAGAGCATCAGCCGGCACACGTCGCGCAAGGCGGGCGGAGCGAGCTTCCCGATTTGCCGTTTGTGGCGGTCATACAATTCGACCAGTCCAACCAAGTCGCCGGTCTCCCCTCGCGCCCGAAGTGCCGTGGGCAGAAGCTGCGGATACCGGTCAAGGTCCTGAAAATGTCGGTCCTGCCAGGCAAGAAGTTGTTCCCACTGATTTGTGATCCGGTAGAGATTGGCCACGGCAGCCCGACCAATCAGCGATTTGACATTTTGGAAGCGGTTTAGAATTTCAACAGCCGCAGGCAACTCGCCTCGTTGCGCCAGTTCAAGAGCGCGAATGATCTCCGGCTGTTGTCTCCAACCGTCCGCCGGATGCAGCCAACTTAGAACCCGGGCCAAACGGAAGGCTGCCGGGTACTGCTGCTGGAGGAATCGGCGGGTATATAGTTTCCCGATCAATCCGGGAAGCAACCCAAACACAAGCCACATCGCGGCGGCAACGTAGATGCAGGCCTTCTGTTTCTCCAGTTCCCCGAATACGGAAATTAGCAGGATGGCAAGATAGAGGGCGGCCCAGCCGCGCCCGATGGAGCGAACACGCACTAGCGCGACCACCAATCCACCCAGAGCGGCGAAGAAGACGAGCCAGAATATGACAAGATCGTTATCCATGCCGTTTCAACTGCGCGACCAATGGCTTGATGATAGTGCCGTTGAAGCTGCTGTCGAGCTTTGACAATTCAAGGGGTTTCGGAGGCGAATTGCCAGGCGCCGGAACCGACTTCATAGACGGCGGCGCCGGTTTCCATGCGCAGAAATTTTACGCCGGGCGCGCTCGCGGCGGGGTGGCCGGATTCAGTCACCGCCGCGGCGGCGCCGGCAGGCACGAAGATGGTGGCGGTGGTGTTGGCGGGAATGGCGACGTTCAACGCCACGCGGCGGCCTTCGCGCTTCCATTCGCTGCTGATCCTGCCATGAATGGAATTGTAGGCGGCTTTGACGAACGTCAAATCGCCCGGCAGCGCGGGCTTGATGATAATGCGGGCGAAACCCGGCCCGCGCGGATCGCCCTGGATGCCGGCGAGGTCGTGAAAGAACCATTCGTTGAGCTGGCCGAGCATGAAATGGTTTTGGGAAGATGCCGGGTTGGCGTCCCAGGCCTCGGTCAGGCTGGTCGCGCCGCGCGCCAGTTGCAGGCCGTAACCGGGCTGTTCCGACTGGTTGTTCATGGCGTAAATGACATCGGACCGGCCTCCATCGGCCAGGGCGCGCAGCAGGTAGCGGTAGCCGACGTCGCCCGCCGTCAGCCCGTTCTTGCGGACATCATTGACCACGTTGTCAAGAATGGCCGCGCGCTCCGGCGGCGGCGCCAGCCCCATCACCAGCGCGATGGCATTGGCGCATTGCGAGCCGGTGGCGTATTGATGGGCGGCCGCATCATAGTATTTGGCGTTGAAGGCGGCGCGGATCTGTCCGGCTTGTTCCTCATACTTGACCGCGTCGTTGGTCAGGCCGAGCAGCCGGGCGCTTTGCGCCAGAATCACCGTGTCCTGAAAGTAGAAGGCGGTGGCGGTGACTCCCTTGGGCGTCAGCTTGGAGACGCCGGGATTGCCGGGACCGATGTCATACCAATCGCTCAATCCATAGCTGACAATCTGGTCGCGCGCCCTGCTCCCCAGGTAGGCGGTCCAGCGCGCCATGGCGTCATAATAACGGCGCAGCACTCCGCTGTCGCCGGTGAATTCATATTGCTGCCAGGCGACCAGGGGCAAGGCGCTGCCCCATTCGGGCGAGTCGAGGAAGTCGCCGCTGAAGACGGTATATTCCGGCGCGGTGGTGGGGACCATGCCGTTGGCGCGCTGGCTGTCAGCCATGTCGTTCAAATTTTTCGCGAACAGGGCGCTCAGGTCGAAGTTGTAGCGCAGCGCCGGGCCGTTGAGATGGGTTTGCTCCAGCCAGCCGAGTTTTTCGCGGTGCGGGCAGTCGGTCAGCAGGCTGGCCATGTTGCTGCGTTGCGCCCAGCGAATGAGGGCGTAGATGCGGTTGAACAAAACATTGGAGGTGGTGAATTCCCCCGCCGGCGGAGAGGAGGAATGCACGACCCTGCTCTCCACCGCATCCAGCACGGGCAAAGCGCCGCCCTCCGGCGAGGCGATGCATTCGATTTGCAGGTAGCGATAGCCGCAATAGAAAAAGCGCGGGGACCATGCTTCCTTTCCGTTGCCGGCCAGCGTGTAAAGGCACCAGGTGGGTCTTCCCATGCTGTTTTGATCGGCGGAGCCGTCGCTTTTGACCAGTTCGGAGGGCCAGAGTTTTACCATGGATCCCGGCGGGCCATGCACGATGATTTTCGGCATCTGCGCCGCGTTCTGGCCGAAATCATAAACGGTCACGCCCGGTTTCAGTTCCGTCGTTTTGACCGGTTTGAAAACTTCGAATCCCCGGATGGGAGGCGCGGCGCAGGAAAGTCCCTTTAAGACGCCGCCCGGACCATTTGTAACCAGAACCGGCGACCAGTTGGCCGCCGCAAAGCCGGGCTGGTCCCATCCCGCCGGATAAAGCCGCGCATCGTAGTCTTCCCCGCCGTAGGCCGAGGTGAAGGTGATCGGCCCGGGCGCGGCGCGCCATTGGTCATCGGTCGCCACAATCTGGCTGGACCCGTCCTGAAACTCCAGGCGCAGTTGGGCGATCGCTTTCTGCGGGCCGAAGGAACCGCTGAATTTGGTATAGCGGCCCGAGACGCGTTGCACATTATACATGCCGTTGCCCAGGAAAAGACCCATGACATTGCGGCCCGCCCGCACCGATTTGGTCACGTCGTAAGTGTCGTAGAGGCAGGTCTTGTGGTATTGGCTCCAACCGGGCGTCAGGAGGTTATCCGTAACCTTGCCGCCATTGAGGGTCATTTCATAATAGCCCAGGCCGCAGACAAAAACCACCGCGCGCCGCAAGCCGGGCTTCACCGCAAACTCGCGCCGCAACAACAGCGTCGGCTCGCTCCCGGTCGCGCCGATCCATTGGGCCTGCCAATCCGTTTCCTTGAGCAAACCCATCGTCCAGGAAGCGGGCGCGCTCCAGCCGGCAGGTTGTCCGGCCTTGTCCCAGGCCCGCACCTTCCAAAACACCTGCTGGGCGGAATGCAGCGGCTGGCCGGCGTAATGAACATCCACCGTTTGGCTGGACTTCACCTGGCCGCTGTCCCAAAGGTCGCCCTGATTTTTGGCAAGCTTTTCCAGCGATGACGCCGCCAGCACTTGGAAAGCGGTCTGAACTTCGCCGCGTTGCTCCCACTGCAACACCCAGCTCAAGCGCAGCTGCGGCCAATCAATCCCCAGCAGGTTTTCGCCAAGCTCCCGCGACATCGGCGTTGGCCGCCTGGCCGCCCCTGGAAAAGAGAGTTTGCATCCCGCCGCGCCGAAGAGAAGGAATGCCGCCAACAAGACGAACTGGCTGGGGGAACGAGTCACAAGATTGTTATTGCATGACTTGCAGGCGCCGACGGCTTCCCGGGTTTGATGGTAGAAACAACGCATAAGAATTGCGGGTCCAGTTCAATGCTGGGCGCGATCCGAAACTGAACCGCGCCCGGCCTCCAGGCAAGAAAAAAGGCGCGCCCGACCAATCCGCAAAACAAAATCTTGCCGGGCTGCGGCGCGCGCCCTATGCTTGAGGCTGAATTTGCCAGGGCCCATGGAATGTGGACTTACGAACCCCGCCAGGGCAGGAATGCAGCAACGGCAGTCTGCTCCGCATCCGCCGTGGTCACCCTGGCATTTTCTTGATTGCGGATTGCGGATTGCGGATTGCGGATTAAGCACGCCGGAGGCACAAGGCTACTTGTGCTTGTCTTTCAATCCGCAATCCGCAATCGCCAATCCGCAATCCAAAACAAATGTCGTATCAAGTCATAGCGCGCAAGTATCGTCCGCAGCGGTTCGAGGATGTGGTGGGGCAGGAGCACGTCACCCAAACCCTCGCCAACGCCATTGCCCGCAAGCGCATTGCCCACGCCTATCTTTTCGTCGGGCCGCGCGGCACGGGCAAAACCACCATCGCCCGCATCTTCGCCAAATGCCTCAACTGCACCGGCGGCCCCAAGGTGGACTTTGCCGACGACGACCTCCGCGTCCTGGAAATCACCGAGGGCCGCGCCCTGGATGTGCTGGAAATTGACGGCGCGAGCAACCGCGGCATTGACGAGGTGCGCGAGTTGCGTGAGACGGTCAAATATGCCCCGGCCTCCGCCCGGTTCAAAATTTACATCATTGACGAGGTTCACATGCTGACCAAGGAGGCCTTCAACGCGCTGTTGAAGACGCTGGAAGAGCCGCCCGCCCACGTCAAATTCATGTTCGCCACGACCGAGCCGGAAAAGGTGCTGCCCACCATCCTTTCCCGCTGCCAGCGCTTTGATCTGCGCCGCATCCCCGCCGGTCTCATCGTCAAGCAATTGCGCCACATTGCCCAAAAGGAATCCGTCAAAATTGAGGAGGCCGCGCTCCAGGCCATCGCGCGCGGGGCCGATGGCGGCATGCGCGACGCCGAATCGGCGCTGGACCAGCTCATCAGCTTTTGCGGCGCGGAAATTGCCGAGGCGGATGTTCTGGCCATGTTTGGTTTGGCGGCGCAGGGCCAGATTCTGGCCTTGAGCGAAGCGGTCCTGGCCGGAGAAACCGAAAAGGCCTTGCGGCAGTTGGATGAACTGGCCCAACAAGGCAAGGACCTGGGCCGGCTCGTCTCCGAATTGCTCCAGCATTTCCGCAACCTCCTTATTTTTCAGGTTTCGCGCGGCGAACTCGCGCTGATCGAGGCCTCGGAAGCCGAAGCCGCCGTCCTGGCCGGCCAATCGGCCCGCCTCAACAGCGACGGCCTGACCCGGATGATGGACGTGCTGACCGATTGCGAAGGACGCCTGCGCGACACCGCTTCGCGGAAAATCCTGCTGGAAGTGACGCTGCTGAAAATGATCGAGGCGCGCCACGCCGTCAGCATTGATGTCATTTTGCAGCAACTGCAACAATTGCGCGCCGAAGCCGGCGGCGCCTCGCCGCGCCCGCCTGCCGCCAGGACGAATTCCGCCGCCGCGCCGACCGCGGCTCCGTCGTCCGCGGCGGTCCGCCCGCCGGCTCCGCCCGCCGCGGAGGTCAATCCCGTCTCCGCTGCCGGCGGCGAGCTGGGGCAACTTTGGGGCAGGCTGCTGGAGGCGGTCGGCCGGGCCAGCCCGTTTGTGCGCTCCTACTTCATCGAAGCGCATCCGGTGTCTCTTTCTAAGAACCTGTTGACCATCGGATTCGACCCCGAGTTTGCCGACCAGATCGGCCTCATTGACAACCCCAAGAATCATGCCCTGCTGCAAACCAAACTGTCGGAACTGGGTCATCCCAATGTGCAAGTGAAGTTCGTGCAGGCCGCAGCGCCGCCCAACCGCCCGGCGGAGCCGCTGCCTCCCGCCGCGCCCGCGCCGGCCCCAGCGGCTCCCGCAGCTTCGGCGGCGAACCCGGCCGCCGCCGCGCCGCCCCGGCAGAATCCGCCGCCGGTTTCCGCCGGCAAGGATGACTTTAAAAACGATCCGTTGATTCAAAAAGCCCTGGAAATATTCAAAGGCCAAATCGTGGACGTCCGCTCCTAAAATCCGAAATTAGCAATCCAAAAAATATGCCAAGCCTCGGAAAACTCATGAAACAGGCTGCGCGCGTGCAGCAGCAAATCGAACAAACCCAGGCCCAGCTCGCCGCCCGCACCGTCGAAGCCAGCAGCGGCGGCGGCGCGGTCAAAGTCGTGGCCAAATGCGATGGCTCGCTGGCCTCCATCCACATCAATCCGCAGGCCATCAATCCCGCCGACGCCCAATTGCTGGAGGACATGATCCTGAGCGCCGTCAACCAGGCCCTGGAGGAAGGGAAGAAGATTTCCAACGCGGAAATGGGCAAGGCCACCCAGGGCTTCAGCCTGCCCGGCATGTAATCACCGCCGGATGCTCCTCCCCGAACCCATTGGCTCCCTGGCCGCCGCCTTGAGCCGTTTGCCCGGCATCGGTCCCCGCTCCGCCGAGCGGCTGGCCTTGCATCTGGCCCAAACCGAGTCCCAGGCCGTCCGCCAACTGGCCGAGGCCCTCATCCACGCCCGCGAAAAAATCCGCGCCTGCGCCATCTGCGGCGCCCTGACCGAACGCGATCCCTGCGCCATCTGCGCCGACGACCGCCGCGAGGCCGGCACGATCTGCGTGGTGGAACGGCCGGTGGATATTTTCTCCCTGGAAAAAGCAGGGGTTTACCGTGGTAAATATCATGTTCTCGGCGGAAAAATTTCGCCCCTCAACGGCGTGGAGCCGGAGGATCTGCGCATCGCCGCCCTGGAAGCGCGGCTGGGCGCCGGGGTGACGGAAATCATCCTCGCCCTCAGCACCGATGTGGAAGGGGACGCCACCAGTTTCTATCTGGCCAAACGCCTGGCGGGCAAGGGCGCCAAGATTTCGCGCCTCGCCTACGGCCTGCCCGCGGGCAGCGGCCTGGAATTCGCCGACGAAATCACCCTGGGCCGCGCCTTGGAGGGCCGGCGCGATCTGGCTTCTTGAATCCAGCCTGCCAACATGAATCCTCCCTCCGTCGTGGTCTTTGATCTGGGAAAGGTGCTGGTGGACTTCGATTACAGCATCGCGGCGCGGCGCATTCTGCGAAGGAGCCGCCTTGGGGACGCGGAATTGCAGCACTTGCTTTGCACCTCGCCCCTCCTGCGTCAATACGAAACCGGGGCGATCAACACCGCGCAATTTTACGAGGGCGTGTGCGCCGCCTCGGGCTACGACGGCGGGCTGGCGGAGTTCGGCACCGCCTTCGCGGACATTTTCACCGAGATCAAGCCGATGACCGCGCTGCACGGCGCGCTGCGGGCGGGCGGCGTTCCCACCTGGGTTTTTTCCAACACCAACGAGCTGGCCGAGCGGCACATCCGCAGCCGCTTCCCGTTCTTTTCGCGCTTTGATGGCTACGTTCTTTCCTACGAGCATGGCGCGATGAAGCCCGACCCCCGGCTTTACGAAGTGGTGGAACGCAAAACCGGCCGCAGCGGCGCTGATATTCTGTATCTGGACGACCGCGCGGAAAATGTGGAAGCCGGCGCCGCGCGCGGCTGGCGCGTAGTGCTGCATGAGACGCCGGAAAAAACCAGCAGCATTGTAAAGAACCTGGGCCTTCGTGTTGACTGAAACCCCTGCAAAGGAGGGAACAGAGTTTTGACAGATGAACGGGATGACGCTACAGGGCAAACGCGCCTAATTTTGGAAGGATGAAAAGGAAATCTTGCTTTGCGGCTTTGCGCCCTTGCGCCTTTGCGTTAAAAAAGTAAGAGGAAGGGATGAACGAAAACGAAATCAGCAAAATTATTGTGGACAGCGCCATAGAAGTGCATCGTGAGTTGGGAGGCCCCGGATTGATTGAGGGAGTTTACGAGGAAGCGATGGTGGAGGAGTTGACGCAGCGCGGACTCCATGCAGAGCGCCAAGTGCAGGTTCCAATCTTTTACAAAGGCAAGCGCCTCGGCAATCCTCTGCGGTTGGATTTGAAACTGAACGGACTGGTTTTGGTTGATAACAAGGCGGTCACCCAATGGAATCCTGTCTTCGAGGCACAAATGCTGACCTATTTGCGGCTGACCGGCCTCAAACTCGGACTGGTCATCAACTTTGGCGAACAGTTCGTCAAAAATGGGATTCGCCGCGTCGTCAACGGCCTATAGCGCCCCGTCGTGAGAGGCCTCTCTCGCCCAGGAAAGACATTTTAACGCAAAGGCGCGAAGACGCAAAGGCGCAAAGATTCGGCATGAGTTGAATGGAGGGAACCTCCGATCGGGCTTTTGGGGCGGAGTCTCACCGCACTTGCCGGCCGCCATGGATCTTCGCCATCGCGCGCGCGAAATGTGCGGCTTCCTCCTCCGGCTTAAGCTTGCCAGCCATCCGCCGTGCTTCACCCGCCCAGCGAGTACCTTTGGTCTCGGCTGGATATTGGGCGCTTATGCATTCGTCGACAATTCTCAATGGACCATCCGTTGGCAAGTTAAACGCCGCAAATCCTCTTTTCTGCATCCATTCTTCATCCTGTTCATCCTGTCAAATATGTTTTTTCCTGCCGGGCTTTGGGCGTTTGGCGTTACAGCTCGCGCAGGGCGGCGGCGATGGGGAGGCGGGCGGCGCGGATGGCGGGGAAAAGGCCGCCGATCAGGCCGATGACCGCGGCCCAGATCAGGCCGCGCAGGAGCAGGGCCGGGGTGACGCGGAAGGCAAAAGCCACCTGGTTGAAGCTCTGCCAGTTGAGCGTGGAGGTGTGAAAATTGTTGAAGGCCAGCCAGGCCAGGCCGCCGCCCAGAATTCCCCCGGCCAGCGCCAGCGCCAGCGATTCGAGCATGAGGGACACCACAATCGCCCCGCTGCCGAATCCGAGCGCGCGCAAGGTCGCGATTTCGCGGGTGCGGGCCGCCACCGCGCTGTACATGGTGTTCAACGCCCCAAAAACCGCGCCCAGGGCCATGAGAGACGCAATCAGAACTCCCAGCGTATTGATCAACTCCGTCAGCATGACGGAATGGGCGGCGAAATACTCCGATTCACGCGCCACTTTCACATTGACACGCGGGTTGGACAGCAACGAATTGGTGAATTGCTGGTAGGCCCCGGCCGAATTGAGTTTGACATAGACGGATTGATAGGTGTCACCCCGGTTGAAGGCGGCCTGCAGCACTTTGCCGTCGGTCCAGATTTCCGATTCCGCCGGTCCGCCGCCCGCGGAGAAAATGCCCGTCACCAGCCAATCGGACCGGCCCACTTTGATGGTGCCGCCGACGTCCAGCCCGCCAAATTCCTGGGCCGCGCCCACGCCGGCGATGACCTCGTTTTTTCCCCACTCGTTCATCCGGCCCGCCATGATCTTGATGTTGCCCCGCACCTGGAGCGCCGCCGAGTCCACGCCCCGCAGCGGCACGTTCGCATCCGTCCCGGTGGAGCGTTTGGGCAGGTTGATCATCACATACAACTCGGCCGAGGAGAGCGGCCCGTTGCTGCCGCGCGCCACCTCGGGCGCATCCGCGATGACCTGCGTCATTTCGTGGCTCAGCCCGCTGACCATTTCGCTGTCCGCCCCGCTGCGCAGCACGATGGCGTTATCGTCGGCGCCGGAAGCGGTCATGGCCATCTTGAATCCGACCGCCATGGACAACACGCCGACCAGAACCGCCACCACGCCGGCGATGCCGACCATGGTGGCGGCGACCGAGCCGAGGCGGCGCGGCACACTCATCAAGCCAAAGCGGGTGACGGCCACGACTTGCAACAACCATGCGAATGGGCCGGTCATGTTACATCCTTCTCAAAGCGTCGGCCACGCGCAGGCGCATGGCTTGGAGGGCGGGAAAAATTCCCGTGGCCAGCCCCAGCGCCAGGCTGATGCCCAGGCCGGTGAGCAAATCATTGACTGGAAAATAGAAAAACGGCAGCAGGCCGTTGGTCGGGTCACCGTGCAAAATGAACAGCCACGACAAGCCCAGCCCGAGCACCCCGCCCAGCACCGCCAGCAGACAGGACTCCGCCATGACCTGGCAAAGGACCTGGCCATTGGTAAATCCGATGGCCTTGAGCACGCCCAATTCTCCGGTGCGCTCGCGGACGGATTGGGCCATGGTGTTTCCCGCCACCAGCAAAATGGTGAAGAAGACCGCGCCCATAATCCCCTCGGCGATGAGTCCGATGTTGCCAATTTGCTTGGCGAAGGATTGGACAAACGCGCCTTCGGGTTCCGTCTTGGTTTCAGCGGGCGAGTTGGCGAATTGGTCATCAATGCGTTTGGCGACGGCCACCGCCTGCGACGGGTCCTTGACGCGGATGACGTACCAGCCGACGTGTCCCTTGTCATATTGGCGCCCCTCGTCGAAGTAATCGTAGCGCAACCAAAGCGGTGTTGTATCGGTCGCGTTGTCCTGTCCGTCGAAAATGCCGGCCACATAAAACTCCCAAAGTTGGCTGCCATCGGCTTTGGTCCAGATGGCGGTGGTAATGGGAATGGTGTCGCCGATTTTCCAGTGAAAACGATCGGCGGTCTTGCGTCCCACCACCGCCGCGCTGCGGGAGCTGAGCCAGGCCTGCTTTTGCTCCGGGGCAAGAATGACCTTCGGGTACATGGCCAGAACCTCCTCCGGCACCACTGCCATCTGAGGAAAAAAGTTGCGCGCCTCGTCCTGGTAAATGCCGCCAAACCAGGTGAAATGGGCCGAGCCGGCGACTCCGGGAATTTTGTCAATGCTCTGCTGATAACTGCCCGGCAACGAAATGATGAGCGAAACTTTGTGGCGGACCACCAGGCGATCCAACCCGGCCATGGCCACGCCGCCGACCAGCGCCTGTTTGATGGCGGAAATCAAACCAAACAGCATGAAGGCGACGAGAATGGAAAGCAGGGTGAGCAGCGCGCGCAGCTTGCGGCGCTTGAGATTGCTCCAGATGAGGGGGAGGAACTTCATTTCTGGGCTTCGCTCCACAGTTGGCCTTTATCGAGGTGGACCGTCCGCACCGCGCGGGCCGAGGCGTGGGGATCGTGCGTGACCATGACGATGGTTTTGCCGTGCTCCCGGTTGAGCGCCTGGAGCAAATCCAGGATTTCGTCGCCCGCCTTGCGGTCCAGGTCGCCCGTCGGCTCGTCGCACAACAGGAGAGTCGGGTCGGTGACAATGGCGCGGGCGATGCCGACGCGTTGCTGTTCGCCGCCGGAGAGGGTGCGCGGATAATGTTTGGCGCGATGGGACAAGCCGACGACGGCCAGGGCGGTCTGGACATGTTGGGCGCGCTGGGCTTTGGAAAGGTGGGTGAGGAGCAGGGGCAATTCCACATTCCGTTCCGCGTTGAGCACCGGCATCAGGTTGTAAAGTTGAAAAATGAAACCGACATGCCGCGCGCGCCACTGCGCCAGTTCCCGGTCGGGAAGCCGGTCAATCCGCTCCCCGCCCACCGTCACCGAACCCTGGGTGGGGCGGTCCAGTCCGCCGATCAAATTGAGCAGGGTGCTCTTGCCCGAGCCGGACGGCCCCATCAGGGCGAGAAATTCCCGGGCCGGCACCTGCAAATTCAGGTCGGCCAAAACATGAATGTCTTCGGCGCCGCGGTGGAAAACCTTTTCCACGCGCTCCACCCGCACCAGCGCGCCGTCGCTTTTAGGATTTTCGTTCATGGCTTTTTTTCTTTCACCGCCGCCCCATCTTTCAGGCCGGGCGGGGCCTCGACAATGACTTTTTCACCCGCGCTCACGCCCGCGCTCAAGACGGCGTTATCACCCTGCGCTTCGCTGACGGTGACGGCGCGCCGTTGGGCGCGACCCTTTTCCACGGCGAAGATCACATCCTGTCCGTCCAGATTTTGCAAGGCGCTTTTGGGAACGATCACGGCGCGGGTGACCGCTTCGGGAGCGGCGGCCGTCTCGCGAAAGGCCACTTTAACCGCCATGTCCGGGAGGATGCGCGGATCGAGTTTGTCGAAGCCGACGCGCACTTTCACCGTCGCTTTCTGGCGGTCGGCGGTGGGGATGATGGCGATGACGTGGCAGGGGATTTTCCAGTCGGGGTAGGCGTCCAGCGCCGCCTCGGCCGGTTGGGCGGGCTCGACGCGGTTGATGTAGCTTTCGTTGACGTCCAGTTCGATTTCCAGCGAGTTCATGTCCACCACGGTGCCAATGCCGGTGCGGGTGAAGCCGCCGCCGGCGGAAATGGGGGAAATCATTTCGCCGGGCTGGGCGTTTTTTGTCGTGACCACGCCGTCAAACGGGGCGCGGATCACCATGTCTTCGATTTGCTGCCGCCACATGGCCACCTGGCGTTCGCCGGCGGTAATGTCCATTTCCTGGCGCTTGATGCGCGCCCGCAGCGTCATGGCGTCGGATTCGGCGGTTTCCAGGTCGGCTTGGGAGGCCACTTTTTGTTTGGCCAGCTCGGTGGCGCGCTGGAAGGCCAGGTCGGCTTGTTTGAGTTGGGCGCGGGTTTCTTCCAGGGACAGGCGCGTGGAATCCAACTGGGCCTGGGCCACCTCCAGGCTGGTGCGGATATTGGAATCATCCAGCCGCGCCAAGATTTGTCCTTCTTTTACCTTCAATCCTTCCTCAATATCCACCTCAATCACCTTGCCCGTGACCTTGGCGGAAACGGTCGCCTGCCGGCGCGCCGTGACATAGCCGGAAGCGTTCAAAACCGTCCGCTCCGCGCTGCCGCCGCCGCCGCCGTTGGCCCGGGCCGCAACGGTCCGCACCTCCACCGTCTCCGTCCGCCCGCGCCACCAAAGGGCCGCGCCCGCCAGCAGGGCCAGGAGGACAACGGCCACGGCCAGCCAGGATTTGGAGGCGCCGGCAGATTCCGGGCGGCGCTCGATGCGCAAGTCATCCAAGGTTGGTTTGGGCGAACTCATATGTCCGCCCCTAGCAGCCTGTCGGAATGGAATTTGACTTTGCCTGTTGAGGTATCGAAGTGAGACGGGCGGCAGCGGGTTTGCGTTCAAGAAAAACAAAAATTTCTTTTGACTCGATTTCACCGGCTTT
>JBEKVM010000084.1:0-23865 GCA_049513975.1 Verrucomicrobiota bacterium | reverse complement strand
TGCGCTGTATCCACTCCAGCCGCCGCCTCGACCCGTTCTGGAAAGAGCGCCTCAACAGCCGCGCTGCCAGCAATGATTGCCTAAAGCTGGCAGCCTAACCGAAGAATTCTGTCGTGCGCCCCTTTGTCCCATCCGTCCATCCTATTCTTTGCAATTCGAACCCAGTACAGGTAAAAAGTGATCCATGAATCTTGAAGGCCTTTCCATGGTGGGTCGCAAACGCGTCAAGCCGTCGGGCCAGGCGGTCTCCTATGCCAATCCAGCCACCGGCGCGCCTCTGGAGCCGGCGTATTACCACGCCACCACCCGCGACGCGGGGCGGGCCGTCCAACTGGCCGCCAGGGCCTTCGCCGAATACGGCCGCTGGCCGGGCCGGCGCAAAGCCGCCCTCCTCCGCCGCATCGCCGAATTATTCGAGGCCAATGCCGCCGCCATCCAGGAACGCGCCCATTTGGAAACCGCCCTCCCACCGGGCCGCCTGCAAGCCGAGACCGCGCGGACCTGCGGCCAATTGCGGCTGTTCGCCGCGCTGGTGGAAGAGGGTTCATGGGTGGGCGCGCGCATTGATCACGCGGACCCGGACCGCAAACCGGCTCCCAAGCCCGACGTGCGCATGATGTCCGTCCCAATGGGTCCAGTGGTGGTTTTCAGCTCGAGCAATTTTCCCCTCGCCTTTTCCGTGGCGGGCGGTGACACGGCTGCCGCCCTGGCGGCGGGCTGTCCCGTCGTTGTCAAAGCGCACCAGGGCCATCCTGGCACCTCGGAAATGGTGGCGCAACTGATCCAGCAGGCCGCGGCCGATTGCAGCGCGCCGGAGGGCGTGTTCTCCATGCTCTATGGCGCGGGCGCGAAAGTGGGCCTGGCGCTGGTGAAAAATCCCGCCGTCAAGGCCGTGGGCTTCACCGGTTCCCGCTCCGGAGGACGCGCCCTGATGAACGCGGCGGCGCGGCGGCCGGAACCGATCCCGGTCTATGCCGAAATGGGCAGCATCAATCCGGTCTTTCTGCTGCCCGAAGCTTTGCAACAGAAGCCCGAAGAACTGGCCGCGGGCCTGCTTGGGTCCTTCACTTTGGGCACCGGACAATTCTGCACCAAGCCGGGATTGGTTTTCCTGGAAGATGGCCCGGCGGCGCAAATCTTTTTGCGGAGGCTGGAAAGTCTGGCGGCCGCCACGCCGCCCGGCGCCATGCTGACGCCGGGCCTGTGCGCCGCTTTCCGGGAAGGCGTGGAGAAGTTCGCAAAAATCCCCGGCGTGCGGCGCGCGGTGGCCGTCAACGCCGGCCCCGGGCCGGGCCAGGCCCAGGCGGGCGCCTCGGTCTTTGTCACGGACGCTGCCAATTTTTTGGCCAATCCGGGCTTGATGGAGGAAGTTTTCGGCCCGTCCACTCTGGTAGTGACGTGCGCCTCGCGCCACCAGATGATCGCGGCGGCGCAGCAATTGGAAGGACAACTGACGGCGACAGTCCACGCCACCTCCGGGGATATTGGGGCCGGGCGCGATTTGTTGACCGTGCTGGAAGGCAAGGCCGGCCGGCTGGTCTGCAATGCCTTTCCCACCGGAGTGGAAGTTTGCCACGCCATGGTCCACGGCGGGCCTTACCCGGCCACGGCGGACGGACGTTCCACCTCGGTTGGGACGCTGGCGATCCATCGTTTCGTGCGTCCAGTGTGTTACCAGGGCTTTCCAGACGCCGCCCTGCCGGAGGAGCTGCAGGAGGCCAATCCGCTGGGCATCAACCGCCTGGTGGATGGGAAAATCGGAAAATAGGGAATAGGGAATTCTCTGAATCTTACTCTTAATCTTAATCTTAATCCTAATCTTAATCCCAATCCTAATCCTTTTTCTTTTCCTCGTCCCATGGCATCAGGTTCTCATGGATGCACTTGGTTTCTCCGGCCATGAGGCGGCCCTCTCCATCGTAACGCAATTGGATCACCCAGGAAAAAACGTCATCCGGCCATTTGCCGCCGGGCAGCAGCTTGGCCGGATCCCCGCCCAGGCCTTCAATGAGCGTGGGGATTTGGCCGTGGTGCCAGGCGATGAGAATTTGTTTGCCGTGCGGCCGGGCTTGCAGTTCGCCGGCCAGTTCTGCGGCTTGCTTGTCCGCGTAACGCAAGTCCAGCGGCAGGCCCAGCGATTTGCTCAACGGTTCCAGCGTCAGGCGGGAACGATGGCTGTTTTTGGAATCGGCCGCCGCGATCAGGCAGTCCAAGTGCAGCGGTTTTGAGTCAACTGTAAAATTCCTGAAATAATTCGTGTAGGCCTCGGCCCGCTGCACGCCGGCGGGCGTCAATTCCATGCCGCTCTCCGGCTTTTCCGCGTGGCGCACGATCAAAATCACCGCATTGCGCAGCGCGCTGGAATCCTTGGCGGCCGGCGCAGGGGCGGCCGGCGTCTGGGCCAGGCAGGCCGTTGCGGCCAGCGCCAGCCACGCGCAGCCCGTCAAAATTCGTTTCTTCGTCATCATCCGCGCGCTATTGCTACGACAACCCGCCGCGCCGGGCAACCCAAATCCCCGCCCTAAATCCTCGCAAGTCCGGGCGTGAACTATTCCCGGGGAGCATACGCGCCCCCGCGTGTGGCGGCCGGCGCCCTCGCCGGCCGCTTCTTTCCTGTTCCAGCCCGGATATTTCATAAAGCTGTAGCCGTACGAGGCATACCAGTTCATTGCATCCTGACGCGGCCTTATGGCTGCAGTCTTATTGGAATTGCGCCAATCTTTTTTCTCGACAGAATCAAGTGCGTTACTAAAATGAACATCCCCCGCATTGAAGTGTGGCAATGCGGGGGATGTTTATTTATAAACTGCTTATACCGTTTCCAGTTCGTAACTGCACTATTGCCAAGGCGATTGGCGGCGGTCGCAGACCGCCGCTACAGTGCAAAAGCAAACTGGAAACGGTATTAGAACAGTTTCAATAGAACTATAATTAAAGGAGCCAAGCCAGTTCATCGCATCCCCGCGGGGGAACATGGCTGCGGTTCTATTGAAAATGCTCTAAAAAAATTGTGGGATCGTCGCTTGCCGGGTGACAGCGCCTTATGCGGGGATTTAGGTCGGCTCGTCAAACGGCCCCCGATCGGATAATCTCCCGTCGTGCCATTCGACCGCGACAAAGTAAAACTGGAGGCGGCCAGCCTTGCCGCCAGGGGCGTCTTCATCGGCGCGTCCTCCTGGAAATATCCCGGCTGGCGCGGGCAGCTTTACGACAGCGCCCGCTACCAATGGCGCGGCAAATTCGCCCAATCCCGCTTCGAGAAAAACTGCCTCGCCGAATACGCGGAGGTGTTCAAAACCGTCTGCGTGGACGCCGCCTACTACACCTTTCCCAGCGTCCAATACCTGGAGGGCCTCGCCGCGCAGGTGCCGGCTGATTTTCAATTCGCCTTCAAGGTCACCGACGAAATCACCATGAAAAAATTTCCCAACCTGCCGCGCTTCGGACTGCGCGCGGGCCGGCCAAACGAACATTTCCTCAACGCCGGGATTTTTGCGCGCGGCTTCCTCAAGCCATGCGAAGCGATCCGCCCGCAGGTTGGCCTCCTCATTTTTGAATTCTCCCGCTTTTACCCCGCCGATTACCAGCTTGGCCGCGACTTCGTGGCCGCGCTGGACTCCTTCCTCACCCAACTCCCCCGGGGCTGGCCCTGCGCCATCGAACTGCGCAACCAACACTGGCTGCACCAGGAATACTTCGACTGCCTCGCCCGCCACCGGGTGGCGCATGTGTATAATTCGTGGACGGAGATGCCTCAAATCAGCGCGCAGATGGCCCTTCCCGGCAGTCAACCCAACCCGCAGCTTGTCGCCGCCCGCTTTCTCCTCACCCCGGGCCGGAAATACGAAGACGCCGTCAAATCCTTCCAACCCTACGACACAACCAGGGAAGTCAACGCTGACGCGCGCCAGGCCGGGGCCGCCTTGATCAGCGCGGGCAAAAAATATCCCAACCGGAAAACCTTCATCTACGTGAACAACCGCCTGGAAGGAAACGCCCTCGCCACCATCCAGGCCATGATGGTGAATTCTGAATAGTGCATCGGGAATGGTGAATTCGGCCTTCGCGCCGATTCTGTAAAACTCGCCGGCCTTCCTCCCCGTTGTCAGTGGTGTCACCTGCTTCCGGCTCGAGCCACGGACCCAACGCTCTCTCCCGGCGCTGCCTCAGCCCATGGACCAGCCGGCCGAGAATAGTCCGGCGGCCAGCCAGAAAAGCAGGGCGGTGATAAACCCGCACCAACATGACGTCGCCACACGCGGACGGACTTTGAGCCGCAAAAGAAACGGGGTGGCCGCGATCAACAGGATGGGTGCCGCCACCCACGTCAGCAACCTCGCTGCCGCATATCCGCCTCCGGGATTAATCACCGGTCCAATCCACGGGCCGAGCACCGGCACGCCCCCGCCGCCGATGAAAAAAAGGGCCAGGCTGCGCACGTTCCTGAAATCCGTCAATGCCAGCGCCGCCGTGGCGACCGCCATCAGCCCGGCCAGCAGGCCCCACGCGGCGAGATGGCGCAGGCCAAGCCGAAGCCGAACGCGCGGCTCCTCCACCGAAACCAATTCCCCGGCCTGCAACGATGGCTCGTCAGCTTTCCGCCAAATCGCCCACATAAATACAATCCCCATCGTCAGGGGCCCGACGCTCCCTCCAAAATGCCATGCCAGTTTGCCAAGCGCCTGTGAAACCGACAACACGTAGCCGGGAGATCCCCCTCGCATCAGTCCCATCAAGTCGGAGCTTCCCAGGAACAGGAACAAAGCCAGCGCCAGCAATAGTCCGGACACGGCGCCAATTCCCAGCCCGGCCATCGCAACGCCGGACAATGAGAGTCCGCGCAACCGATTCAAAATGGAACCGCCCAGCAGCGCGCCCAAAGGGAAAATCAACCAAAGGCAGGCGAACCACACAAAAAAGTTCATGACCGAAAAATGCCCGCCCGATAATGTCAACCAAGGAACATAGATAGCGGAGAAGACAACCATGAGAACTCCGCCCCGGACCGCGGAAGAGCGCAACCCCGGAGCATAAGACGGGCTCGAATTCATGGGCTGCTTTATGCCAGACGCCGGCCCATCTTTCAATCATTTCCTGTGCCGCCGGACTTAACTCCACGCGCTTCCCGTCCGATGTCAATCGAGGCGCCGGCCTGCCGGCCTGCCAGCCGTTAGGCATAAATTACACCTTTGCCGATGGAGAACCGGGCAAATTATGCCCGGACATCGTCTCCGGCTGGACCCGCCCAAATTCTCCGACACTTAAAATCGCCCGTAAATAAAGGGTTTGGGACACATTGCGCCAAGCCGGCGCGAACGTGGCAATGCTCCTGCTAATGCTGAGTTCGCTTTGTGTTGCTATGAAATTATTGACGCTTTTGGGGGGAGTGCTGGGGTTTGGGATCGGGCTGTTTTGCAGTCGGATTCAGGAAAACTCCTGGCCGTGCTGTCTCTGGCACGCCTCCCTGGCCGCTTACGCCGGCGGCTGGCTCCTGGGTTGGTGGGGTCGCGCCTGGCAACAAAACTTGAAAAATTCGACCGTGGAGCGCGCCACCCGCTCCCCCGCTCCTTTAGCAACACCCTCCATCCCAAAACCCTCTAAATCATGAGTTCCACCCTTTGCGACCCCGAGAGACCCGCCGCCCAATCCCCCGCCAGTAACCGCCGGACTCCGCAGGATGTCTGGCGCCTTTATGCCCGCTCCGGTCCGGGCAGCGCCCAGGAAAACAGCCTGGTCGAGCAGCATCTTCCGCTGGTCAGGACGGTGGTGGGACGCCTGGCCATGACCCTGCCTTCGCATGTCAATGTGGATGATCTTTACAGCGCGGGGCTGGTCGGATTGCTCAACGCCGTGCGCCGCTTTAATCCCAAAAGCGGCTGTTCCTTCGAAAGCTACGCCCGCGTGCGCATTCGCGGGGCCATCTTTGACGAATTGCGGCGTCTGGACTGGGTGCCGCGCTCGGTCCATGAGAAGGCCCGCAAAATTGAAAAGGTGATGCAGGATTTGACCCAGCGCAGCGGATGCGTGCCGGACAACGCCCAAATGGCCAAGGCCCTGAAAATTTCCGAGGATGATTACGAGGAGTTGCTGGAGCAGGTCCGCCCCGTCACCTATGTCTGCCTGGACTCCGCGCAAAATAACGATGGCGAACACGGTTCGCCCTACGACTTTATTCCCGATGACGCCCAGCCCGACCCGGACCGGCAGATGGCCTTGCGGGAGATGGCCCGCATGATTGAGGGGCGCCTTCAGAAATTGCCCGACATCCAGCGCAAAGTTCTGGCCCTTTACTACTTTGAGGACCTCCGCCTGCGCGAAATCGCCGAGGCCTTCGGCCTGACCGAATCCCGCATCTGCCAGATTCATGCCCAGGCCATACTGGCCATCAAAGCCCTGTTGCAAAAGGAAGACCCCGAGTTCTTCCAACATCCCCTGTGAGTTGAACCATGATTGTCATTGCCGGAGCATTAATTGTTTTCTGTTCTGTCATCGGCGGATTCTGGCTGTCGGGCGGCAACGCCCTCAACCTCATGCATGTCTCCGAGTTCGTCATCATTGGCGGCGCGGGCGGCGGGGCCCTCATTTTGATGTCGCCACGCAAGGTCCTGATGGATTTGGGCAGCCGGCTCATGGCGACCCTGAAAGGGGCGCCCCACACCCGCGAGGCCTATAATGATTTGTTCAAGGCCCTCTATGAATTGTTCATGCTGGGCAGGCGCGGAGGCATGGTCGCCCTGGAGGAGCATGTCATGAGCCCGGAAACCAGCAACATCTTCGCCAAGTACCCCACCTTCCAAAAAGAAAAAAAAGCCATGGAATTCTTGTGCAACGGCCTGCGCCCCATCATTGACGGCAAAATCAAGCCCGACCATCTCAAGATGCTCCTGGAAATCGAACTGGAGGCCATGGAAGAAGAGCACGAACGCCCCGTCAGCGTCCTGACCAAGGCGGCCGATGCCATGCCCGGCTTCGGCATCGTCGCCGCCGTCCTGGGCATCGTCCTGACCATGTCCGCCATTTCCGGGCCTATCGAGCAGATCGGTGAAAAAGTGGGCGCCGCCCTCGTGGGAACTTTTCTGGGAATTTTTCTCTCCTACGGCTTCATGAATCCGCTCGCCGTCAACATCGAGTTTATGAACCTTTCCGAGATGGCCTACATCCGCTGCATTGCCGCCTCCGTCATCGGCTTTGCCGGTGGCATGTCTCCCATCATGGCGGTGGAAGTGGCCCGCCGCGGCCTGCCCAGCGAAGTCAAACCCAGCGCCGACGGCCTGGAGACCATGTTGAAGGCGCTCAACCAGGTCCCGGCCCAATAAACCCAGGACAATTTATGGCAAAAAAAGCTCATGGTGGCGGCGCCTGGAAGGTGGCTTACGCCGATTTCGTCACCGCCATGATGGCCTTGTTCATCGTCCTCTGGCTCACCTCGCAGGATCAAAAAATCAAGGAGGCGGTCGCCCGCGCCTTTGCCCATCCCTTCTCCTCCATAACCAAGGATTCGGTCGGCGTCATCCCCAACAAGGACACGCAGGCCATGAAGAGCAGCCAGGGTAATTTTGATTCCGCCTCGGCCGTCGAGCTGGCCATGTTGCGCCGCATGAACCAGGATTTCTTGAAGGCTTTGCAAACGGACTTTACCGAAAAGGACGACGACTCGGTCAAATTGGAAATGACTCCGGACGGCATCACCATCAATGTCTTTGACCGCGCCCACAAACCGATCTTTGAGCCGCAATCCACCCGCTTCACCCCCTATGGACAATGGGTTTTTTCCACTCTGGCCTGGGAAATTGCCCGCTCTACTAATTTTTCCGTCGAACTGGAGGGGCACACCGAGAGCGGCAACGCCCCGCTCTCCAGCGATTACGGGGATTGGGAAATCTCAGCCGACCGCGCCACGGCGGTGCGCCGCAAATTGCTGGAAAGCGGCGTGCAACCGCGCCAGGTCATCAAGGTGGCCGGCTTCGGCGACACCATCCCCATGCCGCTACACGAGCCTTCCGACGAGATCAACCGCCGGGTGACGGTCTTGTTGAACCTGCGCCCCCACGGCAAAACCAGTTCCAATTAAGGAATTCATCCCATGTCCGACACTTTTGTTCCAATGCGGCCTGCCACCCTCTCCGCCACGGACCATGGCTTCACGCCCCTGCCCTTAAAGCCCGGGTCCTTCGCCCCCGCCAAGACGGCCCCGGGGACCAGCGGACAGGTGGCCACAACCGCCCCGGCCGCGTCCCCGTCCCCGGCGCACAATTGCCCGCCGCCCAAAGTCACCTTGCAACGCCAGGGCGATGTCGTCACCGGCATTCGCATCCAATGCAGTTGCGGCCAGGTGATCGAGCTGCGTTGTGTTTACTAAATGTTTGCAAGGGAACGCACTCGTCGAGCAGAATTCTCATCCCGCCAGTTCGCTCTCTATGCGCTGCCAGCCGTACAGTAACACCGCCGCCGCCTGCTCGCGCGCAACGGAAGGAAATGTTTCGAGAAAATAGTCCAGTGACAAACCATCCGCCAATTCCATCGCGTCTGCCTGGAGTGGACTCAAGGTTGGCGAAGTACCCGGGCCATCTTCGCCTGGTGTTCCTTGCGGCGGGCCAGCTTGAAATCCTGAAAGCGCGGGCCGAGTGCTTCCAGTAATTCTTGGCGGCAGGAACGTGTGCCGGCAATGGCTTGATCGAGGAGCGCGTTCCGCTGGTCCCGGCATCTGGCCCGTTCAGAGGGCGCGCAGTTTACCAATTCGTACCACGCCGCCAGAATCGCCTCTATGCGCTCTTCACGAGGCACCGAACACCTCGTCCAGAACCTGAGCGCGGCGCGCTTCGGTCATGCCCCCAAATGACACCCGCAGACTGACGTAGAGTTCTTCCAGCGTCGCCTCCACGTCCGCCAGTGTGACATCCGCTTTCGCGGTTATGTCATGCTGACGCAATTCCTTGACCAGCCATTCGCCCATGCTGATGAGCGCTGACAGCATCTGCTTCTGCATTTGCCGCTCTTGTTCGGTCGGTGCGCCGCCCATCTCCGCTTGGTAATAGAGACGGGTCCCTTTAATCCAGAGAAACAATTCCTCAACGAGATTTGGCGTCGGGGAAGCCATGTCCCGCGCATTCACCACTTCCGCAAAGACTTTGCCCTCTTGCCAGCGCGTGCTCGGCGGCGGTTCCATAACTCCAGATTCTTTCATCACTATAAACTACAACCTGTGCTCCGTGCTGGTCAAGCTCGGATGCGGCTCGTCAACCCGTGTTCCGGTCGGGTGTGGAATCCGCAATCCGCAATCCCCAATTGGTCCATCCTCCATCCTCTATCCTCCATCCTCCCTTTCGCCCGCCGCCAGCCGCATCGCGGCAAAACCATCCCGGCCGCCTTCGACCGAAACAGGCGTTTGGCTCTTTTCGTCGGCCAATTCCAGAAGATCGGCGGGAAGTTCCTTTAAAAAGGGCGAAGGATGGCAGGCCAGGGGCTGCCCATACTTTTTGCGCGCCGCGCAATGGCTCAACGTCAGGGTCTGCATGGCCCGCGTCAGCGCCACGTAAAAAAGCCGCCGCTCCTCGTCCAGCGTCCCTTCCACTTTCGATCTCGAATGGGGCAGCAAACCATCCTCCAAGCCGACGATATATACATGGGGAAATTCCAGCCCCTTGCAACTGTGCATGGTGATCAGCGTCACCGCGTCCCCGGTCTGTTCCTTTTCCTCTTCCCGGTCGGAATCCAGCGCCACCCCATCCAGGAAATCCTCCACCTGCCCGGCCGTGTTGCCGGCGGTCGTGCCCAGGGTGGCCAGCAACTCGCGCAGATTGCGCACCCGGTTGTCCGCCGCGTCCGGGTTCTTTTCGCCGCGCCGCAATTCGGCTTCGTAATCAATTTCCCTCACAAAATTCTCCGCCCACTGCCGCGGCGAAAGCGCCCCCTCCCGCAACGCCGCCTGTTGCCGCTCGATCAAGGCAACGTAACCCGCCACGGCGGCCCGCGTTCTGGGGACGAACCCGGCCCGCACGTCCGTATGTTTCATCGCGGCAAATACCGGGCAGCCCCGCTCCTGGCTGGCCGCCAGCAGCCGCTCCATCGTCACCTCGCTCAGGCCCCGCGCCGGCACGTTGGCCACCCGCAGCAGGCTGATGTCGTCCTCCGGGTTGGTGAAGGTCTTGAGATAGGCCAAAAAATCCTTGATCTCGCGCCGGTCAAAATAGCTTTGGCCCCCGATGAGATGATACCGGATGCCGGCCTGGCGCAGCGCCGTTTCCAGCGGCCGCCCCTGCTGGTTGGTGCGAAACAGCACCGCCTGCTCCCGCCACGCCACCCCCCGCGCCAGCCGCGCGTACTCGATTTGCTCCGCCGTGTGCCGCGCCTCCTCCTCCTCGTCGGCAAAGGTGTGCAGCAGGATTTTGGCCCCGCGCCCTTTCTGCGACCAAAGTTGCTTGGGGCGGCGGCGGGCATTATTCTTGATGACAGCGTTGGCGGCGGAGAGAATGGTGGCGGTCGAGCGGTAATTTTGCTCCAGGCGGATGACTTTAACCCTGGGAAAATGCTTCTCCATCTCCAGCAAATTCGCCGTTTCCGCCCCGCGCCATCCGTAAATGCTCTGGTCGTCGTCCCCCACCACGCAGAGATTGCCGTGGGCCGAGATCAGTTGGCGCACCAACTGGAACTGCGCCGCGTTGGTGTCCTGGTATTCGTCCACCATCACATAGCGATACCGCGCCCGGCAGGCCGCCAGCGCCTCCGGATGTCTGGCAAAAAGCTCCAGGGTCAGCAAAATCAAATCGTCGAAATCCACCGCGTTGCAGGCGCGCAACGCGCTCTGATAGCGCTTGCTCACATGCTCCGCCAGCGCCGCCGTGTTGGGGTCGCCGAACACCGCCGCCCGCCCGCCGCCGTTTTTATACCGGCTCAGCAGGGAGAGCACCTCCCCCGCATCGGCCTTGGCCGCCTTGTCGGAAATGTGGCTGAGAATCTTTTTCACCGCGCCGAGCTGTTCCGATTCGCTGTAAATTACAAAATTGCGCTTGAAGCCCAGCCGCTCGATGTGCTGGCGCAGGATGCGCGCGCACAAGGAATGAAAGGTGCAGATGGTGGGCCCCGGCGCTTTCGCCCCCTCGCCCGCCGGCTGGAAGCGGCGCGGGATGAGCTTGAAAACGCGCTCCTTCATTTCGCGCGCCGCCTTGTTGGTGAACGTCACCGCCAGAATGTGGCCCGGCGCCACCCCCTTCTCGATTAGATGCGCCACCCGCGCCGTGATGACCCGCGTTTTCCCCGTGCCCGCCCCGGCCAGAATCAAGACCGCCCCTTCGGTCGTTTCGACGGCCTGCCGTTGCGGTCCATTAAGCGAGGCGAGGGTTGACATTGCAGAATTGCGGATTGCGGATTGCGGATTGCGGATTGGGAAAAGACCAGCCGGCCGCCGGGGACGGGCCGGCTGTCTGTTGGGGGCCCTTTGCATTTTTGCGCGCGCGATTTTTTCATTCAAAGCCAAACCCATGTTTAATCTCATGCCATTCTACTTCAAGGCCATTGTCGTTTCCGCCGCAAATTCACGATTCTCCTTTCGTCGGCGCCGGCTGAACGAAAAAGGGTCAGCTGGAAAAATGAGATTGCGGATTTGACGCACATTATAGGGGGCGTCCATCTGTCACTTTTACGACGCGCAGCACCGCCCGAAAACGACTCCTCTGGCCCAGTTCGCCGCTCAGACTCTTGCGGCTTGCCGCCGCATCTCACCCGGCACCCTCCCGCCTCTTCCATTTATAATTTATCATTTCCCCCACATAAGTAGCTAATGCTTAGAGCCTTGCAAAAATCCTCATTTCCCCGCATTTTCCCGTTGACAACCAGTACTTAAATGCTATTCTTGCCTGAGTGATGAGGGCAAGGCGCGCAGAGTCGAGGTGTCGGATGGCGGCGGTTGGGCCGTCCTCCTTCAATGTCCGTGGGCGTTCGCGCCGGTGCACCGCGTCCACGCCGTCCACCCGGTCCACCGCCCCTGTCAGGCCGGCTTGTCCTGCCAACTTGTCCCGCCATAGCTTGGCGACGGCGGAAGCCTTGGCGGCGGTGGGAGCTTCAGCGACGCCGAATGAGCCTTTTAGCGGCAAATCGCGTCAAGTGCCTTGCCATGAACCATTTACACGCAAAAAGTGGTTTTCCCAATCAAGCCCAATCAAGCCCAATCAAGGTAAATTAAGGTGTTTTTTTGAACCACCGCATCCATCACTCCACCACTCCACCACCCCATCCCTCCATCGCTCCACTCGGCCTTCTCTGTCCAGCCTCATTTATGTTCCATTTTGACAAAGCCGCCACGGAACCAGGCGATGGCGTCGGCGAAGGCCTGGCGCGGCGGGGTTTGCGGCAATCCCAGTTCGCGAATCGCCTTGGCGGGATTGAAATACATTTTATACTTCGCCATGCGCACGCCCGCCAGCGGGGCTTTGGGCTCCTTCCCGGTCATGGCGGAAAGCGCCTCGTTGCCATAGGCGGCCAGCAGGGCCACCGCGTAGGGCACGCGCAATTTCGGCGCGGGCACTCCGCTCAGCTCCTCCAGCACCGCGAGCGTTTCCCTCATTGTCCAGTTGCCCTCCGCGTTCCCCAAAATGTAGCGCTCCCCCGGACGGCCCTTCTCCGCCGCCAGAATATGCCCCGCCGCCACGTCGCGCACATGCACCCAGTTCAAACCGGTATCCATGTAGCCCGGCAGCTTCCGGTTCAAAAAATCGAGAATGATTTTGCCCGTCGGCGTCGGCTTGACATCGCGCGGGCCGACGGGGGCGCTGGGATTGACGATGACCACGGGCGCGCCCTGGGCCGCCAGTTGGCGCGCCACTTCTTCGGCCTGCCATTTGGAGCGCTTGTAATGGTTGCTCATCTGCGCGCCACTGACGGGCGTGGCTTCGTCGCTGGGAACCACTTCTCCGCCCCTCTCCCGCGGCAGGCCGATGCAGCCCACCGTGCTCGTATAAACAATGCGCCGGCAGCCCGCGGCGGTGGCGGCTTCGATGACGTGGCGCGTGCCTTCCACGTTGGCCGCGTACATCGGCGCATAATCCCGCAGCCACAAGTGATAGCTGGCGGCAACGTGAAAACACCAGTCGCACCCGCGCATCGCCTTCTCCAGCAAGTCGCGCCGCGCCAGGTCGCCGGCAACCGCCTCGTAATCGGTGCCTTCCAGGCCGCGCACATCCCCGCCGGCGCGCACCAGCGCCTTGACCCGATGGCCGCGGGCGGCCAGCTCCTGCGCCAGGTTGGCTCCGATAAACCCCGACGCGCCTGTGACAAAACAATTCATCGCTTGAACCACAGGGTGTTTCGAAATGTTTCAAACACAATCTTTCTTTTTGCCGGGCAAAACCCCGGCAAAACACGGGGAAAAGTGAGGAAAAACATTACACTTTGAGATCCTCGTCGCAACCTACTGCAAATCAACATCCTATGTTAGAAATCCTTATTGAAAAACGAAATTTTGTCGGATTTCTTTACACTTCTTGATTTTCTGGGCTTTTCCCCGGTAATCACTCGGAAACAGAGTCCAAATCATAAGTCATTAAACCATAAGTATTTGCATTCGTGAAATCGGAGACGGCCAGCTTCCCTGAAAACGTTGGCTTAGTATATGCTCCCAAGCGTTATGTCATTAACAATTTGGGATGGACAGCTTTGGGTGAGATCAATGTCCTTTCCCATCTTTTCGTCCGACAAATATGTTGAAAATCAGGTTGAATGTTTCCGGGCGAAATCAGGGTACGGTAGATTGAGGAAGATTGAGACGCGTTATGAATATTGAGCTTTGTCGCGCGGAAGAGGTTGCCGGTGCTTTGGGCATAAAGTTGGATACCTTGTACCGCTATGCCCGAAAAGGCCGGCTGCGCGGGATGAAAGTTGGCAAGGCCTGGAGGTTCTTGCAGACCGATATTCAGGAGTTTCTGCGCCAGCACGAATATCGCGTCAAACCCGCCCAATACGCCACGCCCGCCGAAATCAAACCGACCCTGCTGCCCGATATCCTCCGGCGCGCCGCCCTCGAATCCGGGGCGCAGGAGGTCATTACCTGTGGGGGCGCCGGCGCTTCTTACGCGGAGGTGAATCGGGTTTCAAACCTGCTGGCGGACAGCCTCCTGAGCCACGGCGTGGTGCCGGGTGACCGGGTGCTGATTTTGCTGTCCAATTCGCTGGAATTTATCGCCGCCTGTTTTGCGGTCTGGAAGGCCGGAGCCATCCTGGTGGCCGAAGATCCTTCCATCCAGGATGAAATCCTCTGCCCGGTTTTGCAGGACTGCAGTCCGCAGGCTCTGATCGTGGATCGCGACGTGGCGGAGCGGCTGGACGTGCGCCGTCATGGATTGGAAAATCTGCGGGTGGTTTTCGTCAAAGACAAGGCTTCCGGCTTGTCCGGCTTGGACGGTGTGCGGGTGGCATCGCTGGGCGCGGCGCTGGAGAGCAACGCCAGCCCCTCCCTCCTCCGCTTCAACAGCTCAAGCCCGGACGACATCGCGACCATATCCTACCGCGGCGGGGCCGCCGGGCGCGCCCAGGGCGTGATGAACACCCATGAGAACTGGCTGGCCGGGGCGGCCTTCACCGGCGACTACCACGGCCTGACCAAAAAGGACGTCCTCCTCCTTCCTTTGCCCCTCCACCGCAGCCTGGCCATGCGGCAAATGCTCGCGTATATCAGGGCTGGGGCGCGCATCATTCTGGCCGCGGACCTTAACCAGGCGGTCAAGTTCATGATAAAGCAGCGCCCTTCCGCTCTGGCCCTCTGGCCGGACGGAGTCAGACTGCTGCCCGACAAATTTGCGCCGGCCTTGAAAAGCCTGGCTGGCTCGTTGCGCTATGTGGAGATTTGTTCCGCGTCGCTCGAAGAGGCGGAACTGAAGCCATTGTGCCGCCTGCTGCCGCAGACCTTGATTCATCTGAGTTGCAACCTGACCGAAGCGCAGGCCGGCTTTCTCAGGGTTGGCGCGGATGGTTCGCTCGACGGCATTTGCCGGGTGGCTCCAACACTCACCTTGCGCGTCGTGGACGAGCAGGGGCGCCAAGCCCAGCCGGGTCAGGCCGGCTGGCTTCTGTTGAAAGGCCCCGGACTGATGAAAGGCTTTTGGGGCCAGTCGGAACACCAAATGAGAACACTTCAGACGGACGGCTGTTGCACCGGAGACAGGGCCATGAGCGACCAGCACGGAGCAGTGACTCTGTTGGGGCGCCAGGCAGAAAGGCTCGAGATCGGCGGGCACAGCGTCAACCCAACCGAGATTGAAGCCGTCTTGCGGCGTCATCCCAGGGTCGCCGAATGCGCGGTGGTTGGGCTGATGGACGCCGGGGATTTTCAGACGAAACTGCATGCCTTCGTGGCGCCGACGGCCAAGGGCGCCCTGCTGACCGAGCGGGAACTCAAGGCCTATTGCCGGACTTTCCTGCCTTCCTACAAAGTGCCGGCCCGCCTTCATGTTCAGCCCGCGCTCCCCAAATCGCCGGATGGCCGGATCTTGCGCGAGGCTCTCCAAGCCGCCGCCCAGGCGATGGCGCAGAAGCCCGGCCCGGCCAGCCCGGCCAAATGGGATTCAATTCCCAAAAACAAGGCTTTGTCGGCAGTCTGAGGAACCGCCGGTTGGGAAAAAAGGGAACGGCCCGGAGATAAGACTCCTGAGAAAGGAAACGACCTTGCCGCTCAAATGGATCGCCGGGCGGGTGTGGCTGAGCACGTCAAAGGCCGCCAACGCCAAGCTGCATCTCTGGATGCAAGCCAACATGGACCCGGCCTCGGTGCGGAAGCCGGCGGCGACCAAATGATTAAGAAACCATGCCAAAACGAACCAAACTATGGGTTGACGCGTTTTCTATCACGTTGATTTGCAATGACTTACGCCTTAACTAAGCGCCATTCTGGTTTGACACCGCAATCGAGGATGTTCGAGCTTCCATGGGACAAAGCTATTGTTCGACCACTTCAACGATTCTTAGGATACTCATGATTTGGCAGCGCTCATGGCGCATTCGTTTGAAGCGCCAGACAGAAATTCTCACCCGCAGCAATGCCAATGACATTGGTCAAATGAAGCGGCTCAGATGGGAGGTACGGATAGTTGTCCCCCCACACGACCGTGACCGTGCCTTCCCGCTTGAGAGCCAGACAGCGTGAGCCTCCGGCAGCAATCGCGACGACGTTGGTCAAGCCGCCATGTTGCCGGGCCTCCTCCGAATGGGAGTCAGCGTCAGAATGAAGGCTAATCTCGAAAACTGTTCCCTCCCTGGTAAGCGCCAGACCTTCGGCGCCAGCGGCGAGCGCCACCACATTACTCACTCCAGTTATCGAATGGCTGTGACCACTTTTGATCCCCCATGTGACTACGGTGCCGTCTGACTTCAATACCATGTCGTCCCCGGTCCCCCATAAATTCTTTGTAGTGGCAATGGCCACGATATTAGTTAAGCTCGGAAGGACAGTCGGACTCCACCAACCCTCCTTTATCGGATTTGGCCACATCACAACCTTCCCATCCTTCTTGAGGGCGAGGCTGTGGTACCATCCGGCGGAAACGGCTACAATGTTGCTTAATCCCTCAGGCACCGTCGTCTCGCCATAAGCAGATGATCCCCACGCCACGACCGTTCCATCGCTCTTGAGCGCAAGGCTGTGGAGAAAGCCGGCTGAAATGGCGACCACATTGCTTAAAACGACGCCGTTAATTCTCACGAATCCATTTGTGCCATCGCTAGAGCCTGTAGCCTGACCGCAGTTGTTGAAGCCCCAACCGAGCACAGTCCCGTCACTCTGGAGCGCAAGGCTATGCTGGTATCCGGCGGCTATACTTATAATGTTGGTTAATGGCTGGCGAGCAAGCCAGACTGCGCCACTTTCGAGATCCAACTGGCCAGCTGGCGGCTTAATCCCTGTCGCTGCGCCAATCCCATTGTATCCCCAGCCGAAAATCTGCGTGGAAACCGGCCCAGCCGCCAAGTGGTTTGCAAGGATGCCGCATGTAGCACCAATTAGAATGAGATGAAGTCTTTTCATATAACGGATCCGGAGTACTCCTAGGCTAATGGTAGATATTGTTAGTATCACGGGTCGCCGTGTGACCAAATTTCGTTACAGAGGCGGTACCAGACGCATCAATGGAAATACTCTGTTCCCAAGTTGTCAGCAATGTAGATGTTTGATTTTGGTTAGCACCCACTTGCCAGTACGCCGGTATTTGCCAAGAAACGCTGCCAGTCGACCAAGGAAGGTTCGGGAGATCGCCATCTCCACACTCGTCGAACCAAGAATTATCTTGACCCAAGTAATCCCAGACCCCCGCGCCAGCATCGAAGCCGTGCAACAGCTTTTTACCGCTAAAATAGTTGTTCGTGAAATAGCCATTAGTTGCTGATGGAAATTCCGGCATCTCGCAAGTTTGAACTCGAGAAAAGCAAACGTTTGTTGGAAGAATGAAAAGTTTAATTTCTTGGCCAACGCCGGCCATTCCTGGTGGGAAAACACCAGTGTAATTGCTTACGAGTTCGGCGATCCACAGGCCCGATGGCGCACGCACAGTTAAATCATTGCCCAGCTCTTGGCCGTTGGGAAGCTCTACGGTGATAGTCACGTTCGCGGCGTTGCTGGGGGCGGTGAAAGTGATGTCGGACCAGTTGGTCTGAGCCGGACTGCCCGCCGAAGCGCGCCATGCCGTGTTCGTCGGCAAGTATGGGGCGAACGTATACTGAGAACGGAATGTATTCGGTTGGAATGAGAGATCGACATACTCCCCGACGCCTATGGTCGTTCTGATCTGATTGGTCGGAATCGGCGACTGACATTGGGGGACGAAGGTGTATTTGCACTCGACCGGAGTGGTGATGTAATAGGGGCAGGCGAGGGCTTTTGGCGTCACGTTCACCTCGTCGCCGTCAGGCAAAACGGCCCAGATGAACGCATCGGCGGTTTGTTGCTGGCCCAAAATAGTGACGGTCTGAGGGGGTATGTAAGCCACGGGGAGGTAGGGGAGGATATTCCCAAGCCAGTCCTGGTAGGCGCTTTCATATAAACCCGGCACGACGGCTTGCGCCTGGGCCTCGATGGCGTGCAGGCTTTGGTGGGCCGGCAAACCCCGGCCGCCGGTTTGCAACACGAAGTAGGACCCCGCCGCTTGGTCTGAGAATTGAATATAAGGGCTACTCGCTCCGAGTTCGTTGTCGAAATAGCTTGTCATGCCTTGCAGCCCTGGAAAAGTCGTCGGGCCATTGAAATTTGTGTTCAGCGGTCCCATGTTCGTGACACCGCCGCTCACCGAATTGGTGGAGCCTCCACTTTGGCTGGTTCCGATGCCGTTGGTAGCCCATTGGGACTGGATGATGGTGGTCACTTGCGATGCCAACCCGTTGGTACCATAGTTTGCAGTACAGAAAGTGGTTTGGGAGCTGCCGCCCGTTGCCGCACTCCATTCGATGGTTTGAGTGTCTTTCTCAGTCGAGGACAACGTCATCCCGGGGTTCTGGTATTGATCCCATTCCCCGTGCCATTTCTGCCAAAAAAAATCGCAAACCAAGGCCACCGGCTTGTCCTGATTTATTTCGGCGTACAGGGCGTCGGGCGCGGAGGGATTGCCGGGGTTGGACAGACTGGAATTGGTCCCGCCGCCACCGTTGGTGGTGCCGTTCCCGTTATTGTCGGTAGGCGTCTGCGGAATGGCGCAGGCTTGCACCACGGCACTGCCCGCCCCGTTCATCGGCACGTTGTAGGCCGTCCAGGGATAGGTTGTCCCATTCCAACCAAAATTCGTGGCCGCCACGCCGTTCACCCAAACCGTGTAGTTGGTCGCGTTGATCGTGCCGGACACAGTCACGGTTGGCTGGTTCAAATTATCGGTAATCGCATTTATGATGATCAGCACACTGGATTGGACGACGAAGAGGTTGGTGGTGGTTACATTTCCTTTGATGTCGGTGGCGCTCAGCGTCAGGTTGTTCGTGCCTGCGTACAGAGGGATGTTGTCCACCCAGAAATTGCCGTTGCGCTCAATGACGCCCGCCACCACGTTGGTGTCGCCATTGCTGTCGGTGATCTGCGCGGAGAGGGTGACGGTCGGGTCGTCCACGGAGCCGCGACAGGTGAAGCTGCTGCCACTGATCTGCGCTCCGTTCTGCGGCCAGTAAAGCTGGAGCACCGGCGCAGGCTTGCTGGAGTAATCCAGGTTGAAGATGCGAGTGCAGTTGGTGCGATTGCCGGCCAGGTCGGCGGCGTGAAGCGTCACTGTGTTTGCGCCGCTGGCCAGGACAAGATCGAAACATTTGAAAGAGTTGTTGGTGTAGGAAAAGCTGTTGGTGTCGAAGATGGCCCCGGTCATGTAGCCGGGCTGATTGCTGATGGAGCCGTTGGCGTTGCTCAGATCGAAACTGAGGCTGGCCAGCTCTTCATTCGCGTACCCTTGCAGTTGAATCATCGGCACCATGACGTTGGTGGCGTTGGTCACGACCAGGATGGGCGCCCTCAAATCGAGATCGAGGCGGACGGCGTTCCAGGCCTGCTGCGAGCCGGCAGCCAGGCCGACCCACACCGTGTGCCAGCCCTGATTGGTGCCGAGGTTGGCGGTGATGTTGGACGACGTGTAAAGCGTCCAACTGGCGGCGGAGAAATTTGTGTTGTCCAACAGCACAGCCCAATAATACGGCAGGCCGCTCAGGCTGGCAAGCGACAAGGGCGCGTTCGTCAGGTTGACATATTGGTTGGTGAAGCAAATCTGGAAACTGATGATGTTCGGGACAAGCCCGTGCTGGTAGTCATACAGAACTGTGTTCCCCTGACCGTCGAAGCTGGCGTTTGGATCCAGACCTAAGTGGCCAAAATAATACATTTCCCACGTTCCCAATTCGCCATTGGTGTCCGCCAAATAATCAGCGATGCCCTGCCAATAGGTCTCCAGCGGATTCCCATTACTGTCCGTCGCGATGTAGTGAAAACCAATACTCACCATATTGGTCCCTTCGATGACGTTGTTGGTGGTGACAGTGTAATGATAAAGGCCGGCCGCTCCCGCCGTCCGGCTGCCTGCGTGAATGAGGGCGAGATTCGCCGGGTAATAATACTGTCCCAAAGCTCCCGTCTGGTATGCCGGGCTGTTGGAGAGGACAACACTGTGATCACTGTTCGTTGTGAGCGTGTTCGTGAGGACAAAGGCATTGTTTGACGTGACATCCATGGGGCCGTATGGCTCAAGTATGGCTGTCCGGTCAAACAGGGTGTCAATCACCGTCCAAGTGCCGCCACAATCCACCGAATCATGGTTCAGGTTGTTGGTGCATTGCAGGAACAAATCATTGCACAGGATGTTGGTCATAGGCAAGAACTGCCAGGTGTCGTCGAGCGTGAAGTTGACTCGCTGGAAAAGGCAGTTGGAAACCGTCAGAGAAGGCTGGAAGCTCATCGCTGCTCCGCCAAAGAACTGGCAATCCTTAAATACGATAGGCGGCATCGCGCAGGTGTAGTCTTCCCCCAATTCAAAATGTGTATCCCCGGCCAGGACGGACCATTCTGTGAACCGAAAATCGGCGGGGCCTGAGGATGAACAATAGAGGATCGGCCATATAGTCTCGTGGGGGAATTTGCCCAATTGGTGGTGGATTGCTCCTGGACCACGTTGTAGCGAACGATGTGATTCAAGGCTGTCGGCGTTCCCTGGCAAGTGACCGACGATGTATAATCCGGCCATATCCCATAACTCCACCCCGGCTGGATACAAATCCCAATGGCCGTCCCTGGCAGAACCGTCAGGGTTGCTCCCTGGAGGTAAGTCGGCCCAAATACGTAATCAAGCGGATCATAATGGTAACCAAGATCAGGCCCAAGCACCGCCGCTTGCGTATCCCGCGTCGCATAGTTTGTCAAGGTGACATTGTTGGACAGGGCGGTCAGGGTGTAATTGCAGGGAGGATACGTTGTCATATTGGTCAAGTCGGCCAGGAGCGATGGATCAATATTCGTCGTGCCAGCATGGCGGTTCGTGCTGCCGTTGGCCAGGTAGTAGCTCCCGGCCCCGACGGTTTGATATATGCCAGACCCGCTGCTCGCCAGAACGGAATTGCAAAACGTTAAATTCGTACCGATCGTTACATCTGTAAAAATGGAATTGGTAACGCCGCCAATGAAATTTTCAACCGAGTAGGCAAACGTTGAGCATGAATCTACAGTTATATTTTGAGCACAAACTATGTTGGTGTCATATTCATAAATTACGGTGCCACATTGCGCGGCCAAAATGTTTTGCAAATAGATCGCGGGGGAAGGCCAGGCCGCCAAACAGGCTTGACAGCGCAAAAATTGGCAGTGCCGAAAAAGTGGCGACGAGTACGTTGCCGAGACGTATGCACATGCGGCGTAGGAAAATCGCGCATGTTCCACGATACTTGGTCCAGTAGAAGACCCGTTATAAACATACGATGCAATGCCTTGTACGGGGTTGCCAGAACTGCCACTGATCGTGTCGCCAACCGTGTTATCATCGGATGACGTGAAAACCGACGGCCGATACGCAGTCCCATGGAATAGAAAGGTGCTTGCGGAATCGTTGATAAGAAGTTGCGCACCGTTGGTGTACTTGACAACTGTTCCACCTTCGAACACGTTCGATCCAGAGAGGTGGACCGTTCCTGAGATATAGTAAGTTGTGTTAGCCTGGAAAACGTAATTCGTCGCGCTGGCGCTCATAAGGGAATAATCGATCACTACGCCGTGTTGCGCGGGCGATGTCAGCGCCGATTGGACCGGCCCGGACTGGATGGTGGACGCCACGCTTGTTGGCAACAAAGGTTGCAGGGACGCGGTGTGTTTGATGGCGGTTCCGACGGGAGGTGCGGCAGAGGCATGGAGTGGCAGGTTCAGGATCGCATTTGAAGCCACCGACCAGGGAATTTCCTCTATGAGAAAATCCCGGTTGTCCAGTCGCGTCCAATGCTTAAATACTGTTCCCAGGCTCGCCGCAATCGGCTGACCCAGTCCCTGGGTAAGGAAGGCTTGACCGATTCCTATTTTCGTATCGCCAAAGTCAAGAAGCGCGTCGTCAGGAACGCCCTTTATTTGCACCGTCGTCTTTTGAGGAATTGGGGGCGCAAAAAACTCCGTCAGTACCTGTACCCGACTCGAATCGTTGTTCAATCCCAAGGAAGCTGGCGCGGGCAATTGCGATTCTAAAATGACGTTTTGCTCCAGGCCGGCTTTTGTATAAATGTATTCAATGGAGGCGTCGCAGCCGGTGAAGGCGTTTGGCTAAACGATCCGGTTGTTTCCAACCAGTTGACCCTGAGAATCTCGCAAGGAACCTATGAGAACGTTGGAGCCTGTCGAACTGTCCCAATATGCCAGCCCGTAAACGCGGCTGGTGAATGTTTTATTTTCAGCCGTGTTGACCCTTACTGCGCCTCCAGCCGTGTTGGCATTGCCCATAAAGTGAACGGCGTATCTCGTCTGCGTCCCGGAAGCTCCATCTGCCACTACATCAAGCGATTCCACCGAATCCACGAGTTGTCCCGCGTTCCAGTGGGACATGCCCGTGGCCAGTTCTATATAGGCCTGGTTGGTGGTGGTAAAAACCTTCCCCAACTGATTCGTTTTGGCCACCACTTTTGACCAAACGCGCGAATGCTCGGATTGTTGAGAAACGAAAAGACTGGCATTTGGCCCAACCGCGGCCTGACTGCCTTGCGTCGCGGATTGCGCCTCGAGCGAAGATTGAACAGCACAGCAAAAGACGAGAGAAAGAAACCAGTTGTTTTTCATAAAAATGCCTTTGGGAAAAAACCGCGGACGAAAATGAAGCTGTCTGGATATGGTCCGTGCGCGAGCTTGAACAGCCTATCCCCGAGCAACCTGCCTGCCCAATTCGATCTCATAAGAGTTCCAATACCGCACACAGGCCGATGCCTGCGCAGACCAAATCCGCTTGAGACGCGACATTTATACGGTCTTCCTCAAAAACCTTCAAGAACTTTTGCTTGACATAAATTGCTCTATTTAAGAGCAATTTCGGTTTGATAAGACTCCTAAATTCTTAATTCAACTTTCCTAATTCATCCGTCACCGCTGGTTTTGCGCCAGGACGAATTCCTCCACCACCCGTCCCAATATGAGGTGTTCCTGGATGATCCGCTCCAGAACCGGCGGGGAGCAGGAATGATACCAGACCCCCTCGGGATAAACCACGGCGATGGGGCCATGCAGGCAGACCCGCAGGCAATTGGCCTTGGAGCGATAGACCAGCGGGGTTGCGCCCGCCAGGTTTAATTCCTTGAGCCGTTGCTTCAAGTACTCCCACGAGGCCAGGCCCTGGTCCCGGGCGCAACACTTCGGTTCGCTCTGATCGGCGCACAGGAAAATATGCCGCGCATAGCGGGACAACCCCAGCGCCTCGGCTTGCCTGGCCAGTTCAGCATTCAATCGGCCGCCCTTCCTTCACGGGCCGGCGGCCCCTCGGGGGATTTTCACGGAACTCGTCATGCGTTCATCTTTGACCACCGGCTTGAAATTTAACATAAAAAAACTGCAGCTCATATTTCAAGATTTTCCGGCTGGCATTTCCCCAACGCCGCCCCAAACTGCTTTTCATGAAACAAAGTGCCGCCAGCCCAGCCCTGCAAAGGTTGGGGAGCGCGACCGTCCCGGTCGCTTCCAGTTGGCGTCCCGCCGACTGGCCCGGCGTTTGGAGCGGCCAACCTCTTTGTTCGCCGCATGGCGCTGCCGGATGTCTTTGGCCGGAGGCCAAAGACAGCGGGCGGGACGCCCGCGCTCCCCGGAGCGATGCCAACCGGGTTGGCGAATGTTTTTCCTCTCCATGAACCCTCACCTCACCCTAACCCTCTCCCCTCCCATCGGATGGGAGCGGAGAGGGAACAGCAGACGGACAC
>JBEKVM010000083.1:0-25502 GCA_049513975.1 Verrucomicrobiota bacterium | reverse complement strand
TTGTTCGATCAGGGATTGAGGGGTAATGGGTGTATTCATGGCAGAAGTATATATGTACATCTATAACTGGCAAGAAAAAAAGGAGGAAAATCAAGCACTCGAAGATTTTTGTCATGCGCCCGTGGTAAGGGGCGGATCCATTTTTATCTCGCAGTCGGACTGCTTTTGCCTTTGATTTGACGGGATTATGAAATGGGATTTTGCTTTTAGACCGGAATGGGTTGATCCGCTCAAGAATTATTCGCGGCACGACGCTTTCCAGGACACGGCCGCCGGGGTGAGGGCTGGCCTCGTGGCGCTGCCGCCGGCCAGGGCCTGTGGCATCGCCCCCGGCATGAAGCCGCAGGCCGGGCCAGGCACGCCATGATGCTTCCCCCCACCACCCTGCTGATTGCGTCGCTCTGCGGATATGCCATCGGAGCGGTGGGGGGATTGCTGCTCATGCGCCGCGAAAAGCTGGCGGCGGCCTTCACCTTCGGCGTGGCGGCGCTCTCCGCGTCCAGCAGCCTGCTGGCCGGGCTTTTTATTCTGGCGGGCGCGCCTCCGGGCGCCAATGGGCCGTTGGATTTGCTGCCGCCGCTCATTCCTTACCTCAAGTTCACCGTCCGGCTCGACCCGTTGGGCGCGTTTTTCCTGGTCCTGGTCTCTGTGCTTGGGATGGCGATCTCGATTTATTCACTGGGCTACGCCCGGAGTTTCTTGGGGCGCAAGAACGTCGGGGTGCTGGGCGCTTTCTATAACGCGCTGCTGCTGGCCACGACGTTGCTCTTCGCAGCGGACAACATCTGGGTCTTCCTCATCGCCTGGGAACTGATGGCGCTGACCGCCTTCTGCCTGGTCAGCTTTGAGCATGAAAAGCCGGAGACGCGCCAGGCGGGCGTGCTGTTTTTCATCATGTCGCATATTGACGCCGGATGTATTATTGCCGGCTTCCTCCTGCTCTTTCAGGCGTCGGGGGATTACAGCTTCAGCAGCCTGCACGACATCGGGGCGAGGATGTCCTCCGGCCACCGCAACGCCGCCTTTGTTCTTTTCCTGCTCGGCTTTGGCATCAAGTCCGGCGTCGTCCCGCTCCATGTCTGGCTGCCGGTGGCCCATCCGGTCGCCCCCAGCAACGTCTCGGCACTGATGTCCGGGGTGCTCATCAAGACTGGCATCTACGGGCTGACGCGGGTCTGTTTTGATTTTCTCGGGCCGCCGCCGCTGGGTTGGGGTGTGACGATTCTGGCGGTGGGCACCGTCTCGGCGGTGTTGGGGGTGCTTTACGCGTTGATGGAACACGACCTGAAACGGCTGCTGGCCTATCACAGCATCGAAAACATCGGGATCATTCTCATGGGGTTGGGAGCGTCGCTGATTTTTCTGCACACCGGACATCCGCGGCTGGCCGCGCTCGGACTGATTGCGGGGATGTATCACACCATCAACCACGCCTCGTTCAAAGGGCTGTTGTTCCTCGGAGCGGGGGCGGTGGCGCAGGCCACGCATACGCGGAACATGGAGGAAATGGGAGGCCTGTCCAAACAAATGCGGGAGACGGCCTTTTATTTTCTGGTGGGGGCGGTGGCCATTTCGGCGCTGCCGCCGCTCAACGGCTTCGTCAGCGAATGGCTCACTTATCAGTCCTTGCTGCAAGGTTTTGACGTGACAGAAAGCATGTGGCGGCTGGTGTTTCCTTTGAGCGGGGCGATGCTGGCGTTGACGGGGGCGCTGGCGGCGGCCTGTTTTGTCAAGGCATTCGGCATCACCTTCCTGGGCCAACCGCGCAGCGAACGGGCCGCCAACGCGGTTGAGGCCGCGCCCTCCATGCGGATCGGCATGGCCCTGCTGACGGCGGTTTGCGTGCTGCTCGGCCTTTTTCCGACCGCCTTCATCCGTCTGCTTGATCCGCTGACGCAACAACTCATCGGAGAGCAAATCAGCCAGCAACTCACTGTGGCCAATGGTCTGGCGCTGGGGTCGCTGTCGCAGAATCCCGGAACCATTTCCACGCTTGGCATGGCGCTGACGGGGATTTGCCTTCTGCCCATTCCGCTGGCGCTGTGGCTGATTTTCGGGCGGAAGGCCCGGAAGCGGCGCGGGCCGACCTGGGCGTGCGGGCAGCCCGGCTTGACGCCCCAGATGGAATACACGGCCACGGGATTTTCCAAGCCGGTGCGGATGATTTTCAAGGCACTGTTCCAGCCGCGGCGCGATGTGCAGCGCGAATACGACTTTTCGCCGTATTTTGCCACCACCATCCGGTTCGAAAGCCACATAGAGGAGGTGTTTGTGGAACGGCTCTACCGGCCGCTGCGCATTTGGATTCTGCGCATCTCGCGGCGGGTGCGCGCCTTGCAGGCGGGCAGCATCCACGCCTATTTGTTGTACATATTCGTGACGTTGCTCTTGTTGCTCCTGTTCGCCTTATGAAACAGCCCTCTCCTCAACCTGAATTTTGCAATGAGTAACTACGACTTCACAACGTCTCTTTCGCCAATTGACTTTGAGCTGCTCTCGAAAGACCTCCTCGAAGCCGAGCTAGGCATTACTCTGGAAAACTTCAGTGAGGGGCGCGACAAGGGAATTGACCTTCGCTATGCACCGATTCGAAGCACGGCAAACGACATCTTTAAATTAGCATTGTCGGGGCTTGCCGATCTCGCACACGGCCTTGAAAATAGGCATATCTCACCGTCATTCTGTATCGAAGCGGTTGAACCGTTGAAGGATTTTGGTTATCTCTCAAGCGAACAGGGTCGTCAGTTCGTCACGGCCTTGAAAGCCGGAGTGACAAAAAATCCTTGCGAGTATGATGAGTTCGAAACACTGGCTCTGGTTGTCAGCGCCTTGCCGGAATCATTCACCGATCCAGAATTGAAAGCAATTAGAAACGCTTATGCAGGATTCGCACATGGGTATGCTAAAGACTGCGCGAATGGCGAGTTTGACATTGATGATCCAGAAGAGATTCGGGCGGAAGCCTCGCGACTTGAATATGTCGGTGACCTGCTCGGTGTTGATACAAAAGTGGAACAGAACACCATTCTAAACTACGCCGAAAAAAGGGAGCAGGAATCGCAAGATGACCGAGATTGGGATCCAGACGACGAGCGACGTGGTGGATACCAATCGGACGGTTGTTCGGATCGGGATCTCGACTCAATGTTTAGCACTTTAGGAAATTAATGCCATGAAGGAAACCGCTCCACCGCAAAGCTCGATGATCCTCTATCTGACGGAGGATGGTCGCACGCGCATTCAGTGCCGGTTTGAGCATGAGACGATCTGGCTGACGCAGGCGCTCATCGGCGAGCTGTTTCAGGTGACAGTGCCAACCGTCAACGAACACCTGAAAGGCATCTTCGCCGAGGGAGAACTGGCGCCGGAGGCAACTATTCGGAAATTCCGAATAGTTCGATCTGAGGGGGCGCGAGAGGTCGCCCGCGAAATCGAACACTACAGTTTGGAAGCCATCCTGGCAGTCGGCTACCGGGTGCGCAGCCATCGCGGCACGCAGTTCCGCCGGTGGGCGACGGCGCGCTTGAACGAGTATCTGGTCAAGGGCTTCACGATGGACGACGAGCGGCTTAAGAATCCGCCGGGCAAGGGCCAGGTGGATTATTTCGACGAACTGTTGGAGCGCATCCGCGACATTCGCGCCAGCGAGCGCCGGATGTATTTGCGCGTGAGGGAGATCCTCGCGCTGGCCGCCGACTATTTGCCTTCCGAGCCGGAGACGCAGGCCTTCTTCCAGATGGTGCAGAACAAGCTTCATTTCGCCGCCACCGGGAAAACCGCTCCCGAACTGATCGCCGAACGAGCCGACTCGGCCCAGCCCAACATGGGCCTGACCGCCTGGAAAAGCGGCGTGGTTCGCAAGGGCGATGTGACCGTGGCCAAGAACTACCTGCGTGAAACCGAGATCAACGAGCTAAACCGCATCGTCGTCATGTTTCTCGATTTCGCCGAGGATCAGGCCCGGCGACGCAAACAGATTTTCCTCCACAACTGGCAGACCCGGCTCAACGACTTTCTTCGGTTAAACGAGCGCGCCATCCTGCCCGACGCCGGCAAGGTCAGTCGCGAGCAGGCGGACGCCATGGCAGAACGGGAGTATGACCGCTTCGCCGCCCGTCGCCGCGCCCAGCTCGAAGACGACGCGGAAAGTGACACCCTCAAGCAGCTTGAGGACCAGGTGAAGAAATTGCCCGCAGCGAAGAAATCCAAGCACCCGACGCCATGAACCTGTCGCTCCCCGCCATAATCGCGCAAACGGCGCTGCTGCTGCTGCTGGCGCCGTTGCTCAGCGGCCTGATCCGGAACTGGAAGGCGAAGCTGCAGAACCGGCGCGGCCCGCGGGTTTGGCAGCTTTATTTCGATCTGGCCAAGTTTTGGCGGAAGGACATGGTCATCTCCGAGCACGCTTCGTGGATTTTCTCCTTCACGCCTTACGTGATGTTTCTGACGGCGCTGGCCGCCGGGCTGATGTTGCCGATGGTGACAGCGCAAGCGCCGCTGGGTTTGTTCGGCGGGGTGCTGGCGCTGGTGGGACTGCTGGCGCTGGGCCGGTTTTTCCTGGCATTGGGCGGACTGGACCCCGCCAGCGCTTTCGGGGGGATGGGCAGCAGCCGGGAAATGACCATCGCGGCCATCGCCGAACCGGCGATGATGCTGGCCATATTCACGCTGGCCATCGCGGCCGGTTCGACCAGCCTGAGCCAGATTGTCATGGCCAGCCAGGGGCCGGGCTGGAAGTTCCTGGATCCGTCGCACGCGCTGGCGTTCACGGCGATGTTCATCGTGTTGCTGGCGGAGACGGGGCGCATCCCCGTGGACAACCCGGCGACCCATTTGGAACTGACCATGATTCATGAAGCGATGTTGCTGGAGTACTCGGGCCGTTATCTGGCGCTGATCGAGTGGGGCGCGTCCATCAAGCAACTGGTGCTGATGGCGCTGCTGGCGAACATTTTCTTTCCCATCGGACTGGCGGCGGAGACGACGCCGGGGACTTTTGCGCTGGGGCTGCTCTGGCTTGTGGCCAAGCTTCTGGTGCTGGCCGGCGCGGTGGTGCTGGTCGAAACTTGCAATGCCAAACTGCGCCTGTTTCGCGTGCCGGACCTGTTAAGCGCCGCCTTCATCCTGGCCATGCTGGCCCTGGTCTCCATCTTTTTATTTAAATAGCCATGAACCCGCCCGCCGTCCAAACCGCCTCGACCCTCATCACGCTGCTGGCCTCCTTCATGCTGGTGCTCCAATTGCTGCTGGCTGTGCAGACCATGCTCGTCACCAACATCCGGCTCTTTGCGTTGCAATCGCTCCTGCTGGCGGCCATCGCCGCGGTGGTGGCCTACGCCTACGGCGCCTGGCATGTCTATGTCGTCGCGGTGCTTACCATCATCGGCAAAGTTTTTTTTCTGCCGTGGCGATTGGAACGGCTGGTGCGCCAAATCAAGATCGAACAGGAAATCCGCCCGTTCGTGAACATGCCCGCGTCCATGCTCATCTGCGGCGCGCTGACCGTGCTGGCTTATGTCGTGGCCCGCCCCATCACCTCGCTGGAACGGCTGGGCAGCAACACCCTGGCCGTGGCCATCACCCTTTTGCTCACCGGGTTTTTTCTGATGATCAACCGGCGCAAAGCGATCACGCAAGTGCTGGCGCTCCTGACCATGGAAAACGGGGTCATGCTCGCGGCCATCGCGCTGACGACCTATGGCATGCCGCTGGTGGTGGAAATCGGCATATTCTTCGACGTGGTCATCGCGGTGATGGTGTTGGGCATCCTGGTCTTCCGCATCCGGGAAACATTTGCCTCGATGGATGTGAGCAAGCTCAACCAACTGAAATGGTGAGGCAATGCTGCTGACTTTCATCCTCGGCGTGCCGCTGGCGGCGGGGCTGCTCTGCCTGTTCGCCCGGCCGCGCCGGTTGGTGGAGATTCTCAACCTGGGGGGATTCGCCATCGTGTTGATGCTCGGCATCAAACTTTTCCACACGGTGCTGGCGGTTCCGGGCAGCGCTCGAACCGAGTGCGGCGAATTCCTGCGGGCCGACGCCTTGAGCGCCTGGATGGTGCTTCTCATCTCGGCGGTCTCGCTGGCCACCTCGCTTTATGCGGTGAGTTACTTCCGGCGCGACCTGGCCGGGGGCGTGGTGAGCGAACGGCGCTGGCGTGAGTTTTACGTGCTCACGCCGTTGTTTGCCACCGGGATGTTGCTGGTGGTGCTGGCCAACAACCTGGGGGTGATGTGGATTGCGGTGGAAGCGACGGCGCTTTCCTCCGTGCTGCTGGTGGCCCTCTACAACCGCCAGAATTCGCTGGAGGCGGCCTGGAAATACGTCATGCTGGGCGGGTTGGGACTGGTGCTGGCCTTGTTCGGGACGATCCTGACGTACGCGGCGGCCATCGTCCCGCCGCGGAGCGAGATGGCGAGCTTCAACTGGTCGTCTCTCCAGGCGATGGCGCCGCACATGGATCAGCACTTGATGACGCTGGCCTTCATTTTCGTGCTGGTGGGCTACGGCACCAAGGCGGGTCTGGCCCCAATGCACACCTGGCTGCCCGACGCCCATAGTGAAGCGCCCTCGCCCACCAGCGCGATGCTTTCCGGCGTGTCGCTGAAAATCGCCCTTTATGCGCTGCTGCGCTTCCACATTCTCACCTCCGCCTGCCTCGGCTCCGGCCTGAGCTGCCACCTGCTGCTGGGCTTCGGGCTGTTTTCCATGCTGCTGGCCGGGCCGTTTATACTGATGCAAAAGAATCTCAAGCGGATGCTGGCATATTCCAGCCTGGAACACGTCGGCCTGATTTGCGCGGCGGTGGGCATGAACGCGCCGCTGACGGTGTTCGGCGCGATGCTGCACATGGGCTGCCACGCGCTGACCAAGCCGGTCCTGTTCTTTGCCGCGGGCAACATCCATCAGCAATATCACACGCTGGAATTCCGGCGCATCGGCTCCGGGCTGGCGGGCGCCATGCCGGCCACCGCCCTGCTGCTCGGCCTGGCCGCGGTGGCGGTGTGCGGACTGCCGCCCTTTGGCCTGTTCGTCAGCGAGTTGACGGTGATTGCCGGCGGCTTCACCTCGCAACAATCCTGGGTCAGTGTCGTGATCCTGGCCTCGCTGATCGTGGTCTTCTGCGGCGTGCTGAACAAATTCTCCGGGATGCTGCTCGGTCCGGGCAAGGGGGGCGCGCCGCGCGAAACCATCTCCATCAGCAACGTCGCGGCGATGGGCCTGCCGCTGGGGGCGCTGCTGTTCTTCACCGTCCGGCTGCCCGACTCCCTCTGGCAATTGATGAATCAGGCGGCCGGGATTATCCGGGGATCGCCATGAATGAACCGGAACGTTGCCTTTAACCGTGGAGACTCGGTCGAGCCATAACTAGATTTCTGGAGAAAGTCACACGGCCAATTCAGGAAGCGGTGTGGAAGCTTGGAGCTCGGGCGTGAAGACAAATAAAAGTGGTATCTTGCCGGACTGCAAAAAGGATGTATGATGAAGCCATGATCGAATCAACCGCCGCAAATATGGCCCAGCATTTCACTGAATTGCTGGCCAAAGTTGAGAGTGGCGAGACTATCCGAATCCGGGATAACGGACGGATGGTCGCCCGCATGGTGCCGGACTGTGATTTTATGCCGGGCAAAGAGGCGGCGGAGCTGTTTCGGGGACATCGCGCAGACGCCGAGGCGGCCCACGCCATAGCCAGCGAACTCAGAAAGCTGGATCTGGAATCCGAAGATGCCTTGGATCGTTGACACCGATATTTTCATCGAAGGCGAACGCGGCAACGTTGCGTTTGTCGAGTGGCTCCAGAGTGCAGATGGCATCGCCACAGCCGACGTCGTTCGAGGCGAATTTCTTATCGGGGCTCATGCGGTGGCAGATGAAACTGTTCGTCAACGGGGCATTCTGTTTTACTCAGAAAGGATCGCCGGCTTGCCGTCGTTTTCTTCCGAACCGGCCGATTATGCCAAAGCGGCCGCGTTGGCTGGGGATGCGCGCCGTGGCGGCACAGGCAAACCTGGACTGATTGATGGCTTGATCGCCGCCATTGCGATTCGAACTGGCGCGACGGTAGCCACGCAGAACACCAAAGACTTCGACGCGATGGGGTGTCCTTGCGCAAACCCGCTTTTGCAAAGATTGGATTGAAGAAGGTTAAACTCATACTTATGCCATGTTCAGCCCTGCATCATGGTTACTTTAGATTAAGCTCAAACTGCTTTGGCATGACGAGGCCGGGCGTTTGGGCAAATTCGATGCGGCCGGCCTTGTCTGCCCGCAAAGAAACCGCAGCCCGGCCATTGACACTGAGTTGGTAAATCGCCTCGGGGCGCAAACCTGCCACCGCATGCCGTGTCTTTCCTTTATCTTGCGGCGCGGATTCTGTCCACCGGCGCGGCTCGCTCGAATTGTCCGGCCACGCCTGGATTTGAATCGTCAACGCTTGGGCTGCCGGCGGAGTGACTGACAACGCCCAATCCGCGCTTTTGCCTGGAAAGTATTCCAGCCCTGTGGCGATGGCATTGACTCCAAAAGGGGGCGAAGCGCGCAGCGTGCAAGCCCCGACCGCGACCGCGCAACCATTGGTGCTCAAAGCAACGACATAATCCCGTCCCCTTAACTGGTAACGGAGTTCCGTGCCGTTGAGGTCGCCGGTCAGGTGGGGTTCGAGAAAAAGCCGGCCGGGCTTGGGTTGAATACCGTAGATATCGCGATACAGCCCTACAACGGACATGCAGTTCCCGGCCAGAATGTCATCGCCTGAGCCACGTTGCGATTTCCTCAGGTAGCGTTGAAAAGACAATCCGTCCTCGTCATAGCGGGCCAGCGTCTTCTTCACATACTTGAGCGCCAGGACGGGATCATAAGCAGCGTAAGCGCGGACGCCCAGTTCGCCCCAGGACAGAAACAGGTCCCCATTTTCATAGTTTGGGAGCGGGAAATTCCGTGCGGCGCCTTCCTCACGCTGATAGGAGAAAAAGTTAAGAGGCCAGGAGAAAAGATCCTCCTTTTGCATCTCCGCTTCGATGCGGTCGAGAATGGCCTTTTGCCGTGACGTGTCATCACAAAGACCGTAGGCAATCGCCGCGAAATTGACCGGTGTGACCAGGTTGTCGCCATGAATGGAGCCGTCCTTTTCGCGCCAATAGATGTACCACTGATTGGTCGGATCCCAGAAACCACCCTCGGTGACAGGCCGGTTAAAGTGAGTCTTCAACCGGGCCGCGAAAGCGCGGTACGAGGCCGCGTGCGCCGGATCACCCAGCGCATCCTCCGCGCCTGACCAGAGTCCCAGCGCGTAGTAAAGTTCGGCGTTGACCAATGCGTTCTCGTACGACGCCCAGATAATATCAATCCAGTCGCTCCCTCTCTGCTGTTTGCAGGAGTCGGTCATCATGGCCACCAGGCCGGTATCCTGGACCTCCCGGTCCATCAGAAAATGCAACGCCCGTTCGCACGCGGTCTTCTGCCCGGCCAGCCAGTGCCGGTCGCCGGTCAGATCAAACTGTTCAGCCACATTAATCACATAATCCGGCTGGGAATCCATCAGGTATCCCCACTGCGCCTCATAAAAGCCCAGCGCATCATAGGTGCCGCGCATGGCATCGCCCGCATTATAGGTCCAGCGTGATTTGATCCGTCCGTCCGGGCCGATGGCGTGGTCGCGCTCGTAAGCCAGCGCCTCGGATAAATTGGCAATGTAATCCGGGTCGTTCAACGCCAGCCCGATCTCGGCAAACCATTGCTCGTGCAGGCAGATGTAACCGGTCCGCCAGCCGTTCGCGCCCACCAGCCGCGAATCAATCACGCCATACCGGCCCACGGTGTTCAGCAACTCCCGAATGCTCCTGCCATCCAATCCTTGAAACGTGCCCCGGTTGCAGACTTTGTCGTAATCAAGCGCCTGCAACACAAATTCGACGCTCACTTTACCAGGCGCCGCTTGAAAGGGCGCCCAAAGATCCTGCCGATTGGACAGATAGCGGCGCAAATCGTGTTTGGGTTTCAATTCCTGACCGCTGACGGCGTAATTGCAGGAGAAAATGTTGTTGGTCTGATGTGAGAAGCGGACGGTTGGATGTTGATCCTTGGGCAGGGTGGGAACAATCCGCAGGCAATCGCGCTGCTCGCGGTTCCAGAAAGTCACCGTCCCGGCGTGCGCGCCATAGGTCGCGTTGAGCGTTCCCAGATATTTGTTCCAGACCACTCCTCCATCATCGAGCATCCCCCCGGTCCAGGTGGACATGCTGCCGAAATCCCATTCTGGGAACGCCGCGTCCTCCAGGGTGGCTCCCGTTGAATACTCCCTCGTGATCCGCCACAAAATACGATCCGCCTGAACCGTAAATTGCCAGGTCTCGTGGACCTCGCTGCCCGGCTTGCCAAACACAATCCCGGTTACGGCAACGGTGTCCTTGCTGATGACAACTCCAGGCGAGGCAATGCCGTTCCTGGTAGTAAACCATTGGCCATCCACGCGAATGCCGCTGGAGGCCCCCGCTTCCGCCGCCACCTCACGCCCGCGTACGGTGATTTGATCCAAAACGCAACGACCGTCGTAATTCAATCTCAGCGCCAACTGCCCCCGCCCGTCAGCCAGTGTAACCAACTTCCGTTCGGCATCCAGATGGATCGTTCCCTCTCCAGCGGCCAGAACGGACGCTGCCCCGGCCAACCACGCAGTCAGCAATAAACTTAAACATTCGGTTGGGTTCTTCATGTTGCAATTTGTGTAAAGGCGGCCGGACTTTAATCAAATCCCAACTATTTGGTTACGGCTAAGATCAAAACCAGTTTTCCGGAATCGTCAGGAATGAGCCGAATGGCGCCATTATCCAATTGCCGGCAAGCAGCCGCGTTGGGAGCCAGCCTGAGCTGATAGTCCACCCCGGTGTAATGATAGGCGATGCCATTGGCCGTGATCGTCTGCACGGCGGATTTTTGCCTGGCGCCGCCGACCATATCCCAAGCCCAGCGCAAGGGTTGCTCTTGTCCGTCCACGCCGCTGAAAGTTACATTGGTTTCACTGCAAACGATGGAAAAGGTTCCACCGCCGGCAAGGGGCTGCCTGATACTCAAATCCGTTGGGTTCAGTTCCTGGACCACCGGTGGACCGTCCGGCGCCAGAGGTGATTTTTCGCCGTCGGATGAGAGTAAAACCGGCCAAATGCCTGCCTTCTCTGTCCCCGACCAGAGGGCCGCGTCCATGACGGGCAGAGTTCCATAGGCCAAGGACCTCGTCGTGAGGGCGGTGTCGTGGGTGACAGAGACCACGTTTTCGTCGAAGCAGTGGAGATCACGGATGAAAAAGGCGCCATTCTCCCAAAGAAAATTGATGCGATAAAAGCGGCTGTCATACCAGACGGTCTTGCGGTTTTGATGTTTCCAATCTTCCAGGGCAACCACCGCGGTGGGCGGCGTGAGGGAATAATGACGATGGAACCATTCGCCCGCTTGCGCCAGCGTCTCGACTTGGATTTGCCCGGCCGCGGCCTGTTTGGCCAGGAGCGCCACTTGCAGCTTGAGTCCCGTTTTCATCGCCTCCCAACCGAACGAATTTTCCTGTCCGGCCTGGGTATAGGCAAAGGCCAGAGAGGGTTGCTGAATGAGATTATTCATGAACCACGCCACCCAGTCCGCCGAGCCGCCGGCTTTTGGGTAAACGGGTTCGAGAGTGAACATGCCTGGTGAGTTGGCAAATTGATAAATGGGATCGCTGCCCAGCATCCGAAAGACCGGCACATCAATCTGTCCCGCCCTGGTCTGTGCCGGCATATAGGCGTTGAGACGGCTGGGATAGTAGGCTTGATTCCAATAGCCGCCCCACAGTGTGTAGCCATCCGTGCCGACCTGGTCTTTGCAATTGCATGAGGCCACAATGTCGTAATGCCCGGCCAGGTAAGCCAGGGTGACTTCATCAATATACCATGAGCCAACCGTGCGGGGATAATAGCCAAAGATCGCCTTGAAATCGGCCATATAGAGGTCCACCAGCTTGCGCCGTTCTTCCGGCGTGTAGCCCGGAGAAAAGCCGACATTGGCCGTCGGATCCCACTCATGCCGGCCCCGCCATTTCAAGCCGGCCTTTTCCGCCAACGGCTGCGGAATCTCCCACCAGGCCGCAATCTCGTCCCTTGATCCCAATTGCTCCTTAAAGAGCTGTTGATAGCGGGGATTGATCAGGGCATCATACTGCAAAGCCCAAGTCGCGGGCAGGTTGGCCTCTTTGATCAACTGGATTTGCTGCCGGGTGGTTTCATAAAGAACCTCTTCGGAATTGGGAACGCGATAATCGGAGTTGCGGACAAAATTATATATATTGACAATGCGCGGTTTGGCGGCTTCCGCCTGTTCCAGGGTGTCCGCCAAGCCGACACCGCAAAGCATGAGAAAGGCGGGGCCGCCTGCCAGAAGCGCGTGGATAATGGCCCGGGGCTTCATCGCAAGAGGCCGATCCGGCTTGCGTTCTTTGGTCGGTTTGCTCATGCCGCCAGCTTGCCATGCCGGGCGTGAAGGGCGAGAATCAATTTTAGAAGCGGCCCAGCACCGCTTCTCATTGTGTTTTGCGTTCTTCTGGTTTAATCAACTGCCGGATTTATGATGAATTGCTGTTTGAATCGCTTTTTGAAAATTCCACCTGGCCGGAAGCCGGCGAGGAGGAGCGCGCCATGCTGCTGATGCTTTTGGTGCTCGTGCCGCTGCTGGCCGGGCTGTGGTGCTGGCGGCTGCGCGAACCGGCCGTCTTGGAGCGGGTCAACCTTCTGGCCTTCGCGGCGAACGCCGCGCTGGCGGTGTGGCTGGGCGCGGAAGTTTTGGCGCAGGGCACGGTGGAGGCCCTTGGCGGATTTCTGCGGGCGGACTCCCTCAGCGCGCTGGTGGCGGGGCTTAACGCCTTCGTGGCGCTGGCCTGCGGGCTTTACGCGACAGGCTATTTGCGCGAGGAGCAGCGGCTGGGGAAAATTAACGCGGCCCTGTTGCACCGATATTATGTGCTGACGCCGATTTTTGTGGGGACGATGATGGCGGTGCCGCTGCTCAACAATCTGGGCCTGCTTTGGGTGGCCATTGAATCCACCACGCTGGCCTCGGTGTTGCTGGTGCGTTTTTACAACCAAAAAAGCTCGCTGGAAGCGGCCTGGAAATACATCATTATTGGCAGCGCGGGCATTGCCCTGGCGCTGTTCGGGACGGTGCTGGTCTATTCCTCGGCGGTGCAAGTGGTGGGCCTGGAGGCGGAGAACGGCTTCAATTGGTCGGTCCTGAGCGGGGTGGCCGACCAATGCCAGAAGGCGCCGATGCGCCTGGGCTTCATCCTGGTGCTGGTGGGCTACGGGACCAAGGCCGGGCTGGCCCCGATGCACACCTGGAAACCGGATGCCTACGCGGAGGCGCCCGTGCCCTCGGCCGCGTTGCTGGGGGCGGCCTTCATCAACTGCGCCATCTACGGCATCATGCGTTTTTATACACTGGCCGCCCGCTGTCTTGGGCACCAATACACGGGCCATCTGCTCGTCCTGTTCGGGGTCGCCTCGATCCTGATTGCGGCGCCGTTTGTGCTGGTGCAGAGGAATTTTCGGCGGCTGCTGGCCTATTCGAGCATAGACCACGCCGGCATCATGGTGGCGGCGCTGGGCTTTGGCGGGGCGCTGGGGGCGCTGGCCGCGATGCTGCACATGGTTTTTCACTCCGTGACCAAACCGTTGCTGTTTTTTTGCGCGGGCAATGTGCAGCAACATTACGGCTCGCCTCATTTCCGCAAGATCAGCGGAGTGATCCGGACGCTGCCCTGGACGGGGGCGCTGTTTCTGGTGGCGGCGCTGGCGGTCACCGGCCTGCCGCCGTTCAGCCTGTTCCAGAGCGAGTTCCTGGCGCTGAGCGCGGCGCTGGCGGCGGACCGCCCGTGGGCGGCGGGATTGTTTATTGCGGGCCTCGTGGCCATTTTCGCCGGGTTCCTCGTGCATATCTCCCGGCTCAGCCTGGGCCAGCCGGGGCGCGAGGCGGTTCCCGGCGCGGAAGGCCGCTGGAAGCTGGGGGCGATGCTGCTCGTGGCCGCGCCCGTGGTGACGCTGGGACTGTTCCTGCCCGCCCCGCTTTATGAACTGGCGCGCCGCGCCGCGCAAACGACAGGAGTCGCTCCATGAACCTGCTGCCCGGCCTGCAAATTGTGCTTGACGAATTGACGCACCGTTTCGGCGCGCAAATCGAAGAGGCGCGCGCCCCGCAGGCCAACGAGCTTTACCTGCACACCAAAGTGGAACTGGCCGGGGCCTTTTGCTCGGCGCTTTACAAAAAACACAACGCCCGCCTCGCCGGCCTGTTTGCCGAGGACGCGCGCGCCGGGCAAAATGTGTTTTTTGTCTATTACCTTTACGTCCTGGACTCCGCGCACGGCTTCGTGCTGGTGCGCGTTCCCATCCCGGCGGACAAGCCGGAACTGCCTTCGCTGACCAACGCCGTTCACGCCGTCAACTGGCAGGAGCGGGAAATCCAGGATTTGTTTGGCATCAAATTGATCGGCCATCCCAACCCCAACCGCTGCGTGCTGCACGACGACTGGCCGGAGGTCTGGCCGCTGCGCAAGGACTTCGCGGCGCGGACCCAGTTGCCGCCCTTCACCGGCACGCGGCACAAGTTCCGCCCGGTGGAAGGCGAAGGGGTGTTTCAGGTGCCGGTCGGCCCGGTCCACGCGGGCATTATTGAGCCGGGCCACTTTCTGTTCAGCGTGGCGGGGGAGCCGGTGCTCTATCTGCAACTGCGGCTTTTTTACGTTCACAAGGGGATTGAGAAATTGTTTGAGACGCTGCCGGTGGCGCATGGGGTGCGGCTGGCGGAGAGCATTTCCGGCGATTCCAGCTTCGCGCACGCCACCGCCTTCTGCCAGGCGCTGGAACGGGCGGCGGGAAAGGAAGCGCCGCCGCGGGGGCGGGCGCTGCGCACGCTCTGCCTGGAGTTGGAGCGGCTCTACAACCACGTGGCCGACATCGGCGCGATCTGCAACGACGTGGCTTTCGTCACGGCCAACATGCACGCCATGCGGCTGAAGGAGAGCGTCCTGCGCCTGAACGAGGAATTGACGGGCAACCGTCTGCTGCGCGGCATGGCGTGTCCGGGCGGGGTGCGATTTGATTTCGACGCGGGCCAGCTTCATGCCCTGGCGGCGCTGGTGGACCGGTTCGAGAAAGAGTTCACGGGGTTGGTCGAACTGATCCGCTCCAATTCCGGCACGCGGGACCGGTTGGAAACGACCGGAGTGCTCAAGCCGGAAGTGGCGGCCAATCTGGGCATCGTGGGCATCGCGGGGCGCGCCTCGGGCTTTGATCACGACCTGCGGCGGGATTTTCCCCACGCCTTTTACGACGAGGTGCAGTTCACCGTGCCGGTTTTCACCGAGGGCGACGTGCAGCGCCGCATGGTGGTGCGGCGCGAGGAACTGTTCCAATCCTGCGCCATCCTCCGGCAAGTGTTGGAGAAGCTGCCCCCCGGCCCGATCGCGACCGCCCTTGGCGAAATCCCGCCCGACCGGGTGGCGCTGGGGTATGTGGAAGGCTGGCGCGGGGAGATTTTTCACTGGATCCACACCGCGCCCGGCAACCGGCTGGCGCGGTGCAAAATCAAGGATCCCTCGCTGCAAAACTGGCCGGCCCTGACCGAGGCGATTTTGGGCAACATCATCCCGGATTTCCCGGCAGTCAACAAAAGTTTCAACCTCTCCTATTCGGGGACGGACCGCTGATTATGTTTGACATCATTCGGCAAAGTTTGAAGACGGGGATCGTGACCGGCCGCTACCCGGTGGCCCCGGCGGAAGTCTCGGCGCGCGCGCGCGGGTGTCCGGAAATTGAGTGGGCGAACTGGAAGGACGCCCGCCCCGCCGCGGCGGTGTGTCCCACCGGCGCCATCTCGTTCGAGGACGCCAAGGGCGTGCGGGTGGCGCGGCTGGATCTGGGCAAGTGCATCTTCTGCGGCCTTTGCGCCGAGGCGGGCGCGGGGATCCGCATGACCAACCTGTGCGAATGCGCCGCCAGCCGGCGCGCCGACCTGGTGAGCAGCGCCGGCTACAGTCTCCAGCAGGACGGCTCGCACGAGCGGCTGGTTTCGCCGGCGGCGGCGGAAGCGCCCCCGGGCGGCGGACCTTCGCCGGCGGAAGGGGAGTCCTTTGAGGCTCTGGGACGCCGCCTGCAAGAGCAGGCGGAGAAAATGTTCGGGCGTTCCCTGCATATCCGCCAGGTGGACGCCGGTTCCTGCAACGGCTGTGAAGTGGAAATCGCCGGCCTGAACAGCCCGGTCTATGACATCGAGCGTTTCGGAATTCATTTCGTCGCATCGCCGCGGCATGCCGATTTGCTGCTGGTGACCGGCCCTGTCACGCGCAACATGGAACTGGCTTTGCGGAAAACCTACGAAGCCACGCCCGAGCCGCGACTGGTCGTGGCGGTCGGCGCGTGCGGTTGCAGCGGCGGCATCTTCGGCCAGAATTACGCCACTTGCGGCGGGGTGGATTCCATCCTTCCGGTGGATGTCTATATTCCCGGCTGCCCGCCCAACCCACAGGCGCTGCTGCATGGAATCCTGACGGCGATCGGGCGGATTAAATCCGCCGGGAGCCTCGGCCGCCGGCCCGCTCCATCAGGCTCATATTAGGGGACCTGTCGCATTTTGGGGTGGCGATTTCCCTCTGCTAATCTTAATCTGACGACCACGATTACGAGTCAATCTGGCGCAACCACCGGCCACAGCGCCTTGACCGCCGGACGGCGGTCCTGGACAAGGCCGGCGGGAGGAAAAAGCCCGGCTTGCCGTCTAACTGGGCAGAGCGGTCAGCAGGAATGTCCTGTTGTCCGACGCGATTGGATTATGAAACGAACACTTAAGCTCCTCGCCTTTGCAGTGATGCTGGCAACCCATTTCTCGTTGAGCGCGGGCCAGCGGGACGATTTGTGGCGGCAGGTCAATGACGCGGTTCAAAAGGGCCTGCCCAAAACAGCCATTACCAACCTGGAACCGATCATCGCCGGCGCGCTCCAGGACAAGGCTTACCCCGAAGCGGCCAAGGCCATCGCAAAAAAGATCGCGCTGGAAGGAAACATTCAAGGCAACAAACCGGAGGAAAGAATTGTCCGGCTGGAAGCGGAAATGGCACGCGCCCCGAAGGAAATGACGCCGGTGCTGGAGACCCTGCTGGCGCATTGGTATTGGCAGTACTTCCAGCAGAATCGCTGGCGCTTCCTGCAGCGCACGGCGACGGCCCAGGCGCCGGGAAAAGATTTCACGACCTGGGATTTGCCGCGGCTTTTTGCCGAAATTGACCGGCATTTTCAGCAATCGCTCGCGGCGGAAAAAATGCTCAAAGCCACCCCCATCGGCGCGTGGGATGACCTGATCGAAAAAGGCACGATGCCCGAAGCGTGGCGGCCCACGCTCTACGATTTCATCGCGCACGAGGCGCTGGAGTTTTACACATCGGGCGAACAGGCGGCGGCCAAGCCCGAGGACGCGTTCGCGCTGGCGGCGGACAGTCCCATTTTTCTTTCGGCGGCGGAATTTCTGAGTTGGGTGGATCGGCTGGCCGGCGATACGAATGCCGCGGCGGTGAGGGCGCTTCACCTTGATCGCGACCTGCTGCGCTTTCATCAGAACGAGCCGGCACCCCGGCTGGCGTTTGCCGCGGCTGATCTGGAGCGGCTGACCTGGGGCTGGAACGCGGCCTTCGGCGAGGACAAGAACGCGCGTTACAAGGCCGCGCTCCAAGCCTTCATCCGCGACTACTATGCCGATTTCGCCATCTCCGCGCTGGCCTGCGAACGCGAAGCCCGCGTGCTACAGCAGGAAGGCGATTTGGTTGCGGCGCACGAACTGGCCGGTCGCGGCGCAAAACTTTATCCGAACGGACCGGGCGGGAAACTCTGCCGCAATCTGGTCATCGAAATCGAGGCCCAGTCGGCGGGGATCACCACCGAGCGCGTCTGGAACGCGCCGTGGCCGAAAATAACCGTTCGCTACAGAAATACGGATGTCATTTATTTTCGGGCCATTCCGGTGGATTGGGAAATGTTCCTGCAACGGAACCATCATCGCCCCGAAAATCTGAGCGACCAGGAGCGGCGGGAAATTCTGGCCAAAGCCCCCGCGCTCTCCTGGTCCGCCAAACTGCCGCCGACACCCGATTTCAAGGAGAAAACCTTCGAGGTGGGCGCGCCGGAGAATTTGAAGCCGGGCTATTACTTCATCGCCGCGAGCCACGACGAGGCTTTTGGCGAAAAGGAGAACTTCGTTTCGATGGCGGAGGTTTGGGTGAGCGATCTGGCGCTGATCACGCGCACACGCGGCGGCAATATCGAGGGATTCGTCCTGGAGGCCAATTCCGGCGAACCGGTCGCCGGCGCGCAGATTTCCGTCTGGCATCAGGACAACAACAATGGCAACCGCGTGGCCGATTCGAATCTGGCGACGGACACGAACGGATTTTTCTCGATGAAGCCGGAGCCAAATCGCAACTACCTTTTTCGCGCGCGCCACAACGGGAGGGAACTGGCCTCGGCGCAGGACATTTGGTGGTATCAGTGGAACCAGCGCCAGGAACGAGGCCCGTATGCGGCGACCGTATTCTTCACCGACCGCGCGATTTATCGGCCCGGGCAAATGATTCAATACAAAGGAATATGTATTTGGGCTGATCAGGCCCAGGACAACTACGAGACGCTCAAAGGCGAGCAAGTGACCGTCGTGTTCCGCGATGCCAACGGCAAGGAAGTCGCCCGACAAACACAGCGGGCGAATGATTACGGCTCGTTCGCCGGCAGCTTCACCGCACCGCGCGACCGGCTGATGGGTGCGATGATGTTGTCTGCCGAAGGGCGCGCGTCAGGCGCCTCCCAATTCCGGGTCGAAGAATACAAGCGTCCCAAGTTCGAGGTCACGCTCGACGCGCCGAAAACGGCGGCGAAGCTGAACGAAACGGCCAGCCTCACCGGCCACGCCATGAGCTACACCGGCGCGGCGGTGGACGGCGCGGAAGTCAAATATCGCATCGTGCGGGAAGTGCGCATGCCGTGGTGGTGGGGTTGGTGGGGGCGCGGCCCGCAAAATCAGAGCCAGGAAATTGCCCACGGCACGGCGCGGACCGGAACCGACGGCTCGTTCACAATTGAGTTCACGGCGAAACCGGACCCGAAGGTTTTGGAAAAGGACGAGCCGACGTTTGTTTTCCAAATCAGCGCGGACGTGACGGACGGCGCGGGGGAAACACGCTCGGCGGACCGCGGCGTCCGGATCGGCTACACCGCGCTCGAAGCCATGCTTTCGGCGGACGATTGGCAGACCGGGGACAAGGCGGTGGAATTGAGCATCGCAACGAAGACGCTGGACGGCGAGGCGCAGCCGGCGGAAGGCAGCGTGAAAATCTACGAGTTGCAGCCGCCGGAAAAAGTCCAACGCGGGCCGCTGGCAGGAGGATATTTTTACGGGGGCGGACCGTTCGGCGGCGGCAGCGGGGACGAAAACGATTTAACAGATCCGAACCACTGGCCGTTGGGCAGGGTCGCGGCGGAACACCCTTTCAGCACGGACACCAATGGCGCGGCGAAGCTGTCGTTCCCGCTCGGCGCGGGAGCCTATCGGGCGGTGTTGGAGACGCAGGATCGTTTTGGCAAGCGCGTCACCGGCAGGCTGCCGCTGCGCGTGGTGAAGCCGGACGCCGCGGCGCTGGCGATCAAGATTCCTCATCTGCTGGCCGCGCCGAAGTGGGAGATGCAGCCGGGCGAGGAATTCATGGCGCTGTGGGGCACGGGTTACGAGGAAGGCCGCGCTTTTGTGGAGATCGAGCAGCGCAACAAAATCACCCGGCAGTTTTGGACCGGGCCGGGCCGGACCCAGCAGCAAATCAAACTGGCGGTGACGGAGGCGCTGCGCGGCGGCTTTACGCTGCACCTCACGCAGGTCCGCGAAAACCGGGCTTATCTCGAATCGCACAGGATTTCCGTGCCGTGGAAAAACAAGGAACTGGCGCTCACCTGGGAACATTTCACCTCGAAATTGCTGCCGGGCCAGAAGGAAACCTGGACAGCGGTCGTCACCGGGCCGGGCGCGGAGAAGTCGGTCGCGGAAATGGTGGCGGCGCTTTACGACGAATCGCTGGACGCCTTCGCGGCGCACAACTGGCAGCACGGTTTCGGGGTTTTTCGCGAAGATTATTCGACGGCGCAGGCGCAGTTTTTGAATTTCGCCATCCAGTTAAATCCAGTCTTTGACCATTGGAATCCGGGAGGCGAAAGGGTGGAGATGACTTACCGCCATTTTCCGTCTGACCTGACGGACAATTTGTGGGGCTATGGTTACTCCAGAGGTTTTGGCGGCGGCGCTTTCGCCCTTGGTGGCAACGCACAGGGAATGATGATGGACAAGCTGGCCTATGCCAACGCTCCGATGGCGAGATTAGCCGCATCAGCAGCGGAAGCGCCCGCAGCGCTCCCGGCGGGCATTGCAGGGGCCGCAATGGACACCGTGGCTACCAAGAAAGATGGCGGCGGCGGCGGCGCGGGCGGCGAAGCCGGGCGGACTCCTTCCCGCGCAGTTGACTTGGGCAACGTCAGCGCGCGAAAGAATCTGGACGAGACCGCGTTTTTCTTCCCGCAGTTGATGTCGGATTCCAACGGGGTCGCGCGCCTGACGTTCACCATGCCGGAGGCGCTGACGAAATGGCATTTCCTCGGCTTCGCGCATGATCAGAAGCTTCGCGCCGGTTTTCTCGACGGGCACGCCGTCACCGCCAAGGACATCATGGTGCAGCCCAATCCGCCGCGATTTCTGCGCGAGGGCGACACGGTCGAGTTCACCGTAAAAGTATCGAACCAAAGCGACAAACGGCAGAACGGGCGCGTGCGCCTTAACTTTGAGGACGTCTTCGGCAGGGCGGGCAGTCCCCTGCCCGCCGACGCCGCGCACGGAGTGACGCGCCCTGCCGAAATTGACAAACTTCTCGGCAACACGAAACCGGAACAGGCCTTCGACATTCCGGCAAAGGAATCGCGCAGTTTTTCGTGGCGCATTGCGGTGCCGGACGGCGCGCCGTTTTTGAGTTACAAAGCCGTGGCGGCGACGGGCGAACTTTCGGACGGCGAAGAAGGCGGGCTGCCTGTTTTGTCGCGGCGCATTTTTGTCACGGAATCCTTGCCGCTGCCGGTGCGCGGGCCGGCCACGAACAAATTTGAGTTCAAAAAGCTGGCCGAATCCGGAAAATCCAAAACGCTCCAGAGCCAGAGCGTGACGGTTGAGATGGTGTCCAACCCCGCGTGGTACGCGGTGCTGGCGCTGCCGTATCTGATGGAATATCCCTACGAATGCAGCGAGCAGACCTTCAACCGCCTCTACGCCAACACGCTGGCGCGGCACATTGCCAATCACGATCCGAAAATCCGCGCCGTGTTCGACCAGTGGAAAAACACGCCGGCGCTCGACTCGCCCCTGGAAAAAAATCAGGACCTCAAATCGGTCATGATCGAGGAAACGCCGTGGCTGCGGCAGGCGCAGAACGAAAGCCAGGCGCGGCGCAACGTGGGAATTTTGTTTGACGACAACCGGCTGAATTATGAAACCGAAGCCACCTTGCGCAAGTTGGCCGAAATGCAACTGGGTGACGGGCGCTGGCCGTGGTTCCCCGGCGGGCCGGGCAACGATTACATCACGCTTTACATCGTCACCGGTTTCGGCCGGCTGCGCCATCTGGGCGCGGACATCGCGACGGCGCCGGCGTTGCGCGCGCTGGCGCGGCTGGATGAATGGATGACCGAGCATTACGCGGACATTCAAAAGAATATGGCAAATCCGGACGATTACGTGCCCAGCGCGACGGACGCGTTGTATTTGTATGGCCGGAGCTTTTTCCTTAGTGACCAGCCGGTTGCGGCGCAGCACAAGACAGCGGTTGAATTTTTCCTGCAACAGTCGCGGAAATTCTGGTTGCAAACCAACTGCCGCCAGTCGCAAGGGCAACTGGCCATCGCGCTCAAGCGCTGGGGCGGCGACGAAAACCTGGCGGTGGCGCCGGCGATCATGCGCTCGATCAAAGAGCGCAGCGTGAGCAACCAGGAAATGGGCATGTTCTGGCGCGACACCGAACTGAGCTGGTGGTGGTATCGCGCGCCGATTGAAACGCAGGCGCTGATGATCGAGGCCTTTGACGAAGTGATGCACGATCCGCAGTCGGTCGAGGACTGCCGCGTCTGGCTGCTCAAGCAAAAGCAAACGCAGGATTGGAAGACGACCAAGGCCACCGCGGACGCGGTGTACGCCCTGCTGTTGCGCGGGGCCGATTTGCTTTCCAGCACCGCGCTGGTGGAGGTGACCCTTGGCGGCATCAACGTGACGCCCGGCAAAAATGATTCGCCAATCCGCAATCCGCAATCCGAAATCCGCAATCAACCGGAGCCGGGCACCGGGTATTACGAAGTCCGTTTTGCGCCCGCCGACATCAAACCGAAGCTGGGGGAGATCACCGTGAAGAAATCCGACCGGGGCGTGGCGTGGGGCAGCGTGTATTGGCAATACTTTGAAGACATGAGCAAAGTCACGCCTGCCGAAGGCACGCCGTTGAAGCTGAAAAAAACTTTGTTCACAAAAGTCAACACGGCGCGCGGCCCGGTGCTGCAGCCGGTGAAGGGAGCTCTCGCCGTGGGCGATGAATTGGTCGTGCGGATCGAGTTGCGCACGGATCGCGACATGGAATACGTCCATCTCAAAGACCAGCGCGGCAGCGGCACCGAGCCGGTCAATGTGCTGTCGCGCTACAAATACCAGGATGGCCTGGCGTATTACGAGAGCACGCGCGACACGGCGAGCCATTTCTTCATAGATTACCTGCCCAAGGGGGTTTACGTCTTTGAGTATTCAAGCCGCGTCCAGCTTCGGGGCGAATACCAGACCGGCATTGCGGAAATCCAGTGCCTCTACGCGCCTGAATTCAATAGCCACAGCGAAAGCCTCCAGCTCACTGTCAAATAAACGATGGAATGAGTTTCAACGTCATTGGCATCGGAGAGATTCTCTGGGACCTCCTGCCCTCCGGCAAACAACTGGGCGGGGCGCCCGCCAATTTCGCGTTTCACGCGCGTGCCTTGGGCGCGCGCAGTGGCGTGATCTCCCGCGTCGGCCAGGACGCCCTGGGCGCGGAAATGATAAAACGGCTGCAAGCTCTCGGCCTGCCGGTTGCGGAGATTCAAGCCGATCCGTCCGCCCCGACGGGAACGGTCAGCGTGGAGCTTTCGGCCGATGGCCAGCCGCGCTTCACCATTCACGAGGATGTCGCCTGGGACCGTCTGGCCCTGGAAAAAACCGCTCTCGCCGCCGTTGCCCAAGCGGACGCGGTGGCCTTCGGCACCCTGGCCCAGCGCCGCGAGCCGGCGCGCAGCACGATTCGGGCGCTGCTGGCGGCCGTTCGCCCCGGCGCGTTGCGGATACTGGACCTCAACCTGCGCCAAAATTATTTCTCGCGGGAGATCATCGAGACATCGCTCCGCCTGGCCAATATGGTGAAATGCAACGATGCCGAACTGCCTGTGCTGGCGGACATGCTGGGTTTGCGCGGGAGTGCGCGGCAGCAAATCGAAGGGCTGGCGCGGCTGCACGCCCAGCGCCTGGTGTGCCTGACCCGCGGCGCGCAGGGCAGCCTGCTCTATTGCGGGGGCCAATGGGCGGATGATCCCAGCCAACCCGTTGCGGTCAAGGACACCGTCGGGGCTGGCGATGCCTTTACAGCGGCGCTGACGGTGGGTGTGCTGTCTGGAAAGCCGCTCGAAGCCATCAACCGCCGGGCCAACCAGGTGGCCCGGTATGTCTGTTCCTGCGAAGGCGCGACTCCGCCGCTGCCCGAATTTCCAGATCCTTGAGAAGAAACTGCACAGGATGAGCAAAAAAATACAGCCGGTAACCCACTTCGACATCTAAAAGGAAGAAAAAGAGGCCCCAAAAAGCTGCCTAACCGGGGTTGAGCGGCCTGTTTATTACAATTTTATAACAAGCGGCAGGCAAGTGGCATTCCATCTGCTGATTCAGCGGCGGTGTTGGAGAGGGCAGAGTTGCTCAAAACAGGACATTAACGAACCAAACCAAATCAAACTCTCCAAAACCAGGGCCATCAATGGCCGGCAACGACAAGCAAAACAAATAAACGAGACAAGCATGAACACTCCCAAGAGCGTATTAGAACTGGCGAAGAAGCAGGGCGCGAAAATGATTGATGTCAAGTTTGTTGACGACGGCTCCTCCATCCGCGGCTGGAAATCCATCGAGGCCTCCGACATGCTGGCCATGCCCGACCCGGACACCGCTTTCATTGACCCGTTCTGCGCCGTGCCCACCCTCTCCCTGACCTGCACCATCGCCGAGACCGGCACCAAGGAGGCCTACACCCGCGACCCCCGCGGCATCGCCGGGCGCGCGGAGAAATACCTCAAATCCACCGGCCTGGCCGACGCCGCCGTCTTCGGGCCGGAGGCGGAATTCTTTATTTTTGACAACGTGCAGTTCGACGCCAAATGCAACGGCACCTTCTACTCGGTGGACTCGGAGGAGGCCATCTGGAACAGCGGGCGGGAGGAAGCCCCCAACCTGGGCTATAAAATCCGCCACAAGGAGGGTTATTTCCCGGTCGCCCCGCACGACACCCAGCAGGACATCCGCACCGAGATGTGCCTGGTGATGGAGGAACTGGGCATCAAGATCGAGCGCCAGCATCATGAAGTGGCCACCGGCGGCCAGGCCGAGATTGATTTTCGCTTCGACACCCTGGTGCGCACGGCCGACAACATGATGCTTTACAAGTATGTCATCAAGAACGTGGCCCGCCGCCACGGCAAGACCGTCTGCCTGATGCCCAAGCCCCTTTTTGGCGACAACGGCTCGGGCATGCACACCCATCAAAGCCTGTGGAAAGGCGGCCGGCCCCTGTTCGCCGGCAAGGAATACGCCGGCTTGAGCCAGATGGCCCTCTATTACATTGGGGGCATTCTCAAGCACGCCAAGGCCCTTTGCGCCATTTGCAGCCCGACCACCAACTCCTTCAAACGCCTGGTCCCCGGCTACGAAGCCCCGGTCAATCTGGCTTACAGCGCCCGCAACCGCAGCGCCGCCATCCGCATCCCCACTTACAGCGAGAATCCCAAAACCCGGCGCATTGAGTACCGCCCGCCCGATCCCGCCGCCAATCCCTATCTCTGCTTTGCCGCCCTGCTCTTGGCCGGGCTGGACGGCGTCCTCAACAAAATCGAGCCGGGCGAGCCGATGGACAAAAACATGTACGAACTGCCGCCGGAAGACCTGAAGAAAATCCCGCAAGTCCCCTCCAGCCTGGGCGAGGCGCTGGATCTGCTGGAAAAAGACCATGCCTTTCTCTTGAAAGGCGACGTCTTCACCGCCGACTTCCTGGAAATGTGGGTGGCGGCCAAGCGCAAAGAGGTGGACGCCCTGCGCCTGCGTCCCCATCCCTACGAATTCCATCTCTACTACGATGTGTAATC
>JBEKVM010000082.1:0-28841 GCA_049513975.1 Verrucomicrobiota bacterium | reverse complement strand
CTGGTGTGACCTTGCCGATGATTCGCAAACAACTCCAAGCGGCGCTGATTCATCTCTCCGGTAAGTGCCCCTGGTGTCAGACGAAATTCGAAAACTCATCCTGACTACTTAACCGAGTATTAATAATCACCTCCTGAAATTCAGCAGGATCCACGCGAACGAGCGTTTGAGTGCGCGGCAACTTTGCTTTTACATTGAGCCGCGAAATATCATCTGAAAACACCGCGAAAGCATCGCGGATAATTTCCTCGAGATACAGTTGGGTTGGACGGCCACGTCGTCTGCCGCTGAACGGCTCCATTCGTTTAAAAGCAATGGACAATACGTCGCCTTGCTTGCGGATAACGGTAAACCGCCCCGCCGCTTTGGAGACGAAGCTGCCTGCTAGTTCTTCAGCACGTTGAACGTCCTCCAGACCGAGCGCCGCCTCGCTGTTGATGGAGGCGATTGGTTGGCGCCCCTCATGGAGGACGTGATCTATAAGTTGACCTAATGTCGCGAGCCTTTGATATCGTCCGAGAACACTTTGAATCTCCTTGAGCTGGCCACCAAATAATTGCTCCGTTCGTTCGACCAGTTCCTTGGCCTGTTTGTCTTGCGGCAACTGCTTGGCGACATAATCAGCGAGGGGTTTAAGGTCAAATCCTGTGAACAAGCCGCCCACAGGTCTTGCCCCTTTCCCAATAGTGTGTGGCCGTGAGTCATAGCGGAGCGTTTCAAGACGACTCAACAAGCTCGTAATAATATCACGCAAATCACGAAGAGCTTGGTTTTCATCAAGACCTTCACGATTTGATTGATCCCTAAGTTTCGGGTTGGTGTCTGCAGAAATTTGGACAACCCCATAAAGTTGGTTGTTTGAAAGTCGGAGCGTCGGATTTTGGACGCGGCGTAAATCCAAACGCAACCAATCGTCCTTTGGTTCTCCGTACGGAAGCACGCGAAAACCATCACGATAGATGTTAACTCCAGCCAAGGCATCCAAATCACTTCGAATATCCTGAATCGTCGAACTTGTTTTCTGTACGACGTTGCCAAGTTCATCGCGATCCCATACCTTCAGCTCAAGCTCGACACGACCGCACTCAATTTGTCTTGTTTCCGTAGGTGTATCGTCTTTTGTAGACTCTGTCTCCTTGATGTTCCGAAGTTCAAACCTTCCCTTTGCATCCTTGAGGCGGACAAATTGACCTTTGAATGGTTGATCAATTCCTTTTGCCAATACCTTGTAGTTAATGGAAAAATCACCGGTCGCATCTATAAAGCCGCTGAGGACATAATGAGGGTGCGTTAGAATTGCAGGCTGTTCAACCTTGCTACTAAATTGAGAGAACTCAGGTGGCAACGCCATTTCTACTTCAAAGCCAGGGTCTTTATCATCATCCTTCTTCCTGGCGAATTTCGGCGAAACCAGTCGAGCCAAACCACGCCGCAACGCCTCAAAATGACTTGCCTCCCACTGTTGTTTAAGACTCCGCATCCGAAGAATCGTGCCCTTTGCGCGCTGGCGCGGAGGCGGCATTTCACCATCTTTCCAGAGCAAATCTATGATGCCACCCGGTTGGATCTCAATCGGCTTGCGGTCCTCCCATAATATCAAAATTTGATCCAAATATTTTTCATCGTCATCAAATTGTCGCCAGTCGAAAATTCCATAAACCTCATTTGAAGTGCCTTCCTTGCGCGATACGACCTCAAGCTCATCCGCCAAACGGGATGATGCAAAACGCCCAATGCCCTTTTCACCAAGAAAACGCCGATGGAATTTTTCCGTTCTCCGAACTTTGCCTCGTTTGGATGAGGTTGCTGGTTCCATCCAGACTGTTTGAAGGGTCTTTAGGTCCATTCCGTGACCGCTGTCCAGTACTTCGATACAGCCCTTACCCGGCTCCAAAGGCCCCGAAAATCGTAGGAGGACATGGGTAGCGTCAGCATCATATGCATTTTTTACCAGCTCCATTACGGCAACCACTTCGCTGCTGATCAATTCTTCTCCCAACGTCCGCAGCAATCTGGCCCTCGGGCGAAGAGCTATTCCTTTGTCTAATTCTGAACTCGCCATAATGAGATTGTCCTTATGAAACGGTTAGCGTCTTAATTACTTGGCGCATCACGGGCGGGCAAACTGCATTGCCAATCATCTTGACGCGGTCGCGGCGTGTGCCAGCTTCCAATTTCATCTTTGCCGGCATTCCCATGGCCGCCTGAAGTTCCGGCACCTGCAACATCCGCATGACGTGGCCGTGTGCCTTGTCCGGCTTGACCAGGGCGAAGCGATCCACGGTCGTGATGGTGCGCAACGGACGGTTCAGTTTTTGCCAGCCGCCGCCGCCGTCGGAACCGTAATAGACAAGCAGAAAAGGTTTGTCGGCACCCATTGCGGCGATGCCGCGTTCCGCCCGTTCCAGCGTGGCGGTGGCGCGCTTGGGTGCGCGCAGCGGAGTCCACGGATAAGTGCCGTTCAAATCCACAATCCCAGCCACCTTTTTGAAGGTGCGTTTGCGTGGATTGATTTTCGGAGGCTCATGGTTGAGGTCGGCAGTCAAAAACAATCGTCGGCGGGATTGTGCCACACCGAAGTTGGATGCATTGAGAACTTGCTCCCGCAATTTGTAACCGAGTGCTTGCAGTGCCTGCTTGAACTCGGCGTAGCGTTTCCAGCGTCTCATGCTCACAACATTTTCAATCACCAACCAGCGCGGCTTGAATGCCGCAGCAAAGCGCACGACCTGGAACGCGGTTTCTTTGCTTTTTTCGCACCGCGGCTTGTTGCCCTTTGCCGGGCTGTGGCTGGTGCATTCCGGGGAGGCAAGAATAAGGTCAATTCTGCCAAGCCGTGCCACTAGCGCATCAACATCCAGTTGCTCCAACCGTCCAGGAATGAATTCGGCTTCGGGGAAATTTGCCTCGTGTGCTTCCTTGGCCAGAGGCCACAGGTCGAATGCGGCGACAATCTTAACGCCGGCTTTGCGCGCGCCCCAACTGCTGCCCCCCGCGCCACAAAACAGGTCCAGTGTCCGGATTTTGTGATTTGTGTTGCTTCCGTTTGCGTTGGCAGCCGGTCCCTCTTCCTTCAAAAGGGGGCCTTTGGATTTGCCGGGCGTACTCACGCTCCCACCCCTTTGCAAAGTTCGCCTGTGGTGCAGCCAAGAGCCTTGGCCAGCCGGGCAACGTTCTTGATTCCAAGGTTTCGACGGCCACGTTCAATATCGCTGACGTAAGTGCGGTCAAGTCCAGCCAGCTCGGCCAAGGCTTCTTGTGAAAGACCTTTGGCCTCCCGAAACCTGCGGACATTTTGACCAAACTGTGAAAGAGTCGCGTCGCGCTGTGGCATGCGCGAATTAGACCGTCTTGTCGGCAATCAGTCTATCGGCTATGAGTCACATTCGGTTTGTCGTGAGCGTTCAAGCCAGTGGATTTTAATTTCCTTTTCCAGGGGCTTGAACTCCGGGGCGCCGGTGACGAGTTCGGTTTTCTTTTCCTTGGCCAGCGCGGCGGCAAAGGCATCGGCCAGGCTGATCTTGTAACGGGCTTTGAAGTCGGCGGCCAGATCGGCCAGGCGGCGGTCGGCGGGATGAAATTCTATCGGCGCGGCTTTTAATTCCTTGGCGATGGTTGCCCAGGCGGCGTCGCCGTCCTTCATCCGCACAATGTATTGCACCTCGGCGTAGTTTACCTCCGTCATGTGGACCGGCTGGTCGCGCTGGCCGGCGCGTTCCAGGAGCAGCGACACCGCCTCCCCGCCCGGTTCGTCCCGGGACAGCGCCAGCAGGGCGAAACTATCGAGAACCGGCGCTGCGGGCATATTTAGCTTCCTCCAGTTCTATTTCCGCGCGTTTGTGCTCCGCCATTTCCTCCACCAGCGGCTTTTCGCCCGGCTTGCGTTTCAGAATGCCCCGCAACCGCCGGATGGTCACGGCGTTCTCCTGTTCAAATCAGTTTTCTTCCCGCAGAACGAAATGAATGAGGTGACAAGAAAAGGCCTTTGCCCGCAGATCACGCAGATGGACGCAGATGAAGAATTTTGGAACAGGAGGGCACGGAGGGAACGGGAAAAGACCTTTGCCCGCAGATCACGCAGATGGACGCAGATGAAGAATTTTGGAACAGGAGGGCACGGAGGGAACGGAGAAAGACCTCTGCGTTCTCAGCGTTCTCCTGTTCAAATCAGTTTGCCGTATCTGCGTCAATCCACGTTCATCCGCGGTTCAATTCCTTTGGTTGCGGCTGTGCCGCGCTGCGCCTTGGCCGCTTGCCAGTTCTCCGCTGTCCCCCGGAAGGCTGCATGGGCCGGGCACGGCGGGAACGGAGAAAGAACTCTGCGTTCTCAGCGTTCTCCTGTTCAAATCAGTTTGCCGTATCTGCGTCAATCCACGTTCATCCGCAGTTCAATTCCTTTGGTTGCGGCTGTGCCGCGCTGCGCCTTGGCCGCTTGCCAGTTCTCCGCTGTCCCCCGGAAGGCTTCCTGGGCCGGGCGCGCTTCCGGGAGGACGCGAAAAAACTTCTATATTTCTATGGACATGAATTAGAACCTATGCTAAATTCATCAGCATGAAAGTCGAAGAAGACAGGGAGCCGCAGGGCAAGGCCGGTGATGCTGCTCCAGCCGCTTTGGGTTGGCGCGGCCTGTCCCGGGAGCCTATTTCAATACAGCTCGGCCCCAAAAATCATGTTTTTGCAAAACGAACCCATTTCCTCAAATGCCAGGAATGTTTGTAAGTCATTGCAATACAACTACTTGTGATTAACAACGAGCAGACGACTGCGCCATATTGTCCCACCATTTCGCAGAAACGAACCCAAAAATGACCGGCAGATGCAGATCGAACTGATCAATACCGGGGCGGAACTGCTGGTCGGGCGCGTGCTCAACACCCACCAGCAATGGCTTTGCCGCCAATTGACCGACCTGGGCTACGAGGTCTCACGCCAGGTTTGCGTGCCCGACGAGGGCCGGCAAATCCAGGCTGCGGTGGGCGAGGCGTTGCAGCGGGCCGATCTGGTGATCACCACCGGCGGTCTGGGTCCCACCAGCGACGATCTGACGCGGGAGTGCATCGCGCAAATGCTGGGGCGAAAACTTGTCCTGCACCCGGCCACGCTGACGCGGATCGAACAGTTTTTTGCCGAGCGGCATCGCGCTTTGCCGGCGCATGTTCAGGTGCAGGCGATGATCCCCGAAGGGGCGCTGGTATTCCCCAATGCCAACGGCACCGCGCCCGGCCTGGCGATGGAAGCCGGCCCCGGCAAACGCCTCATCCTTCTGCCCGGCCCGCCGCGCGAATTGCGGCCCATGTTCCTGGAATCGGTCGTTCCCTTGCTGCGCCGGGAATTTCCGCCCGCCTCCCCATTTCTTTGCCGCACCATCAAGACGACCGGCTTGGGGGAATCGGTCGTCGAAGAGAAGATTGCCGGGGCGTTGCAGCCGCTGGCTGGCGAGGGTCTGGAAGTGGCCTACTGCGCCCGCGTCGGCGAAGTGGATGTCCGCCTGGCGGCGCGCGGCGATAAGGCAGGCGCTCTGCTGACCGAAGGACTGTCCCGGGTGGAGAGACTGCTTGGCCGGGCGATTTTCGGCACAGGGGATGACACGCTGGAATCGGTGCTGATTGGTCTGCTGACCCGCCGCCAGGAAACCCTTGCGGTGGCCGAATCCTGCACTGGCGGATTCCTGGCCCATCGCCTGACCAACGTCCCCGGTTCGAGCGCGGTCTTTCTTGGCGGGGTGGTTGCCTACAGCAACCGGGTCAAACAAGACCTCCTGGGAGTCCGGGCGGAGACCTTGCGCCAGCATGGGGCGGTCAGCGAAGGCGTGGCGCGGGAAATGGCCGAGGGCGCGCGCCGGCTTCTGGGCGCTGACTACGCGCTGGCGGTGACGGGGATAGCCGGGCCTGGGGGCGGCACGCCGGATAAACCGGTCGGCACGGCCTTCATCGCATTGTCCGAAGAAAAAGACACGACTGTCTTGCTTCAGTACAGTCCGGTGGATCGGGAGACCTTTAAATTCGCCATTTCCCAGCGCGCGCTGGATTTTTTGCGGGAGGCGTTGGAACCGAGGCCTTGACCCTCGACATCAGTAAGTAAACATCAGATAGGCGCGGCTCCAGCCCGGAAAAAAAGTACTTTCCAAGTCACAAGTTGTTCTGCCATAGGAACATGGAACTATTCTCCGGCTTGGCTTCCGGGCGGCCCGTCCACTTTTTGCGGGCGATTCCGGCGTCGTGCCAGCGGCTTTGGGCGGGGATGATGGGACTGCTGAAGTGTTGGATTGTGAGAAAAGCCGGAAAAAGCTTGCTATTGGCATGGGGGGTGCTAAAGTCAAAGGTGCGGTTGCAGAAGGCAATCAGTGAACATGATTGTATTAATCTAAACCCGTCTTCTGCATGTTCACGCCGCATCAGAAAGGTTCCGAATAAATATGCAAAATAAAGTAAACCGCAAAGCCGGGTTCACCCTGGTGGAGATCATGATCGTTGTCGCCATTATCGGCCTGCTGGCCGCCATCGCGATCCCGAACTTTGTTCGCGCCCGCACCACCTCGCAGACCAATGCCTGCATCAGCAACCTCCGTATTATTGACGGCGCCAAGGGCCAGTGGGCCTTGGAAGTCCACAAGCAGAACTCGGATACTCCCGCCGGGACGGACATCCAGCCCTACATGGGCCGTGGATCGGCCGGCGAACTGCCCGTTTGCCCGAATGACTCGGCGCAAACCTTCGCCACCAGCTACAGCCCGCAGAACGTGGGCACCAAGCCGACCTGCCAAATCGTGCCAGCTACACACAGTCTGCCGTAAGGCAACTCATCTGTCTTGATCGCTGAGATCGAGACGCTGCAAAAGGCCCGGGAGAAATCCCGGGCCTTTTTCATTCCCGCGCCGCGGGGCGTCACGCGTCCGGGGCCGGGGGCCAGCGCCGGGCCTTGTCCACCAGCGCGGCCAGCCCCGCGCAGGCCCCGGCAATGGATTGGAACAAGTTGAACGGGGCCGGGGAGGGATTGGTCAATTCGGCGGCGAGACGGCGCCTGGCCCAACGCATCAGCCAGAAGTAGTAGAAAAGGACCGCAACTTGCGGCAACAAAAAGAGCCAATAGAACCCGGGGAAAGCCAAGGTGGGTCGCGGGACGCCAAAGAAGGTCAGGAGAAGCGAGCCGCCGAGACCGATGACAAAAGGCGCTCCCTGGCAGAGGAGGATAACACGGACGAGGGCGGTGGTTTGAGACCGCTCCCGCAGGCCGAACCAAAGGCCAACCCAAATCAGGGCCGCGACTTGGACCAATCCGCTCAGACATGTGAAGGACTGTGCGACCAGAAAATGATAATAATAGTTGGACGCCAAGGGACCTCCGTAGGCCTTGATTTGTGGGAAACTCCAAGCCACCAAAATAATTCGGGGAAGGATCAAGACAATGACAGGCAAGACGAAAAGCCGCCGGAGCTCTTTGCATTGGCTGGAGATCATGTTCGTTGCGCCGACGGGGGTGGTCAGCAGCAATTCCACTTCGCCGGTGCGCCGCCCCTCGATAAAGAAGCGGCTGGCGGCCCAGCCGAACAGGCACCCTTCCACGGCGGTCAAAGCCAGGCTCACGGGCCAAATGAAGATGGGCGATATACCCCGCATAAACGGGCCGGTGCCAAACATCCCGATTAACGCGGCGCCAAACATCCTGATTAACGACCAGAAGTCAGTTTGACCAAACACCCCGATCAAAGCTCCCGCCCAAATAACGGCTTTGAGGCCGCGCTGGCGGCGCACCAGCCATCTCACCGGATCAAGCGTGTCCGCCATGTTCGGAGACCCAATCTTCCAGGAAACCAAGGTGAACACGCGCGACCGCGCCGGATCAACTGTGTCCGCCTTGGGTTCGCGCGCCACAGCGGCCTTCCGGCTGGCCGCGCCAACCGTTTCAGTCGTCCCATCTCCCTCACGCATGGCACGGCGCAGGCGGAATCCAGCGGTGATGAGAAGGAGCCATGAAATGCCATGCACGGCCGCCAGCGAGATCCAGAAGGGGGCCGGCGAAAAACGATAGACGGCATCGCCCGCGCAGCGAAACGAGCCCAACGGGCTGACCAGATCAACATGGGGAGGATGTCCGGGAAAAGCGGGGAACACGATGATGAGCAGCAGCAGGAGCACGGCGGACCGCGCACTTTGGAACCAGCCGCGCGCGCCGGCGGAGGCCCACAGACCCGCCGCCAGGGAAAGGAGGAGGGTGTCAAGCAAAACGAGCATGGTGCGAAACGCCTCTCCTCCCGTCACGCCCCCGGCCAGCACCGGCAGCATGATGACGGGCAGGATGGAAATGAGCGCGCAGAGGCAGGTGATGCCCGCCGCTCCGAAACTGCCCAGCAGCACGTCCAGCGCCTTGACCCGCGTCAGGCACAACAGCCCCAGCGTCCCTTCCCGCCGCTCGCGGCTGATGCCGTCCACCGTGAGAAAGCCGGCGCAGCAACAGAGGATGAACGCGGCGATGACGATGCTTTGGAAGGCCCATTGCCCCAAGATGGCCTGGGAAGGGCCGGGCCGGCCGCCGGACAGGTTTAGCGCGCGCAGACCAAGGAGGATTCCGACCAGCGCCACGGCAAAGCGCGTCCAGTACACGGCCCGGCTGCGGGCGCGCACGCGCAACTGGCGTTGGATGAGAGGCAGAATAGTCACGCGGCAGGAGGGTGAAGGAGAAAGTATAAAGTATAAATGATAAATGAGGGCGCCGGGACAGCCCATCCCTCCAACACATCACCCGTCGGCTTGCACAGTGGCTCTGCCTTGAGGGCAGAATCAAAAACCGCGGATTACCCGGCGCGGCAAAGCCGCCACCAAAGCGAAGAAAGAGGATGGAGGGTGGAAAAGGCCGGAAAGATGTCAGGGGAATGATGGTCAGGGGAATGATGGTGAAGGGAATGATGGTCAGGGGAATGATGGTCAGGGGAATGATGGTCAGGGGAATGATGGGTTTTGGCGCGACGGTTTTGGAGGCAAAGCAGCGGTTTCGGCTCGACGGAGTCTCCCCATCTACCGCAGGGAAGCGGGGGGGGTCAGCCGGCGAAGGCGCCGGCTGGGACATGCGAGGGCGCATGTGCTCCCCGGAAACAGGGCCGGAGGAGAGGGGGTTCTTCCTGACGCATAAGAGTATTTGACTTTTGGCGAAGGAACGCGAATATATCCCGATGAAAGTTGTTTTATCCTTGCTCTGTGTCCTGCTGGCCGCCCAGGTGGCGGGCGCGGCCGACATTCAGGACATCAAACTCAACGACATTGACGGCAAGCCCACCTCGCTGAAGGCCTACGCCGGCAAAGTCATCCTGCTGGTCAACGTCGCCTCCAAATGCGGCAACACCCCGCAGTACAAGGGACTGGAAGCCATGTATGAAAAATATAAGGACAAGGGTTTGGTGATCGTGGGTGTGCCTTGCAATGATTTCAACGCGCAGGAACCGGGCACGGCCGAGCAAATTGTCAAATTCTGCACCGACAATTACCACGTGACGTTCCCGCTCATGGCGAAAATCCATGTCAAAGGGGCCGAACAACATCCTCTTTATGCCGCCCTGACCAAAGATCCCGACATCCCCGGTCCCAAGGGCGAGATTGATTGGAACTTTGCCAAGTTCGTCATTGGCCGGGATGGCAAGGTGATCAAACGCTTCGCCAACCGGGTCCAGCCCGAGAACGCGGACCTGGTGCAAACGGTGGAAACGGCGCTGGCCGCCAAATGAAACCGGGATCATTGCAAGCCCAACCACAACTGGAGCGATTGCCCACAAGCCGGGAATTGCCACGGCTGGCAGAGGAAGGGCCGGAAGAGAGAGTGGGAACCTCCTCACCCCGGCCCTCTCCTCCACAAGTGTGTGGAGGAGAGGGAGAGGGCGGGAGGTTTCCCTTCATGAGCCAGCCGTCGGGAATTCCCGTCCGCCAGGAATAAAACTTGAGCGGAAGCCAAAAAAATCTAATCTAACCCCATGTCTAAGGTTAAACACATTGTCCTGTTCAAGTTCAAAGAGGGAACCACCGAAGAACAAACCAACAAGTTTTTCGAGGAGGTTCTGGATTTGTCGGAATCAGTGCCGGGCATAGACGACTACGTCTCCGGCGCCTGCTGTAGCGCGGAGGGCCGAAACCAGGGCCTGACGCACGGGTTCATCATGACCTTTGCCGACCTCGCGGCGCGGGACGCCTACGTGGTGCATCCTGAGCACGAACGCTTCAAGGCCGGCGCGCTCCTCCTGTTGGACAACATCCTCATCTTCGATTTCGAAGTCTGATGGGGAATGAGACGCACCCACCACTGCAATGAATTGCGTCCGGAACACGCCGGGCAAACTGTGGTCCTCTCCGGCTGGGTGCATTCCCGGCGCGACCTGGGGGGGCTGATCTTTATTGACATCCGCGACCGGGAAGGGCGCACGCAGACGGTGTTTGATCCGTCGGATTTAGCCAAGGAACTATTCGAGCGGGCGGCGTCGTTGCGCAGCGAATGCGTCGTGACCATCTCCGGGAAGGTCCGGGCGCGCCCCGCCGGGACGAACAATCCCAAAATAGCCACCGGCGAAATCGAGGTGGCCGCCTCCACGCTGGAAGTTCTCAACATGGCCGAAGTCCTGCCATTTCCCGTGGACGACCCGGAAATCGCGCGCTCGGTCAACGAAGAGCTGCGGCTGCAATATCGCTACCTGGATTTGCGCCGGCCGGAAATGGCCCGCAACCTTCGTCTGCGCAGCAAAGTGGCCGCGGCCACGCGCACGTATATGGACGAGCAGGGTTTCACCGAGGTGGAGACGCCGATTCTTTTCAAATCCACGCCCGAAGGGGCGCGCGAATTTCTGGTTCCCAACCGGCGCGAGCCGGGGACTTTTTACGCCCTGCCGCAATCGCCGCAGCAATTCAAACAAATGCTGATGGTCGCCGGGGTGGAAAAGTATTACCAGATCGCCCGGTGCTTCCGCGACGAGGACCAGCGGGCGGACCGGCAACTGGAATTCACCCAACTGGACCTGGAGATGAGCTTCATCGAGCGGGAAGACATTTATGCGCTGATCGAAGGGCTGCTCCAGCGCATCTGGAAACTGGCGCTGAACATTGAGGCGCCGAGGCCCTTCCCGCGCCTGACTTTCCAGGAAGCGCTGAACCGCTATGGCAGCGACAAGCCGGACACGCGGTTCGGCCTGGAACTGGCGGACTTCACCGAAGAATTCCGCGCCAGCAAGTTCAAAGTTTTCAGCGGCGCCATCGCCGCCGGCGGGGTGGTCAAAGCCCTCAACGTCAAGGGCCTGGCCGGGGCGACGCAGGGCCAGATCGAAACGATGACGGAGTACGCCAAAAGCTTCGGCGCGCGCGGCCTGGCCTACATCAAGGTTGAAAACGGCGAATGGAAATCCCCCATTGTCAAATTCTTCAACGCCGCCGAAAAAGCCGCGCTGACCGAAAAATTGAAAATCGAGGAAGGCGACCTGATACTATTCGCCGCCGACCAGTGGCTCAACGCCTGCGAGATCCTTGGCAAGATCCGCCTGTATTGCGCCGAGGTTCTCAAAAGCCAGGGCAAGCTGGCCGTTCCCGACGATCAGTTCCATTTTCTGTGGGTCATCGAATTTCCGCTGCTCGGTTTCGACCGCGAACAAAACCGCTGGTATTCCAGCCACCATCCCTTCACCGCCCCCGTCACCGCGGACATCCCGCTGCTGGCCAGCGACCCGAAGAAAGTGCGCGGGCAGCATTACGACATCGTGGTCAACGGGGTGGAACTGGGCGGCGGCTCCATCCGCATCCACCAGCCGGAAGTGCAGAAACTGATCTTCGAGCAACTCCTGCAAATCCCGCCCGACCTGGTCAAGGCGCGGTTCGGCTACATGCTGGAAGCCTTCAAGTACGGCGCGCCGCCCCATGGCGGCATTGCGCTTGGCTTCGACCGGATGGTGGCGATGCTGTGCGGGGCCTCGAGCATCCGCGACGTCATCGCCTTCCCCAAGACGGCCAAAGGGACCGACCTGATGACCGACGCGCCCGCCCTGGTGGAGGCAAAACAATTGCGCGAATTGCATCTGGAAGTCACAGCCGGCAAAAAGGGCCTCGTGGACGCCTCCAAAAAAATAGAACCCGCCGAGCCGTCCCACTAAGGTTGCCGGGATGCAGGCTTGCTTTTACTGGACGTGATGCGTCCGTCATGGTTGGGCCGGGAAAGGTAGGGCGGGCACTCCGCTGCCCGCCGTGGGTCATTTGCAGAGGAAGCAACGACGCACTACGGTCGTGCGGCGGGCAGGGGACTGCCCGCCCTACCCAGCCATGATTGAAGCATCAAAAATGGCTGGATTTTTGCGGCCGATCAGAGTACATTATGTGCTCGTAAAAGACTCGCGGTGAAAAATTACAGAACCCGTTTTGGTTCAGCATTGTCGCGCCGCCGCGCGGAGCGGCAGGAGGCGGCTTTTACCTTGGTAGAATTGCTGGTGGTCATCGCGGTGATCGCGATTCTGGCGGCCCTGTTGCTGCCGACGCTGAGCCGGGCCAAGGAATCGGCGAGAAACATCAACTGCCAGAGCAACCTGAAGCAATTGCAGATTTGCTGGCACCTCTATGCGGACGATTACTTGGGAGTATTCGTGCCAAACGACTGGATTGATACCGAGGGCATGGGCAGCAACGGACCCACGAGCGCGGACTACACGCAGACATCGTGGTGCCCCGGCGACGCGCGGTTGGATACCACCACCAGCAACATCCAGCAAGGGCTGCTGTACCCCTACAACACCTCGACGGCGATTTATCATTGTCCTTCGGACCTCTCCACCATCGAGGATGGCAACGGGAACCCGCTGCCGCAGTTGCGCAACCGCAGTTACAACATGAGCCAGTCGGTCAATGGCTATCCGCTTTTGGTTGACCCGAACGAGGGATGGCCGGTGGACGCGATCCAACCTTGTTTCGCGAAATTCGCGGCCATCACCAATCCAACTCCCACGCAGCTTTTCGTTTTCTTGGACGAGAACGAGGTGACGTTGGAAGATCCGCAGTTTGGATATCCGTCGCCCGGATGGGGTCCGGAGTGGTGGGACATGCCCTCCAACCGGCACAATCAGGGGGCCAACCTGTCGTTCGCCGACGGACACGTTGAGCATTGGCATTGGCAGGCGCCCATGACTGCGACTTACCCGCCCGGCTATGCGCAACCTGTTTTGCCCACGCAAGTGCCGGATTACACGCGGGTAGGAAATGCCATGCGGCAAAAGGTGTTCGACGGCCAGGCCGATTGAGGGGGCATTGGCGGAGGAAGCAACGTTGCCCGAGCGTCGAGCGGCGGGCAGGGGACTGCCCGCCCTGCCACCCAGGACTGATGGATTACATCAGGCTGGATTTTTGCGGCGGATCAGAGTACATTAGTTGCTCATAAAAGATTCGCGGTGAAAAATTACAGAACCAGTTTTAGTTCAGCATTGTCGAGCCGTCGCGCGGAACGGCAGGAGGCGGCTTTCACCTTGGTAGAATTGCTGGTGGTGATCGCGGTGATTGCGATTCTGGCGGCCCTGTTGCTGCCGACGTTGAGCCGGGCCAAGGATTCGGCGAGGAACATCAACTGCGAGAGCAATCTGCGGCAATTGCAGCTTTGCTGGCACCTCTACGCGGATGATTACGCGGGCGTATTCGTGCCCAACGACTGGATTGATGACGAGGGCGTGGGCACCAACGGGATGGCCACGAGCCAGGACAACGTGCTGACTTCGTGGTGCCCCGGCGACGCCCGGACGGACACCACCACCATCAATATCCAGCAAGGGCTGCTGTTCCCCTACAACACCTCGACGGCGATTTATCATTGTCCTTCGGATGTCTCCACCATCGAGGATGGGAATGGGAACCTGCTGCCGCAGTTGCGCAACCGCAGCTATAACATGAGCCAATCGGTGAACGGCTATGGTTGGATGACCAATTGGTATTTTTCCCCGCTCGGTCCGGTGGACGCTTCCCAGCCGTGCTATCAGACTTATGCTGCGATCACCAATCCGCCCGCCGCCCGGCTTTTCGTTTTCATAGACGAGAATGAGATGACCTTGGAAGACCCGCAGTTTGGATATCCGTCGCCCGGATGGGGGCCGGAGTGGTGGGACATGCCCTCCAACCGGCACAATCAGGGGGCCAACTTGTCGTTCGCCGACGGGCACGTCGAGCATTGGCACTGGCAGGCACCCATGAATGCGACTTACCCTCCCGGCTATGCGCAACCTGTTTTGCCCGGGCAAATGGCGGATTACACGCGGGTGGGAAATGCCATGCGGCAAAAGGCGTACGATGGTCTGGGGGATTGAAGGGGCATTGGCGGAGGAAGCAACGGCGCACGAGCGTCGTGCGGCGGGCATGCGCCTTCGCCAAGGCTACGGCGCACGGGGGGGACTGCCCGCCCTGCCACCGAAGACTTAAGAATGACGCACTTCCGGCTTGCGCTCCGGCGGCACGGTGTTATTTGTGGGCGGCTTTATGAACTACAAAATTTCCAATCGGGCGGCGGCGCTGACGCCGTCCATCACCCTGGCGGTGGATGCCAAGGCCAAACAAATGAAGGCGGAGGGAGTGGATGTGGTCGGGTTCGGAGCGGGGGAGCCGGACTTCGCCACCCCGCGGCACATCGTCGAGGCGGCGATCAAGGCGCTGAACGACGGGTTCACCAAATACACCCCCAGCAGCGGCATTCCGGAATTGCGGCAGGCGGCGGCGGACAAATTCAAGCGCGACAACGGGCTGGCTTACAAGCCGTCGCAAATCATCATTTCGTGCGGCGGCAAGCATTCGTGCTGCAATGTGATCCTGGCGCTGTGCAATCCGGGTGACGAAGTCATCATTCCCGCGCCGTATTGGCTGAGTTATCCCGAAATGGTGCGGCTGGCGCAAGGAACGCCGGTCATCCTTCCCACCAGCGACGAGACGGAGTTCAAAATCACGGCGGCGCAATTGCGGCGGGCCATCACGCCGCGCACCCGGCTGTTCATCCTGAACTCGCCGAGCAACCCGACCGGCTCGCTTTACACGCGGGAGGAAATCAAGGAGCTGGGGGATATATGCGTGGAGAACGACGTGCTCATCATGAGCGACGAGATTTACGAAAAGCTGGTTTATGACGGGGCCGAGCATGTGAGCGTGGCGGGTTTTTCGCCGGAGCATTATGAACACACCATCGTGGTTCACGGGCTGGCCAAGGCCTATTCGATGACGGGCTGGCGGATTGGGATGACGGCGGCGCCGGAACCGATCGCCAAGGCGATTGACGCGATCCAGAGCCACAGCACGAGCAATCCGACATCGTTCGCGCAGAAAGGGGCGGTGGCGGCGTTGAACGGCCCGCAGGATCATCTGGCGGTGTGGCTGGCGGAGTTTGCGCGGCGGCGGGCTTACGCCTGGCAGAAGCTGAACAGCATTCCGCGCATTTCGTGCGTGAACGCCAAGGGCGCCTTCTATCTTTTTCCGAACATATCGGGGCTGGGACTCAAATCCATGGAATTCTGCGCGAAACTATTGGAGCAGGAAAAAGTGGCGGTGGTGCCGGGGATTGCCTTTGGGGCGGACGACTATGTGCGCATCAGCTACGCGACGAGCATGGAGAATTTGGAAAAGGGCCTGGGCCGCATGGAAAAATTCGCCCGCTCCCTGCGGTAGCGGCGGCGGTTGAGGGGCGGGGGAGCCGCCTGACAAGAATTATTTTGAACATGGCCGGGGTTGGGGCACTGTTGCCCGAGTCATTAGCGAGGCGCCTGCGAGCCTGGCCAAAAGGCGGGCCGGCTTTGGAGGGAGGATTCCGTCGGCGAGACGCCGGCGGATGCGACCGGGACGGTCGCGCTCCCAGAAGGTCCCTGAGGATCGGGGCACTATTTCCATCTGAAAAAGATTTCGGTCAATCGCGTTTCGGTGGTGCGCCATGCGCTGGCGGCCGGGGGCGGGCTTTTGTTGAGCGCGGCTTTTCCCGGCCTGGGGCTGGCGGGAGCGGCGTGGGTTGCGCCCGGCTTGATTCTGTTCAGCGGGCTGGGGTGCAGCGGAGGGCAGGCATTCCGGCTGGGGTTGACGGGCGGGTTGGCGCATTATTTAAGTTCGCTTTATTGGCTGCTGGCGATTCCTTACCCTTTTCATGGCATTCCCATCGGTCCGGCCTGCGCCTGGTTTGGGTTGAGCGCGTATTGCGCGCTTTTTCCGGCGCTCTGGGTCTGGGTGTGCTGGAGAATCGGGCCGTCCCGGCCCGGGCCTGAACTTTCGGCGCGCGGCGCGCTGGATGAATTTTTTTCCGCCGGGGTATTGCGGCGCGGGGTTTGGGCGTTTAATACCGGGCTGGTTTGGGTGGCGCTGGAAATGGCGCGCGGGCGGTTGTTGACAGGATTTCCCTGGAATTTTTTGGGTGTTTCGCAATACAAAATGCTGCCGTTGATACAAATGGCGGCGGTCACGGGGGTGTATGGGGTTTCATTCCTGGCGGTTTGGATGTCGGTGGCGCTGGTGATGACCCTGCTTTCGCTGACGCGGCGGCCGGGGCGCGGGGTGTGGAGTGAAGCGGGCGCGCCGCTGTTGACGGCGGTGGTGGTGGCGAGTCTTGGGGTGAACCGGGTGGCGGCCATTGCGCCGGCAGGGGAGGAATTGAAGGTGGCGCTGGCGCAGCCGGCCTTTGCGCAGACCACGATCTGGAACGAGGCGGAGGATGAGGAGCGGCTGAACCAAATGATGGCGCTGTCGGAGCAGGCCCTGGCCGGGCCAGCGAGCCTGCTGATCTGGCCGGAAGGGACGCTGTCCAGCCTGACGCCGGAGCACCAGGCGGCGCTGGGCAGGCTGACGGCCCGGCATGGCATCTGGCTGCTGACCACGGCAGACCTGAGCGAGATTTCGGCGCGGGGCGCGACGGAGTATTTCAACAGCAGCATCCTGCTCAACCCGCAGGGGGGGGTGGAGGCGGTTTATCACAAGCGGCGGCTGGTGGTTTTTGGGGAATACGTTCCCTGGTGGCTGGCGTTTTTGAAATGGGTCACGCCGATTGAGGGCGGGTTCACGCCGGGAAAGGAGCCGGTCCAATTCGTGATGAAGAATCCCGGCGCCCGGTTTTCCGCGCTGATCTGCTTTGAGGACGCGTTTGCGGAGGAGGCGCGGGAACATGTCGGGGACGAGACGGATTTTCTGGTGAACCTGACCAACGACGGCTGGTTTGGCAAGGGGCCGGCCCAATGGCAACAGGCGGCGGCGGCGGTTTTTCGGGCGGTGGAAAACGGCGTTCCACTGGTGCGCTGCACGAACGACGGGGTGACGTGCTGGATTGACGCGCAAGGGCGGCTGCGGGAGGTCTTCTCCGTGGCGGGCAATATATACGGGGCGGGTTTTATGACGGCGAGAATTCCGCTGGGGAGGAGCGGTGAACGGGGCCGGACGTTTTACAATTTGCACGGAGACTGGTTTGGCTGGAGTTGCTGCGGAATAAGCCTTTGCTTGTGCGCGGCAACCGTCCGGTTGCGGCGCAGTGTGCCTTGAGGCACTGTCCAGTTTTGGGGCAGCGACGGGGGTTTTGCGCCTTGGCGATGGATTGGTTGTGACTGAGAATCAATGGGTTATGTGATTGCGCAAGTCTGGCATGGCATGTGCTTTTACACTTTTTGTGAATGCAGCACTCGATTCTCTGGCACAGGTGGTTGACAAGGCGATAAGCTACGTGGCTCCCTCGATTTCGTTTGGCCTTTACGCAAGCGCGGAAGCTCTATTCCTTTACGGGCTTTACATGGTATTTGTGGGTACCCAGCACGGTTCGCCCTGACCTGTGCCAAATCCAGCATGACCGCCGCGGTTGGGTTTGCCTTGTTTTGCGGCGGTGATGGAGCGCCGCCTGCCCTCAGGGATTGCCAGAGGAATCAACTTCGCACAACCGTCTCTTGGCGGGCATGCGCCGTCGCCAAGGCTATGGCGCACATGGAGGACTGCCTGCCCTGCCTGTCTGCACTTTCGCTGACGCGGCGGCCGGGACAGGCTGCCCGATCCGCTGTCCTGCTTTTCAAAGATTGGATTTGAAGTGGTCGGAGTCGCTCTTGAAGAGGAGATTGAAGGTGGTCATGGAACCGTAGCAGCGGGAGATGTATTGCTGGAGTTCGACTTTTTCGGCATCGCTCAACCGGGGGTGGCCGTTGATTTTTTGCTCCAGCACGCGGAAGTTGTTGCGCATCATGACGATTTTGTGGAAGAAGGCTTCGAGGGGAATTTCCTTGCTCTGCAAGGCGGGGTCGGCGGGCCGCAAGATCATGGTGCCCTTGCCCCAGCGGTCGGCCAGTTGCTCGACCAGGGATTCGTCGCGCTCCAGGCCCAACTCCCGGACCAGGGCGCTGACGGTTTGGGCCACGAGGGCGGTGAGCGGGATGGCCAGACCGCTGACCTCGGCCAGGGCCTCGTCCGGTTGCAAATCGGATTGTTCGGGAGCGAGCGAGCGCAAGCCGGTGTCGAAGCGGATGTCGGCCACATGTTCGGAAATGCTCTTGACAGTGCCGGCGCCCAGTTCGGGATGCCGCACCTTCATGCCGATGCGCATGTCTTGGAGTCTCATGGTCAGTTATAAAAAGAGAGGGCTGCGGCCGGGTTAATTGTCTTTGGCCCCGTCCTGCCGGCGCAGCCCGACAGACTGGGCGATGTCTTCAAATTCCTCGCGGCTGACGTCTTCGAGGCGCTTGCCTTTGGCGGCGAGTTTTTCATTTATTTTAATGGCCTTTTCCGTCATGGCCTGATGGGTTTCCTCGGTGCCGCCGATGAGGGCGAAATTGGAGCCGGTGGTCAGGCGTTTGTGGCCGTCGGAATCCACGCCGATGCCCAGGAGCAGGGCGGCCTTTTTCTTTTTCTTCGGCGGGTTGGCCATAAGTCCAAGGTAGGACGGTTGGGCCGTGGTTCCAAGTGGAAAAGGGCTGAGGCCGGGCCGGGGTGGCGCGCCCGCTCAACTTCTGGGATGGAAGGACGATTCGGCGGCCAATTGATGCCACAAGGTTTTTTCGCGCTCGGTGATTTCCCTGGGCATCTGGATGCGGGCCACGACGAAAAGATCGCCGCGCTCGGCGGCGCGCCCCGGCAGGCCGCGGCCTTTGAGGCGGAGCCGCTGGCCGTTTTGCGTGCCGGACGGGATTTTGATCTTGAGGGCGCCGTTGAGCGCGGGCACGGAAACGCTGGCGCCGAGGGCGGCTTCCCAAGGGGCCAGATCCAGGTCGTAATACAAATCGCCGCCCTCCACGCGGAAATCGGGATGGCCGGCCAAACGGACGCGCAAATAAAGATCGCCGGCCGCGCCGCCGGCTGCGCCCGGTTCGCCCTGGCCTGGGACGCGCAGGCGCTGGCCGTCGCGGACGCCGGCGGGGATTTTCACCTTGTGATTTTGGGTGATGGAAACCTGGCCCTCGCCGAGGCAGGCGGGGCAGGGGTTCCGGCCCTTGGCCCCGGTGCCGTGGCATTCGGGGCAGAGGGCATTGCGGCGCAGGCTGATGGAACGAACGGAGCCGTTCATGGCCTCCTCCAAAGTCACCATGAGAACCGCCTCGATGTCATGGCCGCGTCCGGCCTCGGATTCGTCAAAGCCGCCGGCCCGGGCCGCGCCGCGCCCGCCGCCGAAAAGCTGCTCGAAGAAATCGCTGAAGCCGGTGCCGCCGAATTGAAAATTTTCGCGCGCGTCCGCCGGGCCGGGCCGGCCGCCGTAGGTGCGCCAGGATGGGCCGCCGGGCGGGGGCCGGAATTGGGCGCCGGCCTTCCAATCGGCGCCCAGTTCATCGTACTGCTTGCGTTTGGCGGGATCGCCCAGAACTTCGTAGGCCTCGTTGATGGACTTGAATTTCTCCTCGGCGGCCTTCTTGTTTTTTTCCTTGGCGACGTCGGGGTGGTATTGACGGGCGAGGGAGCGGAAGGCCTTGCGAATCTCGTCGGAGCTGGCGGTGCGCGGGACGCCGAGAGTCTGGTAATAGTCTTTAAATTCAACCGGCATATTGTGGGTGATACGGTTAGCACGTTTTGGATAGAAGCGCGACTTTTATCGCGGCGGCGCCGTAATTGCGTCAGTAAAGGGGTGCGCCCGTCCTCGGGCGCAGCGTTGCTCGAATAACCGGCAGCGTTCGGATTTGCCGGGCGTCGCGGAAGTTCTAAAATTGCTGCGCCCGAGGACGGGCGCACTCCGGCGGCGCCTCCCGCCGTCACTGATGCATCGCAAAAAAAACGCCGTTTTTCGGGTGCAATGCCGGCGGGGCGCGGTGTAATTTGCGCGCGGAAAAGACCGCTGGCACAGGTTGAGGCGCGGGCGGAGGTTGAAATTCTGAAATTCGATAGTAGATTGGATTTATTCTTTTGACCGTGAGTCCGGCATATTTGAAGCAGTTAGGCTGGCTCCTGATGTTGATACCTTTCGGTGTCGTTTTGGGAATAGGAGGCTTCTTCGTCTATTGCGCCTGGCGGCGACGGCGGTTTGCCGCCGATTTTTCCGAGGGTGACGCCGGGGATGCGGGCGGTGGCGCGGGGAACGCGAAGTCCGGGGAGCGATCGTCGCTGTTCGAGCGGCCGGGGCGCTGGCTGGCGGTCAAAAGCAATAATGCGGCGATGGTGCAGGCGGCGCTGAATTTGCATCATGCCGTGCCATGTTCGTGGGAGGAAGGGCTGGTGGAAACGAGCGAGGGCAAGTTGTTTGTCTCGCGGCCGATTTCGGGGTGGGTGCTGGTGGTGGGGCCGGGATTGCCCGAACCGGCCGAGGATGTGGATGTTTGCTACCGGTTTTTGCGGGAGTTGAGCCGCAAGCTGGGCAATGTGCAATTTTACAGTGTCAATCGTGTCTTGAGCCACCATGCCTGGGCGCTGCTGGAGGACGGGAAGGTTTACCGGGCTTACGCGTGGGCGGGGGAGACGTTGTGGAATGAAGGGTTCGTCACGGCGGCGGAAAGGGAGTTGGGGATGGTTTGCTTTGAATACGGCTGCGAGGTCAATGTGTTTGTCTCGCGGGAAGCGCTGGCGGGCGACACGGAGAAACTGAACCAGTTGGCGGGACGATGGAGTCTGGATCCGGCGGCGATGGCGGCGTCGAGTTGGAGGACGCAGGGGATGGTGGGGAAGGTTTCCCAAGCGCGGCTGTATTGATGGAAGAGTTTTTACCGCGGATGGCACGGATGAGACGGATAAGAAAATGCAGAATGCAGAATGCGGAATTCCGAATGCGTGGAATCGGTGATCCGCGGCTGATTTCTTTGGTTGCGGATGACGATTGGCGGATTTTTTGCTCTTATGAACTCACCGCCTGAAAGTTGCCCCAATTGCGGGGCGGAGGTTCCGCCCAAGGCCAAGGCCTGCCCGGCTTGCGGAGCGGATGAGAAAACGGGCTGGTCGGAGGAGGCGTATGTCGGCGGGCTGAATCTGCCGGACGAGCCGTTTGATTATGAGGAGTTTGTGGACCGTGAATTTGGGAAGAAAAAAGTGGTGCCGCGCGGGATCAGTTGGATGTGGTGGGCGGTCGCGATTGTGCTGGCGGTATTGTTCGTGTTGGGGATGATCCGGTTTGGGTGAGGAGGCCGGGGCTATTGCGGATTGCGGATTGCGGATTTTGAGCCGCGTGGGAACCAAAATAAATCTTCGTGCTCCGTGTTTCTGAGGAAGCACCGCTGTCCAAGAGCAACGCCCCTAACCTTTCGCAATGCCCCGAATCCGCAATCCGCAATCCACAAATCCCATCACTTCTTAATGTCGTCGAAGTAACTTTTCACCGCTCCTTGGTAGGCGCGGGGAACCTGGTCCTGGTTGAGGGCGCTGCGGGCGTCGCTTTGCGCGGCGGTGGCGGCTTGCTGGAGGGCGACGGTGCTCTGGCCTTTGATGCTGACTCCTTTCAAGGTGATGCTGGGCATGGGGCCGCCCGGCTGGAGCTGGCCTTTGAATTTGGTGGGGTTCAAATTATCGGCGAGCTGGGCTTCGCCGCGGTCGGTCAGGCCGCGAGGATCGGTGTCCGGCCGGTTGACGCCGGTGTTGTCCCAGGAGGCGCTCATTTCCGGATAAAGCTGGGAATCGTCCGGGGTCCAGCCTCCGACGCCGCCATTTTTGCCGGTGCCTGGTTTGAGCCTGTTGCTGGCGCCGGGACGGCCGCCGCGGCACTGGCCCAGGCAGTCCTCCGCTTTTTGCAAGGCGGCGAGCGAGGCGCTGAGGGCCTTGGCGTCCTGCATTTGGGCCGCGATTTTTTCCAATTCTTTGGAAGCGGCGGCGAGGGATTGGGCGGCGTCGGGCTTTTGATCGGCGCGCAATTGCCCGGCGGCTTGCTTGAGGAAATCGGACGCCTTGCCGTAGGGGACAGCCGGGTCTATGGAGCGGGCGACTTCATCCAAGGTTTTGGCCATCTGGTCGGGGGTGATCTTGCCGGATTTCAGTTGGTCAATCATTTTTTGCAGGGTGCCCTGGGCGGCGTCGGACTGGCCGAACTGGAGTTGTTCGGGGAGGTCTTTGCCCTGGCGGTCGGCCTGCTGCTGGAGTTTCTGGAGGGCCTGGGCCATTTCCTTGAGTTTGTTGAGGTCGGTGGTGGCGGCGTCCAGGTCGCTGCGCAAGGTGTCCATCTTGCTGGCTTGGAGGGCGGCGATGGCGGCTTCGAGGTCGGGGAGGGGCTGGCCCATGTCGCGGGCTTGCTGGGCGAGGTCGGAAAGGGACTGGGACATTTGCTGGCGGGCGGCGCTGGCGCCGGGGGAATCGCCCTTGGGCATGCTGGCCAGGGCCTTCTGGGCGTTTTGCAGATCGGCGGCCAGTTTCTCCAGGGCCTCGGGACTGTCGGCGGATTTGCCGAGGGATTTTTGCAGGGCCTCCATTTCCTTCTGCGCGGCGGCGGCGGCCGGGCTGCGGCTGGCGTCGCGCGCGGATTTTTCGAGTGATTTGAGGGCGGGGACTTGCTGGCCCAACTCTTTTTGCTGGGCCTTGATTTTCTCGCTCATGTTGGCGAGGTCCTTGAGGGAGTCGCTGCGGGAGAGGGAAACCTTGTCCATCTTCAATCCCAGTTCCTGGACGGCCTGGAGGGAGCGTTCGGTGGGCGGGAGGAGCGGGTCGTGGCGATCGAGGCTGAGGCGGGCGATGTCAATAAGAATTTTTCCGGCGGCCTTGACGGCCCGGGCGTCCTGTTGTCTTTGCAGAAAGGCCTGGCTGCGGTATTCGGGCAGGAAACCCAGGCCGGCGCCCAAGGCGAGCGCGGCCAAGGCCCAGCGGGTGGCGCGGGGCAGATGGAAGGGGATCAGTTTGCGCGGGTCCAGCCTGGCGGCGAAGCGGGCGGCATCGGCCACGATGAGGACGCGCCAATTCTCGCTGGCGCCCGATTGGCCCAGTTCCAGGGCGGTGCTGAGGCGTTCTTGCAAGCGCTGGTTGTCGTCCACCCAGCGGGCGGTTTGTTGCAGGGTCGGTTTGTGGAACCAGCCGTGGAGAAAGCCGCCCAAAGTCAGCAAACCGGCCAGCGCGGCCGCGCCCGGCAGGATGGTGGGCGAAAAGGGGGCGAGCTTGAAGGCGGCCAAGGCGATGAGCCAGACGATGGCCCCGGCGAAGAGTCCGCGCCAGAGGCCGTTCCAACTGCGCAACCAGCGCCGCCGCGCCGCCGCGCGGGCCAGAGCGCTTTGAATGGAATCCAGTTGGCTCACTTCAGGGATAATGTCCACTAGGAAGGCCTGTTTGGCGAGTAAAAAAGGAGGGACGGGATTTTCATGATTTTCGGAGGAAGGTCGTTGGAGCGGAGTGGTGGAGTATTGGAGTATTGTTGTCGCGCGGTTTATGAATGACCCTGAATTTCAACAGGCTGTCGCCGCCAACCTTGCGACCGAGGCTTGCCAGAAGTTGGGCGGTATGCACAACGTTCGCGAACAATTGCTGTCCCCCAAGAATCAGCCAGGCCCCCTGAAGACCAAGCGATCCAGCCTCTCGTGAAAAACACGTTTCTGCGTTCTCTCCCGGCTATGCCAATTGCTTGCTTACGGTCAGGCCTTTGCTGCCTGTCCCTGCATCAGAACGGTGGCTTCGCGCAACAGAATGCGCGCAAAGACCCAATCAAACCAAAACCCCCGGCTCCCGTCGCCCGGGTCCAATCCGTTGGCGAACTCATTCTCGATCGCTTCCCGGCCTTTGTCCAGGGAAGTGCCGGCTTCGGCTGACTGGCCCATCTGGCAGCAAGCCATGCTGAGGATGACTTGGGCGGTGGCGTCGCGCGCGGGGTTGGCTGCAGGCCAGGCCAGGGAACGGCGGCAGTAATCCGCGGATTTGGACCAGGCGCCGCAGCGATATTCCATCAGGGCCAGGGAGATAAAGGCCCAGGAGGCCTTCCACTCCGCGTCGCTGTCGTTCGTGGCAACGCTGAAGGATCTGTCGGCAAAACTGGCCAGGGGCCGCAAGGCTTGCAGAAGTTGTTCGCTGGGCGGAACCAAGAGGCTGACCTTGACGACGCGCTCCGCCACCATCGCATTGGTCGTGTCCGCATAGCGCCGAACCGATGTCTGACGAAATGACTCGTAGTCTTTGTAATCGCCGGCTTCCACCAAGGTGGGGGCGACGACGAGAAGATCAAAGGAGGTGGTTTCCCAGGGATCGAACTGATCCACTTGCCAAAGAACCGCATAGGGCCGGGCGGCCTTGTTCCACTGGTGATGCAGGGCGCGCCATTCGCCGAGAGCGCGAAAGACCGACGCGCATTCCATGGAAGGCTGGCGCAGCGTCAACTCCTCCGTCAGTTTGTCCGCCGACTCGAAATCTCCATCGTGCAGGCGAAGTGAGGCTTGGGTGATCTTCTCCCTGGCCTCGGCCTGGCGGCGCAGTTCGGCTTCGTTGGCGCGGGCCGTTTCGGCTTCATGGGCCAGGCGGGCTTGTTGCTCTTCGGCCTCCACCGCACGATGGCGCGCTTGTCTTTCCCCAAGGAAAAGCCAGGTCGAAGTGCCCAATCCGATCAGCAGGGCGGCGGTCACGGCCGCGACGGCGGCAAAGACAATTTTATTCCGGCGCACCAGTTTTTGAAACCGGTAAATCCCGCTGGGGGGCCGGGAAAGAACCGGCTCATTGTTCAAATGACGCTGGATGTCCATGGCCAGGCCATTGGCCGTTTCGAACCGGCGCGACCGCTCCTTCTCCAGGGCCTTCATCACGATCCAGTCCAAGTCGCCGCGCAGCAGGGATTGGAGTTTGGGCGGCTCGGCGCGCCGCCGCAGCGCCATCATGGTCAATTCCTCTGCTTTCAGCGCCGTCAGCCGGGCGGAGGGCCGGTGCGGTTCTTTCTCCAGTAGCGTGCGCCGCATCCCTTCCACCCCCGACTTAATCAATTCCTGCGCATCAAACGGCGTCTTGCCCGTCAACAATTCGTAAAGCAGCACTCCCAGGCTGTAAATATCGCTGCGCGTATTAATGTCCATCCCGCTCCCCTGCGCTTGTTCAGGACTCATGTAGGCCGGCGTCCCGATAAATTGTTCGCAGGCCGTGAATACCGTCATGTCGGTCAGACGCTGCCCGGTCGTCGCCTTGGCTATGCCAAAATCAATCACCTTGGGCACCGCCACCCCATCCTGCAACGTCACCAGGATGTTGGACGGTTTGATGTCGCGGTGAATGATGCCTTTTTGATGCGCATGTTGAATGGCGTGGCAAATCTGGATGAACAAGTCCAGCCGTCCAGGCGTATCCACATGATGTTTATCGCAATAATCTGTGATCCTGACTCCATGCACCAATTCCATGACAAAGTAGGGCCGTCCCGTGTCAGTCGCCCCCGCGTCAAAGACCCGGGCGATGTTCGGGTGATCCATCATGGCCAGGGCTTGGCGCTCGGCTTCGAACCGGGCAATGACCGCGTGCGTATCCATGCCCGGCTTGATGACTTTCAGCGCCACGTGCCGGCGCACCGGTTCTTCCTGTTCGGCCCGATAGACCGTGCCGCAGCCCCCTTCGCCGATTTTTGCGAGAATTTTGTAGTGCCCAATGCAGGTTCCCAGTTCTTCGTCAGGCGATGAATCCGGCAACGCGGCAGGAGGCGGCGATTCTTCATTATCCAGGGAGCCACAACCGGTGGCGGAACATTTCAGGGTCGAAATGCACTCGGTGAAGAACTTCTCGGCCTGGATGTGCCCGGAGAGCAACTCCTCCATCTTGGCGCGCAGGGCCGGATCCTGGGCACACGTACTGTCCAGAAACGCCTCACGCTCGCCCTTTCCGGTTAATTCCAGCGCGGCCTCGAAAATCTCTTCTTCCAGTTTTATCGGGTTTTTCACAAAACCAACGATTCAATGCCGCGCGGATTACATCTGCTTCCGAATGCACCGGAACAACCAGGCCTTGGCGAAGGTCCATTGGCGCTCGACGGTGCGCCGGGCCACTCCGATGGTTTCGGCCGTTTCCTGGTTGCTCAACCCGCCAAAAAACTTCAGCACCACCACGCGCGCCATTTCCGGGTTCTCCAATTCCAGTTGTTCCAAGGCGTCATTAATCAGCAGCACTTTGTCATCCGTCGCCGTCGCCGCCAGCTCCAGTTCGTCTATGTCCAGGCGAATCTGGCCGCCGAAGCGCTTTAATCGTGATTTCCTCCGCGCGTTTTCAATCAGGATGCGTCTCATCGCTTCGGACGCCTCCCGAAAAAAGTGCGCCCGGTTCTGCCATCGCCGTTCGCCGTTGCCATGGATGCGCACCCAGGCTTCATGAACCAGGGCGGTCGGTTGCAAGGTCTGACCGGGCGATTCCTGCGCCATGCGTGCCGCCGCCAGCCGGCGCAATCCACCATAGACCAACGGCAACAACTCCTCGCAGGCACTCGACCCCTCGGACGGCACGGATTGCAGCATTTGGGTGATCTCGCTCATAGACAGTGACAGCCGGGGTCAGGTGAACAGCCCGGGCGACGAAGCGGGTTTTTTGCTGGAGTCACGGCCGGAATATATAACAAAGCGCATACCCCGGCAACACAAAAACGGCACGAAAAAACGGTGCGGCGGCGGCACTCCGGATTGGTGAAGAGCGGGCCTTCGTTGCCTTTTGATTGCGCCGGCCCAAAGTGCGCTCTGCATGAAACCGTTGACCCAAAAGGCCTCCGGCGGCTGCCGTCCCTGGCAACTTCGCCGAATGGAATGATGGCCGGCGCCGGAGGAAGTTGGGGCCGCATAAAGAACGGTCATTTGCACCAATCGCCGGGGCAGCCGGTCTTCGGCGATTTCAAAGGGTGGAACGGAGTGGAATGGATGCGCGGGCCCGTGGAGCGGTTCACCGGGCGGCGTTGGCATGGAGCGGAATGGACCCGGCCTTAATTGGCGAAGTCAGGCCTCATCCCCATCCGATTTGTCGTTGGAAGCGGCTTCCGGCGACTCATTGGCAGGCGAGAAATTGGGCAAGGGGTTCAAGACAGCGTCCATGTTCCATGCTGTTTATAGCCAACGCGAGTTGGCGCAAATTCGGGTTAGGCTGGGCGAAATTGCTTGGCATTTCTTCGACCAATTCAGCTTCTTGCACTGGAGAATGGTCATTCCTATTCTGCGCGGCTTGACTTGAAGCTGGCCGCACCTGGACGAGCTCTTGAAAGTTGGACCGTCCCTGGTTGAATCCCACCGCAACAGCGGCCATGGAAGGCATTGTGAGAAGTAACGTTTCGTGATTCATAGTTGCATTCTGGTTCTGCGCATGGCTGTTGTTTCAGGTTGCCTTTTATCGCGTGAGGCACATTACGCCACGCGCCAGCCCGTCTCTATTAGGTATAACCCTAATTACGATCCTGCACCTCAGACGTCGTGAGCGTGCCTGTCTTCGGCGATTTGAAACGCCGGATCGCAGTGCAATGGAAGCTCAGGCCAGGGGAGATGTTCACTGGTCCGCGGGCTGGAGTCGAGCCGAGTGCAGGCGGCTAAAATCCTCAGAGTCAGGCTTTCAACCCGGCCGATTTGTCGTTGCAAGCCGCTGCCGGCGACTCATCGGCGGTCGTGGGTGCGCGAGGTCGTTCTGTCGTCCTTCTTGGACGTAGGGAAATACCCCATAGCGAAGTTTCGGCTCCGCGCGTAATGTTAATGTGACTGTGCAATCAATCCAAATGAAGACGGCAGAGTTGCTTTGGATGTCATGGCGGTCTGGGATCGTCGTCACAGTGCGGAATCTTGAAACTTTGTCAGTACTCAAACTCAATATGAAAACGATCCTTTTATTTGCCTGTGTTCTCACGCTCCTCACGACCACCGGATGCTTTTTCCCCGGACGCGGAGGCCATTGGGATGGTCGCGGCGGCCATTGGGGCGGTCGCGCGCAAGTTGACGTGGCACCTCCGGTCGCCGCAAAGGCCTCCACGGAATTCGTCGTCGTTCTTCCCGCAGGCACAGTGGGCGCGCTGGAAGGCATCCTGCCGTAATTTCATGGTCATGGTCGCTGGCGGCGCTGGAATGGAGCGGAGTGGAACCGGCTTGAATTGGCGAACCGAACTCCCCCGCGCGGGAGTGTAGCGTCCGAGCGCCGGGGGAAGACGTCCGATCACCCCCCGACAGCGACTTTTTGCAAGTCCTTCCTTTGCATGGTGCCGACGGAGGGGGTCGAACCCACACACCCTTTCGGGTACCAGATTTTGAGTCTGGCGCGTCTGCCAATTCCGCCACATCGGCTCCCAAGCCTTGCCACAACATAGCCGAGCCGCTGCCCCCGGAGCAAGCAGGAATCTGCCAGATGAAATTGGAAACGTCGTGATGATTGGCCATTGGCGCAGCATCATAATGGACCTTGGCCGGGTTTCCAACTCCAAATCGGCGTGTCTTCGGGGATGGGCGCACGACAGAATTCTTCGGTTAGGCTGCCAGCTTTAGGCAATCATTGCTGGCAGCGCGGCTGTTGAGGCGCTCTTTCCAGAACGGGTCGAGGCGGCGGCTGGAGTGGATACAGCGC
>JBEKVM010000081.1:0-24916 GCA_049513975.1 Verrucomicrobiota bacterium | reverse complement strand
GCCTCAGCCAATCAAAGCAAGTCAAGTGCCACCCCACCATTTCCATTCTAAAAGCTCTTCTTTTTTCTTCAATTTTTCCCCCGATTTTACTTGTGTTAGCCATGAAAAACCTCGAATATCCGTTTTGTTTCCCGCGTCCCAATCCCCATGCAAACCAACCAACGCAATGAAGGCCCACATTCCGAAGGGAGTTCCCCCGGAATGTGGGTTTGTCCAAACCTAAACCAACAATTCCCAATGTTCCCTATCGTCCTATCGGCATTCCTGCCAAAACAGTTTAGCGAGGTTTAAAGAAAATTGTGACCACACAAGGCAGACCAGCTCATCGCGGCCTGGCGGGGTGTTATGGCTGCAGTCTTATTGAAAATGCTCTGATTTGTTTACTGAAAATGCCCTAATTTGAACAGCTTCGAATTTATTCTGCCCACAATGAAAGCCGCAATGTGGGCTGAATAAATTCAATCCCCTCATTTGTCGAGAAGAATGTGGAGCCGGAGGTCCCGCGCCCGAATCTCCAAGGAGGTTTCAAGAAGACCCCGCGGGCCGGCCAGGGAAGTCAACCGCAGCGCCACGGGCGCGCCCGCAGTGCGTTTGGTTTCCGAGACGGCGGGCCGGCGGTTGCGGTAAGCCACCGCTGTGATTTCACCCGCTTCCCAGATCACGTCCGGAAAGGTGAAAAGGCAGCCCTCGGAAACCTGGCCGCGGCCGGGCGACCTGCCGTTGACGAAAAGTTCAACCGCCTCGCTTTCAAGGATTCTCTACTTTCCATGGGACAAAGCCATTGGCGATCCCTTTTGCGGTCCCGACAAGTGATTCGTTTTCGCTTTGCACCCGGACCTTTTTTCCCCATAGTGGCCGCATGAAATCATTTCGCTCCTTCCCGGCGCTTCTTCTCCTCGGTTTGCTTGGCGTGCTCAATTATTCACGGGGTGACGAAGCCGGGAATCCTTTTGTGGGCGGTTGGGCTTTGACGCTGCCGGGCGGCCACGCTGGCTGGCTCGGCGTCGAATCGGATGGGGACCGAATCAACGCCGAAATGCTGTGGGGCTGGGGCAGCGTCTTCAAAGTGGACGGAGCGCGGCTTGACGGGGAAAAGCTGGTGCTCACACGATTGCACCAAGTTGACAGCAAAAAGCCGGACGGCACGACGGCCAGAATCAAACTTGCCGAAACCATCACCGCAACGCGGGATGGCGAGTCGCTCCAACTCGTCAGCGTCATGCCCAAGGCCAATGGCAACGGCGAGGACCGTTCCGAATTCACCGGCAAACGCCTTCCGCCGATGCCCCCCGCACCCGACTTGAGCAAAGTAAAATTCGGCGGGAGCGTGCCGTTGTTCAACGGCCATAACCTCGACGGCTGGCGGCTTGTCGAAACCGGCGCGGTCAACGGCTGGAGTGTTCACGATGGACTTCTCTGCAACAACGTGACCCAGGAAGAAGGCAAGCCCCACAAGAATTACGGAAACCTCCGCACCGTCGCGGAATTTGAGGATTTCATGCTGCACGCGGAAACGCGCGTGCCGAAGGACGGCAACAGCGGCATCTATTTGCGGGGCATCTATGAGGTGCAGGTGTTTGACAGTTTCGGCCGGCCGCTGGACTCGCACAACATGGGCGCCATTTACAGCCGCATCAAACCGGCCGTCAACGCCGAGAAGCCCGCCGGGGAATGGCAGACGCTGGACATTACCTACGTAAATCGCCACGTCACCGTGGTGCTCAACGGCGCCAAAATCATAGACAACCAGCCCATTGCCGGCCCAACCGGCGGCGCCCTTTGGCCTGAAGTGGACCGGCCCGGCCCAATTTATCTGCAAGGCGACCACACCGGCATCGAATATCGCAACCTCGTTTTGCGACCGGTGGTGCATTGACACACCGAAACCGATATGAAGACCAGGAACCCCAAAACTCAGATCACGCGACGGCGATTTCTGCGCGGCGCGGCGCTTTCCACGGCCGCGTTCACACTTGTGCCCGGCGCTGTCCTCGGCCTGCGCGGGGCTGCTCCCCCCAGCGAGAAGCTCAACCTGGCCGGCATCGGCATCGGAGGCCAGGGGGCCGATGATCTGGACCAACTCAAGAGCGAGAACATCGTGGCGCTGTGCGATGTGGACAAGGCCTACGCGGCCAACACCTTCAATAAATACCCGGCCGCGCGTCAATTCACCGACTATCGGCAAATGCTCGATGAAGTCAAAGAGATTGACGGGGTGGTCATCGCCACGCCCGATCATCACCACGCTTTCGCCGCCATGGAAGCCATCCGGCGCGGCAAGCATGTCTATTGTGAAAAGCCGCTGACCCACTCGGTCTGGGAAGCCCGCCATCTGGCCGAGGCGGCCCGGACGGCGAAAGTGGCCACGCAGATGGGCAATGGCGGCCAGGCTTCCAGGGAGACGCGTCGTCTTTGCGAGTACGTCTGGGCCGGCGCGATCGGCGGCGTGCGTGAAGTCCACATCTGGACCGATCGCCCTTCCAACGGTCTGTTCGCCGAGTACTGGCCCCAAGGGGTGGCCCGCCCCCAGGACGCGCCGCCGGTGCCCGCCACCCTCGACTGGGATTTGTGGCTCGGGCCGGCGCCCTCGCGCCCCTTCCATCCTGCCTATTTGCCCTTCAAATGGCGCGGCTGGTGGGATTTTGGCACCGGGGCTTTGGGGGATATTGGCTGCCATACCATGGACTCGGTCTTCCGCGCGCTCAAACTCGGCGCTCCCCTCAGCGTGCAAGCCTCCTCCACGCGCGTCAATGAAGAGAGCTTCCCGCTCAGCTCGATCGTCACCTACCAATTCCCGGCGCGTTCCGCCGAGCCTCAAGCCATCAACCGCCACCTGCGCGGACTCAGCGGCGCGGCCGCCGGCGCGATCGCGATGCCGGCCTGCCAGTTGGTTTGGTATGATGGAGGACTTCGCCCGGCGCGCCCGGAGGGCTTGCCCGACGGCAAACAGATGGGCGCCAACGGACGCCTGCTCATCGGCGACAAGGGGTTTATCTTGAACAACTCGGTTTTTCCCGAGGCCTGCGCCAAGGCCGTCGCCGACTTGCCGGAGTCCATCCCGCCTTCGCCAGGGCATCATCGCGAATGGGTCGAGGCCTGCAAAGGCGGGCAACCGGCCGGCTCCAACTTCGATTGGGCGGGGCCGCTGGCGGAGTCTGTGCTGGTCGGCAACGTCGCCTTGCGCGTGCAACTTCGCGAAGAACTGACCCTGCGCAGGCTGAATTGGGATTCCGCCGCGCTGCGATTCACCAACCTTGAGGACGCGAACAAGTTCGTGCGCCGCGAGTACCGCCCCGGCTGGACCTTGTAAAACGCCCGGTGGTGATGCTGATACAGATCCGCAAGAACAAACGCCTCCAGGCGAAAAACCCAACAAAGGATTAACTAATGAACACTCCCAAAGTCGGCGCCGGCATCAGCCGGCGGCGTTTTCTCCTCTCCGGCGGCGCCGCTCTTGTTCTGCCGCAACTTGTGGCCGGTTGCGCCACCGCTGGCAAACCCCGTTCGCAACAGATTCCGCCCAGCAGCCGGATCACGCTCGGCTTCATCGGCATGGGGACGCAATCGCGCGGCTTGCTCGACAATTTTCTCCGGCAGGACACACGCGTGCTGGCGGTCTGCGATGTGGACACCACCCGCCGCAACGACGCGAAGCAGAAGGTGGACACATTCTACAAAAACAACAACTGCGCGGCCTGCAACGATTTTCGCGAAATCATCGCCCGCCCGGACATTGACGCGGTCTGCATCGCCACACCCGACCACTGGCACGCGATTCCGACGCTGGCCGCGCTGCGCTCCCGCAAGGACGTCTATTGCGAGAAGCCTCTGACGCACAACATCCACGAGGCCGTCGAGGTCATGAAGGCCGCGCAGACGCACAAACGGGTCTTGCAGACCGGTTCGATGCAACGCTCCATGAATGAATTTCGCGTGGCCTGCGAACTGGTGCGCAACGGCGTCATCGGGGAGATTCAGAAGGTGGAATGCAGCTTCGGGGATCCCGCCCGGCCGTGCGATCTGCCGGAGGAAAAAATGGAGCCGGGCCTGGATTGGAACCTCTGGTGCGGCCCGGCCCCGTTGCGCGGCTACAGCTCCGTGCTCAGTCCCCGCGGCGTGCATCAGGGTTTTCCGGCGTGGCGTGATTTCCGGGAATATGGCAGCGGCGCGGTAGGCGATTGGGGCGCGCACCACCTCGACATCGCCCAGTGGGGCATGGGCATGGACGACAGCGGCCCGGTGGAGGTCATTCCGCCAGCCGATCCCAAGGCCAAACGCGGCGCGAAACTGGTCTATGCCAGCGGCATCACGGTGGAACACAAAGACGGATTCGGTGTGCATTTCTTTGGCAAAGGCGGTGAAGTGCGGGTCAACCGCGGCAAGTTTGTGCTCATCGTCGGCGGCGAGACCATCGCCAGTTTCATCAATGACAAATCCAAAGACGAGGAGGACTCCAACTGCGCCGCCGAGGTCAAAAAGGCCCAAAGCCGCTTCCTGGCCAACGCCCCGGTTAAACTCTACGTGAGCCATCAGCACATTTCCGATTTCATCGCCTGCGTCAAGAGCCGCCAGAAACCCATTACCAATGAGCAGGTCGGGGCGCGCTCCGCCATCTGCTGCCATCTCATCAACCAGAGTTACTACCACCACGCCCACCTCAAGTGGAATCCGGCCCGGTTCCAGTTCACCGGCGGCACCGGGGATCCGAAATGGCTGACCCGCGACTATCGCAAGCCCTGGACGGTCTGAAGTTCCTCACTACAAGAATTGCTTGGTTATTGCCAAGATATGGGGAGCCGGCATCGCCGTCAGGCGTTATTTTTATTTGGGCTTGGGTTCAGGACGGGGCGAAGCTGCGGCCGGAACCGGCCGCCGGCGGGAGCCTTGAACGCCAACAGAGGACCGGGGAACGCGCTGTCGCGGTGTGCGTGCGGAAACAGCAATCCCAACCCGCCCGATCTTGCAGACGCGGGGGTGAAATGACCGGGTCGGGGTCAATCGGCAAAGTTGTTTTTTCGGCCGTAGCCTGGTTTGAGCAGGAACGGGTCAGGTCATGTTCGGTGGCGTCCATCGCCGGAGGATCAGATCATGTTTTGCGCGGGTGTGAACATCGGCGCCTTGTCGGTCAAGGCCGTGGCCCTGAATGGTCAGCGCCGGGATGCGCGCGTGGCGCTCCATTGCGGCCGTCCCCTGGAGACGCTCAAAGAGTTGCTCGCCGAAGATGGTTTTGCCGGCGTCGAGTATTTCGGAGTGTCCGGGCAACTGGGCCATCTGACCGAGGTTGCGGCCATTCGGCGCGCCTTGCGCGAGCTGGATATGAATTTCGATGCCGTCGCCTCGCTGGGAGGAGAGGCCTTCCTGGTTTACTTTCTCACCCGCGGCCGCATCACCAATGTCCTTTCCCACAACAAGTGCGCCGCCGGCAGCGGCGAATTCTTCGTCCAGCAAATCGGCCGGATGGGGCTGGGGATGGAACAAGCAATCCGGCTCTCCTTGCCAGGGAAGGTTGTCCCGCTGGCCTCCCGCTGCTCCGTTCACTGCAAGTCCGACATCACCCACAAGCTCAACCGAAACGAGGCCACCCCGGCGGACATCCTTCACACCCTCCACGACAGCATGGCCGGCAAAGTGGTGGCGCTGCTGGAAAAAGGACAGCGTCCGCTCCGGCGCGTGCTTTTGATCGGAGGCGTCAGCCGCAATGCCGCCATGCTCGCTGCCTTGCGCGGCAAGCTTCCCGGCGCCGAATTTGCCGTGCTGCCGGAGAGTCCCTGGTTCGAGGCCTGGGGCACTGCTTTGCTGACCCGCGACCAACCTCGCCACCGGTCTCCCAAGCTGTCGGTCCAGCCGCGTCTTGGCCGGCTCCCGCCGCTCCAGCGCGTCGCCGACCGGGTCCGCGTCATCCCTGCGCCGCCACGGCAGTTGCCCCCGGATGGCCCGATGGTGCTGGGAGTGGATGCCGGCTCCACCACTACCAAGGCCGTTCTGCTCGATCCCGCCACCGGCGGCGTGGTGGCCTCCCATTACCTGCGCACGCAGGGCGACCCCGTGGCCTCGTTGCGCGCCTGCCTGCGGGCACTGGCCGAGCAGGCGGGCAACCGCCCCATCGGCCTGATCGGAACCACCGGCTCGGCCCGCGAAATCGTCGGCGCCTACCTGGGCACCGAATTTGTCTTCAACGAAATCTCCGCCCACGCCGCCGGCGCGGGCCATTTCGACAACGAGGTGGACACGATCATGGAAATCGGCGGCCAGGACTCCAAGTACATTTATCTCCGCAATGGCGTTCCGATTGACTATGCCATGAACAACGCTTGTTCCGCCGGCACCGGCTCCTTTCTCGAAGAGAGCGCCAAGAGCGACCTTGGCGTGGCCGTCTCCGCAATAGCCGGCGTGGCGCTGGCCGCTCCCTCGCCCGTGCATTTCAAGGCGACCTGCGCGGCCTTCATTAACTCCGATATTCGCGCCGCCCAACAGCAGGGGCATTCGCACGATGACATTGTCGCCGGGTTGGTCTATGCCATCGCCGCCAACTACCTCACCAAGGTCAAGGGGCCGCGGCCCGTCGGCAAAAAAGTCTTTCTCCAGGGCGGCGTGGCCCTGAACCGGGCGCTCGGCTATGCCTTTGCCCATCAGGTTGGCCGTCAGGTCGTCATCCCTCCCAATCCGGAGTTGCTGGGAGCCTTGGGCGTGGCCCTGCTCGCCTTGAAACGGTCCAGCGGTCCGGCCGGCACACCCGGAGAACTGCGCGCCCTGGCGGCGCCGGAACTGGAGCGCGTGGGCCGCTTCACCTGCCATGCCTGCAAACTCTATTGCAGCATAGACCGCTTCAAAGTCGGCGGCCGCGTCTTCCCATTCGGCGGGCGTTGCAGCCTGTATGAGAATGTGTGGAAGCGTAAATCGCGGGCCGCCGCCGCTCCGGATCTGGTGGAGGAACGCACCCGCCTGCTCTTTGGCCCTCCAGCGGCCGACCCGGCCAACGCCGGCCGGCGCATTGGCATTCCCAAGGCCCTCCTCACCCATTCGCTCCATCCGCTTTTCTCCACCTTCTTCCACGGTTTGGGAATCCAAACAGTCCTGTCCGGTGTGGACCCGCAGGGCGAGTTGAAGTCCAACGCCGGCTTTTGCTTTCCCGTGCAAATCGCCCACGGCGCGGTGCTGGATCTGGCCCGGCGCGGCGTAAACCGGGTCTTCCTGCCGCAGGTGATGCACATGCCGCAGCCCAACGCCTGCGGCGATTGTTATTTGTGCCCCATCACCCAGGCCAGTCCCTCCTTCATGGCCAAGGCCTTTCCTGACCTGCAATTCCTCTCGCCCCTCCTGGATTTCTCCAAAGGCTACGCCGTCTCTTCTGCCATGGCGGACATGGCCGTGCGCGAGTTGGAAATCTCACCCGAATTGGCCGCCAGCGCATGGACAGCCGCAGTCCATGCCCAGGCGGAAGCCGAACACGCGCTCCGCGAACTCGGCCAGAAGGCGCTCGACCGGGCGGTGGCGGAAGGCAAACTGGCCGTCCTCCTGGCCGGTCACAGCTATAGCGCCTTTGCGCCGGAAGCCTCCCAATCGGTGGGCAGAAAGCTCTCCAGCATGGGTGTTACCGTCATCCCCGGCGACTGTCTCACGCCGGTCGAAGCCGGCCCCACCGCCTGGCATTTCCCCAATCAGATCCTCAATGCCGCAGCCATTGCGAACAAGCATCCCAATCTGTTCCTCCTTTGCGTGAGCAATTTCAGTTGCACCATTGATGCCTTCACCCAGTCCATCCTGGCTTCAGTGATGGGATCAAAACCCCATCTCATCCTCGAGATTGACGCCCACACCGCCGATGCCGGCATTCAGACCCGCTTGGAAGCCTTTCTCGACATCGCCGCCAACTACCAAACCGTCCATAATCCTCCTCCTACTCCTACTCTTACTCTTAATCTTAATCCTAATCTTAATCCTAATCTCAATCCCATCCCTCCCTTCCACCCCTGCCAATTGCTCCCGGGTGGCCGCGTCCTCCGATCCAATGGCGAGTCCGTTCGCCTTGATGACCCCCGCGTCAAAATCCGTTTCCCGAACTTTTCCCAATACCACTCCGAAAGCCTGGCCCGGGCGGCCAGTTGGCTGGGTCTCAATGTGGGTGAAACAGTTCCGCTCGACCGCAATCAATTGGATCGGGGCTTGGAGCACACCTCGGGGCGCGAGTGTCTTCCCCTGCCCATCTGCATCGGCCAACTCCTCCAGATCAGCGAGCGCCGCCCGCCCGATGAAATCACCGGCTTCTACATGGTGCGCGGAGGCGCCCCCTGCGTCTCGGACTGTTACATGGGCTATTTTGAAAGGTTCATCGCCGCGCAACAATTGCCCGATCTCTTCCTCCTCAATCCCACCCCGGAAAACGGCTGGTGCGGCCTGGACCGGACCGCCCTGGTCCAGAGCGTGTCCCCGGCCATCCAAATGGCCGACATCCTGGTGGAGATCGAGCAAGTTCTGGCCGCCGTGGGATTGCCCGGCAGCGTGGGGCAACTCCGCGCCCAATGGCGGCGGTTCCTCGAGGACGCCCCCTCCCTCGACCAGTTCAACTCCAACCTCCCGGCCTTCGCCGATTGGCTCGCCGCGCTGCCGCGCCTGCGCCTTCCTTCCACCTGTCCCAAGGTGGTCATCACCGGCGACTTTTTCACCCGCTTCAGCCCCTTTTTCATGGAAGGCGTCCACGCCCTCTATGCCGCCAGCGGCATCATCCTCAAGCCGGTGGACCTGGGTGATCTGGTTCAATACTCCTCCTATCACGACGTGGCGGGCGCGGCCAGCGGTTGGGGCATGAAACCGGGCGTCCCGGCTCTGGCCAAAGCCTGCCTGAGAATGTTCCAGCCCGACGGCAAACAATATCTGCGGCAGTGGATGAATTATCACGCCGGAAGGTGGCTCGAAGGCCGCTACCGCCAGATCTTCCGCAAGACCGGCCTGCTCGTGGCCGGGCCGAACAACGTCTCCTCCCTCTTCGAAAAAGCCTCCCGCCACATTTCACCCGCCATTTTTGGCGAGGCCATTCCCAGCGTCGGCAAAGGATTGGAGGCCGCCAACGAAGGCTACGACGGCATCTTTCTCATCGGCCCTTTCAACTGCCTGCCCTACCGCATCTCCGAAGCCATCCTCAAACCCCTGAGCATTCAGACCGACATGCCCCTCTTGACCTACGAGAGTGACGGCTATGCCGTTTCCCCTTCCTTCCTCCGGCAGGTGGAAGTCCACATCGAACAAGTTCTCCAGCGCTCCGCCCAGCGCAACCTGAACATGGCCCCAATCCATCCCATCCTCACCCCCGCCCGTTTCCGCAAAATCAAGATGCCGGTTTGATTAGTCGGCCGGCTTGGGCATTGTTGCGGGACATGGACATCATTTTGTGCAACTTGCCGCCGGGTTCCGCGTCGGCGGCCATACGCCGGTCCCAATCATCTTCTCCCCATGGATGCAGCAGCGCCTCCAACTCGCAGCGCTCCCGCGGTGAAAGCTGGTCAATAGCGGCCTTGATTTGCGCAACCGTGCTCATGGCTGAAAGTTAAACCCAAGGCAGGGGGGTCGTCAAATCCGTCCGCACTCGATGGTCGTCAATCCGGCGGCCAGAACCGGCAAAGAGGCGCTGAGTTTGCCCGGAGGCTGTGCCTCGGGGCCGAGGGCGGCCAATAATCCCAACCCGTCAGGACGCCGCGACGATGCGGTGAAGGCGCTGATCAATGGTCATGGTGCCCGCGCAAAACGTCACGGCGCCTCTTCCCGGAGCGTCCGATCCATCTCTTCGGTCATGTGTTTCAAGACCAGGATCATGATCCCTTCCGCGGCGGCATCGGGCCGCTCCTTCTTGGGTAACGATAAGAGCGCATTGGAAAAGCTGACCGCCAGCAATTGGACCAAAGCCGGTTGCGGGCCGCTTTCCAGCAAACGGAAAAGCACCGGGGGATCGCGGTCTTCCGCCCGTTGGTGCAACTGGTCAAGGCTCCCATCAAAGGCCCCGGCCAGCCGGTCAAAGTCCAGCGGCGGCTCGCGATACCCGCGTGGCACAAAAGCAAAACGCGCCTGAATGAGAAGAGGCACCAGGAACTCGAAATCTTCGGGCTTGACCCATTGGTCGCAAAGACATTGGGCATCGTCAATGAAGGTGGAGCCGGCGGCCTCCAATTCGTCCAGCGCCTCCTGCGCCAGCTCGTATTCCTCAATCGCCATCCTCAGCCTGGCCAGGGCCTCCTCGGCCGGGAACGGCTCCGGCGGCAAAACAGGCAGCGGCAAATCCTCGTCCGCCTCGCAGGCCTCTTCTTCCTGGTCGCCGGTGTTGTCAGGCTGCTTTGGGCGCGCGGGCGGCGGGTCAAACAGAATTTCGTCCGCGCCCAATTCGCGCAAGAGCCAGTTGATGTCGTCCTGGCGCCCGGTCCTCAGGTTGCGTTCGTCGTGCAGGCGCACCCATGTTTTCAGCAGCCCAAGCAGGCGGGGCCGCAGGGCGGGGTCGCGCGCCGCTTGTCGGGGTGTGTGATTGTCCAGGGCGGGGATCTGGTCTTCGAGAAAAGTCTTGTAATACCCGGCGATCTGGCCGGCTTCCACCTCTTCCAGCGGCGTGCCGGGCGGGGGCGCCTCGATGCGGGATGAGCCCAAGATGATTTTCCGCGGATGCTCGAGCAATTTTGGCGGAATCAGGGCCAGGTCCGGGGCGGGTTGCCGGCCCGCCAGCTTGGCGGCCAGGTCGTCGCGAACTTCGCCGGTGAACCGCACCCGCTCCCCCAGTTTGGCCTCGAACTGCCGCCGCATACAGGCCAGCCTTTCCGCGCCCATCGCTTCCAGCCGGCAGTGCGATTGACCCAGCAGCACGCGCCCCAGCGCCGGGCGCCCGCCCGCTGCTTGGACCGGGTCCTCCGTCGCAAACCAAACCCGCGCCTCGGCAAATCCCTCGTCGCGTTCCGCCGGCCCCAAGGCATCGTGTTCCAATTCCTCAACCTCGTCCAGGCAGGCGCGGCAGGCGGCGAAACCGGCGCGCAGTTCATAAACGGCCTTGCCGAATTGCGCGTCCAGGCCGGCCAGCATTTGCAAGTGGCGCATCCGCGCGGTGGCCGCCAGGGCCTCATCCACCCGGACAAAGTTCTCCGCCAGCCAGAGCCGCAGCGGGCCTTCCCCCTCCGGCCCGCCCAAATGCCGCGCGATCTCGTGCAGCACTTCCAGCGGCTCCAGCGGGTCTGTCTCTGGAAACACGATGATCGTGCCGCCCAGGCGCCCGTAATGCGGCAGCGCATACGTCCAGGCAAGGATGGTGGAAAACCGGCACGCGACCGCCGCCAGGCTCCGGTCGAACAGCGTCACCGGCTTCGCTTCCGCCTCCAGCAAATCCACCACCTCCACCCGTTCGCTGTCAAAAATACGATGAATCTCCAGCAGCGCGACCCGCATCCGCATCTTGGCCCGCAACAAGACGCGCTGGTCATTCTTCAAGCCGGGAAAACCTTCCCGTTCCCAATGGTCCATCGTGGTCAAACCGCCGGCGTCCCGCCGGAAAAAAAGATGCCGCGTGAAAAACGCGTGCAGCGCATGGGCCGAAGGCGCCGCCAGGGCCTTCTGCAACTCTTTCCACAACTGCGGCTGCCGTTCCGCCTCGTTCCCCACGCGGGCCATGCAGGCGTCATCCACTCCCTTCTCCAGGGCCAGCAGCATCCCGTAGTTGGCGGTGGCCAGGGGCGAATAAAGGCAATCGGCGGGGCAGGCATAGCGGCTGCCGCGGAATTCACCGCATTCCGCGGGCGAGATGCTCCGCTGCCCGGCGGGGCAGAAGCGCTGTTTGGCTGCTTTGCTCATAACGGTGTCATACCTTGGCACAAATCCGACCGCGGGCGAGCACGAAGTACGTCAACGCCTTTAACCGATAAACATTGACGGCCGCCTTCCGCTTAACTAATTTGGAAACGGAGTGTGAGAATATCAAGAGCATACCAAGCGCGTCATCCTGAAAACCGCATCACCGCCCGCGCCTTCACCTTGATTGAACTGCTGGTGGTCATTGCCATCATTGCCATTCTGGCGGCCTTGCTCCTGCCCGCTTTGGCCGGCGCCAAGAGAACCGCCCTGGCCGCCAGTTGCCTCAACAATTTGAAACAACTCACCCTCGCCGCCCAGTTGTATGCCGCTGATTATTCTGACGCCGTCGTCCCAAATTCCCCCGCCGCCCCTCCCTCCTGGGTGACGGGCAGCGTCCAGGGATTGCCGGGGGCGGCTAATCTGGCCGACATCACCAATGCCATGCTTTATCCCTATGCCGGCTCCCCAAAAATCTACCAATGTCCGGGCGACATCATCTTCATTGCCGCTTCCTCGGTGCAGCGCATCCGCAGTTTCTCCCTGAGCTGCATGATGGGAAACAACCAGGGCACCGCCTCCGGCGTTCATCCCGGCGTCCAGGAAAACCTCAAATTCACGCGCATCGAAAACCCCGGTCCGGCCCAGGCCCTCTTTTTCGTGGATGAGCAGACCGCTCCCGATCCGGCCTACACCAGCTTGGACGACTGCTACTTTGCCATCAATTACACGCATGGAAACCCCGCTTATGGCGGGTCCGGCGGCACCGAATATGTCTGGCGCAATGTTCCTTCCAGCCGCCACGGCAACTTCGGTCAAATCTCTTTCGCCGACGGTCATGCCGCTAAAATGAAGTGGCTTGAGCCAAAAACGCCGGCCTTGCAGGGGACCGACAGCACGGGAACACAACCCGTGGATCTGGATTTGAAACAAATCTGGCAGTCCATCTATCCTCCCTCACAATGGTGAGCCTTGGGCCGCCATTACTTTTCACTCGGGCGCCCCGCATCGGCGCCTCATAATCCTGCTCTTAATCTTAATCTTAATCCCAACTCCCCCCGCGCCCCATCAAATGCTCATCCCCTCCCAAGCCTCGTTCACATGGTTGAGCCTGAAAAAACCGCCCCTTTCTTCCTCCCCAAAATGAAACCCCGTCTCATCCTCGTAACCCAGCGGCGCCTCCGCTTCGATGACAGCTTGCAGCCTGGCCACAAGTCGGTTCCACCGAGGCCGGGCGACAACATCTCCCAGCAGGAAGCCCTGCTCCCTTCTTGTGGAATGGCTGCCAATGGTCATGCTTTTGAGTAAAACATGAGAGCCGCTGAACGGCTCACCATCCCTTGGCATTTGTTGGACAAAAATTGCGCGGCTTCCCATTCCGGGTCCAATCCTTCATGTTCCCTTAAGGTGGCGCCGCGTAGATTGGAGCCATGAAAACATTCATCCAGATCCTGGTCGCCATGCTGGCCGCCGGCCCGGCTGCCGACCTCCTTGGCGCCGCCCAAACCTATACCGTCGTTGCCACCGGCCAGAGCAAGTGCTACGACAACCGCAACGAAATTGCTCCGCCCAAACCCGGCCAGCCGTTCTACGGCCAGGACGCCCAGTTCCAAGCCCATCCGCCCAGTTACGCCCTCAGCGCCGATGGCCTGACTGTTCACGACAACAACACGGACCTGACCTGGCAGCGCAGCCCGGACACCGATGGCGATGGTTTGCTGACCTGGCGCGACAAGCTGACCCTGGCCCAGGCCCAGGCGCTTCCCGCCAAGCTCAACGCCGCCAGGTTCGGCGGCTTTGACGACTGGCGCCTGCCGTCCATCAAGGAACAGTTTTCCCTCTTCGACGCCCGCGGCACTGATCCCATCGTTCAGGGCAACGACACTTCTGCTCTGCGGCCGTTTCTTGACACCAATTTCTTCAAGTTCGCCTACGGGGATACGAGCGCCGGCGAGCGCATCATTGATTCCCAATACGCCTCCAGCACCAAGTATGTCGGCCAGTCCGCTCGCGCCTTCGGCAAGCTTTTCGGCGTCAACTTCGCCGATGGCCGCATCAAAGGCTACGACCTGTTTATGCCTGGCGGCGGCATGGAAAAAACGTTCTTCGTGCTGTGCGCGCGCGGCAACCCAGATTACGGCAAGAACGACTTCCACGACAACGCCGACAGAACCATCACCGACCGCGCTACGGGCCTGATGTGGTGCAAGGCGGACAGCGGCCAGGGCATGAACTGGCAGGACGCCCTGGCTTGGGTGCAGAAAAAGAACGCGGAGAAGTTTCTCGGCCACGATGACTGGCGGCTGCCCAGCGTGAAGGAATTGCAGAGCATCGTTGACTACACGCGCTCACCCGACACGACTCATTCGCCCGCCATCGCTCTGGTCTTCAACTGCACTACGATCACAAACGAGGCCGGCCAGGCCGACTTCCCATTTTACTGGTCGGCCACCACACACGCTGGGCCTCGTGGCGGTGGAGCGGCCATGTATGTCGCTTTCGGTCGCGCGGCGGGCTGGATGTCGCAGCAAGCGTTTGCGGGCGGACCACCGGATCGGCGCGGTGGCCCCGGCAGTCAAGGCGGATTTCACCTGTTACCCCCGCTCGCACGCGAGCAGCTCAATTTGACCTCCGACCAGCAAAAGCAGTTGGCGGACTTGGAGTCCGACACAAAGGCGAGACTCGAGAAGTTCCTGACGCCCCAGCAAATGCAGCAATTAAACCAGATGCAGCCTCAGCGCCAAGGCGGTCCCCGTGGTGGCGGTCGCGGCATGGATGGCCCCGGCATGGATGGCCCGCCCGAGGCAGGTCCGCAGGGCAGCGACGCGGGCGACTACCACCTTGTGGACGTCAACGGCGCCGGCGCGCAACGGAGCGATCCCAAGGCCGGCGACCCGGCCATGTTCCCGCATGGCCGCGGCCCCCAAGGCGACGTCATCCGCATCTACAATTATGTCCGCCTCGTCCGCGGCGGACTGAACTGAACCAACGAAAAGCAGAACATCGGCCTCACCCGGCAGTTCGACAGGCGCAGCAGCAGTGAAAATGATAATTCAGCCCAATTTCTCGCTGGCGGCGGAGCCGGAAACGCGCCAAGCTGTGATCCTATGAAATCCAAAATCTTCATTCAGAATCCCCTTCATGCCCGCGCCCTCGCCTTGCTCGCGGCCCTGGCCATGACTTCCTTCTCCTCTCCCGCCCAGGCCCCCCCGGCAACCGGCGCCGCTCCGAAAGAACAAATTGAAGGCTTCAAAGAACACCTCCTCCCCGGCAGCAAATGGTACCAGCATGACCCCGACCGCCCGCAACCGCCCATCGTCACCCCGGGGGCCGCCTTCAGCCAGGCCGCTCCGCCTCCCTCGGACGCCGAAGTGCTTTTTGACGGCAAGGACCTCTCGAAATGGCAAAGCACCCGGGGCCAGCCCGCCAACTGGAAGGTTCAGGACGGTTATATGGAAGTGTCGCCCCCCAACGGCAATGATATTCGCACCCGGGGCAAGTGGTCTGATTTCCAATTGCATGTGGAATGGGCGGAGCCAACTCAGACCGCCGGCCTGCACGGCCAGTCCCGCGGCAACAGCGGGATTCTTATCAACAATATGTACGAGGTGCAGGTGCTCGATTCCTACAACGACAAAACCTATGCCGACGGCCAGGCCGGCGCCATTTACGGCCAGATGCCCCCGTTGGTCAACGCCTCCAAGCCGCCGGGCGAATGGCAGACCTACGACATCATCTGGGAATCCCCGCGCTGGAACGACAAAAATGAGCTGGTCCAGAAAGCCTGCATCACCGTGCTGCACAACGGGGTGGTCAGCCAGCACAAGACCGAGTTCATCGGCAGCACCGACGGCATCGGCGGCGGCGTGCCCTGGCGCGGGACCTCGAAGTACACGCCGCATTCCCCGGAGGTCTTCGTGCAATTGCAGAACCACAACGCCAACCCCGTGCGTTTCCGCAACATCTGGATCCGCGACCTCCACCTGGCGGAGCGGCAGTAGTTGGATTACAAGCTATTCCTTCGCCGCGTCCAGAGGCAGCGCCAGCTCCGCCGTGAACGCCAGATCGGGATCGCCGCGGCGCAGCAACGTCTCGCACAACGTCCGCAGCGCGGGCTGCAGCCTGTGCTGCGTCACCTGCCCGTTGCAATCCAGCACCACCGGCTTCTTGAAATCCACCAGCCTGCTGTCAAGCAAAATGCTCCCCCGGTTGACGCGCGTGGTGCTCACCTTCACCCGGTTGTCGCGGCACTCCGCGTCAATTTCCCTCCCCTTGCCCGGCGCGTCCGTCCGCGCCCAGAAAAAGTCGGTGATCACCTTGTCCGTCATCAGCCACGTAATTTCCCGGGGAACCGGATTGCGCGTCACCGGATACATCTCCTGGATCTTGTCCCGGTCCGGCAGGCCGGTGTGCGGGTTGTTGGGAATAAACTGCACCGTCACCGGGTAAATGTCCGCCCGCCCTCCCCGCAACTCTTGAATGGATTGCCGGAACTTCTGGTCCCGTTCGAACCGGCCGTAGGCTGAGTCCAGCTCGCCGACCATCACGGTGAACACGGTGGTGCGCAGGGTCTTGCCCGTGGTCTCCCCATCGGTGGGCGCGCCCGCGCTGGCGTGGATGGCCGCGAACAGGTCCGGCTCTTTCGGTCCGATGGCAAACGCCCCGTAACCCCCGTGGGAATAGCCCATGATGAACACCTTGTTGCAGTCCACGTCCCCGAACAGCGTGAATTGCCGGATGAGGTTGTCAATCAAAGGATAAACATACACGTCATAAAATCCGTTCCAGGTGTCGTTGGGCGCCCGCAAAGCCAGATACTTGTAGCCGCCCGCTTCCGCATGATCCTTGTAATAGTGCTGCATCTGCACCCATTGGCTGTCATTGACGCTTTTGGCCGCGCCGCCGCCCCCGTGCATGGCGATGAACAGCGGCCACCCATTGGCCGGCCGTGTCCCGACCGTTCTTACGGTGTAGGGGCTGAGATACTCATGAAAGGTCACCTGATTGGAGTCGAAATCGTTTTTGGCCGCCTGGTGAATCGGCGCCCCCTGGTAAGCTTCCCACGCCGCGCGGCGCACCGCCGCTTCGTCCCTCAAAAGCAGTTTTCCCAAGCCGCTGGAAAATTTCCACTGCGCCTGCTTGTCCGCCGGCGCGGTGAAATAGCCCGTCAGCTCTTTCTTCAGTTTTGCCGCGTCCGACGGTTTGAGCGGCCGGGTCACGGCGGCTGGCGCGGCGGCGGGCGGCGGCGGATGCCACGGGATCGTGCTGTCCGCCAGCGAAATGACGACCGGCCCCGGCGCGGGCGCGTTGCGGCCGCTGGCGTTGGCCGCGCCCGGGGCGGTGTACATCCGCCCGGCGACCTGCCCGTCCAGTTCGCAACGGATTTCGTAAGTCTGCCCGCGCGGGACTAAAAATGACAGCGCTTCGTTTGTCCCGCCCGGGTCGTCTTTGCTCATGCCTTCAAAGTGGACATCGTGATTGAGGATGTCGGTGACCGCGACCTTGGTCGCAACGGGCTTCCCCGCCAGATGATCCAGCACTTTGACTTGCAGCCGCACATGGTCCTGGTCCGGTTCGTCCGCCGGCTCATGCAGCGCCACCACCGCAATCACCTCGTCATTCGTGCCCACCGTAAACGCCTTTTCCACGACCTTCCCGTCCCGTTCCGCCTTGATTTGATAGACCTCTCCCCGCTTGACATTAAACGTAAGATACTCGTTCAGGTCCGCCTCCTCATTCTTGCTCAGGCCGGCCAGACAAACCGCGTAATTGGTCGGGCCGTTGACCGTCACTTTCGCCGCGACCCGCCGGCCATCCAAAGCATCCACCACCTTGACCTGCAAACGGCTCAGGTTCGCATCCGCCTTGGCGGTGGCGCTGGCGGTGTAACGATCCGTGACATTGACCACGTCCGCCATCCAATCCATTCCCGGATAGGACAGCCCCGTTTTTTTGAAGCTGCTCGCGTAAATGGAATGAATGGGCACATCTTTGAGCGCCAGCGAGGCGTCGTGTTCGAACCAGGCGTGGTCCAGCCCCTTCGAATCCGGTTCCGCCGCTCCGGCGAAGTGCCATTGCCCGTCCCATACTTCCACCCAGGCATGGTTGCCCCGATTGTCCACCCACATCGGGATTCCCGCCACCCGCGCCGGCACCCCCACCGACCGGCACGCATCCACCAGCAAAATGGACAACCCGCTGCACGTCGCCAATCCCGTGCTCATCGTTTCGGACGGACTCTGAATCGCCTTGCGCCGCGCCGTTGAGTATTTGACGTGGACGAGCGGGAAAAGTTTTTTGTTCAGCAGCTTGGCCGCCTCCCCTGGCGACGCCGCGTCGGCAACCAGCGGAGCGGATTTTTCCCGCAGCGTCGCGCCCCACGCCTCGCGCGTCTCGCTGATGCAGGCGTAAGGCAGAACGTCGTTGAGGAAAATATCCTTGGGCACGCGATCATGCCACGGCGCTTTGGCAAAGGCCTCATAGATCAGCGCGACATGGTCCAGAAGAAACCGCGCCGACAAGCTCTGCAAATCGGCCTGCGGCATGTTTTCGACCAGGAACTGCATTCCGTCGCGCTGGGCCTCCGGCGTTTGTTCCAGCGCGTTGGCCAGCTCCGGGCGGTTGGTTCCGGCCTGGTTCAGCGCCTGTTCGGCCGCATCCGACCACCACCGCGCGCCCGGCCCGGGCGAGGCGGCCTGCGCGATTGTTGACAGAAACAGGAGGCAAACGCCCGCCAGCATTCCCAGGAAAAAACCCTTCCGGCGGTTGAAATTCAAATGGCTGCGAATGGCGCGCATTCCGGGAGCATACCGCGAACCGCCGGCCTTTCAAGCAGTTCCCAATCCCGTTTCATTTGAATCTTTCCGCCATGCGTCCGTCATGGCTGGGCCGTCTAGGCAATTGGATCATCCAGCCCTCACGGCTGGACTAGAAATCGGGCATGCTATTTTGGTTGCCGCCATTTCACTATTTTTTGGAATGCGGCCTGTTTGCGGATGGTGAAATCACGTAAGTCGTTGATATGCAGCCGACGGATTTAAATTGGAGCGGGTGAAGGGAATCGAAGCCTGCGCCGACAATCCACAAGTTGCTGAGAATCAACAGGCTACGCAAGAGGGGGGAAGGGCCTATACACAAAGACGCGCACAGATTGAGAAACCGCTTGAACCGGACCTGGCTGCGGTGGTCGCGGCCTGGCCATCGCTGAGTGTGCCTCTGAGGGCGGCAATCCTCGCCATTGTCGGAACTGCCGGGAAATAGAAAGGGGGGGCCAGTGACACCAGAGCGGCACGACGGCGAGGTAAATCGAGCAGAACCGGACAGCGAGCACCACTGGTCGCCGGTTCTGCGGTCAAATGTGGTGGCAACGGGCAAAGCGGACGGGCCAGGGGCGGCGCGGCCCTTCAGGGCCGCCCGCCCCGGCCTTCCCCTTCCTTGTCCTTCTGAAACACCTGCAACCACCCAGGAGAATGCGGAACAAAAGTCGGTCCTTCCCGGCACCCTGCCAAAGCAGATGGAAGCCTTCATGCGCAATGTCGTCTGGATGGCTGCTACTTTCGGCCCAGAGCGTTTGCTCCTGATTACCATCACCTGCGGGGAATTGCACAATGGAAGATTTGTCAAGGTGAAAGATCGGAAGGAATTCCAGAGGCGCTTGCATTCCTTCATGACGGCATTCACCAGGAAATTCCAGTTGGGAATCACGATGCGGGAGCGCCATAAAGACCTGGCCCTGCACGCGCATCTGGTGGCGGTTTTCGAGCGCGACATCCGGGGCGACATTGATTGGGACGCCTGTTTTCCGCCGAAAGGGCAGGACGGAAAACCTGTGCGCAAGCCGGTCTATGACACAGCGAATGCGGCGCTGCGTGAAGTGTGGGAGTGGTTGCTGGTAAATGCTCCCAAGTATGGGTTTGGGCGGTGTGAAAGTCAGCCGGTCAAGGGCGATGGCCAAGCGGCCGGGCGCTATTGCGCGAAATACATGATGAAGGATTTCCAAAACCGGATACCGGAGGACAAAGGGGCGCGGCGTGTCAGCTACTGGGGACATTGGGGAAAAGCGCCGCCCGTGTCCCGCTGCCGATACGGGCCGAATTTGCCAGGCGCGGGGAAGATGACCAAGCCGCCGTGGGGTTGCAAGTTTGGCTGGAACACGGAAACACAGGGCGGACAACTTTGGCGGGAGATGGTGCGCCAGGCGGTCGAGGTTTTGAATCTGGATGGGAACACGATCACGGAGGACAACATTGCGGAGGTGGTCGGGCCGAAATGGGCGTTTCGGTTTGGGAATCTGTTTCCGGCGGTGGTCTTTCGAGAGGATGAGGAAGGCATGGCCCCCGCCCTGGTGGATGCGATCAAGATGCACAATTTGCAGGTGCTTGCGCGGCAAGCGGCCTGGTACGGGGCGACGCGCCTGCCCATGTGGTTGCATGTCTCTGAGTTGACGCTGGAGGATGTGAGGCACTCGAAGAAAGAGTTGTCCGGGAAGCGGCGGGCGGAATTGGAGAGGCAGGGGGAATGGCGGCGCCTGCTGCAACAGAGAGATTTTTGGGAAGGAGGTGAGCAAAATGGAAGTATGGCGAATAACAAAAGACGGCGTTCTCGACGAGTGCATGATCGAATGGCCGCCACTGACGGATGGGAACGTCCGGTGGTTGTGGCCGATGCGTAAGGGAATGGAGAAATGGTTGACGGTCCGTGGGTGGCAGATTCACAGGTTTTCTGATGTGCGTCGTTGGGACGGGTCGCGAGGCGAATTCAACATGTTTGGACGCGGTGTGAAATGGGGATGGTCTCCCGGCGGGGTTGCTTTGAAGACCTCCTCTGTACGTGCGGCCTGAAAGCTGCTAACTGACACATTTAGCAGAGGTCTACGGTGGAGGGACAAGCGCCTGGGCAATTTTGTCCACAGCGGTCTTTAGCGCTTTTTGGGAATCGGAAGCAGCGGTGATCCCTGCCCAGTTCGTGCTGGCCGAGAAAAGCGAGCGATGGAGTTCGTCATCCATCTGGCCGGGATTCCAATGGGATAACGTCCATTCCGCCTTTTTTCGGATCGGGCCTTCCTTGAGGTTGTCCATTTTGGAAAGCGTCTCCTTGAGCTTTGCCAAAAGCAGGCATTTCAAGCCTGCTTGCTCGAAGCGGCTTGCGGGGTCACCAGTCGGATTATCAACAAATTTGTCCAAAACCGCCACGGCAGAATAAAAATTTCCATCTTTGATTTCGCTGGACGCAAATTCCAGCGCCGCCTTCATGCTGGTGGATTTGACAACGGCGGACAAAAGGGCCGAAAGAAGGTCGTCCGCCTCCCCGTACCGGCCCCACCGGACGGACATATCGACTGCTCTCGCGCCGCCCCAGGGGACGAAGTCGCCCATTCCTTCGTCGGCGAGCGCCGAGAGGTATTGTTCGTAGGGCCGTTTCAGACCGGGCTGGTCGCCCATCATCCGGCTGAGTTCCATGAGGATGTTAAGACGCTTGAGCCAGTCGCCCGCGGATTTGCCCATGGCTTCCCCGCTGAAATCATCCCGCAAGTGCTGGATTTCGGCCCGGTCTTCGTCGCTTATCGCGCGCGGGTCCTTCTCCCAATACTTGACAAGTAGAAGCCGATAACGCCGCTCCGGCACGGTGAAGCCGGCAAATTCCGCCGCCGCTGCGCGGACGGCGTCCGCGGTCAAGGTGATGCTTTGGTAGTTGGTCAACCGGGCGAAGCGCAGGACTTTTTCGCCCTCCTGTTGACGCACTTCGATCTGGACGGGCAGCCGTAGCTCGGTGCCCTCGAGCGCGACGTCCTGGTATTCAACCCGGCAGCGCCGCCCGTTCTGGTGCTCCGTTCCCGCGAAGGAATTGAATTGAAAATTGGCCGGCCCGGTTTTGACCGTGACGCTGCCCTTGGGCATTGCGAGTTTGGCGGGTTTTTCAGGGAGATAAACGTTTTCGGTTTTAAGACTGCGGATGTTGATTGCGGAGTCATATTCGTAATCAACTTGCTTGACCGAGCGGCCGTCACCGGCAAAAAGTTCCAAGGAGTCAATCCGATTTTTGCTTCCGCTGATTTCCGCGAAGGCGAGCTGATTGGACGGGCCGTGCTTTTCCGGCGACAACGCCACCAGCACGGCCCCTTGATCGGTCCAATCCAAGGGCAGGGCGTGGCGCAACTGGTCTTTGCCCAGCCGGAAGGCCAGCGCCTCCGTTTCAGCGTCTCTCGTGTTGCCGATGGGATAATCCCCGTACATGTTGGTAAATGCCCTCATGGCGTCCAAGGGCTTGGGAAACACCGCGCCTCGTTCCGGAAAAAGGCCGTGCGCCACGGTAAAGGATTCCGCGTCGCTGCGAACGGTCAACGTGGGCGGATACGCGGCAAACCAGGAACCGTGCGGCTCGGCCCATTTGACGGCCACTTCGTAGTAGTCAGAGCCGACCCAACACCGCACAAACAGGAGGGTGGGCGCTTCGGTGACGGGCGCGCTGACTTTGATGATCGCGTCGAATTGGAGGCCGATGACGCGTGGGGATTGACCATTGGAAATGAAGGGGGCCGTCAATAAGATAAACGTCAGGAGGCAAAGAAGCAGGAGCGCCAGGGAAAAGGATCCGATGGAACCCTTTTTGACCACGCGGAATGATGGCTTCGTTTTCAGTTTGGAAAAGAGGGTAAACTCCGGCCGGCCCATGCCGACATCACCGAATTCAGTCCGATGGATAGGTGACGATGGTTTTGTCCGAGAGGATTTCCTGGACCAGAAGGGCCGGGGTCAGCAAGAAATCGGCGCTTTCCTTCGCTTGCAGGGAGGGCGCAAAGCTCCGCATGACGGTCCCTTGCGCCAGACGGGATGCGGTCTCGGAATCCCGGTTGCCGGGTCCCGCCCCGCCGAAGGCGGCGCCCCCGAGCAGGAAGAGCAGGACGGCTTGTTTTATGGGCTTTATTTTCATGGCGGTTTACTGAAAGCCGTTCATCCAGGAGGGCCAGTTGATGGAGACGCCGGCGGATTCGGAGGGCCAGATAGGCGTCCAGTTTAATTTCCAGAGTTCCTTGAGGCCCACGTACCTGACCGAGCCATCCGCAAAGGACATGTTGACCGGCCTCCCGCTCAACACATGCCGCGCAATGGCAAAATTGGCCATTTCAGAGGTGGTAAGTGGGTAATCCAGAATAAGGGTATCTGTCGTGCGTTGACCGGGTTGAGGCGGCGGAGGATCGGCTGCGCCAGGCCCGGTCAGCCCATTCAAAGAATCAGGCACCTGGCAGTCACTCAACACCGGGATGTCCGCTAACCGGCAGGCCGAAAGCTTCCTAAAGAAGTTGTTTGGCGTTGTCTCAGGCACGAACCCTCCTGCGGGCGGATTGTAGAGCCACAGATTGAATCCGTAACTGACATTCTCGCCAAGCCAGCACGCTTCGTAACCTGCGTCTACAGGGGCTGGACCCATCTCGACGAGGCCAAAAGAAACAAAGGTTCCGTCGTTGGTGTAGCCATATTGCCCGCCCGGCATTTGGCTGAGGAGCTTGGTGCATGCTGGGTCAACCAGAACTTTGGGGTTGCCATAGTAGGGCCCGCACGCCCCGGTCCACGAGTCATTGGTCGCCAGGCCGATGGTGGCCGGAGTATAACCCCCCGCCGCCAGTCCATACGCAGGTCCCGGCGGGGTGGAATCATGATAGTCACCACAGTAGGTAATGAAGGCGACCAGCAACTGATGGAGGTTGGAGGCGCAGTGGACCCGCTGGGCTTGTCGTTTGGACTGCGCCAGCGCTGGGAGGAGCAGCGCGGCCAGAATCGCGATGACCGCAATCACCACAAGCAGCTCGATCAGCGTGAAGGCGCACCAGGAGCGGCCGTCGGACCGGTCGCCTCTCGCCCAGCGCGGCCGGTGAGCGCGTATGCGATAGTTCATAACCATTCCAAGCTGACGCCACGGCAGGTTGGGACGCGTTGGGCACCCCAAACCTCCCGTTTCAAGCGTGGTTCGCTCGAAGCGGGACACATAAACTTAGCCTTAGTCGTCGTCGGTTCCGAAGAGGGAAATATAAATGTAGCCGTCAGTTATTGTCCCTTCGTTACTAAGGTAGCCATTTCCACCACTGTTGGCACCCAAGATACCCCTCGCGGCAACGCCCAAGACTCCTTCGACGTAAAGCGGGCTCGAGCCCGCTGGAAGAGCGGTGTAAAAATTAGCGACAAAGACGCTGAAATCCGCGTAGTTAGGACCTACGCCGCCCGATGTCTGATACTCGCTCCCCTCCGTCACTGTAATGTTATCCAGCGAAACCTCGGCCCCGTTGGCACCGTAAAAGTAGCTATAGAAGGGAGCCTCCCCAGTATAACTTCCATAAGCGGACGACAGGGCGTCATAGACATAAGAATTGCCGTCGTAGTACCAATAGCCAATGTTGTACAGTTCAACATCGAAGGAAACTTCCATTCCGAAGTCCATCGTTGGGGCTTCCCCGTACGGACCGCTCCAGACAAACACGCCCGACACGTCGTATTCCACGGAAGAACTCACGGAATTCGTCGTATAGGCGTAGCCGTCATAATTCTCAAGCTCCAATTGGGCATTCACATTGGTCACCTCCAGTTCCATAAAGGTGTCGTCATCGTAGGAAAAGCTGCTGCTTCCCGGATCAGCCGTACTGTACCACTGAAGGCCCCCGCCGGCGCCACCGGTTGGATCCTGAATCACATCCGTGGTTACTGTAGGATACTCCAAGCTCCAATAATACTGCGCGTCGGCTTTGGTTGCGCCTGCAAACACGAAGACTGCGGCTGCCAAGGCCAGCGCACATTTCAACAAGGTAATCGGTCCTCTCCTGACATGGAATGAAGTTTTCATAAGTTTTTCCTTTCCAAACTGCTGAAGATTCAGAGGGCAGAGCGCAAATGACTTCGCGCTTTCCGCCGTGGCGCGAGCATCTGCCTAAACGCCCGCACCACACTAGCCTTTTACACGCCCCGGCGGCGGAAAGCAAGGCCATTTTCGATTTTTCTCGGGCAGCCCTGGTACATCGTGACCCCCCTCCGCCTTGCTTTTGGCCGATTTAATGTGTTGTTTTGGTGTCACGGTATGACTTTACCCTTGGTTTGCTGGGCGTTTGACGTTGGAGCTT
>JBEKVM010000080.1:0-24949 GCA_049513975.1 Verrucomicrobiota bacterium | reverse complement strand
CGCGTTCGCAACTCCGCGCCGGCGGTTTTGGCTTCCCCCCCCGGAGAGGCGCGGTATAATCCAGAAGAACAAACAGAAACAGAGTTGACCGTTTTGGCTTCCCCCCCCGGAGAGGCGCGGTATAATTCAAGCCGGATGATATGCCATAGAGCGGGTGTTTTGGCTTCCCCCCCCGGAGAGGCGCGGTATAATAGGCTGGACAGAATGGCTTGATGTGGTAGAGTTTAAGACAGTTACCCGCATCTCCGGGGGGAGAAGCCTTAACTAAAATATTGGCTCTCGGACCACTGCATTGCACGTCCGGGAGCCAGTCTTATTCCCAAAAATCCACTTGTTTGGGAATGGTGGGGTCTTTCGCACGCCGGTCCTCTTTGTAATTCTCCCCGATCACCGTGTAACTTTTTTTCCATTGCTCGTCCGTCATGAACATCAGCCGGACATTTCCCGCAGTCGGGATCAATCCCTTGATCCGCCCGATATGCACCTCCATCTGGTCGTAACTGACGCAGGGTCGCGCGTACACGGAAAACTGGATCATCAAATAACCGTTGTCCAGGAGGTCATTGCGGAACCTCGTCGCCGCTTTCCGTTCCCGCTCGGTCATCACCGGCAAGTCGAACATGGCCAGAATCCACCCCATACGAAACGGACTTTTCTTTTCGACGGCCATCGGCGGCTTTTTCTATTCCAATTCAGGCACCCAAAACGGCTTGTCCGATTTTTCGCTGTAGCTGCGCGCTAGAGAATTGGCCGACGCATCAATCGCATCCATGAGTTTCAAGGAAAACCGTTCGTGCATCACGCGCTGCTCCCGCAGTTCCGTTCCCACTTTCTTGCACCAGGCTTTCATGCTGACATCCTCGCCGACCATGAATTCGGCCATCATCAAATCCACCGCCGGACGAAACGGTTCCATCAAATCATACACCAGAGGGTCAGCACGGTAGCGCGTGGAATGCTTGACGCCGAGGAGTGGCGTCAACCCATGCACCAGCAGGCTGCGATGGCAAAGAGCTGACAGCACCGCATAACCGTAATTCAACATATTGTTCGGCGCGTTATCCTGCCTGCGGTCCCGAGACGAGGAAACCCATCCGATGGAGGGGAAATAAAGCTGCCAGTACCGCCGTGCGCAATTGCCTTCGTCGAAATAATCGTCCTTCAAGGCCAATTCCAGATGAGGAGAAGTCAGCTGCCGCTTCTTGAGCACCTTCAACTGATTCACGGTCTTACCCCGGATGAGATGCTGCCAGAGGCGATTGTTCAGTCGCTCTGGCCGCTCCGCCTGATGGAGGTATGCTCGGGTGTCAACCACCCTTCCCAGCGGAGCGGTTACGCCGCAAGGCTGATAACTCTCGTTGCAATGCAGAATAATTCCATCCGTTTCCAGCACCGCGGAAACGAAGCTCGACGTCAGCGTGACCCCGCGTGCGGCGATAATGACCGCGCGCACATCCTCATGCGGAATCCGGTTTTCGCTTTTGTCCTCACCGCGACAGACCAAAAACCCCCGGTCTCTGGACAGCACGCAGCCATGTTTGAGAACATGGAGGATGTGGTGGCTCATAAATCCTTAATCCAGCCGCGTGAAACCCGCAGCAATCATTTTCTCCAAACTGATAGGGAGCGAAATTTTTCCGGCGGAATCAGTTAAAGTGACGTAACCATCTGTGCGCATTGTGTTCAGCTTGTATCTTCCTGGCGCTAACGGCGTGGAACGGTGCGCGATGGGTGAGGCGAGTTCGATCAAACACCCCGACTGAAAAAAGCCCTTGACCGCCTGGCAGTCACAAGAGGCCGTCAGGTCCCTTTGTACCGTTCGGACCGATTCAAAAGCATAAATGGGACGAACGCGGAGCTTTCCCTTTTTGTCCAAAAATACAATTTGCCCTTTGTGTCCCTTCACGGCTTTTCGAAATGCGCCCGTTCCATCTTTGGATAAATCCTTGTACTCGGTGGCTTCTCCCACGTTCACGCGAACAAATTTGATGGGACTTCCGCATGATCCATCTTTCTGTCGCAGGCAAAAGCTCTGGCAAAATGCGTTCCAAGCCAGTTCGCTAGGCTTCGTGGAAAGGAATTCTGCGAGTTCCTTTTTAATGTGTGCGTCGCGAATTGATTCTATCTGCTTCTGAGCGTATGCGAGGTCGAACTTTGTTTTGTCCGGAGCAATCGGCTTTTGGGCGAAATTAACAACCTCAGCGCGCTGGACGATCACTTTGCTTGCGCCTTCCCCTCGCGCCCCGTAAATCGTTTCCGCCAGCGTGGTTTTCTCGAAACATAAAGCCTGGGGAGTCACGTCGGCTATTTCGCGCCCAAACAACTCGCGATCCACGCCGTCAGGAAAGCGGAAGAAGCCGGAGAACTTCGCGTTGCGGGCCCAGCCGGGGATGAAGCTGATGACCATTGCATCGAGAGCGTGATGGCGGTGGTCCTTGCGATTCTTCATTTCTGCTTCTTCCTCAGATTTGGACTCTGGATTGAGCAGGCTGTTGAGTTTGTATTTGCGTCGAATACGCCCGGTCAGTCCACCGGACACGACGGTCACCTTCCGCTCGCCACTGGAAATGCCGCCCGGCCAGCCGAAGCGCAGGCCGATAATCGTTTGGGCCAGCTTGGAAATCCACGCTGTCTCTGCCAGCGAAGTGTAGCGCTGCACGAGATTTTCGGCTTCGGCAGAGATGAGCAACTGAACCTTTTTGTTCCGAAGTGTGCCAATCCGGCCTTTGACCCGATTAACGTAAGCATCCCATCCGCCCTTCGCCGAAAGCCACTCAAATGGGGTCCGGTCGCCCTTGTCATCATTTGCCCGGCGGGTCGTCAAAATATAGTTCAGCACCGAATCCGGTCCCCCTTTGGCCCTTGGAACAACATGGTCAATCACATATTGATCCAACTCCTCCGGAATCAACTTTTCGCCAGTGTAAAGGCATTCACCAACTTGGGCCGTCAGTAATTCCATTTTTAGACCTGAAGATCGCTCCTCAGCGCCAAACGTTCGTGCTTGTTCCCGCGCTTTGGTTCGCTGCGCGGCACGGTCACGCTGGAATTTGAAGTATTCCATCCTGGCCTTTTTGCCCATAAAATCCTCGCGCACAAATTCGAGCACGACTGACTCAGGGACGCCGAATTTTTCCGCCAGTTTATCCAGTCGCTCGGCGAACAAAGTGAGGCGGTGCCGAACCACCGGATTGTTCTGCGTGCCGATGAGTTCACGGATAGCCTCGTGTGCATCCCCTGTCGAGTGGGCAAGTGCATCAAGTTTCTGATTTGGAATATAGATACCATCCCAAGTTGTTCCCATCTGGAGCAAAAAGTTAAGGTCCTCCTGCACCAAACCTTTCAGAGGATCGGTGTTGCCCCTCAACCGCGCCATTTCTTTCTCGTGAGCGACTTGAGGAGCATCGCCTGAGAGAATTAGTCGCTTGAGAATTTCCAAGGAGGGTCGGCAAAAGCGGCTCCGCCCGGAGAAACTGGGTTCCTTAATCTCTTGAAATTGACCCAGAAGTGGCTTCCCGCCGAACCGCAGGCACAGCCTTTTCCAAGCGGTCTCGGTCAATGCCAATTTCCTTCGCTTGGGGTCGTTAAAGACGGTGTTGATTTCTTGAGCCGTCAAGCCGCGTTGTCCATCGGCGGTCTGAAATCTCATATTCTTCAACCTCATCAGGAAAACCGTTTCAGCGGCAATGCGCGATTGTGGGTGCAAATCACCCTTCTCACCTGTCCGCACCTTGCAGACGTTCAAGCGCGGGATGAGAACGCACTTGCCGATGATGCGGTTGTCAAAGCGCGGGATCTTTTGGCCTACTACCCCCTGCCAATCGTTCGCGCCACTTTCTTTCAAATTATGTTGCTTACGGAGTTTGCCATCGAAGGACGCGTACGCGGTTTTTGCGGGACCATAAAGCAGGTAATCTGCTTTGCCACCCAGGGTGGGATAGTACTTCGCAGCAGCGTCAACAAGGGCGCGAATTTCCTTTTCCACACGCTTGCGCGGCACAATTTGATTGCGCGTGCTTTCGGCGCGACAATCAATGCGGCTCTTCAGTTGCATGGGATCAGACGGATTCCAGAGCCCCATTTTCCAAGCATCAAAATAACATGGAAATTGAAATTCCGGCTTGCCTGGAGTCATCTCTTCCAATTGCCTCTCAAATTCTTCCATCCGAACTTGCGTCCCGGCTTCATCATCATTGGAGTCGGCAGCTTTTGCCTTGTTCCGAATACGGGTTTTCCAAGGAATGTGGGGGTCGTAACCCCGCCTTTGAATGGCCGAATGCAAGGCTTTGTAAACTTGCCACGGCTCAAGTTTTTCACCCCGCATTAGTTTGATGCGGAGCAAACAGGAGGTGTAGCAAGTTGCATCCCCCGGCTCTGCGAACTCGCGTTCCAGTCGTTCGTGATTTCGCTTCCCATCCTCAGTTTCCGGAGCGGCTTGCCACTTGCCATCAATTTTCACTGTACGCCGACCCTTGAGCGGTTCAATTCCAGCTTTGAGCATCACCTCGTCAAGCCAAGCCTCGCGTGCCAAATGGGCAAGGCGCGTCCGCCACATGCGGCGACGACCGGCGGCGGTTTTGGTTTCCGCAAAATTATCGGGAATCAACAGTGAAGCCTTGTGCAAAAATTTGGTCCCGTCCCGCACGGCTTCGCCAATCGAACCCGTCCCGAGATCGAAGGCCCAGATCGTTTTGTTCTCGCCCATATTTTAAGCCTTTGCTTGTTTCCTGGTGACTGCGCCAATCATACACCTTCGCCGCCCTCCGACAAGAAGAAAATGTACGGCCGGTTCGAGATCAAAAGCTCTCCGTTGCCTCCGCGACCTCCTGTTGGAGTCCTTCCATCCGCCATCGGCTCCACCAATTCCATTTATCATTTATTTGCGTCAATCTGCGGGCAATTCGGGATTCGGTTGCGGTTTGCCGCGCTGCGTTCTATTGCGGCAGGAAAGCCTCGCGCATCACGGCGAACCCCGGTAAATGCAGCGGGCGGTGCAGGTTTCGGCCACCACCACCTCCGTCAACAACGGCAGGCGCGGCTTCAATCTTTGCCAGATCCAGACCGCGATGTTTTCGCTCGTCGGATTTTCCAGGCCGCGGATTTCATTCAAGTAATTATGATCCAGTTGCAGCCAAATCGGCTGGAAGGCCTCCGCCATCTCCGCGTAATCCATCACCCACCCCAGCTTGGGATGGCACGGGCCGGCAACCGCCACCTCGACCTTGAAACTGTGGCCGTGCAGGCGGCGGCATTTGTGGGATTTGGCCAGGTGCGGCAGCAAATGCGCCGCCTCAAATTGAAATGTTTTTCGCAACTCCATTTTTAGTATTTCTCCTTCTGCATTTTTCATTCAGCATTCAGCAATTAGCATTCTCCCTTCATCCTTCATCCTTCCGCCTTCATCCCTCTTCCTTCATCCCTCATCCTTCATCCTTCATCCTTCATCCTTCATCCTTCATCCTTCAGCCTTTTCCATTCTGCATTCTGCATTCTGCATTTATTTACTTTTCCCACTCGCTCCAGGTCAGCAAATCCCCCAGTGCCGGGCGGCCGTCGTGCCGCCAGGCCAGCGGCGGCTTCTGCATCTGGCCCAGCGGGCAAATCCGCCGCGCTCCCCAGCGGGCGAATTGCTGCGCCAGTTCCGCCGCGCGCGCCCCGCTGCTGGCCAGGCCCACCGTGGAAATGTTTTCCCGCACCGGATCCGCCGCCTGCAAGACCTCCCTCACATCCTGGACCGCCTTGACATAGACAAACCGGTTCAAACACGAAACCTGGAAGCGCGCCTCCGTCTCCAACACCACCGTCCAGGCGGTGGATTCCGAACTGGCCCATATTTTCGTGTCCGGGGAATGGGCGGCGCGCACCTCGTAAAAGGAGCGCCGCGCCGCGATCCCGGCCGCTTCGCGGGCCGTCAGCCGGCCGCGCGGATGGGTCTTTTCCAGCGCCTCCAGCGCTCCGGCCAGCAAGTCGGCAAAACCTTCCGCTCCGATCCTCCCGCCTTCCTCGACATAAATGACATGCGGCGAAAGGCAGCCAAGCTGGTTCCACGCCGCCACATCCAGCGCCGCCTGCGCCGCGATGGTTTCCGGGTGCCGTCCGGTCAGGGCGTCCCTGGCCACAAACCCGAAACTGACCCGCGTGCCATAACCGACGAAGCGCACCTGCCCCGGCAGGGTCCGGCGGATCGCCGCCAGCGTTTCGTCGCTGCCCGTCGCCGCCACGCAATCCGCCTCGGCAAAAAGGGCCGCCTCCAGGCTCTCCGTGCCGCCCGGCCATTCCGCGACCTCCAGGCACGCGCCCAGTTTGGCCTCCGCCTCGTAAAGGGAATGGGCGAAGAGTCGCGCCAGGAAGGCCTGGCCGGTGGCGCACTTGACAAATTGCGCCGACCGCGCCAGCACCCCCAGCACCATGTCCAGCAGCACGGCGTTGGGAATGTTGCCGGGCGCGATGTGCGCCAGCAACTGCGGCCCGCGCGCCAGCGCCACCCGGTTGGACCCACGTTCATGGTCGCCGGGAAAAAAATCGTCCAGCCGGTGCGCATGCCCCAGTTCCTGCCGCAGCAAACCCTCCAAATTCTCCGCCGTCAGTTGCTGGAAAAAACTGTCCAGCCCCGCCGCCAAAACCGCCGCCGAAAAACCGGTCGCCGCCGGGCCGGCTTCCAGGACATGCCGGCGGAAGGGATAATCGGCTTCCAGCCAGTCGCGCCCGATCCCGTCCAGGCTTTGGATGAGGCTCTCGGTGGTGCGGCCTTGCAGATAGCGTTCGCGGTTGCGTTTCAGCGTCTGGCAGGCCTCGGTGATCAGGCCGGGCGTGAGGGCCGCCTCGGGCGGCAGGTCGGCCAAAAAATAATTCGGCAGGTTCAAAGTATTGTCAATCATAATTCCTGAAGGAGCAGCGAACACCCGCGCGCCGCCGCCCGCGCCGCCCGCCCCGTCAATTCAAATCCCCCGCCGCGCCGCACCGCCAGGTCCTCCGTTTGCACCGCCAGGGCCGAGCGGACATTGGCCAGGTCATAAACCCGCACCATGCCGGTTTCCCCCTCCCCCGCCTCCCGTCCTGTTTCCGGCGAAATGAGCTGCGCCCGCGCCCACGGCGGAAAGCGGAACCCCCCGCCCGCTTCGTCGGGCAGGACGCGGTCGTAGGCCTGCGAACTCAATTCGCTCATGCCGTATTCGGCCACAATGTGCGATTCGGCAATCCCCAGCCACCGCGTCATCATCTGCCGCAGCTCCCCTTTCGCCACCACGCGCCCGCGCCCTTTGTAGCCGCCGGTTTCCAGCGCGCGCGAACCGGCGGCCAGACGGAAGCGCCTCTGGCCGGCCCGGCAATGATCCAGCAAATGAACAAAAGAGAAGGCAGTGCCGAGCAGCGCCACCGGCTGCCCGGCCGATTGCGCTTCGCCCAGCGCCGCCAGGGTTTGCTCCAGGTCCAGCGCCCACGCTCCCTCCCCGTCAATCCGTCCCGTGAAAATCGCCTGGCCGGATTCGCCCCGAATCGTGTTAAACATATAAGCCAGCGACGAGTGCGGCGCCTCGGCGGCAGAAGGCGTCAGGATGATTAATTGCCGATCGTGGATTGCGGATTGCGGATGGAGAAAATGACGCCGAAACCACGGGCGCAGCGACTCCTCATAAAGCGCCAGCGATTGGCCATTATGAAAATGGCGGCTGGGCCGGCGCCGCGTGGTGCCGCTGGAATGGAAGACATGGGTCCGTTCCGCGGGCGGCAGGCTGGTGACCTCATATTCCTTGAACGCCGTGGTTGGGAGCGCCGGAATCTCCCGCCAGTCCTCAACAGCGGAGACGTTTCGTTGCCGGCAAAGCTCGCCGTAGATCGGCACGGCGTCCCGTTGCAGCATGAACAATCCCGCCGCCAGCCGGTTAAACTCCGCGTCCAGTTCGGCGTCTGGAACAGAGAACTCTTGCGTCCGCGACATAAACGCGCGCAATTGCGGCACAAACTCGTCAAATGAAGCAATGAGACTCATGCGGTTTTTTCCGGCTGGTTATCCGCCACAGCCATGCCCCCATTTAAACCCCGACTCCCCTGCCCTGCAAGCCTGGGGATTGCCAATGACCAATTCTCAATCACCAGTTTTCAATTTTGAGAACCCACCAGGCAGTAATCCCGGCCGGAAATCGGGAAATTTCCATTGAGCATTTGTTATTGATAATTCAGTGTTTTGATTATTGGTCAAAGACCTCGTTGAGCCAGACGGAAGGCTCGACAAACCTGGGATGCACCCGAAAGAAGAGAATCATGGCAGGACAGAATCGTAAGCGGGGAAGCGAGGGGGAACCGAGTCGCGGAGTGCTGGCGTGGTGGGCGGATGGCCTTTGGGGCGCGGTTTGGTTAACATCACAAAGCTGCGAGAGCAGATGGAGTTTGGGCTACCCACTATCATTCGGTTTTGGTTGGGTCATAAAAGCTCTCCAACGTCGCGGCCCGCTGCGGCCAAGGGCCGGCAATGCTGTCGTCCGATTCGGTGCTCAAATTCAGCGGCACCTTGCCCGTCCGAGCGATCTCCGCCAGAAAAATGCGGATCATTTCCGGAGTGGACGTTCCAAGCCGGTCGGTCACTTTGTTGGCCTTCAACCAACAAGTCCTTCTTCACCCGGCAACGTAAAAGCACAGTCATGCCTCAACAGTGCCTCGCCCTGAGCACTCCGTCAAGCCGCTGGAACTTACTTTTTCGGAGTCCCGCCCTGCCGTTTGGTTTTGAATGACTTTTCCGGCCGGACGGTTATACTGCCCCGCTTGATGACTGGCGCAGCAACAAACTTGGCCCCGGAATGCCTCCTCAACCGCGAGTTGAGCTGGCTGGAGTTCAATTATCGCGTGCTGGAGGAGGCGATGGACCCGGCCACGCCCCTGTTGGAGCGGGTCAAGTTCTTTTGCATTTTCAGCTCCAACTTGGACGAGTTTTTCGAGGTGCGCGTCGCCGGCCTCAAACAACAATTGGACAGCCCGGTGGTGGATCGCACGCCCGACGGCATGACGGTCACGGAAAACCTGCGGGCGGTCATCCGCCGCGTGCGCCAACTGGTGGAGCGTCAATACAAATGCTGGCGCGAGGAATTGCGGCCGGCCCTGGCGGAAAACGGCATCCGCTTCCTCGCCTTTGCCGATCTGTCCGCCGCCGACCGCGCCTGGGTGGAGAATTTCTATCGCACCCAGGTCCGGCCGGTGCTGACGCCGCTGGGATTGGACCCGGCCCATCCTTTTCCGCAGTTGCTCAATAAATCGCTCAACAGCATCGTGCAACTGGAGATCACGCAGGAGGGGGAAACGCGCCAGCGGCTGGCGGTGGTGCAGGTGCCGCGGGTGCTGCCGCGCCTGGTCAGGCTGCCCCGCCCCGATTCCTCCCAACAACACTATCTGTTCCTCGGGGCGGTGATCGGGCATTATCTGGCGGACCTGTTTCCCGGCACGACCATCCTGGGCTACTGGCATTTCCGCGTCACCCGCAACAGCGAGCTTTACATTGATGAGGAGGAAACGGCCAATCTGCTCAAAGCGGTGGAAAATGAGCTGCTCAACCGCCGGCGCGGCGACGCGGTCCGGCTGGAAGTCGAATACGGCTGCCCGCTGGAAATCCGCGCCCAGCTTCTGGAAAACCTCGGTCTGACCGAGGAGGACCTGTTCCTGATTGATGGGCCGGTCAACCCCATCCGCCTGGCCGCCATCACGGAAGGCGACCATTCGCCCGAACTGCGCGATCCGCCGTTTGTCGCCCCCGTGGCCGCCTCCCTGCGGGAGCGTCAGGACGTTTTTGCCGCCATTCGGGAGCGGGACCTGCTGCTCCATCATCCCTACGACAACTTCAGCAGCGTGGTGGATTTTCTCAAGCAGGCGGCGGCCGATCCGGGCGTGCTCGCTGTCAAACAAACACTCTATCGCACGGGGGGCGATGCGCAAATCGTCGGCGCGCTGATGGAGGCGGTGCGCAACGGCAAGCAGGTCACGGCGGTGGTGGAACTGAAGGCGCGCTTTGACGAAGCCAACAACATCCTTTGGGCGCGGCGGCTGGAGGAGGCGGGGGTGCATGTCGTTTATGGGCTGGTCGGCTGCAAAATCCACGCCAAGATGTGCCTGGTGGTGCGCAAGGACAGCGACGGCATCCGGCGTTACCTGCACCTGGGCACGGGCAATTACAACCCCACCACCGCCCGTTTTTACAGCGACCTGAGCCTGCTGACCTGCAAGCCGGCCTTCGGCGAGGACGCGACCAATCTCTTTAATCTGCTCACCGGCATCTGCCAGTTTCAGGGCACGAAAAAGCTGCTGGTGGCCCCCTTCCAACTCCACCAGCGCATCATCGCGCTGATCGAGCGCGAAGCGGTCCACGCGAAAAAGGGACTGCCGGCGCGCATCATCGCGAAAATGAACGCGCTGGTGGACCCGCAGGTCATCGGCGCGCTGTGCCGGGCCTCGCAGGCGGGAGTGCAAATTGACTTGATCGTGCGCGGGATTTGCTGCCTGCGCCCGCGCGTCAAAGGGGTGAGCGACCGCATCACGGTGCGCAGCATCGTGGATCGTTTTCTGGAACACAGCCGTATTTTTTACTTTGAAAACGCCTGCCAGCCGGAAATTTTCGCGGGCAGCGCCGACTGGATGCCGCGCAATTTTTTCCGGCGCATCGAGGTGGTTTTTCCGGTGGAAGACGGCAATTTGCGCGAGCGCATCCGGGGCGAATTGCTGGAAACCATCCTGCAGGACAACGTGAAGGCGCGCTTTTTGCAGCGCGGCGGCTCCTACACGCGGCCGCGCCGCCGGCCGGGCGGGCCGGCGCGCCGCAGCCAGAACGAATTCATCCAATTGGCCGAATCCCGCCCGCCCGGCGGGGCCGCCGCCGGCAAAAGCGACGGAAAGTTTCCCCGCTATAAGCTGGCGCCCAGCCCCCGGGCCGAGGCGCAGCCGAAGTAAAGCGATGTTGCAAAGCAAATTCATCCCCGCCAGCGCTCCGGCCGGCCGCCGCCTGATGATTGTGTTGCACGGTTTGGGCGACAGCATGGAAGGCTGGCTCTGGCTGCCCGGAGCGCTGGAACTGCCCTGGCTTAATTTTCTTCTGGTCAACGCCCCCAATCCTTACTACGGCGGCTGGGCGTGGTACGACATAGATTCGGGCGCGGGCGTCGCCGCCAGCCGGGAATTGCTTTTCCAGTTGTTGGATGGACTCAAGGATTATCCGGCCGATCAGATCGTGTTGTGCGGTTTTTCCCAGGGATGCCTTATGGCCGTGGAAGTCGGGGCGCGTTATCCGCGGCGGCTGGCGGGGATCGTGGGCATCAGCGGCTACGTGCATGAACCGGAAGAATTGCTCCGCGAGTTGTCCCCGGTGGCGCGCCAGCAGCGGTTTCTCCTCACCCACGGCACGCACGACCCGATGCTCCCCATCCAAATGACGCGCCGGCAAGTCAGCTTGTTGCAGAAGGGCGGACTGAAAATTGACTGGCGCGAATTTGTCAAAGGCCATACTGTAGCCGGCGAAGAGGAGATGGCGGTGGTTCGTCAGTTTGTCCGGGACTGTTATGCTGAGACTGCAAAGGAGTGAAGCAAGAAGTTGGCGGCGTGTCGCGCAGATGACGGCGCTGTGGCCGTTTTTTTGGCTTGCGGCGCAAGGAGCGGCGACGATCAGCGGTTTTTCCCCAACTTCCGGCCCGGCGGGGACGGTGGTGACGGTAAACGGATCTGGATTATCGGGCGCGAGCAGTTTTCTATTCAACGGCGTCACTTACGCCGATTTCGACATTGTTTCAGCCAGCCAGCTCCGAGTCGTGGTGCCCTTGGGCGCCGGCACCGGGCCGCTCAGCGTGGTAGTTGCGGGCGTGGCCAGTGCGAGCAGCGGGACATTCACGGTGGCTCCTTATATCAGTTCCTTCAACCCGGCCAGCGGAGCCTATCCCACGTCCGTCACCATCTTCGGGGGCAATTTCGTCATGGGCGGCACCACCGTGGCTTTCGCCGGGGCCAGCCCGGTCAGCGGGACGGTGACCGCGCAGAACCAGGTCGTGGCCGTGGTGCCAACCAACGCGGCGGACGGCCCGATCACCGTGAGCACCAGCGCCGGAGTGGCAGTGACGGCCAGTAATTTTGTGGTCAGCCTTGCTCCCACCATCACCGATTTTTCGCCGGCGTTCGGCACCAACGGCACGACGGTGGTCATTGACGGGGCCAATTTTATCACCAATGGCACGACGGTGAAGTTCGGCAGTTATTCCGCGAGCGTCTCGGTGGTGGCGTCCACCCAACTTGAGGCGGTGGTGCCCACCGGCGCGACCAACGGCGCCATCACCGTTGGCACCACCAACGGGACGTATGTGAGCAGCAACATTTTCCTCACCGGATTCACCTCCGCCATAACGGATTTCAACCCGACTTTTGGGGGCGTAAACGCCAACGTGACCATTGACGGCTTCGGCTTCAGCACGGCGACCAAGCTCGTTTTCGCCGGTGTCACGGTAACCTCAGGCTACATCACCGTGTTTAGCGACACCCAGATTCAACTGGAGGTTCCTCCTGGCGCGAGCAACGGACCAATCACCATCGTTTCTGCCCACGGCAGCTTCACGACCAGTTCCAATTTCCTGACCAGCCCCGGACCGATCATCACGGATTTCAATCCCGTGGCGGCCGGTCCCGGCACGAACGTGACCTTGGACGGCTTCAATTTCGCGACGGGGATGAGCGTGAAGTTCGGCGGCAAGAGCGCGAGCGTCAACGTTACGGCGTACACCCAAGCCCAGGCCGCCGTCCCGGCCGGAGCGACCAACGCGCCCATTTCGGTTGCGCTCGGATCGGACACCTTCACCACCAGCAGCAATTTTAACGTCACCGGCGCGGGTCCCATCATCAGCGGATTCAGCCCGGCGACGGGAGCGCAGGGTATGACGGTGACCATCACCGGCAGTTTTGCCAATCTGGGCACGCCGGGGGTGGAGTTCAACGGGACGGCGGCGAGCTACACGCCGCTGACCAGCTACAATCAGGTGCAGGCGGTGGTGCCCGCCGCGGCGACCTCCGGCCCGATCAGCCTCCTCAACAGCGGCGGTACGAGCACCAGTTCGGCGCTCTTTTATCTGCAGCCCTGGATCACCAACTTCACACCCGCCAGTGGGATCGCCACCGCCACCGTGACCATCATCGGGCGCAACCTGACCAACGCCACTTCCCTGGCGGTCAACGGCGTCCCGTGGAGTTTCACGGGCACGGCGACGCAACTCGTCGCCACCGTCCCAAGCAACGCCACCAGCGGCGCGATGACACTGGCGGCGCCCGGCGGAATTTTTATTGACACCAATGTGTTCAAGGTGCTGCCCACAATCACCAGCTTCAGCCCGCTGGTCGGCCCGACCAATTCCGTCGTGGCCATTTACGGCACGAGCCTTCTCAATGTGACCAACGTCCAATTCAACGGGGTGAACGCCACGCCAGCCTCCGTCACCGCCAGTGAGGTGCAAGTGGTGGTGCCGTATCACGCCACCGCCGGGCCAATCAGGATTTTCACCCCGGATGGCAGTTCGGTCAGCGCCGCCTCTTTCGCCGTGACCGCTCCGAGCCTGGTCGTCCTGACCAAAACGGCCTCCTCCCGGCTTCTCGGTCCGGGCAGCAATGTCACTTACACCCTGACGGTGACCAATGAAGGGCCGTCCATCGTCTCCGGACTCACCATCACCGATCCCCTGCCCGCCCCGCTGAATTACATTTCCGCCAGCAGCACGCTGGGGGCCTGCGTCTTCAACAGCGGGTTCGTCACCTGCTACGCCGGCATTTTGACCAACAATTTTGGTTTGACGATCACCATCACCGGCAATGCCGCCGTGACCGCAGACCTGGTCAACACCGCCTCGCTGAATTTCATCGAAGGCAACCTCAACCCGCGGGACAACACCGCCTCCGCCGAGGTATTTTATTTGACAGGTCCGCAAAGGACCTTGAGCATCCGGCCTCTGACGGCGCCGCCCCGGGTCCTGCTCTCCTGGCCCAGTTCCGCCGTCTCCTTCCTGCTGGAGTACAGCACCAACCTGGGAAACCCGGCCAACTGGCAAACCAACTCCTCGGCGCAGACCGTCAGCGGCGGCCAGGTCTATGTCACCAACAGCACCGCCGGCCCTTCGACCTTCTTCCAGCTCAAAGCGCGCTGATGATGGGGAACAAGAATGGAAAAGGACGGATGGACGATTGGGAAGCCTTTTTATGGAATTGTAATTCCACCGAACGCACTTTAATATAAGGCCATGAGACGGTTCCTTTTCCTCAGCTTCCTTATCGTCGGCGTGGCGGGTTCCAGCGGACAAGACACGATTCATTTCTTTGCCGGCCTCAGCGGCACGAACGCAGTGCCGCCGAGCGACGATCCCAGCCTGGCGTCGGGTGATTTTGCGCTGACTGGCAGCAATTTCACCTACTCCATCCAGTCCGGCGGGATTGATGGGATCACAGGCGGTCCTACCGGCGGGCCGGACGCAGCAGCCGCATTGGTTGTGCCAAGGCCGGCTTGGGTTGGCGATACCGGCATTTATGGACCGGCCCCGGCCGGACAGACTGGCCCGCTCATTGACGACCTTGGGTTCCCGGGCTGCATTATTGGCGGCGGTCCCTGCGATTATGCCGGCTGCTTTTTGGAAGGGAGCCTCACCCTGACACCGCAACAAATTGCCGACCTGGAGAACGGCCTTTGGTATGTGGCTGTCGGTTTCATCCGCGGCCAGATCACGATAACAAACCCGCCGAGCCTGGTTTCTGCGCCGCAAGGCAGTCTGACGTTTGAGGTCGGCTTGCCCTGGGTTTATCCAGTCAGCGCCAGGATGGATGCCGGCTCAACCCTGGTGGAGGCCCTTTCCGCTGAGGCCTGGGGCACCCAGCCGTTGAATTATACCTTCGTGAAAAATGGAGTGGCGGTGTCCGCTGGCCCTTGTTTCATCCCGACGGGGGTTTCTGAGGCGGGGGCCTACCAGGTCATCGTGAGCAATGGCTTCGGCAGCGTGACCAGCGCCGTTTTTGCCTTGAGTGTGGAAATCTACTCGGAGAACCCGGTTTCCATCAACGTCACCGCCCACGCCAGCCCGGCCAACGCCGGGACGGTCGCCGGGGATGGCCCCTACAACCGCGGAGCCGGGGTGGCGCTGTTGGCAACGCCCAATCCCAGTTACAAGTTTGTCAATTGGACCATCGCCAGCAATGTTGTCCCCCGGCAACCGTTCAACAGTATTCCCACCTTAACAAACCTGGTGGACGTGGTGGTCGGCACCAACCCTGTCTATGCTTCCATCGTGCAGAGCAATGAGACGCTCACGGCCCATTTTGCGCCGGACATTGTCCATATCGCCACCGTGAGCGCCCCGCCGCAGGGCGGCAGCGCCAGCGGCGGCGGCAGCATCGGTTTCGGCGCGACGGCCACGGTCAGAGCCAGCCCGGCGGCCGGCTACTCCTTTGCCAGTTGGACCTGGAATGGCACGGTGGTCAGCCAGTCGCCCATCTACAAGTTCACCGTGCTGGCCAATGAAACGCTCACGGCCAATTTTGTGCCCAATCCGTTTTACTTCGTGGCCGGTGTCTATGCCGGGTTGTTTTACGATGCGGCCATTGGTGTTACCCCGACCAACGCCGGCGCGCTGAGCCTGACGCTGGGCGCGCAAGGCGCATATTCCGGCACGGTGCGGCTGGGCGCGGCCAGTTATCACATCACCGGCCAGTTTGTTTTGGACGCGGGGGTTGACACCGCTTCCGCCGATGCCAAGGCCACGCTGCCGGGCGCGGGGATCCTCGATCTCGCCCTGGTGTTGAACACCGACCCAATCCTTTCCGATCCCGGCGCGGGCATGCTAACGGGAACGGTGACCTGCACCGCCCCGGGCCAAACCGCCAGCCTATGGACGGCGCCTCTTTTGGCCAGGCGTTCCCATTACGTCCCGAACCACCCCGCCCCCGGCCTGTATAACATGGCCATCCTGCCGGCCGCCAGCCCCGGCTCGACCGGGCCGTTGGGCGACAGTTATGGCAGCGCAACCCTCAGCGCATCCGGCACGGTGGCGCTGATGCTGAACCTGGCGGATGGCCTCTCCCCTGCCATCTCCTTCTCCAGCCCAGTGGCCCAGGACGGCGTCTTTCCTGTGTTCGCCTCATTGTACAGCGGCAAAGGGATTCTCCTCGGCTGGCTGAACTTCACCAACGACACCGCCGCGTTTCCCGGTTCCACAATTGATCTGGAAAGCAGTGCTCTCTTCTGGACTAGGCAGCCGGGCGGCGGGTTGTTCTACACCAACGGCTTCGACGCCTCGACCGCGCCGATGATCCTCATTGGCTGCGCCTATGCTCCCTCCACTGCCCGGACCAACCGCCTCGGCTGGGGCAATGGAGTTTTTGGATTTGACCGGCCCGTCGGCCGGGCCGCCAGCGGCCTCTTCTTCAATCCAGTCAAGAATATTTTAACGGCGGGTATTCCCAACAATATTGACCTGCTGATAAATCTCAACGCGGCCAACGGCCGGTTCACGGGAAGTTTCACCCCCGAGCCGCCCGGTCCCAGGATTCCATTCAACGGCGTCTTGTTGAACGGGCTTGGACGGGGTTATGGCTTTTGCCTCGCCGCCAGCCACCAAAGCGAAGCCATATCGCTCGCCCCGGTGCCTGTGCCCCAAACGCCCGTCCTGAGGCCTGGAACGCCGACGCCTCCCGTCGAAGGGGGTGGCAGGACAGGGACAGGTCCTGGCGGCGAATAGGCTCGCTCCGGCCTCTTTCGCGGTCTGCCGGCTCCCTCCTCCGCGACACGCCTCCGCAGGAGAAATTCCACCGGGGCCGTTTTGGTTGCAGAAAAAGATTGCCCGGCCGGGACTGCCTTTCTAAGGTGGGGCGTGTCGGTGCATTTCACCATTTTGGGCAGCGGTTCGGGCGGCAATAGCGCTTACCTGGAAACGCCCGCCACCCGCCTGCTGATTGACGCCGGTTTAAGCGGACGCCAAATCCGCCAGCGCCTCGGGACCATCGGCCGTTCGCCGGAAACCCTGCACGGCATTCTCATCACCCACGAACATTCCGACCACATCGCCGGCCTGGCGGGCCTGGCCACCCGGCTGCAGCTCCCCGTTTATTGCAACCGGCTGACCAAGGAAGCCATCGAAGTCCAGTTGCAAATCCAAATCAACGCCCGCATTTTCGAGACCGGGGCCTCCTTTGAAGTGGGGGACATCACGGTGGACACCTTCGCCGTGCCCCATGACGCCAATGATCCGGTGGGATTTCTGCTCCACACCCCCTCCGGCAACATCGGCATTCTCACCGATCTGGGCCACGCCACCAAGCTGGTGGTCGAACGGGTCCGCGCCGCCAACGTTCTCCTGCTCGAAGCCAACCACGATTTAAAAATGTTGCAGGACGACCCGCGCCGCCCGTGGAGTTTGAAGCAGCGCATCCTCAGCCGTCATGGCCACCTCTCCAACGACGGCGCCGCCGACCTGGTCGAGCAAATCGTTTCCGCCGGTCTGGGTCGCCTTTACCTGGGCCATCTCAGCCGCGATTGCAACCGCCCCGAACTGGCCCATCGCGTCGTGAGCGAGCGCCTGCGGCAGATGGGCGTCACCCACGTCCAGGTCGAAGCCACCTTCCAGGACATCCCGTCCCCCACTTTTCTATGGTAGAATTGGATTGAAGCCAGAACGACCCCGGCTGGCGTGTGCGGCGCCTTTGCCTTTTTTGGCTTGCCCCTCGTAATCTTAATCCTAATCCTAATCCTAATTCCTTAAGCAGTCTGAAAATAAGCATGTCCACATTGCCGTTCCTCAATGTGGACATGCTTATTTTAACAAGGCAATTGATCGTGTCCAGAAAAAAGATTGAAAAAAAGATTGGAGACAGCAAAAATTGAGCGTGAAAACCAGAGGGCTTTGAATGCGTCTAATGCATTTGCCCTGGGACAAAAACCCTTCTTACTTCTTCCCCGCGAGTTCGAGGAAGGCCGCCGTCATCGCCCGGATGCCGGTTTTGATGGATGGCTCCGGCAACGGGGCAAACAAGCTGGAGTGCAGTGAAGGCAGCGGCTTGCCCGTGCGCAGACTCTCCATCTTGGACTCCACGCTGATCGTGCCCAGCCAGAACATGCACGTCGGCACTTTGGCCTCCGTCCGGCCCAGTTGCCCGAAATCCTCCCCGCCCATCACCGGATCTTTATGGAAAACATGCGCATCCCCGAACACCGACCGGAAAACGCCCGTCACCCGGCGCGTCAAGGCGGGATCGTTCACCATCACCGGGGTGGAATCATTTTCCAGGACATGGACCACCGGCATGCGGTCTTCCGGCACGCCCGCCGCCAGGCCCAGGCCGCGGGTGATGCGCTGGATGGCGGCGATGGTTTGCAGGCGCACCTCGTCGGAGTAGGAGCGAATAGTCAACTGTAATTTAACCTCATCCGGGATGATGTTGTGCTTGGTCCCCCCGTGAATGGAACCCACCGTGACGACGGCGGGCGTGCCGGGCTTGAGTTCCCGGCTCACGATGGTTTGCAGGGCGAGCACCGTTTCCGCCGCCAAAACGATCGGGTCCTTCGTGTCCTGTGGAAAAGCCCCGTGTCCGCCCACGCCCCGGATGGTGATGTCCACCGAATCCACGTTGGCGTTGGCCGGGCCTTCCGTCCAACCCACCGTTCCCGCCGGCTGGTCGGGCGTGCAGTGCAAAGCCAGGCAATAATCCGGACGCGGAAACCGCTGATAGAGGCCGTCCTTGAGCATGTCCCGGGCCCCGTCCCCCAATTCCTCGGCCGGCTGGCCGATCATGACCAAAGTGCCCTGCCATTGGGATTGCATTTGTTTGAGCAGCCGCGCCGTTCCGACAAAAACAGTCATGTGAACGTCGTGCCCGCAGGCGTGCATCACCGGAACTTCCATGCCGTCATCATTCCTGGTGGTCGCGGTGCTGGCGTAGGGCAGGCCGGTTTCCTCCTTGACCGGCAGCGCGTCCAATTCCGTCCGCAGCAATACTGTCGGCCCCGGCCCGTTGCGCAAGACCCCGACCACGCCATTGCCGCCCACGCCCGTCGTGACTTCCAGGCCCGCCTTGCGCAATTCCTCCGCGATCCGCGCCGCGGTTTCCTTCTCGTGCAAGGAAAGTTCCGGGTGGGTGTGGATGTGCTTGTATAATTCAAAAAGGCTTGGATATTCCTGGTCAACGCTCCGCGCCGCCGCGTCGTCCGTCCGGACCTGCGCCGGCGCGGCGAACGCGCACGCTCCGCCTGCCAATAGAGTCAACAAGTATTTTAGTTTCATAAATTCAGTTCGGATTAAAAAATGATACAGCCAAAATGAAGCTCCTCCCTCTCCTCCTCAGGAGGCGAGGGCCGGCCTGCCCGCCGTAGCCTTGGCGAAGGAGGGGGAGAGGAGGCCGTTTGGCCGGCTTCTGTGCGGCTGCAGTTTTCATGAAATTGATCTGGCTCGACATTGCGGTGGCGACTTCACCCCCACACCTCGGACTGGCGCAGTTGTTTGAGGAGCAATTGCTCCAGCGACGTGTCCGAAATGACGCTGAAGAAATTGATGCCCCGGCCCTGGCAATACTCCCGCAGGCGCTGGCAAAAATTGCGCACGGTTTGCTGGTAGGCCTTGAGCCGGAATTTTCCAAACGTCACTTCCTGCATCGCCCCCGTCTCCGAATCCACCAGCCGCAAATCCCCGTAGGCCGGCGGCGCGAATTCCTCCGGCGCCAGAATCTGGATGGCGTTGACCTGGAATCCGCGCCCGATCAACGCGTTCAAACCCGCCTCGTAACCGGCCGGGTCCAGAAAATCGCTCAACACCACCGCCAGCCCCGCGTGGCGCGCCTCGATGGCGCCGCGCCGCAAGGCTTCGTTCAGATTGGCCGGCCCGTGCGCTGTGACCGTGGAAATATTCTTGAAAAACTCCATGGCCGATTTGCGTCCGCGCACCGCCCGCAACCCGCCCCGCGCCGCCTGCTCCGCGCTCCACGCCGCGGCATCCAGCCCTGGCGTTGCCGCGTCCAAATCCGGAAAGGCGCACACCGAAACGCGGTCAAACCCGCACAAGGCCACATAGCCGATGGCCGCCGCGACCTGGCGCGCGAAATCAAATTTGGGCGGCGTGCCGAAGGTCATGGATTCGCTGGCATCGAGAAAAATCCGCACCGGCAGCTCCCGTTCCTCCTCGTAAAGCTTGAGAAAAAGCTTGTCCAGCCGTCCGTAGAGATTCCAATCCAGATAGCGGAAATCATCTCCGGCGACGTAGTTGCGATAATCGGCAAATTCCACCGACTGCCCGCGCGCCTTGCTCCGCCGCTCGCCCTTGGCCGAGCTTTTGGCGCGCCGCGCCGCCAGCAACTGGAACTGCTCCAGCCGGCGCAACAATTCGGGAGTCAGAAGGGCGGCGGCCATATTTCCAAGATTTTTCGATCCCCGCCGCTAGGCCGCGACCGCCGCCGCGTCCTTGGGCACGTCTTGCAGAATCTGGGTAATAATGTGGTCGGTGGTGATCCCCTCGGCCTCGGCCTCAAAATTCAAAATCAACCGATGGCGCAGCGCGGCGGGCGTCACCGCCTGGATGTCGTCGAAACTGACGTTGAAGCGCCCATGCGCCAGCGCCCGCACCTTGGCGCCCAGCATGAGGGTTTGGCCGCCGCGCGGACTGCTGCCAAAGCGCAAATACTGGTTGCTGATCGGGAGGGCGGTCTCCGTCTTGGGATGGGTCGCCAAGACCAGCCGCACCACGTAATCCTTGACATGCGAGGCCACCGGCACGCCCCGCACCAATTGCTGGAACTCGATGATTTGCTCCTTGTTCAACACCCGCGCAAGTCCCGGTTTCGCGCTCTCCGTGGTGCGCGTCAGCACGTCGGTCAGTTCCTCGCCGCTGGGATAGCCGACAATCAATTTGAAGAAAAACCGGTCCAATTGCGCTTCCGGCAGCGGATACGTCCCCTCCTGGTCAATGGGATTTTGCGTGGCCATGACGAAAAACGGCTCCGCCAGCTTGCGGATTTCCCCGCCGGCCGTGACGCTCTTTTCCTGCATCGCCTCCAGCATGGCCGACTGCGTTTTGGGCGTGGCCCGGTTGATTTCATCCGCCAGGATCAGATGGGCAAAAATGGGACCGTGCTGGAACTGAAATTCGCGCCGTCCGCCGGGCGCTTCCATCACGATATTCGTGCCCAGAATGTCCGCCGGCATCAAATCGGGCGTGAACTGGATGCGATTGAAGCTCATATCCAGCACTTCCCCCAGCGTGCGGACCAACAGGGTTTTGCCCAGACCCGGCACCCCTTCCAGCAGGACGTGGCCTCCTCCGAAAACCGCCGTCAAAGTTCCCTCGACGATGGCATGGTGGCCGACGATGACTTTGCCAATCTCCGTGCGCAGCGCTTCGTAGGCGTTGCGGAACGATTCAATCTGTTCTTCAGTATTCATGGGCATCCTGTGATTGCTGACCGATGAGATGTAGCAGGAGCGCCAGATAAAAACCAGCCCCAATCGCGCCCGCCCAAGACCAACGCCTGTGCGACAAATTTCTTCAAATTGGGCGACAACGCCTGTGTCCAGGCCAAAGCGGAACTGCCGTTCCGCGCTCCACGACGCTTCGCGTTCAGGGCGCTCAACCGATATGCCGACAGGTCTTGGAGTGCGCGCGCGCCAGCGCCGCTTTCTCAGTGGCCCCACCGTTTTCTCCAGGAAACCATACAAACCAACCTCACGCTCTTGCCATTTCACTCAAGATTCGCGCCAATTCGCGCCAATTCACGACTCCTGTCCACCCTTTCTACTTGCCTCCCGATCGCCCATCCCACATCGTTTTTGCCAGCGTGAGTTAATGTCAGTTAATTCGACTTTGCGATGCCCTCCGCGCACCACAACCTCCGGTTAGACCAGGCCCTCGTCCAGCGCGCCCTTTGTCCCACCCGCGAAAAGGCCCGCCGCGCCATCCTGGCCGGCCAGGTCCTGCTCCGCGGCCACACCGCCAAAAAGCCGAGCGACCGGGTCAAGCCGGAAGACGATCTCGCCCTGACGGTCGCGGAACGTTACGTCAGCCGCGGCGGCTACAAGCTCGAACACGGCCTGCGCCATTTCCAACTCGATCCGCGCGGCCTGACCGCGATTGACCTCGGCGCTTCCACCGGCGGGTTCACCGATTGCCTCCTGCAAAACGGCGCGGCCAAGGTCTTCGCCGTGGACGTGGGCCGCGGCCAGCTTGCCTGGAAACTGCGCCAGGATCCGCGCGTCGTCGTCATGGAACGGACCAACGCCCGCCACCTCACCCGGCAAAGTTTCCCCCCGCCCTTCGCCGGGGCCGACCTGGTGGTGGCCGATTGTTCCTTCATCTCGCTGCGAAAGATCTTTCCCGCCGCCGTTGCATTGTTGCGCGGTTCGGGTAAAATCCTCGCCCTGGTGAAACCGCAATTCGAAGCCGGCAAAGCCGAAGCGGACCGTGGCGCGGGCGTGATTACAGACCCGGCCATTCATGGCCGCGTGCTCCGCGAATTGCGCGAGTTTCTTGCCCCCAACCCCGGCGTGCTCTGGCGGGGCGAGACGGAATCCCCGCTTCTCGGCCCTGCCGGCAACAAAGAATTTCTGGTGCTGCTTGAAAAAACAACCTGAAAAAATCCATCGCATCGGGTTGGTGGCCAATGCCGCCAAACCGGCCAGCCGCGCGGCCCTGCGGCGCGCGGTCGCCCTCATCACCCGCCAGGGGCGCATCGCCGCCACCGAGGAAAGCGCCGCCCGCCAGGCGGGCCTGAAATGCCCCACCTTCGCCAACGCCACCGAACTGGCCCGCCACTCCGATGTGCTCCTGGTCTTCGGCGGCGACGGCACCATTTTGCGCGCGGTGCGCGAGAGCGATGGCTGCCAGACGGCCATTCTGGGCATCAACGTTGGGCGCCTTGGTTTTCTCAACGCCGTGGCCGCCGGCGACCTGCCCGCGGCCTTGCAAAAACTTTGGGACAACGACTTCGTCATCGAGCGCCGCCCCCTCTTGGAGGCCAGCGGCCGGTGCCAGGGCAAAACCATCCAGTCCTCCGCGCTCAACGACATCGTCATCAGCCACGGGGCCGTCTCCCATGTGATTGAACTGGAGGTCAGCGTGAACGGGGAAGCGCTCACCCAATATCGCGGCGACGGCCTGATCGTCAGTTCGCCGACTGGCTCGACCGCCTACTCCCTTTCCGCGGGCGGGCCGATTGTCAGTCCCACGGCGCAGGTCTTTGCCATCACCCCGATCTGCCCTCATGCCCTTTCCAATCGTTCCGTCATCGTCAATGCCGACGCCACCGTGGACGTCAGGGTGTTGAGCGAGCAATTGGAAATTATCGTGGCGGCGGACGGCCAGATGCAAGCCACCCTGGGTTGCGGCGACGTCGTCACCATCCGCCGCGCCCGCCGCCCCGTCCGCCTCCTCCATCTCGGCGGCTGGTCCTTTTTCGACACCGTCCGCCGCAAATTGCACTGGAGCGGCTCTTCCGTCTAGGACCGGGATTGTCAAGTATAAATACGCGGAGATGTGAGTGCACAAGCCGATAAGCCAGCCACCCCGCCGCCGGGGCGGGAGCCTGCCGCCGCCCCGCGGATTGCCTGGCAGCCGTTGACGTTTGGCGGAGTGGCGGCGTTTGCGCAGGCCCCGTGGCGGCGGTTGTTGCTGGCCCAGGCGCTCACCGCCCTGCTCGTCGCCGCCAGCGCCGTCTGGTTTCTCGGACACTGCTATGCCCCGGTCATCACGGAGGAGATCCAAAAAATGCCCGAAGGCGCCGGGTTGGCCGGCGGACAACTGGCCGGCCTGGCCGGCCTCGAGGTTTCCGAGGGCAAGTTTTTATCCATCGCCATCACCGCCGATGACGACAGCGACCTGGATCAAAGCGCCGACGTGCAAATTGCCATGCGCCGGGACCACCTGGAGATTTCTTCCATCCTCAGTTCCGCGATCGGCTCGCTGGAGTTTGATTACAGCGGCCAGTCCGCCCTGGATTTGAGCCGGTCGCGTCTGGAGCCGTGGTGGGGCGCCTGGCGACCAGTTGTATTAGTGGCGGCGGGCGTGGCGGTGGTGGTGTGGCTTTTGCTGCTCTGGGCCGCGCTGGGGTGGATCTACGCTCCGGCAGCGAAGCTGGTCGCCTGGTTTTGCAACCGCCAGTTGTCCTGGCCCGGAGCCTGGCGGCTGGCCTGCGCCGCCTTGCTGCCGGGAGCGGTTTTGCTGGCCCTGGGCTTGGTCTGCTACGGCTTGCAAATTGCGGATATTTTTGGGCTTGGCTACTTTGGAACTGTCCATTTATTGGTCGGTTGGGTTTACGTGCTGGGTGCGCCCGTCTTCGCGCCGCGTTTATTCCCCGCCGAAAAGATTTGCAACCCGTTCCACTCCTGATACTTGCGTAAACGGATTATTTTCGGGCTTTCACAGAAATGGGTCGTGTGTGACTGGATTGCATCCGATCACAGCAGCGGGAGTACTACCGGACTGGTGGTGCTGGTGGTTTTAATTTCCCTTGAAACCATTCCCAAAACTTTTTACTCATCCAGCCATGATAATGGTTTGTGTCAAACTTACAGATGAAGACGTGGCCGCCTTTTTCGGCCAGGGGTGAAAGCCGCTCATACCATTTGTTCTCGTCTGAAGTCGTTTCAACGACATAACAGTTCTTGTGATAACGGAACCAGTCAACCGCCAGACTCATCATTTCCTCCACTTGCTCCCGTTCCACCCCCGGTTTAGGGAAGATGTAAATGTGATACAGGTCAGCCATTTTGGGGTGCATCAGCCAATGCGGCCTTCGCCGCCTCTGATTTGATTAAAGGTTTCGCTGGTGGCTCTGATGATGAGGATTCAGGCAACATTGGCGTTGCTTTCATCCCTAGCAGCCTGTCGGAATGGAATTTGACTTTGCCTGTTGAGGTATCGAAGTGAGACGGGCGGCAGCGGGTTTGCGTTCAAGAAAAACAAAAATTTCTTTTGACTCGATTTCACCGGCT
>JBEKVM010000079.1:0-25038 GCA_049513975.1 Verrucomicrobiota bacterium | reverse complement strand
TGTTGGGGGCGGCCAGCATGGCGCGACGAATCGCACCCACCTGACCCGGCGCAATCGGGGTTCGAGGACGCATAAGTTCCCCAAACCTACATTAGTGTTCTTTTGATTGCAAGTCAGTATTAGTGAATGGATGCGGCTCAGGAAAACTTTCCGGCGATGTACGGGTCCACCCGCGACAGCAGCCAGCGGGCCAGCCGCCCCTTGATCCGGTCCAGCAAGGTGCGGGAACGCCGCCAGGACTCCAGTTCAATGCGCCGGCTCTGCGCCAGAACATTGGCAAAGATCTCGCGCCCCCCGGAGGCGTAATGGGGATCGGGCAGCCGCAGCATCAGTTCATAATTGATGTTGAGGCTGCGGGCATCGAGGTTGGACGACCCCGCATAAACCACATCGTCAATAAGAAACAATTTGGCATGGAGAATTTGCGGCTGGTATTCGTAGATTTCCACCCCCGCGCCCAGGAGCTGGCGATACAAGCTCCGCGCGGCCAGCAGGGAGAGCAGCACGTCGGACTTGCCGGGCAGAATCAACCGCACTTTGGCGCCGCGCCGGGCCAGGCGCGCCAGTTGCCGCCGGAGGCGTTGCGGCGGCAAAAAATAGGCGCATATCATGGCTACCCGCCGCGCGTGTTTGAGGTCGCGCGCCAGGGCGAGTTTGATTGCGTTGTTGCGGCCCGGTCCGGTCAGGAGCAGCTTTCCGCCGGTGAAGGAAACGGTTTTTTGCCGGGACGATTTGCGCAGGCGGAAAAACGGTTTGTGCCGGAAATTCGCCTCCGCAAACATTTCGTCCGCCGCCGCCGCCAATTCTCCCGCCAGCCGCCCCCGGATTTTCAAGCCCAAGTCGCGCCAGCCGGAGGTGATGCCGTCTCCATGATATTCGGCGGCAATGTTGAAGCCGCCAATGAAGGCCAGCGTGTCGTCGCACACGAGAATTTTGCGATGATCGCGAATGCCAAAGCGGTTGAGGCTTTCGGGATTGAACCAACGCGCTTGTCCGCCCGCCGCCCGCAAGGTTTCCCAATAGCCCTCGGGCAGGGACATGGAACCGAAGGCATCCACCAGGACTTGCACGCGCGCTCCGCGGCGGGCCGCGGCGAGGAGGGCCTCGCGAAACTGGTCCGCCACCGGGCTGGGATCGAAAATGTACATCTCCAGCCGGACGGAGCGGACGGCGGCGGCGATGGCCGCGAGCATTTCCGCCAGCGCCTCCGCGCCGCTATGCAGCCACTGAAAATCCGTGGGGTGGGACGGGTCAATGGCGGTGGGATTGGCCATGCGAGGTGATGGAGTGATGGAGTGGTGGAGTGGTGGAGTAATGGGGAGGGAGTTTCCCAACACTCCGCCGCTTTGCCACTCCGTTTCCGACGTTCACGATTTGTCTTTTGCTCCCGCCTTGCGGGATCAACCTTTCAACGGTTATTGTGTGCGCGGATGAAGCGTTTGTCTCTCACGATTTTGGCGGTCAGCCTGGCGCTCCCGCTCTTTGCCCAGGGCGATGGCGCGGTTCTTGGCGGGGCTGCGACGCAAACGCGCCTGCTCCTTTCCGCGGAGTCCGCCAGGCCGGGAGAAACGGTTTGGGCCGGAGTGGAACTGAAAATGGCCCCCGGCTGGCATACTTATTGGCGCTACGGCGGCGACTCAGGTCTGCCCACGACGGTGAAGTGGACGCTTCCTCCCGGAGTCATCGCCGGCGAAATCAACTGGCCCATCCCCGAAAAATCGGCCACCCCCGCCGGCGAGACCACGCTCTACACTTACCAATACGAGGACCTGGTGGTGTTGCTGGTTCCCATCAAACTGGCCGCCGACTTGTACGCCGGCCCGGTGAAGTTGGACGCGGAGGTGGGGTGGTTGGAATGCAAGGAATCCTGCCTTCCTCGCAAAGCAGCGGTGAGCGCGAGCTTGACCGTGGGGGCCGGGGACAAACCTTCCGCCAACGCCGGCTTGCTCGAGTCCTGGCGCGCCCGGCTGCCGCAGACCGGCGCGCCCAGGGCGGCGACGGCGCAATGGGAAAGCGCCGCGCCGGCCAGCCCGCGCGCCGTTATTATTGACTGGAAATCGCCGAACCAGCCGGCCGATTTCTACCCATACGAACAACCGGGGGCCGACGTGCAGGGGGCGACGGATATTTTGCCGGGAGAACCGGGCCATGTTCGCCTCCGCAAAATGGTCAAAAAGGGGGAAGGCCCCTGGCCGGAGCGGCTGACGGGAATCCTGCTGGCCACGAATAATTCGCAAAAGCTGCTGGCCGTGGAGGTGAATCTGCCGGTGCGGAAGCCGGCGGAGGCCGCCGCTGCGCCGGCGGGGCTGATCCTGGAACTGCTGATCGCGTTCCTGGCCGGTCTGATTTTGAACGTGATGCCGTGCGTGTTGCCGGTGATTGCGCTCAAGGCGCTCGGATTTGTCAATCAATCCAAGGAAGCGCCCGGGCGGGTGGAGCGCCTCGGATTGGTTTATGGCGCCGGAGTATTAATGTCTTTTCTCGTCCTGGCAGGACTGGCCGTTGGGACGCAACACGCCGGGGGAGCGGCCGGCTGGGGCGATGCCATTCGCCACCCGCAATTCCGGGTGATTCTGACGGTTCTGATGACTTTGATCGCGCTGAACCTCTTCGGCCTGTTTGAAATCAATCTGGGCGCGGGGCTGATGGGATCGGCCTCCGGCCTGGCGTCGCGGCAGGGCTACGGCGGCGCGTTTTGCAACGGCATTCTGGCCACCGTTTTAGCCACCCCCTGCACCGCCCCATATCTGGCCGGAGCGCTGGCTTTCGCTTTTACCCAGCCGCCCGCCGTCACGCTGCTGGTGTTTCTGGCGATTGGCGCGGGGCTGGCGTTTCCCTTTGTGTTGATTTGCTGGCAACCGCGCCTGCTCCAGGCGCTGCCCAAGCCCGGCGCCTGGATGGAAAAATTCAAAATCGCCATGGGCTTTCCCATGCTGGCGACGGCGCTGTGGCTGGTGTATGGGTCCACCCGAAACCAGGCGGACATGCTTTTGCTGGAGTTTTTTCTGGCGACACTGGCCCTGGCGGCGTGGCTGTGGGGGCAATTCGTGCAACGGGGAACGCGCCGCAAGGGTTTGGCCGCGGTCGTATGCCTTTTGCTGGTGGCGGCGGATGGCTGGGCGCTCTTGCCCAACGCCTCGAAAACCGGCATAGATTGGAAGACTTGGAGCCTGCAGGCGGTCGAACAAGCGCGCAAGGAGGGTCATCCGGTGCTGGTGGATTTCACCGCCAAAACCTGCCTGACTTGCATTGCCAACAAAGCTTCCAGTCTGGAAATTGAGCAAACGCGGAGCAAGCTGCGGGAAATCGGCGCGGTGTCTTTTGTGGCCGATTTCACCGATGAAGACCCGGGGATTGCGCAGGAATTGGTGCGCTGGCGAGGCTCGGCCGGCGTGCCGCTGGTGCTGGTCTATTCCAAAGACCTGAACCGGAAACCGCAGGTGCTTCCGACCTTCCTGACGCCCGCCATCGTCCTCAACGCCCTCGATCAGGCGGCGAAATAGATTTTGCGCTTTAAATTTTTGTCCCGGAACTTTAGCCTCTGGCCCGATGTCAGACAAAAACAAACCGCCCCTTGTGGGCATCATCATGGGAAGCCAGTCGGATTGGGAAACGATGCAGCACGCCGCCATCCAACTGGATGAATTGCGCGTGCCTTATGAGAGCCTGGTCATTTCGGCCCATCGCACGCCGGATCTTCTTTTCGAATACGCCTCCGGCGCAGCCGCGCGCGGCCTGGAAGTGATCATCGCCGCGGCGGGCGGCGCGGCCCATCTGGCCGGGGTGACGGCCGCCAAAACCTGTCTGCCGGTTCTGGGCGTGCCGATGGAGTCCAAGTCGCTGCACGGGATGGATTCCCTGCTCTCGATGGTGCAAATGCCCGGCGGTGTTCCTGTCGGCACCCTGGCCATCGGTAAACCCGGCGCGGTCAACGCCGCCCTGCTGGCCGCCGCCATCCTGGGCAACAAACATCCGCAGCATCGCGCCGCCTACGAAGCCTTCCGCCAGAAACAAACCGCCCGCGGCCTGGCCAACCGCTCCCCCAAGCCGCCCGCCTGAGGCTGTTTGTTCTTCTAATTCGCCCAGCCGCGCAGTTTCTGGCCGAAATCCAAATACTCTGGCGCGAGGTAAATCTCCTTTTGGGTTTCCAAATTGTCGCCTGAGGCTTAGAACAAGGAAATTCATGAAAGAATCCCAGTCGGTTCATATGGATAATCAGGAAAGATTTCATCCAGATTGATGCACTCGACGTTCGCCGCGCCGCTTCTTTTCAAAGCCCAAATCCGATGCCTTCCGTCAATCCATTTATTCCCGTGAACGACAATTGGTGGAAGCGAACTTCCGACCATAGCCAAAGCATGCTGCTCATTTCGATCATCAACTGAAAGCAGTACGGGAGGGAAGATCTTAATTGGTAATGTCTGTACCTTAAAAGAGTGTTGCTCCAACTTCTGCAACCCCGGCTCTCCGGCTACACACTCGACTAATTCAAAGAGCAGGACCTGCATGTCATCAGGCAGGTCTTTGAATGAAAAGCATTTGTTCAATTAGACGAAAGCTTTGGTTCACTCAAATGCCACCGGTGGCCATCAAAACCAATTATCCCCTGCCGTTTCAAATACTGTTGAGCGTTTCGCACATCGTGCTTCCATCTTTTCCCAAACCGCTGGCCTTCAATCACGAGTTCCAGTTCGTCATCACACAAATCAGGCAAGAGCTTTTGAACGTGCGGTTGTAATTGAGAAGTGGGAAGAGCACTCTTTGATAAAACGTAAATAATCGCATCGGAGAAAAGAGAGTGCGGCGAACGCTTTCCTATTTGTGCCCTTAAAAACTCGACGTTGGCCTTGTGCAGCTTCTGGTTGAATTTTTGACGAAGCCCCGATTTGACAGACCGCTGCAATTTTTGGAATTCAAGTGCTAATTCGGTGCTAATCGAATCCATCTCTGCCAGAAGTTCGCTACTCATTGCGCTGCCGACGTGGCTATAAGCCTCGATGTCTTGGCGGATTCTCTTCACCATCTGAGAGTCGTGAAGACCAACGCCATATTCGTAATTCAAATCGAGTCCTGACGGAGTCAGATTGGCCGAGGTGATTATGGCCAAATCTGCATCCCGGACATAAACCTTCGCGTGAAGCCTAGGAACAGCAAAAATCGTAGCGTTGCTGGTTGCGCCTGAAAATAATTTGAGTGCCTCCATGTCGAGCGAACCATTTAAGACGCTTTCGCTTCGAACGTTGGTCAAAACTTGAAGCCGAACGTGTTTGTCTTTCAGTGTTTTGCAAATCCAATTAGCTTCCGATGTTTTGATAAACGGACTGGCAATCAACAAATCGCTTTCAACGCCTTTGAGAAAACTCTCAAAGTTCTCGCGCCATGGACTTGAGTAGAGTTCAACCATTTATGAGTTCAGTTTCGAGAAAAGGCATCGCCACATGGCAGCAAAACCTTTCGGTTATCACTTTTGGGGTGGGGTGATTTGCTCAGCCACCAGACAACATTTATTGAATCTTTCAGCCGGACGCGCCGGACCGTCACCCATTCGGCAGGCGTTGGAAGCCGGGTGGGGTTGTAATGGTAACATTCCTGGGCCAGATGAAATCCCAGTTCACGGCAAAGCCGAATGAGCAACTCAAACTGATAAAGGGAGCGGACTGGAGCCCCCTTGCGGTACGCTCCCCCCAAATCAATCACAAAACTGCCGTCGTTCGTCAGCAGGCGTTTAATTTGCCTCGCAAACGGCATGAACCACTCGACATATCCATCGTCTTCTGCGTTGCCGTACGCCTTTTTCCTCGTCAAAGCGAATGGCGGCGAGGTGACGACCAAATTGACCGATTCATCAGGGAGTTCCGCCATCAGGTCCGTCGAGTCGCCCAGGAAGGCCTTGCCGTATTCAGTCTTAAAATATGGTTCTGTTAACATTGGTGGGAAGTGCTGACATTATGCAACGGCATGGGGCGAGCTTTGGCCCAAGCGCACCTTCCTTCAAGCCAAAACTGCGCAAAAGATTGTCGCTCGTTCAGCCTTGACGCCCCGCCGCAATTGAATCCTTTCCCCAAAGCACACTTGGAAGGCAAGCCGAAGACGCAAACCCAGCGCGGCCTGGCCAACCGCACCCCCAAGCCGCCCGCCTGAGCCTGCTTATTTCAGAAGGCCCAGTTCCGTGGCGATGGCTTTCTCCCCTTTCAATTCGTCCACGCTGGCGGTGATCTTGGCGCGGCTGAAATCGTTGAGTGTCAGCCCCGGCACAATCTGCAAGGATTTGCCATCGCTGCGGACGGGGAAGGAACAGATCAGGCCCTTTTCGACACCGTAGCTGCCGTCCGAACAAACGCAGACACTGTGCCAGTCCCCGGCTGGAGTGGGATTGATGATGGATTGGATCGTGTCAATGGCGGCGTTGGCGGCGCTGGCGGCGCTGCTCAGTTTGCGCGCGTTCAACACGGCGGTGCCACGCTGGGCCACTGTGGCGACGAATTGCGTCCTGAGCCAGTTTTCATCCGGGATGACTGCGGTGGCCGGCTGGCCGTTGATTTTGGCGTGATAAAAATCGGGGAACATGGTCGGGCTGTGATTGCCCCAGACGCCCAGATTGGAAACCGCGCCGACGCTGGCGCCGGCCTTGAGGGCGAGCTGCGCCTTGGCGCGATTCTCGTCCAGCCGCGTCATGGCGAACCAGCGATCGCGCGGGATGCCCGGCGCGCTGTTCATGGCGATGAGGCCGTTGGTGTTGCAAGGATTGCCGACCACGAGGATGCGGACATCCTTGGCCGCGTGGTTCTGCAAGGCCTGGCCCTGGCCGGTAAATATCTTTCCGTTGATGGCCAGCAAATCCTTCCGTTCCATGCCCGGCTTGCGCGGCACGCTGCCGATCATGAGCGCCCAGTTGATGCCGCGGAATCCTTCCGCCGGATCGGCCGTGGCCGTGACCTTCTCCAGCACCGGCGAGGCGCAATCCTCCAACTCGAGGATGACTCCGCCCATCACCGGCACCGCCGGCTCAATATCCACCAGGCGCAGCACCAGCGGCTGGTCGTGGCCGAAGACCTCGCCCGAGGCGAGCCGGAAAAGAATGGCGTACCCGATGGCCCCGGCCGCGCCGGTGACGGCAACATGAATTGGACTTTTGCTCATAAATTTTTAATGAGCTTCATGTTTAACGCTTAAACTCTCAGATGGAAAGTTCAAACCTGCTTCCCGCGGCTTTTTTCTTCGCGCCGAGCAAAAGCCCGAGTTCTTGCCTTTCGGAATCGGAAATCTCCCGGCCTTGGAGGAAATGCGCCAGCATCGGGACGAGCGCGCCGTCAAAGACCCTGTCCAAAAACGACTGGCTTTGAGCCCGGACACAATCGGCCTCCTGAAGCAGAGCCCGGTAGAGGTAGGCGCGGCCCTGCTTCTGGAAACTGATCACGCGCTTCTTGACCAGCCGCGCCAGGAGCGTGCGGATGGTTTTGGCATGCCAATTTTGATTGACCGCCAGCCGGGCGATGACTTCGCGGGCCAAAATGGGGGAGCCGGCCCAAATCACCTTCATGACCTGCCATTCCGCGGGCGAAATTCGTGGAAGCCTTTTCATTAGCTTTGCAACTGTTCCAGATTAACTGCGCTTGCCAATAATATAAGGCCCAAAACGGCCCCATGCAAACAGGAATTTCACCAAGAACGAATCTTCCCGTTCAGCCGCCGGGGGGCGCGAAATGCGGCGGAAAATTGAGTCCGCCGGCTTGATTATTCCCGGAGACGGCGTATAATGGAACCCAATGCATACCTACAGCATGAGGACCGTTGTCGTGGCGGCTCTCCTGGCGGCGGCTCAAACGGGCTGCACCGATGGGAATCCCGCCGTGGATGCCAAAACTTCAACCACCAACCAAGTCACCATGATTCAAGTGCGATTTTTGGATGAAAAAGGAGTGCCCGGGCCGCCGACCTCCACGGCCAGGGTCGTGAAGACAGACGCCGAATGGAGGAAACAATTGACCGCCGAGCAGTACGCCATCGCGCGCCACAAAGGCACCGAACCCGCCTTTTGCGGCGCGTTCTTCGACCTGCACAAGCCGGGGGTTTATGAGTGCGTTTGTTGCGGGCTGCCGTTGTTCACGTCGGAGGCCAAATTTGATTCGGGCACCGGCTGGCCGAGTTTTTTCCAGCCTGTCGCCAAGGAAAACGTCGTGACCCAAACGGACCGGGATGGCCAGCGCACGGAGATCCTCTGCGCGCGCTGTGACGCGCACCTGGGCCATGTTTTCGAGGATGGCCCGCGTCCGACCGGCCTGCGTTTCTGCCTGAATTCCGCCTCGCTGGTGTTCGTGGAAAACAAAAACCTCAAGGACGGGACGACCAAATAGCGTCGCCATGCAGAGCATGCTGCAGCGGCCAACATATTATTTGAGACGGACGCGGGCGGCGGCGCATTGGACGCGCCTCCCCGCTCCCGGCAGTGCGTGGCCGCGCTACGGGGCCATTTTTGCGGTTGCATTCATGATGGCCGGCAGCCAGGCCGGGGCTCAGGAAAACGGGCCATCCGGCCCCATCAATCTCCTCGAACGCTATCCCACCACGTTGACGGGGGCTGACATCGCACCGGGGCGGGCCAGGCCCTGGCAATTTTCCGAAGCGGACATGTTCCAGTTGTCTCAATTCACCCTGGAAATTGCCACCAATTTGCATCTCCAGGCCGGACCGTCGGATTTGGGCATCGGCCACTGCCGTGATGGAGTGGTCTGGGCTTTGGTCGTGCCGCGAGGGAATGGAAAGCTCACCAGTCCGGCGCTCACCAACCAGGAGAGCCTGGGCCATGTCTGGCTGAGATTTCATCCGGCCAAAATCAACCGTTTTTTCCCGCCGGAGACCGTCTCGGCCGGCGGCGGCGCCAGGCTTTTCCCGCTCATGCGCGCCATCGCCAGGCACAAATTTGGCTACGCCCTTCATGCCGGAGAGAATGCCCTCATTCCCGATCCCAACGACATCATTGTGGACGCGGACACACCCGACGGGCTGCGGCGCTTCTTCCTGGTGTCGGGAACCAACCAAACGGCGACTTACGTGAGCGCCTTCGAGCATCAGAACTTCAAACCGCCTCCCGTCTTGACGCCCGAACTGGCGGAGAACGCTTTCGATCAGCTCTGGAACTATTTTGATTTTGGTTATGCCATGTTTGTCCTCCGTCCCGAGGTGGATTGGCCCAAGCTGCGCGACCAATACCGTCCCAAGGCGCTGGCCTGCCAAACCTCCGATGAATTTGCCGGGGTTTGCGCGGAAATGCTCAGGCCGCTCCGCGATCTGCATATCTCGCTCACCCTGGCCGGGACCGAGGTGCCGGTTTTTGACCGCCCGCGGCCGGCCAATGCCAATCCGCCCGCGCACAAAGCCATTTTGGGGAGCCTTCACACCGAGGGCCGTCTGCAATGGGCCGTGACGTCCGACAAAATCGGTTTTGCCGGCATCTACGGATGGGATGACGACACCCTGCCGGAGCACTTCGGCCAGGCCCTGGAGCAAATGCGCGACACCCGCGGTTTGATTCTGGACGTGCGTTGCAATGGCGGCGGGAATGAAAGCCTGGCGCAACGGGTGGCGGGCCGGTTTGTGCCCCGGGAGTTTGTCTATGCCTACGACCAGTTTCGCGACGGGCCGGCCTACACCAACCTCACCAAAAAAGATGCGCGCAAGGTGCAGCCGCTCGGCCCCTGGCGCTACCAGCCGCCGGTCATCCTGTTGATCGGGCAAAAGTGCATGAGCAGCGCCGAGTTGTTCGTGGGGATGATGCTGGGCGATCCCAACGTCACGACCATGGGCGATCACACCTGCGGTTCCAGCGGCAATCCCAAGATTTACAACCTGCCCATGGACCTGACCGTGGGCGTGCCGGTGTGGATTGATTACAAGCCGGACGGCAAACCGCTGGACGAAAACGGATTCCAGCCGCAAGTGCCCTTCACGCCTGAACCCAACGCGTTTGCCGGAACGCGCGACGACCTGCTGACCGCCGCCCTGGCCCGCCTGCGCCTGGGGCGCTAGGCCTTGGCGGGCTTTGGCTCGGAGCGGGTGAAAAAGCCGGCGCCGGTTTCCTCGATGTAAATGGGTTCCTGGATGCCGTAGAGGGAGGAGAAGTTGCGCAGACGATGCATCAGCATGGGGGTGATCTTGTTTCCCGCCGTCACCAGCAGCATGTTGCCTTTGGTTTCCAAATTGCGGCGCAGGACGTGGCCAACCCGCAGATCCACAAAGGCCACGGTGGTGGCGGCCAGGGCCGGATCCGCCGACGGAGCCGCGGCGGCGCCCGGGTTGTGCTCCAAGGCATCGAGGAGGCGCGGATCGTACCGCCCGGCCCGGGCGCGCAGTTGGGCCAGGGCGGCCGGGCGGGCGAGGCCGCCGGACTCAAGCCGCGCAATGTCAACTAGAATTTTTAACATGCGCGCGCCCACGGGGATGGCTTCGCCGGCCACGCTGTCCTCGGGAAAGCCGCTGCCGTCGAAGTTCTTGTTCTGGTAGAGGATGATGCGGGCGACGCCTTCCAGGCGCGGAATCTGGGCGAGCAGGCTGCTGCCCACCTCCGGGATGTGGTTGAAGATTTCTTTTTCCCCGGCGCTCAAGGGGTGGCCCAGCCGGGATTTGAGAATCAGTTCGGGCGGAATGGTCACCGAGCCGATTTGGGAGAGCAGGGCGGCGGCTTCCAAGTGCCACGTCGGGGTCAGGTTCAACGAGCCGGCCAGCAGGCGGATGGCGTCGCGCAGGGCCTCGGCCTGGCCGAAGGCCTTTGGCTCGGCCAGGGCGAGGATTTCGGAGAGAATTTTCAGACTGCCCCCCAGGGTGTTTTCGAGAAGATCGCGTTCGGCGGTGATCAGGTTATGCTGGGCGACGGCGGCTTCGAGGGTTTGGACCAGTTTTTCAGTGGAACAGGGTTTGTTGAGGAAACGGAAAATGCTCCCTTGATTGATGGCCTCGACGGCGGTGGCTTGGTTGAGGTAGCCGGTGAGCATGACGCGCACAATGTCGGGGGCCATTTCGCAGGCTTTGGCCAGGAATTCGACGCCGCTCATTTTCGGCATGCCCATGTCGGCCACCACCACGGAGTAGTCGCCCCCATTTTGCAGGGCCTCCAGGCCGGCGATGGGGCCCACGGCGGTTTCCACTTCAAACCGCTGGTGGAGCTGGCGCTGGATGGCGGAAAGGACGTTTGGTTCGTCGTCCACAAACAGAATTTTTTTCATGCCGCTTTCTCCTCTGGCTGGGCGGCCCGGGCCGGATGGATCGGCAGCCGGATGGTGAAGACCGTCCCGATGCCGTCCTGGGTTTCGAAGGTCAGCGTGCCATTGTGGCGTCCCACAATGACGTTGCGGGCGATGGCCAGGCCCTGGCCGGTTCCCTCACCCACGGGCCGGGTGGTGAAAAAGGGATCAAAAACTTTGTCCCGGATCGCCTCCGGAATGCCGGTGCCGGTGTCGGCCACTTGAATTTCAACCCAGTCGCCGTGGCACCGCGTGGCAATGGTGATGGTGCCTTTCTGGCACGGCTCCCCGCCAATGGCGCCGGCGATGGCGTGCGCGGCATTGACGACCAGGTTGAGAATAACCTGGTTGAGTTCACCGGGCAGGCACGGGACGCGCGGCAGGTCGGGCTGGAAGTCCTTGACCAGGTTGGCCACGTATTTCCATTCGTTGGCGGAGACCACCAGGGTGCTTTCCACCGTCTGGTTGAGGTCCACCGGGATTTTTTCGCCGCTGCCAGGATGGGAAAAATCCTTCATGGAGTGAACAATGCGGGTGACGCTGTTGACCCCTTCCAGGGATTGTTCGATGGCCCGGGGCGTTTCCGCGATGAGAAAATTCAGGTCGCACTCGCGCAGGGCCTGTTCCTGAGCGGCGACCAGTTCCGCCGTGGCGGTGTTTTCCTTGATGGCGCGGAGGAGGCGCTCGTGCTGGCGGAGCAGGGGAGCGATGCGGGCGAAGGATTGTTGCAAAAAACGGATGTTGTCGCCGATGTACTGGGTGGGGGTGTTGATCTCATGGGCGATGCCGGCGGCCAGTTGCCCGACGGATTCCAGTTTCTGGGCGTGGCGGAGCTGGATTTCCATCATGCGCCGCCCCTGCTCGGCCTGCTTCTGTTCGGTGATGTCGTTGCCAAAGGCGATCAGTTCGGCCGGCTGGCCGGTCTCGTCGCATTTGTTGAAGAAATTCCAGTTGACGGTGCGTTTGTCCCCCGCCTTGGTGGTCAGGACCATTTCATAGTCGCGCACCGGGCCGTGTTGCAGGAGGGAGAAGAGATGTTCGACCTGGCGGTATTCCGGGCCGGGATAGAAGAGCCGCCACCAGTCCCGGCCGATGATTTCCTCGGGCAGACAGCCGGTGTGTTTGCAGACCGAGGGGTTGACGAAGGTGGCCAGGCCGGAGGGAGCAATGCCGGCGACCATGGCGGGGGTTCCCTTGATGATTTCGTCATTATAGTCCCGTTGCCGGCGGAGATCCTCCTGGGCCTTTTTATATTGGGCGATTTTGTGCTGCAGCGACTCGTTGCTCTCCTGCAATTTGGCGGTGCGCTCGGCGACGAGGTTTTGCAGGCGCTCCAGGTGGCTTTTGGCCTGGTTGAAAAGGTTCCATTTTTCCGCCAGGGCGTAGGCCATCTGGCGCACGTCCATGACATTAAAGGGCTTCTTGAGCATGAGGAGACGGTCGGTGTGGCCGAAGCGCTTGATGATGTCATGCCAGGTGAAATCGGTGTGGGCGGTGCAGATGATGATTTGCAAATCGGAGCATTCGCGCCAGATGTGGCTGATGGTTTCGATGCCGTTCCAGCCCGATTGCATCCGCATGTCCACGAAGGCCATGGTGTAGGGCCTGTTTTCCGCCAGGGCCTTTTGCACGCAGGCCAGTCCCTGCTCCCCGCCAAAGGCGGAATCCACTTCAAAGACGGGGAATTGGGCGTCGGGAAAGGCTTCGGCGGGCTGGGCCAGGCCGTCGGACTGGGAGTGGGCGGAGGGGATAAGTTCCCTCGACAGCATGTTGATGAAGACATGATGGACGCACGGATCGTCGTCAATGATCAGCGTTCGATAAGGAGGGGTGGCGCTCACAATTGGCACCTCGCGGTTCGTCCCTAGAGTATGCTTTCCAGGATGGCCGGAATCCGGGCCAGGCTGCGGCTCAGGCTGGCCACGCCAATGGTTTGTTCGCCATCGCTTTGTCCGGCAAACAGAATCTCCCATCCGGCCGACGCCATCCAACTGTCCTCCGCCACTTCGGCGTGGTTGCCGCTGTCGCCAATTTTGGTGTGGCGGATCAGCAGGTCGGCCACTTGCACCGCCGCCACCGTTTTGGCGTGGCTGGGCGCCGCGTCGGGATGATGATGAAATCGCGCGACTTGGATGAAAATTTCCGGGAGACGCTGCTTTTGCAAATAAAGAGCCCCCAGTTCGGCGTGGTCCATGCCGAGGATTTCCTTTTCCATCTCCACCAGTTCCCCGCCCTGGTCCGCAGGCGCATAATAAATGGCGTGGAAGTGCTCGGGAAAAACCGAGGACATGACGATTTTGCCCACGTCATGAATCAGCCCTGAAACGTAATCGCTCTCCCCTTCGGGCGATTCGACCAGGTCCACCAGTTCCCGGGTCAAAAGGGCCGTGCCGATGCAATGCCGCCAGAATTGGCGCCAGGGAAAGCGCCGGTCCTGGGCCAGTTTCTGGAATTCTTCGATGATGGGAGTAACCATGGCCAGTTGGCGGATTTGGCGAACTCCGAGGAAAAAAACGGCTTCCTCGATGTTTTTGATCGGATTGGCCAGGCCGTAATAGACGGAATTGACCAGGTGCAAGAGGCGGGAGGTCAGGCTGGGGTCGCGGCGGATGATTTCAGCGATCTGCGTGGTGTAACGCTGGTCGGCGCTTAGAAGTTCCTTTAAAGCGTTTTCAATGGTGCCCAGGGACGGCAGACAGGGGGCGCCGTTCAGGCGGTGCTCGATTTGTTTGTAATCCAAGGGACGGCACCCCGACTTCGGCCGATTTGACAATGAAATCATCGTTTCTTTATCGGAAGGACCCGGCAAAAGTTTAGAGCGGGCTTTGGCCGGGGCGGGACGGAAATTCTTGTCCGGCGTCCGCTCAAGTTTTTGCCAGGAGCGCCGATAAGCTCTGTAACTGAACAGGAGCAATACTTGATGCTTGGACGTTTGCGCCATTGGGCCGAAGCGGGGTCCGCGGTGATGGGCCTCGCCTTGGGCGTTTCGGCCAGCCCCGGTTATTTGCCGGTGGTTGGCCCGGCCCCGTTGCGCTTCCGCCCCGCCGCCCAGTCCGTCACCAATCTGGTGCGGATGCCCCTGCCGCCGCCCGATCCGCCTCCGGCCACCCCGCCGCCCACCCCATCCACGCCGTCCGCCGCCGCGGCCACAGAGGCCAAAACGGCCCCGCCCGCCTCCGCCCCACCTTCCACCCCCCTGATCTTGGCGCCCACCAACAGCCCGGCCGAGCCGGACACAACTCCCTTCGGGTCCGAGCCGATGATTTCCCCGCAAATGCTCCTCAAGTATTTCAACCGGTCAACCAACGGCACGGTCAGCGGGGTCATCGCGCCCGTGGACTTCGCGCCCCCGGCGGCGGCAAGACCCGCTTCCAGCACGGCGACTTATTCCACCAACCCCAAATAGACCCGCCCCCGCATGAAACGCCTGACTTGTCCTTTGCTTCTCTGCTGCGGAATCGCCGCTCTGGCGCCAGCGGGCCTGGCCGGAGTGTCAAATACAAATTCAAGCGGCGCGGACGAGGTTGCCGCGTCCCAGCCCGCGGCCACCCCGCCCGCGCCTGCGGCCGCCAACCAGGCCCCGCCCGCCGCGTCCGGCCAGCCGGCGCCGGCGGAAACCAACTCCACCCAGGCGGCGGTGACCAATGAGCCGGCGCCGGACGCGGAACTTGAAATCAACCTGGACCTGGCCCGGCAGCAACGGCGCGATAAAGCCTTCGCTGGCGCCGCCCACATTCTGGAAGGCATCCTCAAAACCAACGCCTCGCCCGCCTTGCAGCGCCAGGCCCTGTTCGAGCTGGCGCTGGTCATGCAGGACGACGAGCAGCCGGCCAGGGCGCAGCAGATTTGGTCCCAGTATCTTCACCTCTATCCCGAGGACCCGACCGTGCCGGACGTGCTGCTGCGGCAGGGATTGCTTTACCGCAAGATGGGCGTGGATGCGTTCGCCATCTCCAAGTTCTACGCCGTCATGTCAAGCTGCCTGAAATTGAAACTGGACAACCTGGCCTATTATAAGAAACTGGTCGTGCAGGCGCAGACCGAAATCGCCGACACTTATTATCTGGACGCCAAGTTTGAGGAGGCGGCGGATTTTTTCAACCGCATTCTCAAAAGCGGCGACGGGGAGGCCAACCGGGAGCAGTTGGAATGGAAATTGATCCGGTCCCTCTCTTGTCTCACCAACCACGTCGAAACCATCGGCAAAGCCCAGTCCTTCCTGACCCGGTTTCCCAAATCGTCCAACCTGCCGGAAGTCCGCTTCCTCCTGGCTTGCGCCCTCAAGAACCTGGGGCGCAATCCCGATGCCATGCAACAGGTTCTCCTCCTCCTCCAATCCCAACAGGAGAATGTGAGCAAGGACCCCGAAACCTGGGCTTACTGGCAGCGGCGGGCCGGCAACGAAATCGCCAATCAACTCTACAAAGAAGGGGACTACGTGGACGCCCTGGAAATCTATCTCAGCCTGGCGGACCTGGATCAATCCCCGGTCTGGCAGGTGCCCGTTTGGTACCAGGTGGGCATGGTTTATGAGCAGTTGCAGCAGTGGCAGAAGGCCACCGACACTTACAAGCGCATCCTGGACCGCGAAAAGGAACTCAACCCAGGCAACACCACCCCCACCCTGGCCTTGCTCCTGGAGATGGCCAAGTGGCGCCAGGATTACATCGCCTGGATGCAGAAAGCCAAATTGAACAACCTGGCCCTGCGACCGCAGGAACCGTCCGGCACGCTCCCCGTGGCGCTGCCTTGAAACTCCATTCACCCTTCACTCCTTTTACCATGCCAACCCCCCAGGACCTCATCGAAGAACTCAACACCCATCTGGCCGTGTGCCGGGAACTGCTCGCCATCGCCGAAGGCGAGGCCCAGGCCCTGCGCCGGGCCGACCAGCCCTCCCTCTTTGAATTCTGCCAGCTAAAAAAGAACTTGCTTCCCCGCCTCAATCAGACGCTAGATAGCCTGCGAAAGCACCGTGTGAAATGGCAAAGCTTAAGTTCCGACGAACGCGCGCGGCATCCGCAGATCGGCCCACTCCTGCGCAGAAACCAGGACCTGGCCATGAAGTTCATTCTTCTTGACCGCGAAAACGAGCAGGGTTTGCTGCGCCGCGGGCTGGTCCCGCCCCGCCAACTGCCCTCCGTCAACCGGCAGCGCCCGCATTTCGTCGCCGAACTTTACCGCCGCCAATGCCCGTCGTGAGCTTTCTCCGACATGCCGATTGATAAGATTATTGTGGTGGAGGACGATCTGATCGTCCGCCGCAACCTGGAACAACAACTGCGCCAGCAGCGTTACGAAGTGGCCGTCAGCGGCACCCTGGCCGGCGTGCGCGAGTTGATGGAGCGCGACACCTTCGACCTCGTTTTCCTCGATGTCCGCCTGCCCGACGGCGAAGGCACCGACCTTTTGCGCGAACTCCAGTCCCAGCCCCAAAAGCCCCTCGTCGTCATCGTCACCGGTTTCGGCTCGGTGGAATCGGCCGTGGAGTGCATGCGCAACGGGGCCTTCGACTACATGCTCAAGCCCTTTTCCTCCGACCAATTGCAGGTCGTCCTGAAAAAGGCGGAGAACTTCAACCAGATCCTCAAGGTCAACCAGTACTTCAACCAGGCGGAGGTGGATGAAACCGGCTTCGAGTTGCTCGGCAAAAGCCAGGCCCTGGAGCAGTTGCGGCAGCTGATCCGCAAGGTCGCCCGCACCCAGGCCACCGTCTTGATTGCCGGGGAAAGCGGCACCGGCAAGGAACTGGTCGCGCGGGCGCTTTACCGGCAAAGTCCGCGGGCCAACGCCCCGTTCATCCGGGTCAATTGCGCCGCCGTGCCGGAAAATCTGATTGAAAGCGAGTTTTTCGGCCACGAGAAGGGCGCGTTCACCGGAGCGGTCTCCAAGCGCGAAGGCCGCTTCGAACTGGCCCACAACGGCACCATCCTGCTCGACGAAATCAGCGAAATTCCACCCCAGCTCCAGGCCAAGCTCCTCCGCGTCCTCCAGGAACGCGAACTGGAACGGGTCGGCGGCAACCGCACCATCAAGGTGGACGTGCGCGTCATCGCCACCACCAACCGGCGCCTGGAAGAAAGCGTCGAGCGCAAGGAATTCCGCCAGGACCTTTTTTTCCGCCTCAATGTCGTCCCCATTCACGTTGCCCCTTTGCGCGAGCACAAGGAGGACATCGCTTTCCTGGCCCAGCAGTTCATGCCCCGCTATGCCCGCAAACACGGCGTGCGCGTGCATGGCATTGCCGACCCGGCTCTGGCCGCCTTGGAAGCCCACCACTGGCCCGGCAACGTCCGTGAATTGCAGAACGTTATCGAGCGCGCCGTCATCCTCTGCGGCGATGCCGGCCTGGTGGAACCCGAACACCTCGGATTCTCCGGCTCCGGCGGTGGCGCGCCCTCCGCGCCGTCCCTTCTGTCCACCCCGTCCACTCCGTCCGCTCCGTCCTCCCCGCCGGCCGAAGGCGGAGAAATGATCTCCCTGGCCGAAGTGGAGAAGCGCCACATCCTGGCCGCGCTGGAAAAGACCCGCCAAAACCGCACCCATGCCGCCAAGGTCCTGGGCATCAGTATCCGCACCCTGCGCAACAAGCTCAACGAATACGGCGTCAAGGGCAAAGACGGCGAAGCCGGCGGCGCGGAAGCATAAATAACACCCCAAATTCATGAATCCGGGGACTGGCCGGAACGGCCTGTAACCTCCTTTATTCCCTCCAGATGTGATTTCATCCTTCTCCGTGCCCGCTGGCCTGGGCGCAGGGAAAGCTGCCGGGAGCGGCATTTTCATTGACGGCGAACTTTGACTTTGCCTAAATGGGGGCGCATGGGCGCGCTTTTTGTTCGGAGAAGATCCAGGTTGTGCAGCCAGTTCGAGTCATGGCCATGGCGGCTGTGCGCCGCCCTGTTGCTCGCCTCGCCCGCCCTCGTCACCGCGCAAGATTCAAATGCTCCGGCTTCGGCAGGGACGACGAATTCCTCCTCGTTCGCGACCCCCTTCAGCCGGTATCTAACTGCCTATGAGCCGGTTTATTTCCTGCTCGGGACGTATCCCGCCGCTGAGTTCCAGTTTAGCTTAAAGTATCAGGTGTTTGCTCCCACCAATCGCTGGGCGCAGCCTTTCACCAATCTTTATCTGGCCTACACTCAGACTTCTTTCTGGGATCTCTTGTCCTCGGACCCGTCCTTCTACGATACCAGTTACAAACCGTCGGCCTTTGTCCATATTCCAGACCTGCTGCATGGCCGGAATGAGAATCCGTGCCAGCTCGATCTCCAGGCCGGGATTGAACATGAATCCAACGGCCGCGGCGGCGCCAACGAACGCAGCCTCTACACCTCCTACCTGCAGCCCACTTTCACCTTGGGTCAGCCGCAGAGTCTGCAACTCTCCCTGTCGCCGCGCGCCTGGGTCTATGTCATCGGTGTGAACCGGAATAACCCGGACATTGCCAACTATCGCGGCTACGCCGATCTGCGCGGCGTCTTGAGTTGGAACCAGAACGGTCAGGAGGATAATCAGGCCTTTAAATTGACGACCGCCTTTGGCCTCGGCGACGACGGGAGCCATTCCAGCCTGAAATTCGATCTGAGCTTTTCCGTGTGGCAGTGGTGCCGGTGGTTCACACCCCGAATCCATGTGCAATACTTTACGGGCTACGGTCAAACCTTGCGTCAATACAACCAGAGCAGCCACGGCCTGCGCGCCGGCATTTCCCTCTACGATTGAGCTCGCTTCCGATCCCTAATGGTTATATAGACTCTAATGACTTCTGTTGAAGCCATTTTCTGGTTGCTAAACGGCCGGGTTTTTCTTAAGGTCGCGGCATTCAGCTTGTATCCCGAAGCCGAACGTTCGGTTTAATAATGCCCTGCACGGGGGACCGCGCGACACACACAGAAATGGGTAAACAGTAAAGTTATATGTCAGCAAAACTATTCGTCGGTAATCTAACCTTCACGGCGACGGAAAACGACTTGCAAGATCATTTCGCGCAAGCGGGCGTTGTAGTGTCGGTTAACATCATGCAAGACCGGATGACGGGGCGTTCCCGCGGTTTTGCCTTCGTCGAAATGTCTTCCAAGGAAGACGCGGAAAAGGCAATCCAAATGTTCCACTCCAAAGACTTTCAGGGTCGTCCCTTGACCGTCAATGAAGCGCGGCCTCGTGAAGAACGTCCTCCCGGCGGCGGCGGGGGCGGCGGCTATCGCGGCGGCGGCGGTGGCGGCGGCGGGTATCGCGGCGGGGGGGGAGACCGGCGCGGCGGCGGCGGCGGCGGCTATCGCTGATTTTTCGTCAAATATCTGAACCTCCGCGCCGGCGGAAGGATGCGTCTGTTTTCTCAAACGAACTTGCCTGGATTCAAAACACGCCTTGGATCCAGGCTTTTCTTGATCTGTCGGTGCAAGGAGCGCAGCGCCGGGGACGCGGCCAGGGGCCACCACCGCTTTTTGGCCAGGCCAATGCCGTGCTCGCCGGTGATGGCTCCCCGCCACTCCACCACCTGCCGGAACAATTCGTCCAGGACAGCCCGGCTGCGGGACCGGGCGCGGGGCCAGGTTGGGTCATACATGACGTTGACATGGATGTTGCCGTCGCCCGCGTGGCCGAAGCAGGCCAGCGGCAGGCCGGATTGCTTTTGGAGGCGGGCGGTGAAGGCAAAGAGGTCTTCGAGCCGGCCGCGCGGGACCACGATGTCCTGATTGAGCTTGATCAGCCCGGTGTCGCGCAGGGAGAAGGAGAATTCGCGGCGCAACTGCCAAAGTTCCTCGCATTGCTCCCGGCCATAAGCGCGCCGGAGGAGCCTGGGATGGTGGGCGCGGAGCAGTTCTTCCAGGGCGGAGGTTTCGCCGCGGACCGACTTCTCCTGCCCATCCGATTCCACCATGATCATGGCGCGCAAGCCGTCGAGCCGTCGGCTGCCGGTCCTCCGGCGGGCCGCCGCCAAAGTGAATTGATCGGCGACTTCCAGGGCGGAAGGCAAGAAGCCGGCCGCGAAAATGGCGCGGATGGTCCGGGCCGCTGCGGCCATGGATGCAAACCCCGCCACCAGCAGCGCCTGGGACGGAGGCAGCGGCAGGAGCTTCAACGTCGCTTCCGTCACCACCCCGAGCAAGCCTTCGGAACCGACAAACAAGCCGGTGAGATCGAACCCGGTTTTGTTTTTATGCGTGCGTCCGCCCAGCCGGACGATGGCGCCGCCGGCCAGGACGACTTCCAAACCGAGGACAAAATCGCGGGTGACGCCATATTTGAGGCAGCGGGGCCCGCCGGCGTTGGTGGCGATGTTGCCGCCAAGGGTGCAATCGGCGCGGCTGGCCGGATCGGGCGGATAATAGAGCCCCTTTTTTTCCACGGCTTCCTGCAAGGTTTGCAGGATGACCCCCGGCTGGACGACCGCCACAAAATCGCCGGTGTGGATCTCCTGGATGCGGTTCATGCGCGCCAGGGACAGGACAATGCCGCCGCGCGCCGGGACGCATCCGCCGACGTAGCCGAAGCCCGACCCGCGGGCGGTCACGGGGATGCGGTGGCGGCTGGCAAAGCGCAGGAGGAGCGCGACCGAATCAGTGCGGCGCGGCAAAGCCACCGCGTCCGGCAGGCGGGAGGCAAACCATTTGTCGCCGGCATGGGCCTGGCGCGAAGCGATGTCGAAGCGGAGATCGCCCGGCGGCAGGAGCTTTTGGAGCTGCCGCAGGGGGCCTTGCCAGGGAGAATTCACGGATTGGAGGGATTCCGGTATTTCAGCAAGGCCCGCGCTTCTTCCGCCTCGTCCTCGGGGACCTGCAGCAAAACGCCGCCTTCAGTCCCCAGGACGGCATCTTCATTCTTCACATTGACAGTGAAGTCGGCGGATTCGAGGCGGCCGCGGATAAGTTCCGCGTCGGCGAGGTTCACAGCAGTATAAACGGTGACGAATTCCATGGAGGGAAGATGGCACCGGCTGGAGGAAAACTCAAGCAATAGTGCAATTTGAATGGGGAATGGTGAACCGTGAAATATCTCAATTCTTGATTCCGCCGGCTTGCTTCGCTTGGGCGGGGGCGTGGAGATCGGCGAAGAGAATGACGCCGGCCCCGGTTTGGAGCAGGCTCAGGACTTTGATGCTGACTTGCTGGCCGATGAGGCGTTGGGCTTCGTTGATGACGACCATGGTGCCGTCGTTCAGGTAGCCGATGCCCTGGCCCTTGTCCTTGCCCTCGCGCACGACGCGGAGAGTGAAAATCTCTCCCGGCAGGATGACGGGCTTGAGGGCGTTGGCCAGGGCGTTCAGGTTGAAATGGGGAACGGATTGGAGTTCAGCGACTTTGCCCAGGTTGTAGTCATTGGTGAAGAGTTTGGCCCCGATGGCGCGGGCCAGGCGGACCAGCTTGGCGTCCACCTCGGTTTCCTCGGGGAAATCCGCGTCGTGAATTTTGACTTCGTTGCGCGTGTTCTGTTGCAGACGGGTGAGCATTTCCAGGCCCCGCCGCCCGCGGGCGCGGATGATCGGGTCGTTGGAATCGGCAATCTTTTGCAGTTCGTGCAGGACAAAACGGGGGACCACGATCATCCCTTCCAGAAAACTGGCGTCAATCAGGTCGGCGATGCGTCCGTCAATAATAACGCTGGTGTCCAGGAGGAGAAGGTTTTCCGGCTTGCTCTGGGAGGCGAAGCGGACATAGGGGATGATGAGGGAGAAATCTTCCTTGTTGCTGCGCATGGCCAGGACCATGCCGATGTAACCGAAACCCAGAAACAAACAAAGCCGGATGAGCCAGCGCTGGCCTTCTTCCGAGAACTGGAAAAGCCCGGAGCGGTCCACCATCACGGCAATGACGGTGCCCAGAATCAGCCCGAAGGTGGCGGCGGAGAAGGCCCGCAGGGAAAAGCCCTCCAGCATTTCGTCTATGGCAATGAGCAGTCCGCCAAACCCGAAGCCGATGAGCAGGCCCTGCCAGGCGCTGGGGATCAGGTCCGGTTTCAACTGGCTGACGGCGTAGCCCCCCGTGATGCACAGGCTCAAAAATAGAATCCGCATGACCCGAATTGGTCGCATAATGACGGTGGTGTGGCGGTGGTTTGGTGGTGGTTTGGGCCATCAGCGCCCCGGCGCGTTGGTGGGGGAGGGTTTGCGAAACAAAATGTGCCAAACCGAGTTCTCGTTGAGGCTGCGGCCAAAGCGGCTGAATTGATCCGCCATGCCGCTGATGGCGGTGAGCGCCGTGGCCAGGTTCGTCTTCATGTTGTCGTAATCCGCGTTCATTTTTTCGTCTTTCAACAGCCGGCCGGCCAGGCCCTGTCCGGCTTGGAGGCCGTCGGCGAGGTTTTGCAGGGAGGCGGAGGCGGCTTTGATGTTTTTCACCGCTTCCGTCACGTCGCCCGTGTTGCTCGAAATGGTGCGGTCCAGTTTGTCGGCCATCGCATCCAGCTTCTGGGCGAGAGTGGCGAAATTAGAGACGGCAACGTGGACGGAGGGAACGTTGGCATCCAGCATGCCGCGGACCTGCTTGGCCATGCTGGCGGCGTCTTCGGTGACAGACTCAAAATTGGTCATCATGGTCACGAAATTGGTCAAGGTCACGGGATCCAAAATGGAACTGTTGACGCTGTTGATCGCCTTGTCCAGGTCCTTCATCGTCTTCTGTCCTTGATCCACCAGGCCGGAAATGGAACGCACCGCCTCCTGCATGTTAAACGGGGCTTCGCCGATGACGCTGGCCCCGTTGGTTAAAAACGCCCCGGCCTGGCCGGCCGCCACGCCGCCCTCCGCCGGGGTCACTTCAATGTATTGATCGCCCAGAAAACCCAGCGCGTCAATGTGAAAACTGGCCCCTTTGCGAATTTGATACTTGGCCAGAATCTCCACCGTGATGTCCACCGACCGGCCGTCCAGGCTCAGTTCGGTGGCGACCACCTTGCCGACGGGCACGCCGGCCATCATCACGTCCGCGGCGGGTTTTAAGCCGGCCACCGTCGGCATGGTGATGTGGAGCTTGTAAGTGGAGTGGAAGACCATGGGGCCTTTGCTGAAGTTGAGGATGAGCAGGGCGCCCAGGACCAGGCCGACAAAAACAAAAAGTCCAACCTTCCATGCAAAGCGTGTGTCGTTCATATAAGTGATTCTTTTCCGATCGGTTCGGCGATGCCATTGACGAACCGGTGGATGACGGGGTCAACGGATTTAAAAATTTCATCCGGGGTTTGGTCGGCGTAAATCCGGCCCTGGTGCAACATCAAAATGCGCCGGCTGATGCGGCGCGCGCTCCGCATGTCGTGGGTCACGGCAACGGAGGTGACATTAAACGTTTCCACGACGCGGATGATCAACTGGTCAATGCTGTCGGCCGCGATGGGGTCCAGCCCGGTGGTCGGCTCGTCGTAGAGGACGATCTCGGGGCGGTAGACCACGGCGCGGGCCAGGCCGACGCGCTTGCGCATGCCGCCGGACAGTTCGGCAGGCATCTTCTTTTGGGTGCCCTCCAGGCCGACCAATTCCAGCACTTCCCCCACACGCCGGGAAATCTCCGCCGCCGCCGTCCGGCCCTCGCGGCGGAGGAGGAAACCGACATTTTCCTCGACGCTGAGGGAATCGAACAGGGCCGCGCTCTGGAAGAGCATGCCGAATTTGCGGCGGACTTGGAGTAACTGGCGCTCGTTCATCCCGGCGATGTTCTGGCCCTCAATGTGGATTTCGCCGGCGTTCGGGGTGATCAGGCCGATCAGGAGCTTGAGCAGAATGCTCTTGCCCCCACCGCTCACCCCGATGATGGTGACCGCCTCCCCTTTCTCGATGGAAAAATCCACGCCGTCCAGGACGCGGAGCGCGCCGAAGCTTTTTTTCAGATGGCGGACTTCGATCATCATCGCAGCAGGGTGTTGAGGATCATGGTCAGGAAAAAATTGGAGATGAGAATGGAGATGGAAGAATAAACCACGGCTTCGGTCGTGGCGTGGCCCACCCCTTCCGCCCCCTGGGGACAGCTCAACCCTTTGTAACAGGCCACCACCGCGATGACCCCGCCAAAGACGAAGGTTTTGATCACGCCCGTCAGCATGTCAATGTCGTCGGTGTGGCGCATCATTTGGTGCCAGGCGTCGGCTTGATTGACGCCCAGAAGAAACGAAGCCACCACATAGGCCGCTGCAATGCCCAGGGCGATGGATTCAACCGTCAGCAAGGGCATGGTGAGGAACAAGCCCAGAAAACGCGGGACGACCAGGTAATCCACCGGATGGGCGGCCAGGGTGCGCAGGGCGTCAATTTGCTCGGTGACGCGCATGGTGCCGATTTGCGCGGCGATGGCGGCGCCGACCCGCCCGGCCACCATCAGTCCGGTCAGCACGGGACCCAGTTCGCTGCCCATGGAGACGCTCACCACCGCCAGCGTCAGGCTGTCCATTTTCACCCGGTGAAACTGGAAATAGGTCTGGGCGCACAAAACCATGCCGGTGAACATGCCGGTGATGATGACGACCGTCTGGGATTTCACCCCGATGAAATACATCTGGTAAAGGACATCGCGCCAGACCGGCTTGACCCTGACCAGGGAAACCACAATTTCCCGGCACAGCAGCGTCCCCCGTCCCAAGCCCCCGAACCAATCCCGCGCCAGTTGTTTTGCCAGACTTGTCATAAAACGGAAAGCACACTAAACCGAAGGCGGCCAACTTGCCAGCCTGGAAAGAGGGACCCAAGCATCAGGGGGCGCACGACAGAATTCTTCGGTTAGGCTGCCAGCTTTAGGCAATCATTGCTGGCAGCGCGGCTGTTGAGGCGCTCTTTCCAGAACGGGTCGAGGCGGCGGCTGGAGTGGATACAGCG
>JBEKVM010000078.1:0-25165 GCA_049513975.1 Verrucomicrobiota bacterium | reverse complement strand
GTGCAGGTCAGGGAGAGGGTGGGCACGGCGCAGAACGGGTCAATGAAAGCGGTGTCCGGGTCGGGCATGGCCAGCATGTCGGAGGCCTCGATGGATTTCCAGCCGCGGATGGAGGAGCCGTCGAAGCCGTAGCCGTCGGCAAAGGCCTCCTCGGTCAGCTCGGAAATGGGCAGGCTGAAATGCTGCCAGGTGCCAAAGGTGTCAACAAACTTGACATCAATCATTTTCGCGCCCTGCTTCTTCGCCAGGGCCAAAACGCTTTTGGGAGTATTATTCATGGGGGAGGATTGGGATCTTTTGGGGGTTGAGCACGGACCGCCCCTTGCCCGCGCCGGGCGGGAAGGGGCGAAAATCAGAGCGCCTCTTCGCCGGACTCTTCTGTCCGGATGCGCACGGCGCTTTCAATACTGCTGACGAAGACTTTGCCGTCGCCGATCTTGCCGGTTTTGGCGGCGCGCACGATGGCCTCCACCGCCTGCTTTTCGATGGCGTCGGCCAGGACGATTTCGATTTTAATTTTGGGCAGGAAATCCACGGTGTATTCGCTGCCGCGATAAATCTCGGTGTGGCCTTTTTGGCGGCCGAAGCCCTTGACTTCGGAGACGGTGAGGCCTTGGACGCCCACGCCGGCCAGGGCTTCCTTGACTTCCTCCAGTTTGAAGGGCTTGATGATGGCTTCGATTTTTTTCATGGGCATTCTCTTCCGCCGGTGGCTGCTGGCCACCGCAGGGGCGATACTAACAACCAAAGGCGGCGTGTAAACAGGAATCTGCAAAAAAAAGATGAAAAATGATGAATTTTCTTTGAACAAAATAATGTGCAAGTCGGTCTTGACAATGGTGAGAGTTGGTGTTTAGTTAGCTGCAAGTTTTATTTTGAATTTTTGGGGCAAGATATAAAATTGTTCTTTGTTGCCCAACGGATTTCGGCGGCGGTTTTGTACAGGCTGCTGCCGGAAAACCCCTAAAACTACAGTTGTACTAAATTCGAAAATTCCCCGGGCTTCCAGGTCATCCCCTGACCTCTTAGCCCGGTTTTTCGTTTTTTATGGGGCTGGCGGCCCGGGCCGGGCGCCGGAATGCCAGATAAACTGACCCGTTTAATGAACCTTGTCCGCGCTGTTTTTGCGGTGGAGAATTACGATCTTGCCGCCACCCTGGCCTCAGGCCAGGCCTTTCGCTGGCGATGCCGCGAAGGGGGATGGACGGGGGTGGTCGGCGGACGCTGGGTGCGGTTGCGCCCCGCCGCCGGCCGGATTGCGGCGGAAACAGCCGCGCCTGTGGCCGATTGGCAATGGCTGCGGCACTACCTGCAGTTGGACGTCAACCTCCCGGAAGTCTTGGCCGTCTTTCCCCGCGACGACCCGGCGCTGCAAGCCGCCGTCCGCGCCTGTGCCGGGCTGCGCCTGCTGCGGCAGGAACCGTGGGAATGCCTGGCGTCATTTATCTGTTCGTCCACCAAACAGATTGTGCAAATCCACCAAATCATCGCCCTGCTCTGCCGGCGGTTCGGCCAACCTTTGCCCGTTCCGGCCGGAGAGGAGCCGGCGCATTCCTTTCCGGGTTATGCCCAACTGGCGGAAGTTTCCGAATCGGACTTGCGGGGGTGCAAGCTGGGTTTTCGCGCCCCTTACCTTCGGGGCACGGCGCAAAAACTGGCCGGGGGCGAGGTGGACTTGGGCCGCCTTTTCCAGCTTTCCCTGGAGGAGGCGCGGGGGGAACTGCTCAAGCTGCCCGGCGTGGGGATGAAAATCGCCGACTGCGTTTTGCTGTTTGCCTATGGATTTGCGGAGGCTTTTCCCGTGGATGTGTGGATCCGGAAGGCGCTGCGCCGCCATTATTTCCCGCGCCGGCGCGTTTCCCCGGCGCGGCTGCGCCGGTTCATCGGCGCCCATTTTGGACCGCACGCCGGCTACGCGCAGCAGTATTTGTTTCATTACATGCGCGTGAGGGAGGGGATGGGCCGCAATAAATGAGGCTGATTAGCTTGACGCCCCGCCCGGCAATCCTTAGCGTTCCAAGCCCGGTTGGCCGGATTGACCATTGAATCGAAAGGCTTTTTGTGAATGTAACGCTAGAGATTTTGGCTCCCTGCAAACGATTGATGCGAGTGGAGGTCGAACCCGCAAAGGTGGAGGAAACCTTTGAGGAAGTTACCAGGCAATATCAGCGGGAGGCGAGGTTCCCCGGTTTTCGTCCCGGCAAGGCCCCCAAGGACATGGTGGCCAAACGCTTTGAATCGGAAATTCAAGATGAGGTCAAACGCAAGTTGATCTCCGACTCCTACCGCCAGGCCGTCGCGGAGCAGAAAATCACCCCGGTGGTCGCGCCCGATATTGAAGAGGTCCAATTCACGCGCGGCCAGCCGCTCCGTTTTGTCGCCACCATGGAAACCGCGCCGGAGTTTCCCCTTCCCGAATACAGGGGTCTCCGCGCCCAGCGCGAAATCGGCGGCACCACCCCCGCGGACATCGAGCGGGCGTTGCAACTGTTTCGCGAGCGTCAAAAAACCTTTCTCACCGTGGATCGCGCCGTCAAGCACGGTGACGTTGCGGTGGTCAACTACACCGGCGCCTGTGAGGGCAAGCCGATCACCGAGACGGTCCCCACCGCCAAGGGCCTGACGGAGAACAAGAGTTTCTGGATCGAAACGGAGAAGGATTCTTTCCTGTCCGGATTCAGCGGGCAATTGCTGGGGGCCAAGGCGGGGGAGAAACGAACCGTCACCATTGATTTCCCGGCCAATTTTATGCTGCCGCCGCTGGCCGGCAAAAAGGGCGTTTACGACGTGGAACTGGTTGAAGTCAAGGAGAAGATCCTGCCGGAACTGGACCAGAAGTTTGCCGAATCGTGGGGGGCCAAGGATTTGGCGGCCTTGCGCGAAGGGGTGCGCGCCGATTTGCAAAACGAGTGGAACCAGACCCAGAACCGCAAAATCCGCCAGCAAGTCACCCAGGCCCTGCTCCGGAGTGTCGAGTGCGACCTGCCCGAAGTGGTGGTGACCGGGGAAACCCGCAATCTCGTGTATAATATTGTCAGCGACAACCAGCAGCGCGGCGTCTCCAAGGAGGCGCTGGACGCGGAAAAGGACAACATTTACGCCACCGCCAACAACGCGGCGCGGGAACGGGTCAAGGCCATGTTTGTCTTTCAGAAGATTGCCGAAAAAGAAGGCATCCGGGTGGATCAAAGGGACATCCTGGCCCGGCTTCAGACGCTGGCGGCCGAGAACAAGACGCCCGTCGAAAAGCTCTTCCAGGAACTGGAGAAGAACCACCGCCTGGAAGAGGTGGTCCATCGCCCCATCCTCCACGACAAGGTGGTGGACCTGCTGGTGCAATACGCCAAGATCGAAGATGTCCTCGCCCCGGCGAAGGCGTGATGGTTGTCACATCTGTTCCGTGGTGGCGATGCCGAGCGCGTCCAGACCTTGTTGGAGGACGCGCGAGGTGAGATCGCACAGGGCCAGGCGGGTCGCGCGGGCGCCGCCTTCCGCTTTGAGCACCGGGCAGTTCTCATAGAAGCGGGCAAAATCCCCCGCCAGATCATAAAGGTAGCCGCAGAGGAAATTCGGCCGGTACTCGCCGGCCACTGTTTCCAAAACCAGCCCGAAATCCAACAGCCGCCGCGCCAAAACAATTTCTTCCCGCGCCTCCAGCGCCAGGCCGGGCGCGGCCGCGGCCGCCTCCGCCGCGCCCTCGCCGCCCTTGCGAAAAATGCTGCGCGTGCGCGTGTAGGCGTACAACAGATACGGAGCGGTGTTGCCCTGGAGAGAAAGCATTTTGTCCCAACTGAACACGTAATCGCTCTGCCGGTTTTGCGAGAGGTCGGCGTACTTGATCGCCCCCAGGCCCACCAGACGCGCGATTTGCCGCCGCGTTGCTTCGGCCCAATCCGGGTTTTTTTCCGAAACGACCTGGAAGGCGCGCTCTTCCGCTTCGTCCAGCAAATCTTCCAGGCGCACCGTTTGGCCCGAGCGGGTCTTGAACGGTTTGCCGTCTTCGCCCAGAATGGAGCCAAACCAGACATGGGCCAGCTTGACGCGCGCCTCCGGCTGCCAGCGGCGGAACAGGGTGAATAGCTGTTTGAAATGAAGCTGCTGGCGCCCGTCGGTGACGTAGATGATTTCGTCCGGCGGCCCGTTGCCGCAACCGCCCTCCATGCGGAACTGCAGCGTGGCCAGATCGGTGGTGGTGTAGTTGAAGGCGCCGTCGCTTTTTTGCACCAGCGCCGGCTGCCCCTTCAGTTCCGGCACGTCGTCGAAAAAGACCGCCATGGCCCCTTCGCTCTCGCGGGCCAGTCCGCGCCGCCGCAAGTCCTCCACGACGGATTGCAAACGCGCGTTGTAATGGCTCTCGCCAAAAATGTGGTCGAACCGGACCCCCAGCCGGGCATAGACCCGGTCGAACTGCTCCTGGGAAAGGGCGATCATCTGCCGCCAGATGCGCAAGTTCTCCGGGTCGCCGGCTTGCAGTTTGACCAGTTCCTGGCGCGCGCTTTCCAGTGTTTTTGCGTCCTGTTCGCAAGCGGCGTTGATGAGTTTGTAAAGGCGTTCCATTTCGGCGATGGGGTCGCGCGCCAGGGCGGAGGCCTCCAGCCGGGTTTTCCAGCCGAGAATGAGTTTTCCGAATTGCGTGCCCCAATCGCCCAGATGATTGTCCGTCATCACCCGGTGACCGAGCAGCCGGGAAACGCGCGCCAGGGAATCCCCCAAAATCGTCGAGCGAATGTGGCCGACGTGCATCGGCTTGGCCGCGTTGGGCGAACTGAAATCAATGATGATGGAGCGGGGCCGCTCCGTTTTCTCCACCAAGGGGCGCCCGCCGCGCGCCACGCTTTCCAGCGCTTGGGCGATGGCCGGGATTTTGAGCCGGAAATTGAGGAAGCCCGCCCCGGCCAATTCCACCGGCTCGCACCACTCCGCCACGTCCAGCCGGGCCGCCACCTCCGCGGCCAACTGGCGCGGATTGAGGTGGCGCGCCTTGGCCAGCGCCATGAGCGCGTTGGCCTGGTAATCGCCGAAGCGCGGGTCGGGGCAGGGGCGCACCAGCACCGCGCTCGCGTCCGCGTCCGGCAGGACGGCGGCCACCGCTTGTTGCAGTCTTTGTTCGAGAAATTTGTGAAGCACAATAAAATCTCAATCGGGCCGGGCCGCCCGTTGTCCCGTGCCATGCGGCGCGCCGGGAGAGAGGGCCGGCGGCGGCAAAATCAATGCTGCGCCGAGTATTTGAGGATGACCTGGAACATGGCCTGGGCGTCGGGGGCTTGTTCGAGTTCCTGGCGAAATTCTTTGATGTGGAGAAGTTTGGCAATGCTGGCCAGAGTGTGGAGATGTCTTTGGAACTGCCCCTGCGGCACCAAAAAGAGCATGACCAAATTGACCGGCTGATTGTCCAGCGCGTCAAAATTGATCCCCTTGCTGGAGCGTCCCAGCGCGCCCACCACTTCCGGAATCAGATCGGTGGAGGCGTGGGGGATGCCGATGCCAAAGCCGATGCCGGTGCTCATGGAGGACTCCCGTTTCTTGACAACGGCGGTGATGGCCTGGCGGTTTTCCTCCTTGATTCTGCTGGTGGCGATAAGATTGCCCACCAGATCATCAATGGCGGCCCAGCGGTCGGTCGCCTGCATGTCGGGCAGTATGTTGCTGGGACCCGTCAATATATCAGCAAGGTTCATAGAATCGCTGGGTTATTTCGCCTGATTTGCCGTTCCATTTCAAGACCAATCCGCATTTTTTAATCCGCCCATCCGGCGGCGGTTCCGTTTGAACCTGGATTGAGCTTGATCGAGGCACCGCAGAATGGAGTGGTGGAGTGCTGGAAGGGCAGAATGCGAAATGCAAAATGCAAAAAGGGAGCCCGCATATTTCACACCTCCAAACGCCGCGTGAGGGCACGCGGCCTACAGGAGCCGCCGGACGTGTTTGCAGGCCGCGTGCCCACACGCGGCGCCCTGTTGGCGCTTCCATCAGAGTGTGAAATATCCGGGCTAATGATTCGGTCAGTTCGGAAAAAAGCCACAAAGGGCTTGCCTCGGTTGGGCGGAGGATGTTTATTGGAGCGATGATTTGTCAGGTTAAGGAACGCTTATGCAGACCAAAACTGAAATTGGTTACAATTCGAAGGTCGAAGGCGACCTGGTTCATACCCGGCTGGATTCGGCCATAAACTGGTTCCGCAAGAATTCGCTCTGGCCCATGCCGATGGGGCTGGCTTGTTGCGCCATCGAGTTGATGGCCGCCGGGGCCAGCCGGTTCGACATCGCCCGCTTCGGCGCCGAGGTGATGCGCTTTTCGCCCCGGCAATCGGATGTCATGATTGTGGCCGGCACCGTCACCTACAAAATGGCGCTGTCGGTCAAACGAATTTACGACCAGATGGCCGAACCCAAATGGGTCATCGCCATGGGGGCCTGCGCCTCGACCGGCGGGATGTACCGCAGTTACGCCGTGTTGCAGGGGGTGGATTCGATCCTCCCGGTGGATGTTTATGTGGCGGGGTGTCCGCCGCGGCCGGAAGCGCTGCTGGACGCGCTGATCAAGTTGCAGGGAAAAGTGGCCAGGGAGCCGTTTCTGGCCCTGCAGAAGCGGGTGGCCTGACCGGGCCGCCCCATCCCCTATTGTGCGATGACTGCCCGCGATCTGGCTGTAAAATTGAAAGACCGGTTCGGCATTTTGATTTCCGACCCGCAGGAGTTCCGCGGCGAAATCACGGTGCAATTGTCCGATGCCGACGTGATTGCCGAAGTCTGCGCCTTCGCCAAAGCCAGCCTGGGGTTTGATTACCTGGTGGACATCACCAGCATAGACAATTACGGCTCCGATCCGCGCTGGACGCTGGTTTACCATCTTTACGGCTACGGCCATCACTGTGCCTTGCGCTTGAAGACCAATGTGAGCGAGGAGCAATCCGAGCTGGCCACCGTCAGCACGGTTTGGCGCACGGCCGACTGGCACGAGCGGGAGATATACGACATGATGGGCCTCCATTTTCGCGGCCATCCCGATCTGCGGCGGATTCTGATGTGGGAAGGCTACCCGCACTTCCCCTTGCGCAAGGATTTCCCGCTGGCGGGCAAGCCGACCGCCATGCCGGAGGTGGCTTTCTCCAAAAGCGCCCCGGAGGAAGGCGGGCCATTCGTCACCGTGGCCGGGGGCAAGGACGCCATGTCGCGCGAACCGCGCGCCCGCCCGCCGGAGAGCGCGCCGGCGGATTTGCACACGCGGCCCGATCTCAAGAAAGCTCCGGGTCCCAGTGTGCCGAAGGATCCCAAGTAAATTATGGCGACCCAGGAAATCCAGTATCCCGATCCGGCGGCCCGCGCCGCGCCAGGCGACGCCGCCGCGGGGGAGGGGCAGGACATGCACGGGGAAAAAATGGTGCTTAACATGGGGCCTTCCCATCCCGCCACCCACGGTGTCCTGCGCGTCGTGCTGGAACTGGACGGGGAAATCATCACCAAAGCCACCCCGGAAATCGGCTATCTCCATCGCGGCGATGAAAAGATCGCCGAGAACATGACCTACACCCAGTTCATCCCTTACACGGATCGGCTGGATTATCTGGCGCCACTGGCCAACAACGTCGCTTACGCCCTGGCCGTGGAAAAACTGATGGGGATTGACAAGGCGCTGCCGCCGCGGTGCCAGTATATCCGGGTGATCTGCTGCGAGCTGGCCCGCATTTCCTCCCACTTGCTGGGTCTGGGTTCCTTTGCCATGGATGTCGGCGCGCTGACCGTGTTCCTCTTCACCTTCACCGAACGGGAGAAGATTTACAACTTGATCGAAGCCCTGACCGGGGCGCGCTTCACCACCACCTACACCCGCATCGGGGGATTGTCGCGCGACCTGCCGCCCGGCTGGGTGGCCCAGTGCCGCCAGTTCCTGGACGAAGTTGTCCTCAACATTGACGAAACGGAAGCGCTTCTTTCCCGCAACCGCATCTTTGTTGACCGCACCCGCGATGTGGGGGTGATTTCGGGCGCCGACGCCATTGATTACGGCCTGAGCGGCCCCAACCTGCGAGGCAGCGGGGTGGAATTTGATGTGCGCAAGGCCCATCCCTACCTGGTCTATGACCAGTTGGAATTCGACATACCGATTGGTTCGGCGGGGGACTGCTACGACCGCTATCTGGTGCGCATCGAGGAAATGCGCCAGAGCGTGCGCCTGCTGCGCCAATGCCTGGACAAAATTCCCGGCGGGGCCGACAACGCGGCCCATGAGCCGGTGGACATCCCTGGCGGCAAAACGGTGCTGCCCTCCAAATACAAAGTGCTGACCAGCATGGAGGAATTGATTCACCAATTCATCCTCGTCACCGAGGGCGTCAACGCGCCGCCCGGCGAAGTTTTTTTCAGCGCGGAGAATCCCAAGGGGGAACTGGGCTTTTACATCAACAGCAAGGGCGGCGGCACGCCTTACCGGCTGAAAATCCGCTCGCCCTCCTTTTGCAACCTGAGCATCCTTTCCCACCTCATGCCCGGCCACATGATCAGCGATACCGTCTCCATTTTCGGCTCGCTTGATTTTGTCATGGGCGAATGTGACCGGTGAAAAAAGAACCAACCATGCCATGAGCTTTTCCGTCCCGAAAGATTTGGAGGCCGAGTTGGACGAACTGATCACGCATTATCCGCAAAAGCGGAGCGCGTCGCTGATGTTCCTCCACGCCATCCAGGAGCGTTTCGGCTGCGTTTCGCCCGAGGCGATGGAGTGGACGGCCCGGAAGCTGGAGCTTCAGCCCATCAACATTTACGAACTGGTCACCTTTTATCCCATGTTCCGGCAGGAACCGGCGGGCAAATATCAGATCAAAGTTTGCCGCACCTTGAGTTGCGCCCTGGGGGGAAGCCACGAACTGCGGGATTACTTCTGCAAAAAGCTGGGGCTGGACGCGACCGAAGAGGGGCCGCAAACCACCAAGGACGGCAAATTCACCGTGGAATTTGTCGAATGCCTGGCCAGTTGCGGCACCGCCCCGGTGGTGATGGTCAACGAAGATTTTCACGAAGGGGTGACGGCGGCGAAGGCGGATCAATTACTCGCCCAATGCCAATGAGTTTGACGAATGCCAAGGAAAGACAAAAAGATGAAATGGCTGCCCGACATGGATTTGAACCATGATTTAAGGGGTTTTCTTCACTTTTCATAGTTGCCTTTCATTGCTCATTTGTGCGCTAACCTACCCGGCACGATACAAGCGTTTCCCTCGTATTGCAAGCATTATTTTGCATCTATCGGCAACAATCGGCAGAAAAACGTGTGCGGGATTGTGCGGCTGTGCGGAAATTGTGCGCTGACTATTCCCGGCCTGAATCTGTGCGGGATTGTGCGGGCGCATCCTTGGTCCCCGGTCAACAGTCGAAACGCGCCGTGACGGGCGAGTATGCGAGATTGGCGGGGCTTGTGGCGGGTCTGATTTCGGAGCGCGCGGTCGCCAGCGTCCTCGATTCGGCCCGTGTAACGCGCCGGGCTTGGTGTCGGCTGTCTTGAGTCGTCCAGCCCGCGAATCGCCTCTCCTGCCCTTGCTGGCGCACACGGGCGGCGTGAATTGGCGGCTGTCCGACTGTCGCCAATCTGGAAAGAGGAAACTCGAATCCTTTCCATTGTTTGGAAAGGCGGCGCGGAGCGTGAAGGCCAGCGCGAGCGGAATTGGAGTCCATGAGGGCTTGCCCTTTGGCGCGGGTTTGGGCTGGCGTGAAGCCCAACGCCGGGGTTTGGGGACGGCGGAAGTCCCCAACGACGGAAAAGCGGCTGAACCGTTGCGATCCAGCCGCGTGATTGTCCCGATGGCGGGTCAATCCTCCTCTTGCGCGGTGGTGAACAGAGCCGCTTGCGCGGATTCTGCGGCACGGCGGGCGCGGTCGGCCTCGGCCTGCTCTCTGGCGATGCGGTCGCCGTCGGTCCCGTTCTCGACAACCAGATTAAACGTGCCTGGCGTGAAAGGAAATTCGTGCTGCGGTACGGGCAGGCGGCGGCGGTTTCGTCTCATGGGGTTCTCCTTTGCGACTAATCTGCCGGGTAAAAGGTGGGATATTTATCGCGCGGATCAATCCAAGTGCCGGTGCGAAACTGGCCGCACGGGTGCTGCCAAACCTGCCGCCTGCGGTTCCAATGGAATCCAAGCTGCGACAACTGCGCCGTCACGTTGCGTGGCTGCTTCTCCTGAAATTGAATCCAAACCCACTTGCCGACAACCTGGCACAATTCCCAAAAGCGCGGGGTTTCGCGGTAGAGCATGTCAATAACTTGCGGTGTGGAAAGTCCCCGGTTCTGGAATCTCAATCTGAAATCAATCCGATGCAGTTGTTGTGGATTGCCGGTTTTTGAACCCGACGATGGCCGGACATTCGCCGGTGCTGACGCTTCAATTTTTAGATGTGTTGTTTTCATAGCTTTTTTTTGAAACCGCTGTCCGTCACCCTGCCGTTTGCTGCTCGCTTCACCTGATTGGGAGACAGCGAAGCCGTGCGCGCAGCGCATTGAAAACCCAGCGAAAGCTAAAACCGTGACAGTGGCGAAAAGGCAAAGTGGAGACGCTGGCGCGGTTTTTGATCTCGCTCCTAAAGTCGGCTCGGTGTCGGACAAGCAAGCAGCGAACGGTGGGGTGATGGCGTGCGTAAAAAAGGCGAAGAAAACAACCCAAATGAGGCGAGGAGGCGGGAATGAATAATTCGGGCACGCGGGGGCGCGGTGTCTTGTCTCTCAGCCGGAAAGGCCCGGAGTGGAGCGGTCGCCCGTTTACGAAGGTCCAGACGCGCAGATCGAGCGCAGCAAGTCCGAGCATCGTAACCGGAGCGAACGGGCGAGAAAGCGGAACGGAAGAGTTTTCCGGCTGAGGGACAAGCTCGATTTGGGGGCGTGGTGAGTGCGGATGTTTCGGAAAGGCCCTGATGCGCGGCTGGCCGGCTGATGGGACTTTGCGAAAGCTTCCGCTCTCACTACGCCAGGCAACGCTTGTCTCAGACGATTCGAGACGGTGTAACGAAGTGCAGTGGAAGAGCCAGCCGGTGGAGCGGTTCGGTGGCGGCTTTGCGATTGATTGTGTCGGCAAAGAGGCTGCCGGAGAGCCCGGCTGTGGAAAAGAGTTCCGATTGCGTGGAAAAGGCGGGCAGGCTCATAATTTAGCGCATGACAAAGCAAATATCATACGGCTACCTTATAGGGTAGTCATCATTATATGGAAGCCGAATTCGAAATGAAAGTGCAGGTGATTCGATCCAAAGGCCGGGCCGCCCGGGCCACCCGGTTGTTCGTCAACGTCCCGTTGCCTTTGGCCGCCGCGCTGGATTTGCAGGCGGGCGAACGGGTGCGTTGGCAACTGCTGGCTCGTTCCGAGTTGCGGCTGCTGCGTCTGGCCCCGCCGCCAGCCAAAAAACGCTCAAAAAAGTAGTCCGAGGTTTTTCAGCAGAATCAAAGCTATGGTCTGACCCCGCCGACGCTCCGAGGCGGGGTAAGTGTCGTCGCAATTCCCTCCCTTTAGACCACCGTGCCCCACCCGTCGAACAGCGCGTTAAACTGCGCCGCTAATTCGACAAACTTCCTGACGTTGGATGGGCTGGTCAAGTCTTGCACGGTGTCTTTGATGCCGGCTTCTATATTCCACCTTTCTCCCTCGTCATCCGGCACAGGAGCCAACGTCAGAACAAGTAGCCCGTGGTCATAAAGCGATTTAGCTAGGTTCACTGCATCCTGCTTCTTGAATGCCCAGAAGTGCAGTTCTATCGAACGCTGTTCGCCAAGTTCGACGCCCTTAACGCACAGAGTTTTTTTCAGATCCTCGTTCCGCCGAAGATGCCCGTCTATTTGCTCTGTAATGTCAATTTTCATTTGGCTTCATACCAAGTTGTTTTTGTCGCTCTGGACTCACCGGGTTTCTCTGATTCGAGGTTTGAGAGCCGGGTTTACCGCGTGTGCCGCCTAATTGGTCAATCCGTCTCTGTTCCTGCATTTCACGCTGGGTCTTACCCCCTGGAACTTCGGTAGTTTGGGCTTCGGTTCCGGGCGCTTTCCTACCAGTCTTTTCATGAGTTCCAAGCCGTTTCGGCAGATCACCTGATTGGCCAACATACGTCTTACCCGGAGCCTGTTTGTCTGGAAACTCGTAAGTCCCTTCCTTGGGAACTGGCTTTATTTGCGCCGCTTTGTTGTGAACAAGCACACCGGCTTGCGAAACGGCATACGTGTGGTTTACTTCCACGCGCAAGTTGTAAACCGCCAGATGCTCCTGCCGTTCGGACAACCCGGTGATGGTGGCCGTTTCACCGCCAAGCAGCAAGACCACGTCACCGACCCGCAGGCTTCGAGCTTCCACCCATCGGCCTGATGGATTGAACGCACGTTCATCTTCCGGCACGTCAGTTGCCAGCGGGCGCGATGCAATCTCATCTCCGGACACAACCCAAAACGGATGATTATCCGTTGCCTCAATCACCGCACCACCAACGCCAATCGTGATAATGTCCCCCGTGTAGTCGTGAACCGGCGTCGCCTCCACTGAGCGCAGTTCCCATTCTGCTGTCGTCATCGAATACGACCAAACGCGGTCCCCCGCTTTCACGGTTTGGATTTCGACGTTTCCGCTTTCAGTCGGCACCAATGTCCCCGCCAAGAAACAACCGCCCAAAGCCCCCGCCAATTCTCCCACCGCCTCCTTTTCACCCGCCCGAACCAAGGTTGAAACCGCTTTTCCAGCCCCCGCTGCTGCCGGCACAAGCGCCGCCAAGTTAGCACCTTCTTGAACCGTTGCTCCGGCAATTTGCCAGCCAGTGGCATTCGGATTTCCTGAAACCGAACCGGCAGCACTACCCAGACCTAGAGGAGCAGCTAAACCGCCCACCAGACTATTCACCGTTCCCACTGTCCCATTCCAAATCCAGTGGGAAGGACTGGCGCTGATGTATCCAGCCCCTCTATTTACCACACCAGACCACCAATCCGCAACCTCCTGCCCCCAATGTCCGTCCGGGTCCGTATATCGCAGTGGATTATTGAGAGCATAGGCATAACGGTCGTAACTTTGTGGATTAAAGGCGTCTGGAATAATAGGGTCCGGCTGGATGAAGCGGCCTAATTGCGGGTCGTAATAACGAGAGCCATAGAAGTAAAGGCCCGTTTCCTCGTCAAGGACCTGGGCGGTGTAGCGGCGAGAAACTGGAAAAGCGGTGGTGCTCAACGTGTAGCGGCTTTGGCCGAAGGCGCTGTACTCATAATGCTGATAGGAGTTCCCGGAACTGTCGGTTTCCACCGCTGTCGAGTGAAGTTGGTCGGGGTGGTAATACTCCGTGGTTATGCCCGTCGAATCAAAGGTGCAAACGATGCGGTCACCCGCCAAGACATGATAAAGGATTTTGCCGTCCTTTTCCTCATAAATGCCGTCAATCCAGACTTGCAGGCTGTTGGTGGGCGCGCCTTGTTTCCAGAGCCTCGCTCCGCTGGCATCGTAGCCAAAGGCCACCGTGGAATTGCTCATTACCACAAGAGTCAAACGGTTTTCCGGGTCATAGACCAACTCCTGGCCGCCCCGCGTGAGCATGTTGCCGTTCTGATCGTAGGAGTAATTGGCGCCGTTGGCACTCTTGACAGCGTGAGGCAGGCGTGTGCCGTAACCGTAGGCCCCCGCCCCGTCTTCGCTGTTGCTGATAATATTCCCGATGGAAGTGTAATTGAACGTCGAGGTTTGACTGGTGGCAGGGCGCGTCAGCGAGGTCACGCGGTGGAGGTCGTCGTATGCAATGTTGGTCAACGAAGCGGAAGCCGCGCCGGAATAGACGCCATCACTCAGGTTGAGAAGGTCGGAGACATGATCGTAAGTGTAGGTCAGACTCTGCAAATTTGTGCTTTTCGACGTGACAAGGCTGTGCAGTCGGTGCGAATTGGTGTAATAGGTGTTGGCGGCCGATACTCCGTTGCCGAAATTAATTCCGGTCAACTGGTCCAGTGCGTTGAAACCTGTGGCGGTGTAATAGACGGTGCCGCTCCCGCCCAATTGCTGCACCTTGGAAAGGTTCGCGCCGGTATCATAGATGTTTGTGACGGTTGGCCCGCCGTTGGGATAGACGGTCTGCCTGACCCGGTCCAGGTCGTCGTAAAGATACTGGCTGGTGTAGGTGTTTGCATTTTTGGCCAGGTAACGGGCCGTTTTCAGGACACGCCCGCGCACATCATAGCCATATTTGGCATAACCTTCGCTGTCTATCGTCTTGTGAAGTTGGCAGGAATAGACCGGATAGCGCGTGTCGCCGCCATTTGAATCGAAAATGTTGGTGACGCCGCAAATGAAGTTGGTTCGCATGTCGTACACCTGGCGGCTGAGAAGGCGTCCAAGCGGGTCTGGTGAATAGTTGAAAATGACGGTTTGATTGTCGCCGTCGGTCTGTTGGCGCAACCGCCCAGCGTAATCCCGCTGATACAGCCACACGCCCCGGCCCAAGTCGGCCAGGGCCAAGCCGGCGCCAAGCAGCCAAAACAAAATGACGCGCCAAATCATACAGAATAAACTTTATCACCTGGCGTTGCGATTGCAATTGTTCATCGCATCAATGCCAAATTGGGCAAAAGTATGGTTTGTGACCCCTTTTGCTTCAGTTGTTCTTCGACCACTGCTCTTGCGCCATACTATTGGTTGCCTATTGATCTATACCGCTTGGATTCCTCAATAATATCTCGGTCGCAGAAGTACATACCGTGTTCGCCTTCCACGATCTTCCGATTCTCCCACTCTCCACATATAGCGCAGTGATATGCGAACGTCGGAGAGTGGACTGTTTGGCCCTGTTCGAGTTTGCGCAACAACAAATCCGTATGTTGCTGACAAAGATAGCCCGCTCCAGATTCAGCATTACAAATGAAACATTGCATAATAATAAGTTCTACTAAATTAGGACTAAGATTGCTGCTGAGTGGGAGGCTGCGGCGGTGGACTTTGTGTCGGCGGGTTTGCCGGAAGGTGAGGATTGCCCTGAGGATCAAGAATTTGATTTCCATTTTCATCTACTCGATGCCCATGTGGCACTTGCGCTTTTGGGTCCGCCTGCTTGGGATGTCCTAACCCGTCGTACCGATCCCCGGTGGGGTTTCCTGATGCGTTTTTCACCTGCCAGACATTTCCATCCGGGCGGCCTTGGACTTTCTGCCCAGGTTGTAATTTGATCGCGTTGCCTTGTGCATCTACCACCACAGTGGTTCCGCTTGCTGTTCCCTTTGCGGCCGCTTGGCCGGCTGCTCCCACCAATGCTCCCGCCGCCTCTTTTTCTCCCGCACTCAATAAAGTTCCAACTCCTTTGCCAATCGCCGCGCCCACTGGCACCACAGCCGCGGCCCGGCTTGCTTCTTTCACACCTGCCAAGGCAACGTCTCCGAGTGTGGCGTGCGGGTCGCCGAAAACCGCCCCGGCGCTACTGCCAAAACGCAGCGGCTCTGCCAGTCCGCCAACCAGACTACCCACCGTTCCCACCGTGCCGTTCCAAATCCAGTGCGATGGACTGGCGCTGATATAATTGGCTCCGGCGTTCACCACGCGCGACCACCAATTCGCAACTTCCTCTCCCCAATGGCCCGTCGGATCAACGTACCTCAGTGGATTGTCCCGGGCGTAAGCGTAACGGTCATACGACTGCGGATCGAGCAAATTGGGAATGAGGGTATCAGGCTGGATGAACCGGCCTAACACAGGGTCGTAATAGCGAGCGCCGTAATAATAGAGGCCGGTTTCCTCGTCTAAGACCTGGCTGGTGTAACGGCGAGAAACCGGGAATGCCGTGGTGCTCAACGTGTAACGGCTCTGGCCAAAGGCGCTGTACTCGTAATGCTGATAGGGGTTCCCTGAACCGTCGGTTTCAACCGCTGTCGAGTGAAATTGGTCGGGGTGGTAATACTCTGTGGTCACGCCCGCCGAATCAAACGTGCAAACGATGCGGTCGCCGGCCAAAATATGGTACAGAGTTTTCCCGTCTTTTTCTTCATAAATGCCGTCAATCCAGACTTGCAGGCTGTTGGTCGTTGCCCCTTGCTTCCACAGTCTGGCTCCGCTGGCATCGTAGCCAAAGGCCACCGTGGAATTGCTCATTACCACAAGAGTCAAACGGTTTTCCGGGTCATAGACCAACTCCTGGCCGCCCCGCGTAAGCATGTTGCCGTTCTGATCATAGGAGTAATTGGTGCCGTTGGCTGCCGTGACAGCGTGGGGCAGGCGTGTTCCGTAACCGTAGGCCCCAGCCCCGTTTTCGCTGTTGCTGATAATATTTCCGATGGAACTGTAATTGAACGTCGAGGTTTGACTGGTAGCAGGGCGCGTCAGCGAGGTCACGCGATGCAGGTCGTCGTATGTAATGTTGGTCAACGAAGCGGAAGCCGCGCCGGAATAGACGCCATCGCCCAGGCTGAGAAGGTCGGAGACATGGTCGTAAGTATAGATCAGGCTTTGCAAATTCGTGCTTTTCGACGTGACAAGGCTGTGCAGGCGGTGCGAATTGGCATAGTAATTTTCTGTCGAGGAGACGCCGTTGCCGAAATTGATTCCGGTCAACTGGTCCAGTGCGTTGAAACCTGTGGCGGTGTAATAGACGGTGCCGCTTCCGCCGAGTTGCTGCACCTTGGAAAGGTTTGCGCCGGTATCATAGACGTTTGTGACGGTCGGCCCGCCGTTGGGATAGATGGTTTGCGTGACCCGGTCCATGTCGTCGTAAAGATACTGGCTGGTGTAGGTGTTTGCATTTTTGCCCAGGTAACGGGCCGTTTTCAAGACACGCCCGCGCACGTCATGGCTATTCTTGAGATAACCCTCGTTGTCAATCGTCTCGAAAAGCTGGCCCGGATAGACCGTAAAGTTGCCGTCACCGCCGCTGCTGTCATACACGTTGGTCAGTCCCAGGCCGGGAGCGCCGGTGAAATCAGAGACCTTCCGCGTTACCAGTCGGCCCAGAGGATCGGTGTAGTCGAAGGCGATGGTGTTTCCATCGCCGTCAATCTGTTTGCGCAAACGTCCTGCGACATCCCTTTCGTACTGCCAGACGCCCATGTCCGGGTCGGCCATCGCCACCATTTCCCCTATGTTGTTGTAGGCGTATTGAATCTGGTTGGCGGCATTATCGGTGACGGCGGTCAAATCTCCGGCTAGATTCCAGGCATAACCGGTGGTGAAGGTGGAGCCGCCAAAAACTTCAACCACTTGATTGGTTCGCCCGTAAGCGTCCAGCGAATAGCGGTGGACTTTACCTTCCTCGTCCGTAGTGACGAAGGTCCAAGGGTCCGTCCCGTAGGAATAAGAAACGGTGGAAGGCGCGATGGGCGAGCCGGTATCGCCGGTTGTGGGGGACGTGCCGGTAAGCTGGCCGGCGGTATTAAAGCCGCCGTTCACCGCGGCGGTTACGGTAATCAGCCGCCCAACAGGGTCGTAGCCGTGCAACAGGCCGATTAACGTACCGGATGGTTTTGCGAAATTCGTGCCGGAATTAAAATAGGGATCGGTGACGAAAGCGACGTTGCCGCGCTGATCATAGACAGTCCCGGTGACACGGAAACCGCTGGTTTCGGACTCCTGTCGTGTTTGCACCACCCGGCCTAATCCATCCGAATAAGTGAGGAGCTCGTGGCCATTCACGGAATCCACGCCGTCATTTTTATGGACAAAGACCTCGTTGCTGGAAAGGCCATTGCCCAAGCCCAGAACGTAGCTGTAGCGTGTCAGCCATTCGGTGGGGCTGCCGTTCGGCGTGGTGGACACGTCGGTTTCGAGAATGCGGAGGAATGGGTCGTAGGAATTGGCCGTGACCAGGCCGGCCGGGTCGGTGGATTGGACGAGTTTGCCCGAACGGGGGTCGTACTGGGTGGTCGTCGTGAATGTGGTGGCGACGGTGGTTTGCGCCGGAAAGGTTTGGTAGGAGGAATCATAGGTTGTGACCGTGACAATTCCTGCGGGATCGGTCTTCTGGTGTTCGTTCCCGTAATTGTCATACGTCCAGGTGGTGGTCCGGTAGGTGCCGGGGCAGATCAGTTCAAGCTCCTGGGTGAGGTTGCCGGTGGCGTTGTCGTAACTGCAAACCTGCTGCCGCAGCGGATTCGAGCCGTCGCTGCTGGTGGAAAGAATGTTCGTCGCCGGTTTGTCAACAATGTTGGTATTCGACAGCATGGCGAAGCTGGTGAGCTTATAGACCGTATCGCTGCCAACGTCAGTGAAGGTTTGTCCATTGACCACGATGGAACCGACCTCCCCCCACTCAATGGTGTTGATGAGGTTGCCATTGTTGGTATCGTAGGCGAACTGCTGCGCTGTGGCGCGGTAGCTGGTTCCGTTTGTGGCATAATCCAGCGTCATTGTCTGGCTGTTGAAGGCGAAGTGTTGTCCCCCCGCTAAAAGCGCCTCGTCCACTTTGTTGAGGACCTGCTTGTAGAGTTTGCCGTCCGAGCCAATGGTGTCCGTGCGGAAAGGCATTCCCTCCTTGCCCAGCGCGGTGTTGGTGTCCAGGTATTCTCCGAAAGCCGAATTGTCCCGTCCTCCAGCCTGATGAAACCAATGGATGTTGGTCATGTTGAGCGGGTCTGCCACCGTGGTTTGGGCGAACCCGTTGAACTGGCGCAAGGTGGGATTCCAATAACCGCCGCTATAGTTATAGGTTGTCGTGTTGGTGGAGGAAAGGCCGTCCCCCACCGACACGGATGACACCGTGTACATCGGGAATGGCAACAAGTACTGGGGGGTGGCGCTGGTGGTGGACTGGCGATTATCGTATTGCGTGGAGGGCTTGTAAGTTGCGCTCACCACTCCGCCCAAGCCATTGGCGACATTAGTGAGCAAATCAGGGAATGGCCCGGAACTCAGTTCAACCACGAAATAGTTGGAACCTGTCGTGGGGTACTCGACCGCCTCCACACGGTCGGGCAGACCGTCTCCATTGATGTCCATCAGGGTCGCAATGGAGGTTTGAATCCCGCAAGCGCTAGTGTCGGTGGTCTGTCCCTGACTAAATGTCGGCCCCCAGTTGATTAACGGCGCAAAACCGCTCCCGGTGTTGATCTGCACCATGAAGTTGGTATAGCCGGTAACGGCACACTGGCAGGCGATGATGCGGTCCGGCAATCCGTCGCCGTTCACGTCCTTATACGCCACCTGATAGTCGTCCCCCAACTCGTTAATACCCGCAGTAGTACCGCCTCCGCAGCTTTGGTTGTAATATCGGTCCACCCCCGGCCACACGATGGCCGGTTCAAAGCCATATCCGTTATTCAATTCGACGATCAAGTTGCTTTGATACTGCGGCAGGGCCGCGCCATCGGAAGTGGAGGATACCACCACCATTACACGGTCCGGCAATCCATCGCCATTGATGTCCAGCATCCGCATTGCGCTGATGCTAGATGTCAGGCCCGCCCAACCGTTATCTCCTGCGACACCGCCCTCGTTGGTTTGTCCCTGGGCGGAATAAGGACCAAAATTATTGGTTCCAGTAAAGCCATTGCCGGTATTGAACTGGACGATGTAATTGGTGTAAGGCGGACCTCGCCTGAGCATGACCCGGTCGGGCAGACCATCGCCATTCATGTCCAGCATCAAGACATAGGTTCCCGACGAAGATGAATTCTCCACCGCCCGATAATTCCCAGTCTGCCCAAAGCCATCATTGGCATATTGCTGATCCACCACATTCGACCACGAAGAGAGACTGGAGCTGCTGAAATTGGTGCCGTTCCCAAACTGCACTTCCAAATGGTTGTAATTGGTGTTGACGCCGCTCCCGAAATACGCTGGGTAAGGGTCCATGACCCAGTCCGCCATGCCGTCCCCATTGATGTCAAGCATCCGGCCGTGGGTGGACTGGATGTAGCTCCAATCCTCAAAGTTGGACGTGGAATTGCCGCTGTAGGTTTGGGAACCAAGCCGCCAACTGGTGGCGGTGGCAAAGCCCGCGCCAGTGTTGTGTTGCACCAAAATGTTGGTGTAAGAGCCGGAGCCGTTGGAAATCGGATGGAGAATCCGGTCCGGCAAGCCGTCTCCGTCCACGTCCGCCAGATCAACAATGGGGCTGCTCAAGGCGAAATACGGGGTATCCCCGCCCGAGGGCAAAGCCAGGTTGGTCCAGATCGTGTGCGGTTGGAAGCTGTAGCTCATCTGCGAGTAATTGAAGGTGATCGGCGGCAAGGTGCTCGTCAGATTGGTGCCATAATGGGTGACGGAATGGAGGATCGAACGTTCCGTCGAGGGCGAAGTCGCATAGAAAAGCTGGTTGCTCCAGATAATCTGTCCGTCCACTTTGTGCAAGATGCCGGTCAAAAGCCGGGTTTGGTCAACCCGGTAGCCCGATTTGAGCGAAATGGTCGAATCGGTGCGGTTGGTGGCAGTCAGGAAAAATGTAATCGAACAGGAATTGCTCAACCCGTTCGTGTGCCCGTTATAGGTGTAAACCTGCGGATAAAGACAATTGGAAATGGTTGTATATGTGATGTTCGCAATATCCCCCTGCGGGGTCTGAATCTTGTCCAGCGCCCAGCGGAACGTTCCTGAAACCGAAGTGTTCGTCCAACCGGATTTTGGGTTGGACATCCTGCTATTAGTGGTGGTGCCAAAAAAATACTGGTTGCCGCCGGTATCCGTGGCGACCCATTGGTTGTTGTTAGTGTCCAGGTGGAATTGCGTAAAGTCGCTTTGAATCTGCGCCCGATAGGCTCCGTCCGCCACATTGACCAGGTCGGCGCTTTTCCTCTTGAGGCTGAATCGAAAGCCCTTGCTGTCGTCGTACGCCTTGACCGGAAAGCCGTTGGCCCACAGCACCGGCACGCCAAACCGGGTTTCCCGCTCAATGTAGCCTAGATCAATGTCCCATCCCACGCCGCACCAGGCGTTTGGATTGGCGGAATTATACTGCAACTCGACTGAGGGCGTGTTACCGTGCCGGGCCGGAGCCAAATCCAGGGGCACAGTGTAACTGAAACGCCCGGTGAAGGGGTCGGTTTGGAAATCCGTCTGGCCTGCCGGGCCTTGGGTCTGGCTCTCCTGCGAAACAGCGCCGCCAGCATTGGCTCCGGCATTATCTCCCTGGGCGAGAACCAAATCCGGGAAGGCGGTCAAAAGGAACCCCGCAACAGCTAATTGAAGCAAAAGCGATTTCATGGTTTTGGAAAATCGTTAAGGGATTGGACACGATTGAATGTTGATGGAACTAAGCGAAGGAACTGCGATGCTGGAACTTAGTGATAATCCGTGCCACAGCTTGTAAAGACCGGCGATGCCGTCTCCGCCGCTGGATGTCGAATGTACCAGTGCTTCGTACGCCTGGGTCAAACCACTGCCATCCGCAGCAGGCAGCGGGGTTCCCAATACATAAAATGACGGTCCGACCGGTTGGTTGGTGATTTGGTAGGTTCCGCAATTGGTTCCTTCACCCAGCCATGTCCAGGTCGAATTCGTGATGCCGGCTCCCATGAGGTTGGTAGTGGTGAAAACGTCGTATGCCGCCCCGGTCAGCCCGCCTTCAATCGAGAACACGAACGTCGTTCCCCCATCCCCGTTTGCATCCGGCACTGAACTCATGTTCGCGAGATACACGTTGGTTCCCGTAATGCAGTTGGTGCATCCCCCATCGGGTGTCAGCAAACCGTTGCCCATGCCCATCATGCCAAAACCGCCTTCACCCTGCCCTGATTGCCAGGCGGTGATTTCGTTCAACAGATTGGTCCAGCCGCTTGTCAAGGCGCCGCCCCATTGCACGTTCCATGTTTCCATGTGCCAGAACGCTCCCCGGGCCTGCTCAAATCCCGCGCTATCCGAGCCTATCCACAGTCCGTTCGACCAGGTATTGACGTCCGGCACGACCGACACTCCGATGCCGCTGGCCGCCAATTGGCCGTCAACATAAATGAAGGAATTGCTGGGGCTGTACTCAACCTCCAAGGCGTGCCAGGCATTGGAACTCCACGATATGGCGGTGTTGACGTAGGTGGTTGTCACTCCGTTGCTCATTCCCCACAAGCCGAGATTGGTGCCGTACGAGTCGGCGGACAGGCCGAAAAACCCGTTCGGCGAACCCGTCCTCCAATCGCCCGCAGCGATGAAATATGCGCGCTGCCCCGGCCCGGTCCCGTATTGATTGGTGTCCGCGCTCGCCCAGTCAGGAGCGACAAATAGAATTATCGTACCGGTGGAAAGGCACAAATTCGTATGCCCGTTTGTTTCGACCAGATTGTACTGGAGAAAGGCCGGCTCGGCGTTGGTCATCTCCAAAACCAGCGCATTCCCCCTCCACACCGGCACGGAGAAGATGTTGCTGTACGCGAGGGGAACGGCTCCGAACGGGGCGACAAAATTGGTCGGAAAGTTGAATATTTGCAATAGCGGGTCTGGCGGGAGTGCCGGCGGTCCCGATTGGCCAAAGCCGCTGATACCCACAAAGAAGATCAACAATCCCAACCACCGCACGATAAGGTTTTTCATTCGGTTGCCTCTCCAAGTTTGCCTGAATTTATGGTTTTGCTGGCAAACCCATTGCCAGATTTCAGCACCGTACCGATTTCAACGGCGAGCTTAACGCGCTCCGTTCCCGCATGGCGATATATTTATTGTCACTTTTTTGTGACGGGAAACAGCATCGTTGCGCGGAGAACGTGAGGCCAATCAGGCATGCGCCCGCCGCCGTTACGACAGCATGAAGCAGGAGCATTTGCCGGTTCATCGGGGCGCAGATTGGCAAAAAGGCGCGAACAATGCAAGAAGAAAATGGAACAACTGTTCCTGTAAATGACCCATCATGGCTTGGCAAAGTGCGCAGATATGCGTTCGAGAAACTTTGCGAGGGCTTTTGGGGTCGTGGTGAGACGGTATCGCAAGGCGCAGAAGTTGTCACAGGAGACTCTGGCAGAAAGGGCCGATCTGGCTCCCAAAATGATTTCTCTGATTGAACGGTTTGAGCGGAATCCGACGGTGAACGTCGCCGACTCGATTGCAGAGGGGTTGGCCGTGCCACTCTGGCGTTTGGTCAAAGACGCCGAGGAATTGAAGCGAAGCGGTCGGAAGTCATATTGACTGGCCATTGCTCTCCAAGGCGTCGGTGAATTCCTGCGGTGAAACGGCTGCCATTTTGAGGTTGCTCCGCAGGCGTGTTTTAAGTTTCGATTGGGTTTTCGTCGTAAGTCCCTGGTTTTCAATGCCATAAGTATTTGCATGATTCATTTTGCATGGACAGCCAATGTCCAACCAGTTCTGCCAAGATTTCAAGCACTGGCAGGACCAGCATTCGGTGCGCGGGTGGGAATGGCAGCTTTTGGGAAACCTTTTGACGACACCGTTGTTCACCCTGCATAAGGCCGGTTAAACATGAATGCGAAATCAGAATCAATAGCCGTGAATGCAGCGGGGGCGGTGTCGGCGTGTGCTGGCGGGGCCAAAGGTTCCAAGGTGGATGTTGACGCGAGGTTGAAATGCGTCGAATCAAACGCAATCCAGCCGGAGGATTATGCGAGCGAGCGGCGCGACAAATGGTTGAACAGGCTGGCAAGAGAATTCCTCATGCTCGACGGCCTGTTTCCGTTCAAGGACTTTGTACCCAAGAATGATTGCCCGCAGTGGTTTGGACGGGTTGAAGAGGAGTATTTTTCGGCACTGTGCCGTGGTGCGGATCTGAAGGGCGCAAAAAAGTTCACTCCAACTGGTCTGGGAGGATTTTTTGGGTATCAATGCGCTTACGCGGTTTGGATGGTGGAATCCTTGGACGCAAAGATTGAAAGCGAATCGAGGAACGCGGAGAAATACAAAGATGTCGCTCTAACCGAGGAGCAATTTCAGGAAGCTGTCAAAATCTTTCAGCGATTTAACGATTGGTATGGGGCGCTGCGGCGTCTGGCGGGACGGGCTTTGAAATCGTGTGTGTACCAACCGTATGAGGATATGTCAGAATTCATGGCAGCATACAGCAGGGCCTTCAGCAGGAAGCCAAAATTAGGCGCGGGGATGGGAGACTTTGGAAGCTCAAATTTTGGAATTTATCATTTCATGCTCTGGCATTGGCGCGCGGTGGACCAGCTCGACTCGGTGAGAGCGCTTCACGATTTACTTCGCCGGTCAATGGGGGAATACAGGGTTGGTGATTTAAGACGCATCGAGAAAATCTGCCAGCGCATTGGCCTCCATTACCGGAAACCGGGCCGCCCGAAAGCCTCCAAATAATTCAGACACCGCCGTCCTCGCCCTGTCTGTATTAACCTGTCCCCTGCCGCGCTAGTGTGGCGGCATGAATTCAAAAAGAATTTCAATTGCCTTGGCGCCAAGACCGGCGTTTACGGGAATCAAGCCGGTAGAGGCCGACCGGGTAAGTCCCGCCACTATTGATCGTCCGGCCAAGTGCGTTCTGTTGCGCCCCTTGCCGGCCACACGGCGCCGTCTTCCCTCTTCCACGGACATCGAGGGCTTCTTGAAGGAAATGACAGCGCAAGAGACGTGCGGGCTTGAGAATCGTTCACCCATTTTCCCGCCGCATTCCGCGCAACGGTGGGAGCAATCCAAGCGCGGAACACGTCAACAGTTGCTGGCACGTGTCCACCAAGCCAGCACAACGAAAGGTAATAAAATGACAGTAAAAGTATTAGTAATGAGTGATCGGTCGGATGAGTACACCGGGAAAAAGGGCCTAGTGAAGCAGCAGATCATCACGGTGATGGACCTGAGCGACACGGGCGAGCGATTGGCGCAGCCGATTGAATACGCCCTGAGCGATGAGGAAAAACCCGCCCATGCCGGCAAGTTGCAGGACCGGGTGATCAACCTGGGCATCCGGGAACTCATCCCGTTCGGCGGCCGGATGCGGGCCAGGGGCAAGATTGTCGGCCTGGTTGGGAAATAAGGACGACCCATGCACAACCCCGAACTCCACGCCTTGGGTGCGGTCAACTGGCAATATTTCTGCTCGTTTTCATTCAGGAGCGAGAAGCACTGTGCCAGGTTTGGGCCGCAAATGTTCGTCGCGCTGATACGGACCCAGGCGCGGAGTTTCGGTGTGCATTTTTCTGAAATACTTTGGTGCCTGCGGCGTGAGCGTGGCGAGGCCACGGCCCGCTGGCATCAGCATGCGGTAATCGCGGGGCTGCCTCCTTCTGCTGGACCGCGCAATTGCCTCGCCCTGATGTCTCAATGGGAGAGTCTGGGCGGGGGGATTGCGCGGGTCAGCGTCTATATTTC
>JBEKVM010000077.1:0-25994 GCA_049513975.1 Verrucomicrobiota bacterium | reverse complement strand
CAGCACTCCACTCCTCTTACACCACTGCTTGTTCGGTGGCTATTTCACTCCGGCGTCCCGGCGCCGGCGCCGCCGCCGCTTCCACCACTGGCGCCTCACTGTATTCCAGGAGCAGCCGGCGGCTCTCCCGTAACGACGCCCAAAGCTGTTGCGGCGTCGGAATTTTATCGCGCGGAATCCTTGCCACCGGGCTGGGCGAACGATCCATGTTCAAAATCACCACCACCACCCACGCCGCGCTCAAGGCCGCCAGATGCCAGCGCAACGACCGCACAAAATCCCGCCAGGAAATGGTCTCTCGCGCCGCCGGGCGGGCCAGTCCGGCAACCACCCCGGCCCGGATGGCGTCCAATTTCGGCGTGGCCGCTTCATGTTGTTCCAACAGAATTTCCCGGGGTGTTTTCATTCGCGATTTTCCTCCAAAAGTTTGCGCAGCGCGCTTTTGCCGTAATGCAGCCGCGATTTCACCGTGCCCAGGGGCGCGGCGGTGATTTCCGCGATTTGTTCCAGCGAAAAATCCTCCACAAAATGCAGCAGCAACACCGCGCGTTGCGCCGGCGGCAGCTCGTTGACCAGCCTCATAAACTCCCCCTCCTCTTCCTGGCGGATGAGCAACTCGTCCGGGCCTTCATCCAGATCGGGAGTGGATTCGGCGATGTCCTCCCGCCAGGCCGCCGCGCGGTGCTGTTTGCGCCACATCTGCGCGCATTTCTGGTGCGCGATGCCGAAAAGCCAGCCGCCGAATTTGCCCTCGTCCCGCAGGCTGCCGATGTGCCGCACGGCGGCAATGAAAGTTTCCTGGACGATGTCCAGACTCGTTTGCTCGTCGCGGACCAGCTCAAAGACATATACATACAAAGGCAGTTGGTAGCGCCGAAACAGAACGCTCCAAGCCTCCGGTTCCCCGGCCTTGGCCTGCTCCACCGGCAATTGTTCGCGTTCAGCCACTACCAGCATTTACATCCAGTAGAATGCCGCGCGCAACAAAAGGTTCAATGGAAGGACGAATTCTTCCACGGCTGGCTGATGAAGGGCAACCTCGCGCGCCTTCTCCCTCTCCTCCACACACTTGTGGAGGAGAGGGCCGGGGTGAGGAGGTTCCCGTTCTCCCATCCGGCCCGTCACGAGCCAGCCGCAGAATTCTTCTGACCTCTAAACTTTATACTTGCCGGCCACGTTGTCCCAATCAATCACGTTGAAGAACGCCGCAATATATTCAGGGCGCCTGTTTTGATATTTCAAGTAGTAGGCATGCTCCCACACGTCAATCCCCAGCAGCGGAACCCTCCCCGCCGTGAGCACTGAGTCCTGGTTGGGTGTGGATTCGATTTTGAGTGTCTTGCCATCCAAACTCAGCCAGGCCCAGCCGCTGCCGAACACTTTCATCGCCGCGTCGGCGAAGGCCGCCTTGAATCTGTCAAAACCGCCCAAGTCCCTCTGCATCGCCTCCGCCAGCTCCCCCTTCGGCTGGCCGACGCCGTTCTTCTTCATCATCAGCCAGAAGGCCGAATGGTTCAGGTGTCCGCCCCCGTTGTTGCGCACGGCCGTGCGGATGTCCGCCGGCAACTTCTCCAGGTCGCGCACCAATTCCTCCACGCTTTTGCCCTCCAGATCCGAATGCCCCGCCACGGCCTTGTTCAAATTCGCGACATAAGCGGCATGATGCTTGTCGTGATGAATTTGCATGGTTTGCGCGTCAATGTGCGGCTCCAGTGCATCAAAAGCGTACGGCAGCGGCTGCAATTTAAACGGCCCGGCCGACGCGCCGGCCGCGGGCGGCGGCATCATGCCAGGTTGGGTTTGGGCTGTTATCGTGCCGGCGGACAATGCGGCGGTGGCAAAGAGGGTTTTCTGAATGGCTTCTCGTCGTGTCATCATAATGAATTTTTCCGTTTAAGTTTTCGTGAACAAACCGCGGTTTGAAGGCTCGCGGTGACTGCGCCCAATTACATACCCCCAAGCCGCCCCCCGCGCAAGCTTTCCTCGCGCCTTTCCCCTTGAGGGGGCGCATCTCGCTTTGGGGCCGACGGTCTCCGGTTCTTAATCTTAATCTTAATCCTAATCTTAATCTCTCTCCCCTGCGTCGAAGAAGATTAAGATTAGCCTTCACGCCAGAATTTTGGCGGGCCTTGGGACCATGAACCCGCCGCTGCCCGACGGACCTCCGTGGAACAATTCGGGTCCGTCTCCTGTTCCCTCTCCGCTCCCATCCGATGGGAGGGGAGAGGGTTAGGGTGAGGTGAGGGTTCATGGAAAGGAAGCAGGAACCGCCGTCCCCAAAAATGAAATCCGCTTCCGCAGTTCTGTTAAGAACAGACTTTACTTTCTCGCCCGCAACCAACAGGCTGGCCGCCGACAAGAGCAAGACCAATCCATTTTATGAACTGGCACTACCTTGAAGGCTCCGCGCAGAGAGGCCCCGTCACCGACGCCGACTTCGAGGCCCTGGTGCGCGGCGGCACCGTCCGCCACGACACCCTGGTCTGGCGCGAGGGCATGGCCGAGTGGCTGCCCTACGCCCAGCTCGCTGGCCCCCAGTCCGCATCGCCCCTGCGCATGGCCGGTCCTCTCTCCGCCCCGCCCGGCCAGGTGCTCTGCGCCGAATGCGGACAGGCCTTCCCGCCCGAGGAAGTCATTCGCCACGGCAACCTATTCATCTGCGCCGCCTGCAAACCGGTCTTCCTCCAAAAACTCAAGGAAGGCGTGATTTTGCCGGGAGGGATGGTTTACGCCGGCTTTTGGGTCCGCTTCGGCGCCAAATTTTTGGACGGCATGATCGTGGGAATTCCGGCGCTGGTGGCCCAGTATTTCATCGCGCAGCAAATGGGCCTGCCTCTGTTCGCCGCGCCCTTGTGGGCCAGGGTTGCGGTCGGACTTGTTCTGGGCGGTTCTTATTACACGCTTTTTGTCGGCAAGTTTGGCGCCACCCCCGGAAAAATGGCCGCCAGACTTCTCATCGTCAACCCGGATGGCTCCAAAGTCAGCTATGCCAAGGCGCTGGGCCGCTTTTTTGCCTCAGAATATGTCGTCGCCATCTTCACTCTCTGCATTGGCTATCTGATGGTGGCCTGGGACCCCGAAAAGCGCGGCTTGCATGACCGCATCTGCAACACGCGCGTCATTCGAAAATAACCGCGCCGATGGAATCCAGTCTGGTCAAGTGCGGCAAGTGCCAGGCGATTCTCTTCCCGGAAAGCTTTAACACCGGCCGCTTCTTCCCCTGCCCTTCCTGCGAGGCCCCTTTGGCCGTCGAGGTCTTTCCCGCCATTCTCCAAACCCCTTCCGCCGCCGCCGCCGAACCGCTCCTGGTCCAGGGCCAGTCCAGTTGCTTTTATCATCCCGCCAAAAAAGCCTCCATTGTCTGCGATGGCTGCGGCCGGTTCCTTTGCGGCCTGTGCGATTTGGAGTTGAACGGACGCCATCTCTGCCCCGCCTGCCTGGAAGCCGGTCAAAAAAAATCCAAGTTCAAGGACCTGGAAAACACCCGCGTGCTGTGGGACCACATCGCCCTGGCCGTGGCCCTCTTTCCCCTGCTCTGCTTCTGGCCCTCCTTCATCGGCGCGCCCTATGCTCTGTACTTGGTCCTGCGTTACCGCAAGGCCCCTTGCAGCATCACCGGAAAGTCCAACCTGGCCTTTGCCGCCGCCGGGGTGCTCGCGCTTCTGGAGTGTGTTGGATGGGTGATTTTCATCATATACCTGATAACCAAAGATTAGCGGTTCGGCCGCTCGCGCATGCCAGCCCTCTCATCAGCACAAGAATTGAAAGATTTTTTGGCGCGCGTCCCACCCGGCCAACGCCAGATTGTGGCCGCGCTCCGCCGCTTGATCCGTCAGATTGCCCCGGAGACATCAGAGACCGTCTTGTGGGACAGCCTGTCCTGCCACCGGCCCAGTTTTGGCGGCCGCATCAAGGGAGCGGTCTGTCTGATCACACCCAAGGCGGACTGTGTCCACCTTGCTTTCATTCACGGTGCCGCGCTGGCCGACCCTCATCATCTGCTTCGCGGCTCCGGCAAAGCCAAGCGCTTTGTGCCCATCCGGGAAGTTCGGGATATTGAGCGCCAGGGGTTGAGCGCCTTGGTCAAGGCTGCCGCGCAATACGACCCCCGCGCGCCAGCCTGACTTCCAGGCTGGACCCATCCGCCTAAAATCCTCCAGGAAAAAAGCTCGCAAAAACCTCGCCGGCCCCTAAAATCGCCGAAATTTCTGCGATGAATCGCAATTAACTTGTCATGCCCGCAGCACCCAAAGAATACCAGCGCCTTCCCGGACGCGGCACGCTCATGGAAGGAAACAAGTGGTATGCCGCCTCCCGCGCCCTCTGCACGGTCTGGATGGCCCACGATCACCTCTTGCTGATCTTGCGCACCGGTTATACGGAAAAATACAAGCGTTTCTACTTCCGCGACATCCAGGCCATCATCATTCGCAAAACCGTCACCTCCCTGATCGGAAACACCGTCCTGGTCATTCTGGCCCTCGGCTTTTTCCTGTGGGCGGCGGACGTTTCGGACTCCGTCGCCAGGATTGTCCTGGCGTTGCTCGGCGGCTTTTTTACTTTTCTTACCCTGCTCAGCCTCTGGCGCGGGCCGACCTGTGTCACCCTGATTAAAACCGCCGTCCAGACCGAACAATTGGCCGCCTGGAACCGCATGAGGGCCGCCCGCAAAGGGATGGCGATGATCCGTCCCCGCCTGCTCGAGGCGCAAGGCCAGTTTCCTCAGGACGAACTCAAAGCCCGCCTCGAAGAGCAAATCCTCCGTCAATCCCAGTCCTCCGCCCCGGAAACTTCCTAGCCCCCATGCTGTCCCTGGCCCAACAACATTGCCTCAATCATCCCGCCCGCGAAGCCGCCGCCCAATGCCCGCAATGCCGCCAGTTCTTCTGTCGCGAGTGCATCACCGAGCACGACGACCGCATCCTTTGCGCCGTCTGTTTGCGCCGGCTCTCCCTCTCGGCGGGCGCGCGCCGCCATCCTCTCCGCGCCCTCGGCCGGGCCGCTCTGGGCCTGGGCGGCCTGTTCACCGCCGTGCTGTTCTTTTACTGGGTCGGCCAAATCCTTCTCTCCATTCCCGCCTCCTACCACGATGGAACCCTCTGGCAATCGTTCTGGAGTTCGGCCCAATGAATGCCTCCAACCGCCAGCCGGGTATGGGCCTGTTCGAATTGGTCGAACAAGCCGTCCACCTCCTCCGTTCCGCCCCGCTCCCTCTCCTCGCCCTCTATGCCGTCGGCACCCTCCCTTTCCTCCTCGCCTTCCTTTATTTTTGGGCCGACATGAGCCGCGGCGCTTTTGCCCGCGATCACGCCGCTCTCGGCGCTGCCGGGATGGGCCTGCTTTTTCTGTGGATGAAATGCTGGCACGCCGTCTTCGCCGCCGCCCTTCGCTCTCGCATCGCCAGCCAGGCCGCCCGGCCGTGGTCCGTCCGCCGCGCCGCGCGGCTGGCCCTGACGCAAATGGCGCTGCAACCTTCCGGCCTCTTCGCCGTGCCGCTGGCCCTCGTCACCATTTTCCCCTTCGTCTGGGTTTACAGCTTTTACCAAAACCTCACCGCCGTTGGCGGCGAAGCGGGTGGCCTGCGCGACACCTGCAAAACCGCCGCCACCCAGGCAGGATTCGGCCCCGGCCCGGGTTTTCTTTTGCTGGCCGTTCTCTTTCTCTTTGCCTTCCTGGTCTGGCTCAACACCTTTGTGGCCATGGCCGCGCTCCCCGACCTGCTCAAAACCTTGTTCGGCGTTGACACCGCCTTCACCCAGGCGGGCCGGCACAGCGTCCTTAACACCACTTATCTGGCTTGTTCCTTCGCCCTCACCTATCTTTTCGTGGATCCCTTGATCAAGACTGTTTTTGTCCTCCGCTGTTTCTACGGCCAATCCGTTCGTTCTGGCGACGACTTGAAAGCCGAACTGGCCGGCCTGCGCTCGCCTTCCCCGGGCGCCCCCGCTCTCCTGGCATCGCGACCATGAAATCTCGATCCACATTTAGAAATAGACTGGGGAGCCCGGGCCTCCTCGCCGGCCGTGCCCGGCGTCTCGCCGGGCACATCTTTCCGAATCTCTGTCTCGCGATACCGGCCGCCCTGCTTCTCTTTTTCTGCCCGACCCCGGACTCCGCCGCCCAACCGGCCGATGCCCCCGCTCTGCCAATGGCCGCCACCAACGCCGTTTCCCCGGTGCTACTCAGCCAGTCCATTGATCGCGTCCTCCAACAACGCCAGTTCGCCTGGCGCATGCCGCGCGAAAAACCGGTCGAATCAGATGCCGAAAAAGGCTGGCTCGCCCGCGCCGTCCAGTTCGTGGTTGACCTGGTCCGCGACGCCGTCAAAGCCGCCGCCCACGGCCTCTGGCAATCGCTGAAGTGGGTCGGAAGAATGTTCCTCAAATTGTGGCCCAGTTCCATCCCCAGCCAGCCGGGTTTGTCCGGTTGGGGTTCGGGCTTGATCTATTCCTTGCAAATCCTCCTGCTCCTCTTGCTCTCCCTCCTGGTCGGTTTCCTGGTCGTCCTGGTTTTTCGCGCTTACGCCCGCCACCGCCGCCCCACTGTCGTCCTGGCCGAGCCGGTCGCCGCCCGCCCGGATCTGACCGACGAAAACGTCGCCCCCGATCAATTGCCCGAAGACGGCTGGCTCAACCTGGCCCGCGAAATGATGGAAGAAGGAAATCTGCGCCTGGCCTTGCGCGCCTTTTATCTCGCCAGCCTCGCCCACCTGGCCGCCCGCGAGATGATCTCCATTGCCATTTTCAAATCCAACCGCGAATACGAAACGGAATTGCGCCGCCGCGCCCGCGCCGTGCCCGAAGTGCAAAGCGCCTTCAGCCAAAACGTCGCCGTCTTCGACCGCGCCTGGTACGGCCTGCACGAAGTCACCCGCGAAGCCCTCCAAGATTTTCAATCCAACCTCGCCCGCATCCGCGCATGTTGAAATCCCGCCACATTTTGGCCGCCCTCCTCGCCCTCTCCCTGGCCGGTTTCGCCTTCGGCCTCGTCTGGCTTTTTCAAATGCGCTTCGACGCCGGCGACATTTATCCCCCCTATTCCTCCCTCCGCACCGACCCCCTCGGCGTCAAGGCCTTCTACGAAGCCCTGCAAAATCTCCCCGGCCTTTCCGTCACCCGTTTCTTCCAGCGCAACTCCAAACTCCACGGCGGCCCCCAGCGCGTCCTCTTCCTCCTCGGCACCACTCGCATGGACCTGGAATTCTTGTCCCCGGAGGACGACAACACCCTCCAGAACTTTCTCTTGAGCGGCGGGCGCATCGTCATATCCCTCCTGCCCTCCGCCAGCCTGGCCCAGGAACCCGGCCTCTTCCTCACCAACTCCCTGCCGCCCTCGGCCCGGACGCCGCCCAAACGCCAGCCCCCTTCGCGCGACCACACCAATTCCGAACCATTGCTGGTCCCCCAATCTGTTTCCCTTCTGGCCAAAATCGGCCTCGGCTTCCAATACGACAACCTCTCCCTCGATGAAGACGGCCGCAGCCGCTCCGAACTGGCCCAAGCCGTCCACGCCCCGCCCGGCCTGCCTCCCCTGCTCTCCTGGCACAGCGGCGCCTATTTCGAGGTCATGGACACCAATTGGCAGACCCTTTACCAGCGAAAAAATCATCCTGTCATCCTCCAACGCCCCTACGGCGCGGGTTCCCTGGTGCTCTCCACCGACTCCTATTTTCTGAGCAACGAAGCCCTCCGCCGCGAGCGCCACCCCGAACTCCTCGCCTGGCTCGTCGGCCCGCATCGCGACATTATATTTGACGAAACCCACCTCGGCGTCGAGGAGCGCCCCGGCGTGGCCGGTCTCATGCGCCAATACCATTTGCAGGGCGTGCTCCTGGCCCTGGCCCTCCTCGCCGCCCTGTTCATCTGGAAAAACAGCCTCCCGCTTGTCCCGCCGCTCCCCGCCGAACCGGACGAAGGCCCCGGCGCCCTGGTGCGGGGCAAGGAGGCCAGCGCCGGTTTTGCCAGCCTCTTGCGCCGCGGCATTTCCCCTGCCGACATCCTCTTCACCTGCTTTGCCGAATGGAAATCCGCCTGTGCCCGCCAGCCGCGCGCCGCCGCCCGGCTTCCCGCCATCGAAAAAATCATGGAGGACGAAAAGTCCCGCCCGCCCCTTTCCCGCCACCCCGTTGAAACCTGGCAAACCATCCAAAAAATCTTAACCGAACGAAAATAACGCCCATCTACCCATCGGCCCCATCCGTCCCATTAGTCCTATAAGTCCCATCCACCACTCCACCACCCCATGAACCCCAACGTTGACCAGCTCAAAGAAGCCCTCGCCGCCGCGCGCCAGGAAGTCGCCAAAGTCATCATCGGCCAGTCCGACGTCATTGACAAGGCCCTCATCCCCATCTTCACCGGCCACCACGCCCTCATTGAAGGCGTCCCCGGCGTCGCCAAAACCCTCCTCGTCCGCACCCTCGCCCGCGTCCTGGGCTGCGATTTCGGCCGCATTCAATTCACCCCCGACCTCATGCCCGCCGACATCACTGGCACCCATGTCTTCAACCTCCAACGCAACGAATTCGCCCTCATTAAAGGCCCCGTCTTCACCGACTTCCTCCTCGCCGACGAAATCAACCGCGCCCCCGCCAAAACCCAATCCGCCCTCCTCCAGGCCATGCAGGAACGCCAGGTCAGCATTGATCGCGAAACCCATCGTCTTTCCCCCAACTTTACCGTCTTCGCCACCCAGAATCCCATCGAATACGAAGGTACCTATCCCCTGCCCGAGGCGCAAAAAGACCGCTTCATGCTCAAAATCACCATGAACGTCCCCGAACGCGACGAAGAACTCACCCTGGCCAAACGCATGCTCGGCCAGGACTCTCCCGAAGCCGCCCTCGCCTCCGGCGCCGTCCGCCAGACCCTCTCCGCCGAAACGCTGGCGGCCTTGCGCGCCCAGCTCGACCTCGTCGTCGTCCGCGACGATCTCCTCGCCTATATTGTTGACATCGTTCGCGCCTCGCGCCAGCACGAGAGCGTCCTGGTCGGGGCCGGCCCGCGCGCCACCCAGTCCCTCCTCCTGGCCAGCCGCGCCGCCGCCGCCATTGCCGCCCGCGACTTCGTCACCCCCGACGACATCAAAGCCATGGCCGCCCCCGTGCTCGAGCATCGCCTGATCCTGCGTCCCGAATTCGAGATCGAAGGCGTGGGCGTCCTTGAAGTCATCCAAAAAATCCTCCAACAAGTCGCCGTCCCCCGCTAATTTGCCTGTCTTTCTCCCTCTCCCAATCTTAATCTTAATCCTAATCTTAATCCTAATCTTAAACTCATTCGTCCAATCGCCTCCCCAGCTCGGGGGGGCCTGCCATCCACCCAACACCACGGCTCCCCTAAATCATGAAAATCCTGTCCCTCCTGTCAGAACTTCACTATTCCCATGACGAATGACCGCCGGCAAAACGCTCCGCTCTGCGTCCTCCAGTCCAAAGATCAGACCCGGGCGTCTTTCAATTCCAGGCTTGTTTCCCGACGCCTTCACGTGAATGCTTGTTTGAACGTCTTGGTTCGTCCATTGATTTTTGTTTGTCATGCCAGATGAATCTCCATCTCGCGGTTTTTGGTATTGGTTGCGCGTCGCGGCCGTCGGACGGCGGCCCAAACGCACGCTGCTGCGTCTGGCCGTGCTGATGGTGGCGGCCGTCGTCGTTTTCAAGTTCGCCCTGCTCCCGATTCGCGTCGTCGGCCTCAGCATGGAACCCACCTTCCACGACCATGCCATCAATTTCATCAACCGTCTCGCCTATGTCCGGGGACAGCCCCGGCGCGGCGATGTCGTCGGCATCCGCTTCTCCACCAACCTCGATGCCGCCATTCATGTCATGCTCCTGAAACGGGTGGTGGGATTGCCCGGCGAGACCATCTCCTTTGCCGGCGGTTATCTCTGCATCAACGGCGATCCCCAGGACGAGCCTTATCTCAAGTTGCGCAGCGACTGGAATGAGCCGGGAAAGTCGCTGGGACCCAATGAGTATTATTTCGTGGGCGACAACCGCTCCATGCCCCCCGGCCAGCATGAGCATGGCGTGGCCTTCCGTTCCCAGATTGTCGGCCGGGTTTTATTCAAAGGAAACCAGTAGGCCCCAGGGACCCCAAAATCGGCGCGAAAATGGTGGACTTGTGACATGAAGCTGATCGTTCGTCTGATTCTGCTGGCCGCCCTGGGGGCCCTGGCCCTCTGCTCCTGGGACTTCTTCTTCCCCACCCCAAAAAAGGTCATCGAAAAACATCTGGTCAAGCTGGCCCGCCTGGCCTCCTTTTCCTCCACAGACGGCAACTTCAAACGGCTGGCGGACACCGAAAGAATCGGTTCCCTCCTGGCCCCCAATATCCATGTGGTTCTGGACGTGCCCGGCGGCCGCAGTCAAACTTTTGACAACCGCGCCGAAGTGCTCCAGGCCGTGATGGCCGCCCGCTCCTCCGTCAAAGACCTTCAGGCCCAATTCACCGACCTCGCCATCAACCTCAGCCCGGACACCCAGTCCGCCGTGGCCCTTTTGACTGTCAAAGCGAAAATTGGCGGAGAGCCGGACTTGCTCGTCGAGCTGCTCAAGTTCTCCTTTAAGAACACCAATGACGACTGGCTCATCACCGGCCTTGAAACCGTCAAGCCGCTCAGGTGAGGGACAGTCAATCCAAGAATGGAGCATGGAAGATGGCCGATTGCGCAACAAGACCGGGCGGGCCGGGCCGCGTGGTTTTTTTATTTTTTCTCCCGGCGGATTCGGGTAAAAATCAAGTGTGATTGATTCTGATGGTTCTTTGGCGGGCTTTTTGCCCAAATTGCAGGCGGCGAACCTCGTGGCGCTGGACACGGAGGCCGACAGCCTCCATGCCTACCCGGAAAAGCTTTGCCTCATTCAAATCAGCGTCGGGGAAGAGGACCGGTTGATTGATCCACTGGCCCCGCTCGATCTGGCCCCGCTCTGGACGGAACTCAAACGGCATCCGCTGATTTTGCACGGGGCGGATTATGATCTGCGGCTGTTGCGCAAAAACCATGGCTTTGTGCCGGAACGAATTTTTGACACCATGCTGGCCAGCCGCTTGCTCGGCGACCGGGAGTTCGGGCTGGTCAATCTGTTGCAAAAGTATCTGGGGGTCGCTTTGGAGAAGGGGTCGCAAAAGGCGGATTGGGCGAAACGGCCGCTCACCGCGCGGATGGAGGCTTATGCCCGGAATGACACGCATTTTCTGGCCAATTTGGCCGCTATTTTGCAGGGGTTGTTACGGGAAAAGGGCAGGTTGGCCTGGGCGGAGGAGTCTTGCGCGCGGCTGATCGTGGAATGCGCCATTCCAAGCGAGCCGCAGCCGGACCTGGTCTGGCGGGTCAAGGGAAGCCACAAATTGTCACGCGCCTCGCTGGCTGTCTTGCGGGAATTGTGGCAGTGGCGGGAGGAGGAGGCCATCGCGGCCAACAAACCGCCTTTCTTTGTGCTCAGTCACGAGGCCCTGGTGGAAATCGCCGCGGCGGCGGTGGAGCAACGGCCTTTTGTTCAGTTGCTGCCGCGCCGCTTTTCCGAGCGCCGCCTGGAGGGGTTGGGCCGCGCCATCAAAGCCGGCCTGGCCCGTTCGCCCGGGGAGCATCCGGATTTTTTGCAGATGAAATCCCAAAGGCATACCGAGGCGGAACGCCGCCGGTTCGCCGAATTAGAGGAGCGCCGCAATCTCCGGGCCGCCCAGTTGGAAATTGACCCGACCTTGATCGCCAGCCGGGCCACCCTCCTCGCCCTGGCCCATAATTGGGAGCGGGCCACCGCCGGCTTGATGGCTTGGCAAAAGGAGATTTTAGGCGCTTTGGGCTTGCCTTTGCGGGCGGGAGGTGCCTAGAGTCGCGCCATGAAAATTGATCTCAAACGGTTGGAACTTTGGTTTTTGACCGGCAGCCAGCACCTTTATGGACCGGCGGCTCTCAAAAAAGTGGCCGAGAACTCGCAGGAAGTGGTGGCGGCGCTGGATGGGTCGCCCGCCATTCCGGTACGGATTGTCTTCAAGCCCGTGGTGAAAAGTCCGGCGGAGGCCACGGGGCTTTGCCAGGAGGCGAGCAACAACCCCAATTGCATCGGCGTCATTAGTTGGTGCCATACCTTTTCTCCCTCAAAAATGTGGATCAACGGGCTGAAATTGCTGCGCAGACCCTTGCTCCACCTCCATACCCAGCATAACCGGGACATTCCCTGGTCCACCATTGACATGGATTTCATGAATCTGAACCAGGCGGCGCATGGCGACCGCGAGCATGGATTCATCATGACGCGCATGAGAATCAACCGCAAGGTGCTGGTTGGCCCATGGCAGGACCCGAAAATTCAGGGCCAGATCGGCTCCTGGAGCCGGGTCGCGGCGGCGTGGCATGACTGGCAGGGGGCGAAGTTTTGCCGCTTCGGCGATAACATGCGCGAGGTGGCCGTCACCGAAGGCGACAAGGTTTCCGCCCAGATCCAGTTCGGTTATTCGGTCAATGGTTACGGCATGGGCGATCTGGTCAAATGCGTCAACGCCGCCACGGACTCGGAGATCGAGCACGTGATCCGGGATTACGAAGCCCGATACACCGTCGCCCCGCCGTTGCGCAAAAATGGCAAGATGCGCGCCTCCTTGCGCGAAGCGGCCAAGATTGAAGTGGGCCTGCGGGCTTTCCTGCACGCCGGCGATTTCAAGGGGTTCACCGACACTTTTGAGGATTTGCACGGCTTGGTCCAATTGCCGGGGGTGGCCGTGCAGCGCCTCATGGCCGACGGCTACGGCTTCGGGGCGGAGGGCGACTGGAAAACGGCGGCGTTGGTGCGCGCCATGAAGGTGATGGCGGCCGGACTCAAGGGGGGCACGTCGTTCATGGAGGATTACACCTATCATTTGCAGCCCAACAACATGAAGGTGTTGGGAGCGCACATGCTGGAGATTTGCCCCACCATCGCCAAAGGCAAGCCCTCCATTGAAGTCCATCCCCTGGGCATCGGCGGCAAGGCCGATCCCGTCCGGCTGGTTTTTGACACGCCGCCCGGGCCGGGGTTGAATGCCTCTCTCATAGATTTGGGCAACCGCTTTCGCCTGCTGGTCAATGAAGTCGAAGTGGTCAATCCCGATCATCCCCTGCCCAAGCTGCCGGTGGCGCGGGCCGTCTGGCTCTGCAAGCCCGATTTGGCGACCGCGGCGGCGGCCTGGATTTACGCGGGCGGGGCGCATCATACCGGCTTCAGCCAGGGGTTGACGACGGAGATGCTGGAGGACTTTGCCGGCATGGCCGGGCTGGAAATTGTTATTATTGACAGCAAAACCACGCTGCGGGAATTCAGGAAGGAACTCCGTTACAACGAGGTTTATTACGCCCTGCACCGCGGCATTGGCGGGTAGGGCGAACGGCGGGAAGGGAGTGGCGGAGTGGGGCGCATCTTGATACCACCACCATGCGATTTGCCGATTCCCTCGCCCCACGAAGTGGGGAGAGGGTTAGGGTGAGGGGTTTCACCCATCCAATGGTGGTGGTATCAAGATGCGCCCGTGGAGTGTTGGGCGTGGAAGTGCAGATTGCAAACTGTGGAATTTGCGAATCAGGCTTTCATCAGAGTGACGAAATCAAAACGTGAGTCTATTATGAAAACCTGCATCCGCCCGCTGCTTATCGTGCTGGCATTGATTGCCGGCGCCCGTCACCTGCAAGGCCAAGTAACCAATCTGGGCATTGTCCCGGCGGGCAATCAAAGCGTTCTCTTTTGGCCTGCGTCGGCTACCAATTCCGTTTTGCAGAGCACCACCAACCTGGGCTTGCCAAACTGGGTGACGGTCAGTAATGCCATTCCGGTCACTGCCGTTGCCGTGTCCAACACCTCTCCAGCCATGTTCTTCCGTTTATTTAACACCAACCCGCCCGGCATGGCGCTGATTGCGGCGGGACCATTCACGATGGGGGACGCTCTGGATGGCGAAAGCGATGCCATGCCCACCCTGAGCATAACAGTGTCGGCCTTTTACATGGACACCAACCTGGTGAGCTACAGTCAATGGCAGTCGGTCTATAACTGGGCCACGAACGCCGGGTATGGCTTCGATCATGCGGGATCGGGCAAGGCGGCGAATCATCCGGTGCAGTCGGTGGGTTGGTATGACGCGGTGAAGTGGTGCAATGCGCGGTCGCAGCAAGCGGGTTTGATTCCGGTGTATTACACGGACACTGGCCTGACGCAGGTTTATACCAACGGGGACGTGGCAATTACTAATGTGAATTGGTCTGCCAACGGCTACCGTTTGCCGACGGAAGCGGAGTGGGAGAAAGCGGCGCGGGGAGGTTTGACCGGGCAACGGTTTCCTTTGGGCGACATCATCTCCGAAACGAACGCCAACTACAGCGGAGACACCACTGATTACAGTTACGATTTGGGGCCGGACGGCAACAACGCAGTCGGCACGAGTTCAGGCTATCCCTACACGACTCCGGTGGGGTATTTTGCGCCCAACGGCTATGGACTTTACGACATGGCGGGCAATGTTTCAGATTGGTGTTGGGATTGGTATGGAACGCCCTATGGTCAACCCACCACCACTAATCCAACCGGACCGGCAACAGGAAGCCTTCGTGTGGTGCGCGGCGGCAATTGGGGCGCACTCGCCTACGCCTTGTCGTGTGCCGCCCGCGGCGGCGCCAACCAAAACACCGGCGCCAACTACATTGGCTTCCGGTGTGTGAAGGGGCTTTAGTTGCGCTCCTTCGCGCCTTGGAGCCGTTAAGGAATGATGTCGCTAGAGCGATTAAAAAATGATGTAGCCAAAATGAAGCTTCTCCCTCTCCTCCTCAGGAGGAGAGGGTCGGGGAGAGGAGGCCGTTCGGTCCGCCTCCGTGCGGCTACAGTTTTCATGAAATAGCTCTAAAACAAGCTCCTCCCTCTCTTCCTCTTTGAGTGCATCACCATGAACCGTTTTCTCTTTCTTACACTCCTCGCCTCAGCCGGCTTTTCCATGATCGGGTTTTCACAGACCTACTCAACGCGTTTCGAAGGGATCGAGAATCCTCTTTCTGAAGCCGGGAAGTGGACAAATAACGGCTTGGATTGGACGCAAATCACGAAGAAAGACGGCGTTGCTTGCGGCACTCAAACCGGGACTAACGCCGGCATATTCAAGTTCAATGATTCGTACGCCCATCTCAACGGATTTCCGCCGGATCAGGAAGCCTGGGGAGAAGTCCGCATCACCAAGCCGGATGCATCCTGCTATCAGGAACTGGAGATACTCCTCCGATTCACCGGCTCGCCCCATCGCACAACCGGGTATGAATGCTTTGCCAGGTGCCTGACCGGCGCGTCATCGTACGTGCAAATTGTCAGGTGGGACGGGCCGCTGGGAAAGTTTACCTATTTGGCTGACAAGCACGGTACCAACTATGGCATGAAAACCGGCGACATACTCAAGGCGTCCGTCGTCGGCAACGTCATTACCGTGTCTATCAACGGGATTGAGAAGGCCCGGGTCACGGATGACACCTTCAAAACGGGCAATCCTGGAATTGGGGCGTATCTTGCTTGCCAATCCGGTCAAGGCATTGGCTCCAACCTCGATTTTGGTTTCGCCAGTTTTACAGCCAAGGCCCTCGCCGCCCAAGCCGGGCGGTAGTCCTCGAAACATTGCGGCATAAGCCGTCACCACCAGGCCAGCGCTTGCGCCGGTTCATCAGTTATCTCGAAACCGTGCCCTCTTATCGCAATCCGTTTTCAGAATTCCGGGCTTGACCCTTTCACCCTTTCACCAAGGCTGCGGGCGAAGCTGAGGGGGCGGTGGCTAGCCGGGCAAGCGAGCGTCCTCAACACTCACCCGGTCAGTCCACAAGTCGCTACGCAGGCTTCGCTTTGTTGTGGAAGACGTGGAGGCGCTCTGAGGGCCATTCCCCTATGCGTTCAGCCCGTCCGAAGCCAAGGCGGGCTGAGGAGTCAGTTCTTGCGGGTTCAGTGCGGCTTGGTCGCAGAGGTCGCGCCGCAGGAAAAGTTTTCTTTTGGCCTGCCGCACAGGGAAAAGAACATTAGAGTGCGTGAGGCCAAAAGAGTCGCAAGCCTTTCCAGGCGGGGGGCGTAAAGTGACCGTGAATCGCAAGATTCAGCAACTCTTGGCCTTACCGCCACTGGTTGCGCTCTGTTGGTGTTTCAGCACCGGCAGGGCTTTTGTTTATCTAACTTGACATCATGTTTAACACAAAGTAGATTAAGCGTCAACAGATATTTTAAATTATTTTTATGAAAAAAATGGGCAGACCGCCGATGCCGAAAGGGCAGGCAAAAGGTGTTTTAATTGGAGCAAGATTTGCGCCAAGTGAAGCGAGGCAAGTTGAAACCGCCGTGAAGCGGGCGCACAAGGTGAAATCCGAATGGGTTAGGGCAACGCTGCTTTCGGCGGCAATCCGCACATAATCTATTCGGCCAGCTTGGTTGCTAAATGGCGCAAAAATGAGCTGCAAGCGTTCAAGACATCCGCTGCGCCTTGCTCGTCATAATCAGCCTCAACGTGCATGGTGGCATTTCTGACAGGATTTCGCACGCCCTCTAAAAACGCATACGACTTTTCGTAGAAGTCTTTGTCGCGCTGCCAATTTGCGTCGTTTCTTAAAGCGCCGTTGTTGGAATCAATTTGTGCCTTAATGGCCGAAAGCATGTTTCTCCAATTCCGATCATTTCCCTTGATTGGATCGGGCAAGCCAAGACCCGAAGCCAAGACCCGCAAGCCTCGCTCAAGGGCGCGCATAAGGTGAAATACGCAGGCCGTAAATCGCTCGGCGGCAAACGCCTTCGACGCTTCGGAAATCTCGTGGTTGGCACTTGGGAACGCAACTCTGAATTGTTCTCCAAAAAGCGTTTCTGATTCAGACAAAAAGCGCAAGCGGTTGTGTGGAATGAAAATTAAATCTATTTTTTGCATTCCCAAAAGAAAGACTTTTTCCAAATTGTCAACCCTGTCAAAAACCTCATTGACATTTAAGCCTTCAAGGTCATCCAGAAAGACGCGGGCTGTTTCTGAAGTGCCTTGAATGCCCAAGAACTCGGATTCTTCCAGCACAATTGCAAGAGCCTTTTGGATGATCTGTTTTTGAGGCTCTCCGTAATTCGACGAATCCCAAGAGGCGAAACGCATATCCTGTAGGCTTTGAGAAATCGCAACCAGCCGTTTTGCCATGTAAATTTGCACGTCAAACAGGTTAATGGGTCGCGCCCGAAAAGTCCATTTTTCGTTAGACATAAATATGGTCATGGATTATTTTTGGCCGGTGAATCAAGCAAACATTCAGCCTGAAACGCCCGAACAAGCCTTTGCTCGTCAACTTCGGAGATTTCGAGAATTATGGAATGACGAGATGAGACAGCGCGGCCCGTGTGGGCGCACGCTTGCTTCACCAAAGGCCGTGCTATCCTTTGCCGAAGACTTAATTTTGTGCCCCACCGAAGAAGCGGTGAAAGTTCGATTGCAACGGGATCGAGAAGCAGCAAGAGGAGTGTATGTAACAGCGGGAGACGTAAATTCCGCAGCCTGTGCAGGGCGTGCTCGAATCTTAATCCCAATCGGCCCGAATGAAACGCCCTTTGGGCTGCTTGCTCAAATCGTGATTTTGCGAGCGCAAATGGCGATTGAAAAACACGGCGACCACTGGCTTGGCCCGGAATTTCAAAAACTCGGCCATTAAATTTTCTTTTATCTTCCCGCATTCATTGGGCCACAATTTGCTGACCCATGACCCACTTTTTCCATTGACAATTACTCAGCAAGTGACAAATTGCCATAGTGAGCATGGGCACGGCAACTGTGGCCTCAGGCGGCGACGGAACCAAAACGGGGTTCCCGCTCCCCTCCATCCTCGTTCCCATCGCAGCCCAATGTGTCAGGCTCGCTCATTCTCGCGAGGCTTTTACCGCGGATGGCACCGGTTTCTTAAAGCAGGCGCAAAGAGTTTTTTCTGGCTTGGCGTCTTCGCGGCGACTTTGCGATGAAAGGTCTTTCTTATCCGTGGAATCCGTGCAATCCGCGGTTCAATTCCTTTGGTTGCGGCTCCACCGCCCTGTGCATTTGCGTGTTTTTGCCACAATTCAATCCAAACTCCTTTCCATGAGCAATTTACACACGAAATCGCGTTTTTCCGATCAAGGTAAATCAAGGTAAATCAAAGTGTTTTTTAACCCTGTCCTCCATCCCCAACACTCCATTACTCCAACATCCATTCCCGATCCTTCCTTGCTCTATTTTCGGAAAAGGGTAGTGCGCGTCCATGGTGTTTCGTGTATGGTTTTTGGCAAAAGAATGTCTGCCGAATCATCAGCCAGTTCCATTTTCCCGCGGACCGACTGGACGGAATTGGGCCGGACGGGGGAAGCGGACGAGGCGCGGCTGGACCGGCTCATCCGCACTTACTGGGCGCCGCTGCGCATTTTCCTCGTCGCCACTTTTCCCTCGCTCAAGGAGCAGGCGGACCTGCTGCTGCAGGATTTCGCCGAGGATAAAATCCTGAAAAAAGGCTGGCTGCAACGGGCCGACCGCAGCCGGGGAAAGTTCCGGGATTTTCTGAAGACGAGCCTGCGCAATTTCGTGCTGGACCGGTTGAACCGGGCGGAGTTCAAACACGCGCCGGTGTCTCTCGACGAACTGCCCCAGGAACCCGCCGCGGCGCAAGCGCCCTCGGAGGCGTTCGACTTGACGTGGGCGCGCACGGTGCTGGCGCAGACCTTGCAGCGGATGGAGGCCGATTGCAAGGACCCGTCGGCCGACCAGCCGCGGCGGAGTTACATCTGGGAAATGTTCCGCCTCCGCCTGCTGGAGCCGGTTTTGGAGGAGACGGCGCCGGCGCCTTACGAGGAGTTGATCGGGCGCTTCGGGCTGCGCTCGCCAAGCGACGCCTCGAATCTGCTGTTGAGCGCCAAGCGCATTTTCAAAATGCACCTGGGGCGGGTGATCCGGGAATACGCGGAGGCGGACGCGGCCACGGCGGCGGAAATCCAGGCGCTGGAAGAGTTTCTGGCGCGGCTGGCCAAACGAGGTTGAATAAAAAATGCGCAAGATGGGATGAATGAAACCGTATGGATAACAGGAAACATTATGTCCGAGTTTGACTCCGCAGGATCTGTCTTTCAACGGCAGCCAAAGAGCCTGGCCGCCTTGTTGGAGGCCAGCGGGGAGGGGTCCCGGCTGTGGCGGCCGGAGGAGCTGGGGGCCATTTTCCGCCATCAGATGGCCGCGCCGGTTTTGGTGGACCTTGGCGGCTATGATCCCGGCACGGCGGCGCGGCTGAAGAGATTGAGCGAGGCGCAAAGTTTGTTGCTGAAAAGTTTTGCCGATCTTTTTCATCATCCCGCCCCGCCGGTGGAGTTGCTGGAATTGACGAAGGATTTTGCCAAGGCGAACATGGATCATGCGCAGAGCAGCCTGCCCAGCGAGGTGGCGGCGGCGCTTTATTACACCAGCATCGCCGCCGCGCTGGTGCGGCTGGGCGCGCGCATCACCCGGCTGCCCGAGGCGGAGTTGCGCCGCGGCCTGCTCTGGACCCGCGAGCAGGCCTGGCTGGATGAGGAAACCAAACAATTGCTGCTGCAGGCCGCCGAAAAGTTGGCGCCGCCCGGCGGCCAGGGAGTTCCCGCGCCATGAGCAACGACGCCCCGCCTCCCCCGCCGCCGGCCTTCCAGCCGCCTGTTTCGACCCTGGGCGGCCCGATTGCGGAATTGATCGCGCAACAAATGCTGGCGCCGCCGGCGCGCCCCGGTTTGCTGGGCACGTTGCAGCAATTTGAGGTGCAGCGCGTGCTGGGCAGCGGCGGCATGGGGGTGGTGCTGCTGGCGCGCGATTCGGGCAGCGGACGCAGCGTGGCCATCAAGCTGATCCGGCCGGAATGGGTCGCGGACCCGCGGATTGTGCATCGCTTCGTCAAGGAGGCTGGCCATTTGCAGAAGCTCAAGCATCCCAACATCGTGCCGGTGCTGGAAGTTTCGGACCGGGCGGCCGGCCCGTATTTTGTGATGCCGTATTATGAGGGGGGCAGCCTGGCGGGATGCATCCGTCCGGGGCGTCCGTTGGACGCGGTGTTTATCCTGGACATGGCGCTGAACGTGGCGGAGGGGCTGCAATTTGCCCATCGCCGGGGCATCATCCACCGCGACCTCAAGCCGGCCAACATTCTGCGCGCCGGGGAACAAGGGGCCTGCCTGGCGGATTTCGGCCTGGCCCGCACGATGTTCAACGACACGATTGTGGACGTGGAGCGCCAGCAATGCGAAGGGACGGCGCCCTACATGTCGCCGGGGGTGGCGGCGGGGGACGCGGAGGACACGCGTTGCGATATTTACGCCTTCGGCGCGCTGCTTTACGAGATGCTCACCGGCGAGCCGCCCTACGCCGGGCCGACCCTCCAGGAAATCCGGCGGCAAATTCTGGCCGGCCCGCCCAAGCCGATCCAGGAACGGAACCCGGAAGCGGACGCCGGACTGCGCGCGGTGGCGGAAGGGGCGATGGCGCGGGAATTGCGCGACCGTTACGCGGACATGAGCGACGTGCTGGCGGACTTGCAGCGGATCAAGCAGGGCAAAGCGCCGGTGGGACCGCGCGGATCGGTGCGGGGCGGCCTGCGCCAGGTGCGGAGGGTTCCGCCGCTGCTGGGGTTGGCGGCGGGCCTGGCGGCGGTGGCGGTGGCAGGCTGGTATTTTTTCCATTCCCGGCCCCCGCCCAAAGAGAAGAAGATTGCACCTGTGGCAGTGGCGACAAATCCGGCGCCCAGCGTGGTGAGACCCATGCCGCCGGTGACCAACCCTCCGGCGGTTGTCGTGACAACGCCGCCGTCCGCGACAAATCCGGTCCCGCCGGTGGTGAAGCCGCCGGCAGAACCGCGTTGGGCAGTCACCATTTTTGCCGGCCAGGCCGGAATTGGCGGGAGCCAGGACGGCACGGGAGCCGACGCCCGTTTTCAAGCGCCCGGCGGGTTGGCTGCGGACAGCGCGGGCAACCTCTATGTCGCCGACACCGGCAACAACACCGTCCGCAGAATCAGCCCGACCGGCGTGGTGACGACGCTGGCCGGACTACCGGGCAGCCACGGGAGCCTGGACAATCTGGACAACCAGCCGGGAAGCGCGGCGCGCTTCTGGGCGCCCTTTGGAATTGTAGTTGACAGAGTGGGCAATGTCTATGTGGCCGAGGTGGCCAACAGCGCGATTCGGAAGATTTCGCCGGCGGGGCAGGTGAGCACGCTGGCCGGGCTGGCGGGCAATCCCGGAAGCAACGACGGAGCGGGAGACAACGCCCAATTTCGCAATCCGTGGGGCGTGGCGGTGGACCGGAACGGAACGGTCTATGTCGCGGACACGAGCAGTTGCACCGTGCGGAAGATCACGCCCGCCGGCGCGGTGAGCACTTTCGCCGGCCTGGCGGGCCATCCCGGCTCCAGCGACGGCCTGGGCGGCCAAGCGCGCTTTTGGAATCCGCACGGAGTGGCGGCGGACAGCGCGGGCAACATTTATGTGGCCGACACCGGCAACAACACCATTCGGAAGATAACTGCGGCGGGCCTGGTCGGCACGCTGGCGGGGCGGGCGGGTAGTCCGGGACTGGCCGATGGCGGGCCTGGCCTGTCGCAATTGCGCCAACCGCAGAACGTGGCTGTGGATAATTCTTCGGGCCGTCTTTACGTGGCGGACACCGACAACCTCGCCATTCGGGTTCTGAGCAACGCGGGGGCGCTGACCACCCTGGATGTGGCCGGGGACCTGGGGCATCCGGATGCGCTGGCGGTGGATGGGCTGGGGAACCTCTACATGGCCGACACGATCAACCACGTCATCCGCAAAGTGGCCCTGGCGGATGGCGGAGGGGCGCGATAGCCAGGCCGGGATGGCTTTGCAAGATGGGCGCGCAGTTGACGTATAGGGAGGTGGAGGAACCGGGTGGGCCGCGCGCGGGATGCGCGGCTCTTTCCTTTTTCTTTCTGATGGAATCCGCGGCGCGGTTGGAGTAGGTTGCCCGGAAGATGAAATCCGCTCCTTTGCTGGTGATGTTGCTCATTCTGACCGGCTGCTCTGCTCCCGCTCCCCGTCCGGCCGAAACCGTCCCCGCCGCCGGGAAACTCCCGGACAAACGCGTCACGGTGGATCCCGCCCTGAATGGCATCATACGAATCAAAAAAGTTCAAGACATGCCCGCAACGCAAGGCTATTTAAGGTTCCAGGTGGACGTGGAAAACTTCAGTTCCGCCGCGAAAACGATTGTTTACCGGGTGGATTGGCTGGACAGCGATGGCGTCTCGCTGGGCATCTCCATGGACGCACCGCCCTGCACCTTGTTCCGCCATGAAACCCTGCCGCTGGCCATTACCGCCCCCGCGCCCACCGCCAGGGATTTTCGCCTCACGTTTCGTCCGCGCAGCAATTGAGGGTGTGCTGGTGGCGCCCGGTGAGTTTTTTGCCGGGCGGCGAAAGGCGGGGCAGTCCCTCCCGGCTCCCGCTGCCCTGTCCGACGGATGACCTGGCCGTCAGCTTTCCGTTTGAAGATTGCGCAAGGCGTCCCGCACCTGGGCGGCTTTTTCATAATCCTCATTCTTGACCGCTTCGAGGAGGGCGCTTTCCAGGCGTTCGCGCGGGGTGAGGGGCCGTTTGGCCTGGATTTCCTGCAGCCAGGCTTCCAGGGATTGGATCTCGCCGCTTTGCTCCAGAAGGTCCGTCCGCTCGTGTTCGCGGTAAAACTGGCGCAATTCCTCCAGGCCGCTCTCGACCAGTTGCAGGACTTGATCGTAGTGATTGGCCTTGAGGGCGATGGCGCCGCGGGCGCGAATGCGCATCATCAAAAGCTGCGGGCGAAACTGTTGCAAAGCCCAGGCGGCCTCCTCCGTGCCGGCGTGCTGCTGCACAAAATCGAAGACCTTCAGGTTCCTTTCCGTGTCGCGCAAGACCGCGTCGAATTCCTCCAGTTGGAACAGGCAGATGTAACGGTGATGATACTGCAGGGCCTCCTGCTGCAGCCGCCCGCAATCCTCCGGGGAGAGGCGGAAGCTCTTTTCATCCCCGCGCCGTTCCTTTTGAAATTTATCCATCTGCGTCTGGTAAAATTCCAGGAGGGATTCGCGCCCGTAGGGATGCTTGCCGTCGGGGCGGCCCTGGGCGTTCATTTGCAAAAGGCCCAAGTCCACGCGCAACTGTATTTTCTCCAGGCCGTCCTTGCCGAAGAATTTCCTGACCACAAGCTGGCCGGGCTGATAATCCCACTGGTCCAGAAGCGGTGAAATGTCAAAACTCATTGCCACAATATGAACTCGGCGCGCCGACAAGTCAATCCGGGGGATGACCCGATGGCGCAGGGGAGCAGGGCGTGGATTCCTTTCTGTGAACCCTCACCTCACTCTGACCCTCTCCCCTCCCATCGGATGGGAGCGGAGAGGGAACAGGAGACGGACATCATTTGTTCCATGGAGGTTTGTCGAGCAGGGGCTGGTTCGTGGGATTAGGATTAAGATTAGGATTAAGAGGAGGAGGAAGAATCGCCTGCCGGCCCGGCGGGAGCGCGATGTTGATAGCTTTCGATCAAATCCTTGATGCGGCGGGCGTCGGCCTTGGTGTGGCCGTGGCTTTCCATCGGATCGCTCCCGCCGCTGGATTCGATGAGGATTTTGGACCAGATAATACCCGTTTTGATGTGAATGGAGGCGACTTTGGAAATGGTGATGCTCATTTCATCCACATTAAACCAGGAGCGCTTGCGGCGCATGACCGATTTGTCGGTGACCTCGATGATGGTGGGGAACAAAAAATTGCCGCTGGTCCAACGGCTGGCGTGGAAAATGTCGGATGGCATGGGGTGAGTGTAATGGTTGGGAGAGAAACGTCAAACTTTCAACTGGCGCAGCGTCGCGCTGGTGGATTGGCCGGGGACGGCCGGGAGAATGACGATTGGGACGCCCAACTTTTCCAGCAGCCGCCGCTCGTCCTGGTTGATGGTGTCCAGCGTGTAATCGCCGCCTTTGGCATAAATGTCGGGCCGGACGGCTTCCAGGAAATGGCGCGCGTCCCGCTCAGGAAAGACGAAGACGGCGTCTACTGATTCCAGCGCCGCCACCACGGCAGCGCGGTCGGCCTCGCGGTTGAGCGGGCGGCCGGGGCCTTTGATCTGGCGGACGTGGGCGTCGCTGGTCAGGCCGACGAGGAGGGCATCGCCCAGGCGGCGGGCCTGTTGCAAATAAGTGACATGGCCAAGGTGCAGCAGGTCAAAACAGCCGTTGGTCGCCACCAATTTGCGTCCGCGGCGGCGGAGATCTTCGCGCCAGGCGGGCAGGTCGGCGGCGGAGAGAATCTTCTTCGCGAAATCCGGGCTTGGGTTACGTGGCTCCATAATAAAAAACACCTTGATTAGGCTTGATTAGGCTTGATTGACCTTGGTTGGGAATGGCCCGGCTTGGCGTGTAAATGGTTCATGGAAAGGCGCTTGGATTGAATTGCCGCGAAAATGCGCAAAAATCGCAAAACAAGGTCTTTGATGGCCGCAAAGGAACGCGAGAGATCGCAAAAGACACAGCACCGCAGAGCCGCAACGAAAGGAATTGAACCACGGATTGCACTGATAGCACGGAAGAAAATGCAGAATGCAAAATGCAGAATGCAGAATTCCGAATCCGTGTAATCGGAAATCTGCGGTAAAAAACCTTGGGGGAATTGTGATCGCGCTGAGGAGAAATGGGGTTGGCGGCATGGCCCCCCCCTAGGCCGGGAAGTGAAATTAGGTGAAACCAGGTGAAACTAGGTGAAAATAGGTGAAAACAGGTGAAAACAGGTTGAATGGGCCGGCATCCATTTCGGTGTTGGCACGCATGACAAGGCGCCGGGGATTTCTCCCCGCCCTCCGCGCCGGGCGCATCGTTCCGGAGGCGGCGCTGGACTGTGCCTACGTCTCTCACGCTGAGGATTCAACCATAGGTTCTAATTTTTGTCAAGGGCCAAGTCAAAAGAAAATGCGAGTGAGGATTTCGACGCAAAGGCGCCAAGGCGCGAAGCCGCAAAAAGGAGGAAGCATCCCAGCCTCTTTGCGTGTCAGCGGCTTTGGGTTAAGACTGCGGAATTGCCCGCAGATGACGCAGATTGACGCAGATGTGGACAGGACGAAGCAAGGCTCTTGAACAGGGAGCAAACGGAGGACACAGAGCAGAGGGGCGGCGGAGGAAATTATAAATGCTGAATGATAGATGGCGAGAAGTGCGGCGGAAGGGCGTTGGGGCGCGGTTTCTCAGGGCGCTGGCATCGCACGGGCGTCATGGTGAGAGGGTATTTTTGGCCTGGATAGATCAATCTATAACTCAATGGGTTTCAGGCTGTTACGCATTTTATTGGACAAAACTATGGTCTGAACCCTTTGACGCTTTGAGAGGAGCGGCGGAAGGCAAGACGATGCAGGGCATCCGCCTTCGCCTGGCCTATGGCGGACAAGAAATCATAAACCACTGATTTCACGGATGGCGCGGATACGGGCAGGACGAACGAAGGCTTTTGAACTGACCTCCCGGCGCTTGACCGCCCGGCATTCATGCAGAGATCAATCTATAACCCAATGATTTACAGGCTGTTACGCATTTTACTGGACAGATCTCTGGTCTGACCCCCTTGATGGATCATTATCGGTCGTCTCGCCATACCGGCTCTGGCCCTTTGCTCAACGCGAGCAAATACGTGGCAAAAGCCTGCCCTGGTAAAACCTGCGATTTTGGTGGCCTTGAAGCGTATGCGTTTTGTAATGACCTCAAAACGAATTCATCCTCAACTTCGGTGGTCAGCCATCTTAAAACTCGCAATGTTCCTTGATCCTCTTTCATTTTTTGCACAGCATGATCGACGTTCACGCACAACATTAAGTCCTCGGCAACTCTTCGCAGCATGGCTTGTGTCTCTAGCAGCCTGTCGGACTTTGGGCGAAGATTTTTTGAAATGATTTGAACAGGGCGAGGGGCCAAGCGGTCAGTCAATGCAAATATATGGCTGCACGCTTCGTCAACATCGATTACGACAC
>JBEKVM010000076.1:0-26134 GCA_049513975.1 Verrucomicrobiota bacterium | reverse complement strand
TGCCAGGGAAGAGAGATCACCCGAATTATGCCGCAGCCGCAATCTTCGGATCGTTCAGTTTTCGAGGAAACATCGAGGTTCTAAGAGGCCGCGCGGCATAATACAGGAGGCGGCATAACCTGGTTAATGCCGCGCGCGGCATTAACCAGGTTTGTGTCAATTTCCAGGACGCCATCATCCACGAACCGGTTCAGGGCTTCCCACCGCTTCAAGGCGTAGTCTATGGCTTGACCCAGCAGGCCCTGCGGCAGTGTGCGGCGCCGCACTAATTCCATCGCCCGGTGCAGCCGTTGCAACACGGGCTGGCTCTGCCAGCCGCGCACTGCGGCGCGGAGCCGTGGCCCAGCCTTCTTCTGGCGTAACTCCTTCTCCACACCATAGAGCAACCCAATCTGCCGCACAAACCACGCCGCCAGTTTGCTCTCCGCCAACGCTTCGTGGAAACCCCTCCTGCAATGGGCCCAACAACCTACTAAGACCAAATCGTCGCGTTCTTTGGCCAACGATTCGTAGGCCGCGTAGCCATCGGTTTGCAGTTTGCCCCGGAAGCTTTTCAAAAACTTCTCTGGCCCTTCCCGCGCCCGGCTCACCTGCCATTCAAAAAGCACATCCCCGTCCGGCCGGCTGTAAGCCCAAAGATAACCCTGCTGACTTTTGCCCTTCACGTCTGGATCCAGATAACGGATCGGGGTCTCGTCGGCTTGCAGGTAAAGGCCCGCCAGCAAATCCTCCCGGATCGCCCGATACACCGGTTTCATCAACTCGGCGGCTTGTTCCACCCAGCACCCCATCGTCTTGCGGCTCAACTCCACCCCAAATTGCTGGCGGAACATTTTCTCCTGGCGGTAAAGCGGCAAATGATATTCGTATTTGTTGACCAAAATCTGCGCCAGCAAGCCCGGCCCCACCATGCCTTGCTCAATCGGTTGCGGGGGCAGTGCTGCCAGGACAAAGCGCTCGGCGTTCACATAACGCGGGCGAATGAAGACGCGTTTGATAATTTTGGGAGCGACCCAGTCCAGTTGGCTGGTCCGCTCTTCGCTGATCTTTTTCCAACCGTCCGGCTGGGCCTTGACTTCCTCCGGCTCGATCACGATCTCATGTGTCTCCAACTTGTCTTCGGCCAGCATCCGCCGCACCGGATGGGGCGCGCCCAGACGTGAGGCGGTGGCAGGCTTGGGTTCCGGGACAGGCAACGCAATGACATTGGGCAAGCCTTGCAACAACATCTCCAACTGGTGTTGATTCAAACCTTCGTTGCGTTGGCCGCCAAAATAATGACGGATATAGTGGTCGAGCTTTTGCCGCAGCAGCCGGTTCTCGGTTTGCAGACGAACGTTCTCCGTCTCCAGCGTAGCGACACGCGCACTTAGTTCTTCAACTTTTTTGAGCAGGGTGGCGTCGGTCACGCTTATCTGACGGTGGTCAAACTATTTTGTTCAATCAACTTGACAGAATTTTGCAAAATCTTTTCACCGCCGATACCAGTTCTTTTTCGACCGCACTTCCAGACTATGAATCAGGGCGCTGAACTCCTTGCCGCGCAAACTGACTTGACCATTTTCGCTCACTGGCCCGGTAAACCGACCACTCTCCAATCTTTTTGCACAAACCCATAAACTATCGCCGTCCAGTAAAGAATCTTGATCCGATTTCGTCGCGCATTGGTGAACACGAACAGGTGCCCGGAAAGTGGATCGCCCTTGAGTTGCTCAACCACCAACCCGTAGAGCCGGTTGAAACTGCCGCGCAAATCCACTGGCATGGTGGCGACCAGCACCCATGTCGTGCCGGACACGTTCAACATGGCAGCGCCTGCAACACTTGGGGCAGCGTCTCAACCTCAGAACTGTTTTGCAGCCGGACAATCCAACCTTGCGGGCTGACCACCTCCACCGCGTAACGAGGCGGTGTATTGGCCAGCATCACCTCTTGGAACTTCACGGGCGGAGCGGGTGCATCGCTTTCAACTCGCAGCCATTTGCTCAAGGTGGACAACCCGACACCATGTCGCCCCGCAAAGTCACGCTGGGTCAACTGACTTTGGTGCAAACGCGCCAGCAATCGTTGCCGCTGTTTTACGGTCCAGCGCCGACGACCAGGTCCAGATTTTGAAAAGTTCATGCCGCTATCGTCGCACGAACCTCCGGCTCAAACTAGGCGTGGCCGCTCAGGCGGATACAGACGACCGCGCTCCCCAAACACCTGAATTGGCGGGGTTCAATGTCAAGTGTATAATACACAGACGTGGCCAGCGAGGGCGCCGGCCACCACACGCGGGGGCGCGCGTGGTCCCCCGGAATCTTTCGCGCCCGGAATTCCAGGCACGGCTCGACGGTCTCGCCTTTACCGACAAGGGGGGAACTCCTCACCGCGGCCCTCCTCCACAAGTGTGTGGAGGAGAGGGAGACGGATTACAGGCCGGCGGCGCGGTCCACGTCGAAGCCGCGCTCGCGCATGCGCTGGAGTTTGTAGATCAAAGCGCGGCGGCTGATGCCCAAGGCCCTGGCGGTGGTGGTGCGGTTGAAATCCTGCCTGCGCAGGGTCTGAAGAACGGCCTGGTATTCGATTTCCTCCAGGTGGTGGACGGCGGCTTCGTCCACGTTGACGGGCGGGCCGGAGACGGGACGGATGCGGGCGGGAAGGTGCGCGGGCATGATGAGTTCGCCGCGGGAAAGAAGGGAGGCGCGCTCCATGGCGTTGCGCAGTTCGCGGACGTTGCCAGGCCAAGAATATCGCTCTAAACATGATGTTGCGGCGGAGGAGAGTTTGGCGCGGCCCTGGGTGAATTCGTTGAGGAATTGATGGGCGAGGGGGAGGATGTCTTCGGGGCGCTCGCGGAGCGGGGGGACATTCAATTCGACGACGTTGAGGCGGTAAAAGAGGTCTTCGCGGAAGCGGCCGCTTTTGACTTCTTCCTCCAGATTGCGGTTGGTGGCGGCGAGGATGCGGGCGTTGACGCGGACTTCGGCGTTGGAGCCGATGCGCTGGAAGCGGCCATCCTGGGCGACGCGGAGGAGTTTGGCCTGGAGGGGCGGGGTCAGCTCGGCGATTTCATCGAGGAAAATGGTGCCGCCGTCGGCCATTTCGAAGCGGCCGATGCGCTGGGCGATGGCGCCGGTGAAGGCGCCTTTTTGATGGCCGAAAAGCTCGCTTTCGAGGAGGTTTTCGGGAATGGCGGCGCAATTGAGTTTGACGAGGGGTCCGGCGGCGCGGGGGCTCCAGGCGTGGATGACGTCGGCGACGGCTTCCTTGCCCACGCCGCTCTCGCCGGTGATGAGGACGCGGCTTTCGCTGGCGGCCACGAGCGCGCAGTCATGGAAGAGCGCCTCCATGAGGGGGCTGACGGAGATGAGGTGAGGGGGCAATTTTTTTTGTCCGGAATACTTGACTGGGGCGGATATGGAAAGGCCGACGGCCTGGCGGACGGAGGAGAGGAGTTCGTCCAGGTCAATGGGTTTGGCCAGATAGTTGACGGCGCCGTCGCGCATGGCGCCGACGGCATCGCGGATGTCGGCGTGGGCGGTGACGAGGAGGATGGGGAGGGCGCCGCGGAGCTGGCGGGCGCGGCGCAAGGTTTCGAGGCCGGAAAGGCCGGGCATGCGGACATCGGAGATCATCATGTCCACGGTTTGGGAGCGGAGGACTTCGAGGGCGCGCTCGCCGGAGGGGACAACGATGGTGTGGAAGCCCTGGCCGGCCAGGAACGAGTCAAGAAGACTGCGCTGGGCCGGATCGTCATCTACAATGAGGATGGCCGGCCCGGCGTCGTGATTGGAGGCATCCGGGGGCAATGTTCTCTAATCTTTGCCGCAAAGCTTGATGTGGGCAATGCGAAAAAGAGCGCCGGCGGGGTCGTTGGGCAGGCATTCGATGTCCCAGCCGTGGGCCTGGACGATTTGCTGGACGACGGAGAGGCCCAGGCCGGTGCCTTCGGGATGGGTGGTGAAGTAGGGTTTGAAGATTTCGGCGCGATTAGCCTGGGGCACGCCGGGGCCGTTGTCGGAGATTTCGATGAAGGCTTCCTCGTTGTTGCGTTTGCTGGCGCGGAGGCGGATTTGGCCCTTGGGGGGGACGGCCTGGATGGCGTTGAGGACGAGGTTAAAAAGGGCCTGGCGGAGGAGCTGTTCATCGGCCTCGATGGTGAGGGGCTCCATGACGATCTGCAACTGGATGCTTTTTTCCTCGATGTCGTAATTCAAGGTGCGGGCGACTTCGCTGACGACGGCGCCCAGATCGGTGGGGGCGCGGCGGACTTCGCGGGGTCGGGAGTAGTTGATGAATTCATTCAACTGGGCGGTGACGCGGTCGGTTTCATCAATCATTTCGCGGGTCTTGGCGCGGATTTCGGGGGAGGCGTCCTGCTCTTTGGAAATCATCTGGGCCAGGCCGCGGATGATGTTGAGGGGGTTGCGGGTTTCGTGGGCGAGGCCGGCGGCGGCGAGGTTCATTTCCTTGAGGTGGAGATTCATTTCACTGGCGCGGACGAGGCGGAGCTGGAGATCGCTAGATTTGACCAGGCTCTGCCAGGCGAGGCCGTAGCCGACGACGCCGGCGGTGCCGAGGAGGCCGATGATGAGGCGGATGAGAAAGTCAGCGCTGTCGGCATCGTGAACGGGCTGGGTGGACATGCCGACGAAGAAATTATGGGCGCCCTTTTTCTGGCTCATGGCTTTGTATTCGTCCTGGGTCATGAAGGAGGGCTGGACGAATTCCGGGCGGCCTCTGCGGCCGCCGGGCCTGGGACGGGAGTTTGCGGCGAGAGCATTGGTCAGGTCCGTGGCGGCGTTATTGGTTGGGGCGGTGGCGGCGGCGGGGTTGCCGTTGGTGGCGGAACCGGCGGAGCGGACCATGTTGGTGATGGTTTCAAAGGGGAGAACGATCAGGTCTTCGCTGAGGTTGGTTCCCAAATCCACCAAATTGGGCAGCCAGACGATGGGGCCGTCCCAGTGGGGGCCGCTTTGCATTTCCTCGCGGGGGAAATCCACATTGGTGGGGGCGGCGGCGGCAATGTCTCCGGCCCGGTTGACCAGGACGACGGAGCGGAGTTCGCCGGAATTGGTTTCGCCGGGCCGGACCAGTTGGCTGATGGTGAACTCCAGGTAGCCCTTGGAAACGACCAGCCGGCCCGGGGCGCGGAGAATGCGGCCGCAGGTCATGGCCACATAGCGGGCGCGCTCCTGGAGGAGGGCGCGGGCGGCGTTCTTGACACGAATATGCTCGGCCACCTGCCAGGCCATCAAGGCGGCCCAGATGGCGAAGAGCATTCCATAAACCAAGGCATTGCGACGCGAAGTCATGAGGGTGCTCAGGGTACACGATGGGGGGCGGGTTGCGCAACCCCGGAGGAAGCGCCGCCTGGGGCGACCGGGGACTGGGCATCAATGTAGGTGTCGCGCTCTTTTTGGGTAAAGGCCTTGGCGGAGATGTCGGTGCGGCTGGTTTCATCCACGGACATTCTGGCCAGGTCCTCCGGGGTTTTGATGACGGTGGGGGTGATGAAGATCATCAATTCTGTTTTGCTGGCGGTCTTTTGCTTGTGTTTGAAGAGGTTGCCCAGAAGCGGGATGCTTTGCAGGACAGGAATGCCGCTGTCGGTGACGGACTTGGTGTCCTGCATGAGGCCGCCGATGACGACGGTCTGGCCGGAGGGGGTGAGGACGACGGTGTTGGCGGAGCGGGTGTTGAGGTATGGGGTGCTGAAATTGCCGTTGGTGCCGCCGGAGATCTGGGTGGACTGGGGAGCGACCTCGGAAATCTGGGGCGCCAGAATCATTTCGACATCGCCGTTGGGGTAGATAAAGGGGGTGACATTCAGAATGATGCCGACGGGGATGTATTGGACGGAACTGGTTTCCTGGCCCAGGGCGCTGAAGGTGACGCCGTTGATGATGGGGACTTGCTGGCCGACGACAATTTGGGCGGGCTGGGCGTGGCGGGCCAGAATGGTGGGCCGGGAGAGGACATTGACCTTGCCCTTCTCCTGAATGGCGCGGAGGAGGAGGGAGTAATTATTGCCTGTCAACTGCAATAAAGAGGCGCCCGGGAGGGTGTTGATGCCCGCGGCCGGGGTGATACCCTGGGCGGCCAGACCAAACAGATTGCTGTAGCTCAACATCTGGGAGCCATTGTTCATATTGTGGGAGATGCCTCCTTCAAAGCCGACGTCCAGGCCGTTATTGTAGGTGACCTCGAGAAAGACACATTTGATGAAAACCTGCGGTTTGGGGCGATCCAAGCCGCGGAGGGCGGTTAGAACGGCCTGGTTGTTGTACTCGCTGGTGATGTAGATGACCGAGCCGGTGATGGGGTCAATGGTAAAAGTCACGGGAGCGACCTGGCCCTGTCCCGGGTAGGTGGTGCTGGCGCTGCCGGTGCCGCCGCCGCCGCCGCCGGTGCCGCCGCCGCCGCCGCCGAAGCCGCCGCCGCCGCCGCCGCGCCCGCCGCCGCCGCCACCGCCGCCGCCACCACCCGCCAGAGCGGGCAGGACCAAGGAGAAGCACACCAAGGCGGTGAGCCAGAGAGTGACCGGGAGTTTTCCAGTGGTTGTGATCATATAAGTATAATTAATTGTCCAAGGATTGAGATTAACGCAGGCCGGAGGTTCCGCCGCCGCCGGTCGAGCTCATGGCGCCGCTGAGGGTGCTGGAGGAGGACATGGAGGAGGACATGGCTTGGGCGCCGGATTGCATGCGCATGAGCAAGGCATTTTGCTGAGAAGTCGAGCTGGAGGTCTTGCCCGTGGCCATGAACAGGTCCTGAAGCGGACCCTGGAGGTCCAACACGTCGGCAAAGGTGGGTTGGAAAACGTAAACGTTCATGTGGCCGGCCGGGTTGCTGTCCATCTCGTCAATGATGTGCCTGATTTGAGTCATGGTGTCTTTGGAGGCGGTGACCAGGACCGATTGGGTGCGGGGATCGGGCACGGCATTGACGGTGACTTGCTTTTTCAGGCGGTCGCTCATGCCCGCTGCGGACGAGGCAGCGTTGCCGCCGCGGCCAAAGCCAAATCCACCACCGCCGAACTGGGCGGCGCCGCGGCGTCCGCCGGTTTGATTCTGGGCCTGGAGGTTGGGATCCGGGAAAAGGGCGAGGAGTTCGTTGGCCACGTCGCTGCAATCGGCATTATGGAGAGCAAACAGTTCGATCTGGACGGTGTCTTCCTGGGGAATGTCGAGCTTGTCAATGATGTTGGAGATGCCGGGCATGAAGTCGGCCGGGGCGCTGACCAGGACGGCGTTGTTCTGGTCGTCGGAGACGGCATTGACATGAACGGCGGCGCGCTTGGAGCTTTCGTCGGCGCCGCCGGCGCCACCCCCACCAGCGCCGCCGCGACGGCCGAAGATGGCGAAGGGGTTGACGCCGGGAGTGGTGTCCTGACTGGTGAAAACATCCTTCAACTCAGCGGCGAGAGCCTTGGAATCGGCGTAACGGAGCAAGAAGACCTGGAGGTCGCCGTTGCCGGTGCTGTCAATCGCCTTGATGATTTGGGCAAAGCGGCGGATGTCGGCCTGGCGGCCGGTCATGATGATGGCATTGCCGGCTTCGTTGGAGTTCATTTTGGCGCCTTCCGGAATGAGGGTGTAGAGATCTTTGACCGCCTGGGTGGGATTGAGGCTGTGAACGGGAATAACCTCTGTAACGACCTGGGAGTCGGGTGAAATTTCCTCATAAGAATTGGTGAGGACGTTGACAGGAGTTTGGGCGTTGTTTTGGGCCATCTCCAGGGTCATGATGGTGAGGGTTTTCTTGTCTTGAATGGCGGTCAAGCCGTGATCGGCCAGGACCTTGTTGAAGAGGGGAATGAGTTCCTCCTTGCTGATGGGTTGTTCGCTCACCAGATCCACCGTGCCTTCAACGCGGGTGCTGGTCTGGCGGTTGATGGTAAAGCCAACGGCCTCGCTCAGGAAAGCCAAAGCCCTGTCAACGGAGACGCCGCGCAAATTCAGGGTCAAGCCCTGGTCGGCCGTGCCGGAGGACAATTCGGCATTGGTGTTGCCGGCCAGAGGAACGGCCGGCGCGGCGTTGGTCTGATTGGCGGCCGGGACCGTGGCCGGCGGTGTGTTGGTGTCCTGATTGGCCGGCTGGGCGGTTTGTCCGGGCGGCTGCGGCGCGGGGTCCTGGGGCGCGGCGGGGGCGGTGAAGGCGAACCATCCGGCGATCAAGCCGGCCAACAATATAGGTGACATGTTTTTCATAGTTTTGGACTTTCCTGGGAGCGCCTGGTTTTTGGCCGGAACGCCTTTGGTAAAATTTTGTGAGTGTAAAGGGGACAAGTCTGACAGGTTGGACGGGCGGGAAGGCGGCGGGCATGTGCCTTCGCCAAGGCTACGGCGCACAGGGAGGACTGCCCGCCCTACCGGACTGATAGTTAAAACTGGGGGAAAGTTTTTCATGGTTATTGTTCTTGTTGACGGCGTTGCTGGAGTCTTTGCAGGACGGCCGGGTCAATCGGAGCATTGGGGTCCACGACGGTGGGAGGAGCGAAGCTGGCGTTGGCGTTGCCGCCGCCGCCGCCGCCGCCAAATCCGCCAAATCCACCGCCGCCTGGCTGACGACCACCGCGACCGCCGCCGGGGCCACCGCCGCCGCGTTGCCGGTTACGACCGCCGCCGAAGCCGCCGGAGTTGTCATCCTGCGCATTGCCGCCGAAGTTAAAAGCGGCCGGGTTATTATCCGCCATCATGGTGGGGACCGGCGGGAATTGGGGGCCGCCCATTCCGTTATCCGCCTGCCTGGGGCCGCGATTGGGCATGGCATACTCCACGGTGTAGTAAGCCGGCTTCCAAGGTCCGCCATCGTTGCGGGTCAGTCCCTGTTGACCCTTGCCGTAGCCCGGCACGTCCCAAACCTGCTCGGCGTTGGTGGTGGCTTTGGTGTCTATCAAGGTGACATTGGAGAAGGTGATGTCCTTGATTTTGAAGCCGTTGACCAACTGGCCGACGCTGCGGAATGGCGGGTAGCTTGGCACGCCATCGCCTTCAAAGTCGGCCACCCAACCGTTTGATCCCATACAAGATGTGCCGCGCACACCCCAGGTTTCGACTCGCGCCGGCGGGCGGACCGGGCCTCCCGGAACCCAGGGCTGGCGGTTGGGGTCAAAAATGTTTTTCTGGAAGATGATTTGCAAGGAAGCCAGATTGCCGGGCGAATTGCTGCTGGCAGCCAAGTCCTTGTTGGTGAGGGCGATGCGGGCCTGCCGCGCGATCTCCTCCGGGTCGGCAGCGGCGCCGTTGGTGCCGCCTGTGTTGACGGTGTTGGTGACGTCGGCATCGGCGCCATTGGGCATGCCGGCGTCGGCGCCAGTGGCGGCGCCAGTGTCGGTGGCATTGGTCGCGCCGGTGTCGGCGGTATTGGCCGGGGTGGCGTCGCCGCCCCCGTTTTCGGCGGCGCGGCGGGCGGCGAGTTGGGCAGCGATTTGGGCCTCTCTGCCATTGTCCTGAGCGGCGGCGATAAAGGCGGCGACGAGCAAGAGGAGGAATGGCGCAATGATGTGTTTTTTCATTTTACGTTATTAGTTGGAGGATTGAGGATCAAGCCGCTGACGGTCAGGCCAAGGGCCAGTTGGCTGCCCCGGTCGTCCCGGGTGGAAAGTTCGACGGAATCCACTTTCAAGCCCATCGGGCTGCCTTCCACGCAGATGAGAAAGTCAAAGATAGGCTTCAAACTGCCGGTGACGTCGGCATGCCATTCCTCGTTGAAATAGGCCGGGTCTTCGCTGTCCTTTGGTTGGGGTTTTTGGGAGACGAGATTGACCTGGCTGGACTGTGCCCAGTTCTGGAAGGCCTTGAACAACTGGCTTTCGGCCAGAGTGGGGTTGACCGGGAGAGTGTTGGTGTACATGCGGTTCCATTCATCCTCGATGGCTTTGGCGTTCTGCTGGAGGGTGTGTCCGGTGGCGATGGTGTTTTTCAAGTCTTTGATTCTGTCCTGCCGGGCGTTCCAACTATTGGTCAGAGGGGTGATGACGACATAATTGAGCAGGAGCAGTCCCCCGGCGACGAGGGCGGCAATCAGGAGCATTTTTTCGCGTTTTTTAGTGTCCATTGGTTGAATCCTCTCCGGCACGGGGTTTCCATTGATAGCTCAAATTGTATTGAATCTGTGGGGGGCTGCCGGCGGTATCGGCATGAAGATCGGTCACGCCCGGAATTTTGCCCAAGGTTTCGCGCATGATGTTAAAATCGGCGATGCTGGTGGTGGTGCCGTGAACGGTGACGGTGGACAGGTCGCGGATTTCCATGGTCTTGACCGTAACGGTCCCCCGGACGGGAAGGGCGGAGGTCAATTTGGCCCAGATAGTCAAAGCCCGGTAGGATTGGTCGAACCACGGGTGGTATTTGTCAATGTTGTCGCTGTCCTTCTGCAGCTCGGTCACGCGGTCCTTGATGGCGTCCCACTGGCGATTCAACTTGTAGAGCTGGATTTGCTGCCATCCGAACAAGCCGCCGAGCATGACGACCAGGACCGCGGCGGCGCCGCCGGCGTAGGCCAGCTTCTGGGTGGACAGCTTGGTGGAAACAAACTGGCGCCAGGGGGAGACCTTGGGGGGAAGGAAATCCGGGCCGACATCGCCGCTCTGGACGTAGGCGGCGGCCAAAGCGAGGACGGGGGAGGCGGCGATTTCGGGCTTGGGCGGGTGTTCAAAAGTGACGGAGGCCGGGCGGTCCATAGGCTCGACGCGCAAGCCGAGGACGCTCAAGCGTGGGGCGATTTCGGTGATGAACTGGCGGGTGATTTCGCCCTCGCCAAAGACTTTGATGGGGCCAGGCCCGTCGGAAAAACCGCCGGGCAACTGGCCGAGGGTGATGCGGATTTCGCGGGCGACCAAATCGGTTGAAACCTTGCGGCGGGCGCCTTCGGATTCCACCGCGGCATCCAGGGAGCGCAAGGCGATGATGCCGCCGCCGCCGGTGACCTGCAATTCCAGGCCATGATTGCTGAGGGCCAGGGTGAGAACGCGCTGACTGGCCTGCTGGGTGGGGCTTTGGGTGGCGCTGATGCCCATGGCAAAGGCGAGGGGCTTGAGTTTGGCGGCGCGCAAGGCCTTCTCCAGCAAATCCAGTTGGTTGCGGGGCACGGCCAAGAGGGTGGCGAACTCCTCGCCGTTGGGGGCCTTAAAGCGGGAACGGGTGATGAAGAGCGATTCGTAGCCGGAGGGAAAACCGCGCTCGGCTTCGATTTGCAGGTAGCTGTCCAGGTCCGGCCCGGAAATATCGGGCACCTTGGCTTGGAGGGTCAAAACCCAGGTGAGGGGCAAACAGACGACGCAGCGGTTTTCGCGCACGCCGGCGGCCTCGAGATGATTGCGGATTTCGCGGCCCACCAGTTCGGGATCGCCGGTGAGGGGCGCCAGGGCCATGTTGGCGGAGAGGTTTTGGCGGATTTGGAGAGAGCCGCCGCTGCGCCGGACGACGACCGCCTCCAGGCGGTTGCCGTCAATGGCAATACCCAGGACAGAGGAGGCCCGTTGTTTTTTGAAGAGGTTCATTATTTTGTATGGTCAACGGTGAAAACCAGCCGGCGAGGGCGCCGACTGGAACACGCGAGGGCGCGTGTGCTTCCCGGGACAGCGAAGGCGCGTTGTTTTTTGAAGAGGTTCATTATCGTAAGGTTCCAGCATCGGCCTGAGCGGTCGGATCGGACGGATCGGGCGTTGTTTTTTAAAGAGGTTCATTATCGTAAGGTTCCAGCCAATAACTGGTCATGAATATGCTTGCCCAAAGCCCAGCCCAAATAGGTCAGGTCCTGGCGGTACACAATCTGGGGTGTGCCGCTGCTGCAATCAAAGACAAATCTGACGCGGCGGTAGCCGCGGCCGAAATGACCGACGGCGGCGATGTCGGCGGTAAATTGAAAGGAATGGGAGGTGACCCAGGGGCCGGCCTGGAGCATGGCGTTGGTGCCGAGGCTGGCCATGCCGTCTTTGAGCCAGTAGATGGAATTGAGGCGGCCGGGATTGCCCTGGCGGTAGCTGAGGACGGCCTGGGCGTTGTTGTAACCGATGCCCGGGATGCAGGCCAGGGCGGTGGCGGTGGCGGTGTTGACGTTGATCAAGCCGACGGTGTTGGAGCCATAAAGGTAAGGCTCGAGAGTGATGAAGTCCATTTCCGCGATGCCGCTTTTGAGGGCGAAATCCAGGACGCTGGTGGGCGGCGTCGTGGCCATGGCGGTCAGTTTAGAACTGATGGTGGTGTAGATGGAGGGGAAATTGGTTTGGATAAAGCTGGCCAGGCCGCTGCCGTTGGTCACCGACTGGCGGTTGGTGGTGACATAGGTGGTGGCCAATCTGGCGGTGGGGACGCCGAAGTTGGTTGGTTCGGAAGTATAGACGGTGACGTATTCGAGGATGCCCGAATCGAGCTGGCCATCATTGTTATCGTTGGGCGGCAGGACCGGGCCGTCATTTTCGTTGGGGTCCAGGGCGCCGTTGAGGTTGGCGTCCTCGCCGTAGAGAAGGTCCAGGTTCATGCCATAGACCATGCGGAGTTCGCCGATGGTTTCAAAATTGGTCTGCTTGCACATGTAGGCAGGATTGAGGCCTTCATAGGTGGGCGACTTGGCCCCGTTCATGGTGGGGTTGGCGTTGGAGGTGTTCCAGTCATACATGGCGGACAACAAGGGGAGGGTCATTTGCGGCAGGTTTTGCAGCAGATTGGTGGAGGTGTCGGGGCTGCCGTAGAGATTGGTGTTGTTCAAATTGGCCTTGGAGGCCTCGTCAATCAGGCCAAAGACCGGGTCGGGCTGGCGGTGGGAAAAATCCATATCGTTGGTGTCGCGGCCGATGATCCAGAACATGGCGTCGCCGACCTTGACGGCGGCGGTTTTGTAATTGTTGGTCTGCGGGAGCATATTGGGCTGGGCGAGGTTGATCAAGATGTTGCTGTAATAAATGGCGGCCGATTCGATGGCCTGGTCGGCTTGGAAACTGGCGAGTTGGTAGTCGGCGGCGCGCATGCTCATCTCCATGGAATGGCCGAAATAGAGGGCCAGGCCGACGACGCCAAAGGCAATCCACATCACGACAATGAGGACGGAGCCGGAAAGGCGGGGGGCAAAATTGGAGTGCAGGAGGTTGCTCCGGCTTTTCGACGGAGCGCAGCCTGGCTGGACAAAGCGGCGGCAAGCCGCCGCACTCCAAAGCGGCCTGCTTTCCCTGCTCGAATTGTGGCGGCGAAGGTTCATGGCAGGGAGATGGTGATATTGGTGCTCATCTGGACATCCACGGGTATGACCAGTTCGTAGGATTTGGGGGGAGCGACTCCCCGGCCGAAGCCTTGCGGGGCCATCTGGATTTGCATCTTGATGGCGGATGGCAAATTGGTTTGCTGGATGGAATCCCAGCTCTGTTCCCAGGAGGTGCCGTCGTAGTAGGTGAAGAGGACGTTTTGGACGCCGTTTAAAAGGGTGCGCTTCTGGTCAGGTTGGGCGGGGCCGTTGATGGGGAGGAGGTTGCGGGTGACGGCGCGCACCAAGTCCATGCCCGCGTGCAGGCGGTTGGTCGGGGGCTGGAGCAAATAATCAATCTTCTCGATGTCTCCCCACGGGACCAGGCCGTCGGGCTGGCCGTCGGTGGTGTAAAAGTCGGGGCCGATCTGGAAAGGCAGGACGTTGGTTTGGTTGATGGATTGGAAGGGGCCGACGAGGAGGCCGGCGTTGGTGGAATTGTTGCAGACGATGTTGGCCAGATCGCGCTGGATGCAGGTGAGGGCCTGCTCCACCGGGAGGCTTTGCTCCAGGGCGTCGTTCATGTGCATTTGCAAATGGAAGGCGATGTAGAGAACGCTGCTCATGGCGGCGAGAATGAGGGACATGATGGAAATGGCCAGGATCAACTCAATGAGCGTGAAGGCGGCGGCGCGGGAAAGGACGGGGCTGGAGGGTGCCGTTTTCATTGGATCGCCGGGGGCACGAGGGTGCTGAGTTGGACGTTGCAACGGCGGCCGGCCACCTTGTATTCGACGGTGATGGTGGAGACGTACATTTGGCTGAGGGGGTCCACGGTCCAGAATTGGCTGGCTTGGGACCAGGTGTAGGCAACGCCGTCTTCCTGCACGATCCCGCGTTGTCCGCCGTTTTGCAAGAGGTTTTCGACGCGCAGATCATTGATGACTTTGGTGGCAATGCGGGCGGCGACCAGCTTGCGCTGGCCGGCCTCGCCGGCCATGCTGGCGACGCGCATCGCGCCCAGAGCGACCGGGATGACGACGACCATGAAGAGCGTCGCCACGAGGACTTCGATCAGGGTGAAGGCGCGGCGGCGGCACATATTAGCGCGAGGATCTGGCATGGTCGAGTTGCAGGTCATATCTGAGGTGATTGGGATTTTGCACAATCCAGATTTCGGGTCCGCTGGCCTGGCGGAACTTGATGATTTGCGGGCTGGTCTCGCTGACGAAGCCATCGGGCTGAAAGCGGATGATGGGCAGGCTGGCGCCGCGCATGACGGAGGGGGTCCAAAAGTTGGACTGGGTGAGGGCGCCGAAGGACTGGGAGACCAGCATTTGCACATTGTTGTCAGCCATAAACCAAGAGACATTCGTTTTTGTTTCGGTATAGCCGCCGACGGCGGCGAGCCAGTATTTATTCTGTTTGACGTTGATCCCCAAATCCACCGGCAGCCCTTCGGCCACGGCCCGGCCGGCGCCAAAGCGAGTCAAAGATAAGAATCGCCGGGCCTCGTTTTCCAGGTTGCTGCCCTGCAAAAAGGCCTTGAAGGAGGGGGCGGCCACGCCGACGGCAATGACCATGATGGTCATGACGATGACCAGCTCAACCATGGTGAAAGCGCGGGGCGGCCCGGCTTTGCTATTGGTTGGCGGGTGTCCAGTTGCCAATCGCATCGTTGCCTCCTCTTCCATCCGGCCCCAGGGAATAGATATCGTAGGTGTCCGGGTTGTGTCTGCCGGGCTTTTCATAGACGTAGGGATGGCCCCAGGGGTCATTGGGAACCTTGTCCACATCCAAGAACTTGCGCCACTTGTTGGAGGCGCCGCTCGGCTTGAAAATCAAGGCGCTCAAACCGGTCCGCCCAGGAGGAAAATCGCCCATCTCGATTTCGTACATGGACAGGGCGGTCTTAAAATTGGAGATGTCGGTCTGGACGGCGGCGCGGCGGGCCTTGTCGCCGACGCCGCTGAACTTGGGCAGGACGATGCCGGCGAGAATGGCCAGAATGGTCAGGACCAGCAAAAGTTCCACCAGGGTGAAGGCGCGCCGGCGCCAGGGGTTCCGCCGGCCTTTTCTTGCGGTGATGTGTTTTATATTCATAAAGCGTCCTTTCGGTTGGTTATTTAATGTATTCCTGCAAACTGAAAATGGGAATGAGCATCCCGATAAAGATCGTGCCGACAAAAGCGGCGATGCAAAAGAGCAAGGCCGGTTCGGCCAGGGCCACGGCGGTCTTGAGGTTCCGGTCCAGGTCGGCTTCGGTGACGACGGCAATGCGGACCAATTCGGCGTCGAGCTTGCCGCTTTCCTCGCCGACGGAAATCATTTCCAGGACGGAGCCGGGGAAGAGATTGCGGCAATCGGAGAGGCTGGTGCCCAGTTGGGCGCCCTCCTTGACGCGCTCGATGGAATTGGAAACGGCATCCACCAGGATCTGGTTGCCGATGGATTTGCGGGCGACGTTGAGGGCCTGGACCAGCGGGACGCCGGCGTTGAGGAGGGTTCCGAGCATGCGGCAGAACCGGGCCATGGCGAACTGGCTGGTGAGCGGGCCGAGGACGGGCAATTTGAGGAGCAGCCCTTCCCATTTGCGCTTGCCTTCTTCTGATTTGACCCATTTCCGCACGGAGAAGACGATGATGACAATGCCGGCCAGCATGTAAAGCCCGTAAGAGCGAATGAGGTGGCTGACGCCGACAATGATGCGGGTGATGAGGGGCAACTGGGCGTTGAAGCCCTCGAACATTTTTTGGAAGCGGGGAATGAAGAACGTCATCAAGAACACGAGCACACAGATGGCCAGGACCAACAAAATGGCGGGATAAAGCACCGCCGCCAGGACCTTGGAGCGCAAATCCCTTTCCCGCACCTGGAAATCGGCAATTTGCGCCAGCACCAGGTCCAGAAATCCGCCGGTTTCGCCCGCCGAGACCATGGCCACATAGACGCGGGGAAAGGTTTCGGGCATGGTAGCCATGGAGTCGGCCAGCGTCACCCCGTCCACCACCGAATCATAGACGCCCTTCCATTTGGCCTGGGCGACAGGATTGGAGGCTTCTTTGCAAAGGATGACCAGGGCGCGGCTCAAGGGCACGCCCGCCGCCAGCAAACTGGAGAGCAGCCGGGTGAAATTTTCCAGCATCCGCGCCGAGACCTTCTTGGAGCCCAAATTTAAACTCAGCCCCGTGCCCGCGCCCGCCGGCGCGCCGGCGTCGCTGGCGGCGCCTTTGGCGCCGGCGACTTTGGGGGCCGCCCTCTCCGAAAGGCTGATGGGCTTGAGTCCCTTTTCCTCCATTTGCCGGAAGGCTTCCTGGCGCCCGCCCGCCTCGAGCTGGCCCTCGGCGACTGCGCCGGAGGCTTGAAAGGCTTTGTATTGAAAAAGTGGCATGACGTTTTAAATCAATGTTTGGCAACCAAGATTTTCGGTTTGGCTTCCGCTTCGGAGACGACATCTATGTCGGGCTTCTCCACGATGGCGGGCTTCTTTTCGGCGCCGAAGAGGGTCTGGTCCTTGGTCACGCGCATGACTTCCTCCGGGGTGGTGACGCCTTCGCGCACCAGGCGCCAGCCGTCGTCGCTCAAGCTCTTCATGCCGTTGCGGACGGCGGCTCCGCGGATGATGACGGCGGAGGAGTTTTTGAGGAGCAGTTCGATAATCTCGTTGTTGATGTCCATCCACTCGAAGATGGCCTGGCGGCCGTGAAAGCCGATCTGGCGGCATTCCCCGCAGCCGACGGCCTTGTAAAACACCTGGCTCTTGGGATAACCGAATTTTTCTTTGAGAACGGAGGCGATTTCCGATTTGTCCTCCTGCTTGCAGTGGGGGCAGAGGACGCGGACGAGGCGCTGGGCCAGGACGGCTTCAAGGGAAGAGGCGACCAAATAAGGTTCGACGTGCATGTCCACCAGGCGGTTGAGGGCGCCGGGGGCGTCGTTGGTGTGCAAGGTGGAAAAGACCAGGTGGCCGGTGAGGGAGGCCTGGACGGCGATCTGGGCGGTTTCCTCGTCGCGAATTTCGCCGACCAGAACCACGTCGGGGTCGTGGCGCAAAATGGAGCGCAGGCCGCGGGCGAAGGTCAGGCCGGCCTTCTCGTTGACTTGAATCTGGTTGACCCCCTTCATCTGGTACTCGATGGGGTCTTCAATGGTGATGATTTTGGTTTCCAAATCATTGATTTCGTTGAGGGCGGTATAGAGGGTGGTGGTTTTGCCGCTGCCGGTTGGCCCGGTGACGAGAATGATGCCATGGGGCAGGGCGAGGATGCGCTTGAAAGATTTGACTTCGTTGGCGCCCATGCCCAATTCGTTCATGCCCATCAAGGTTCCCTTTTGCCGGAGGAGACGGAGAACGACGGCTTCGCCGTGGAGCATGGGGATGATGGAAACGCGCACGTCCACTTCGTTGTTGGCGAGGCGGAGTTTGATGCGTCCGTCCTGGGGCAGGCGCTTTTCGGCGATGTTGAGATGGCTGAGAATCTTGATGCGGGAAACGATGGCGGGCTGAAAGCGCTTGAGCTGGGCCGGCACGGGGACTTCCTGCAGCACACCGTCAATGCGGTAACGGATGCGGAATTCCTCCTCGAAGGGCTCGAGGTGGATGTCGGAAGAGCGCAATTCGATGGCGTCGGTAAAGACCTGGTTGACGAATTTGATGATGGAAGCGTCCTCGGCGGCGCTTTCCAGGTCGGCATTTTCATCACCCAGCTCGTCCACGACCAGGAGCGGGGCGTCTTCGTCCAGAGTGTCAATGGTGTCGGCGCCGATGCCGAGGCGGGTCTTCATCTCGCGGCGGATGGCTTCGGCCGGGGCGAGGACGGGCTGGATCTTCAGGCCGGTCAAGGTCTTGAGGGTGTCCAGGCCCTGGGTGGCAAAGAGGCGGCTGGTGGCGACCTGGACGACGCCGTTCAGGCGCTGCAAAGGGAGGAGTTCTTCCTTGAGCAGGACGCGGGCGGGAAAGAGGGAAAGGAGTTCGCGGTCCGGCTCGATGTTGTCCAGGGTGGTGAAATTCAAATGATATTCGCCGGCCAGCCAGCGGAGGACGCTGTCCTCGGATTGAACGAGTTCGGGTTTGCCCTTGGCGGACTGGGCGGCAAGAATGCTGGCATCGGCCACGGACAGTTGTTTGGCTTCGACCATGCGATCGAGCAATTTGGCGGGGGGCGGGTCCGCCGGAGTTTCGATTTTCTTGCTTTCGTTCATAACTGCGTTGCTTGGACGTTCGGATTCAGCTCACGGCGGCGCTCGGATAGGAGCGCCGCCGGGCTGCTTAAACCCACCGGCGGCCCTGGCCGCCGATGCAGATTTTAGTGATTTTGATCACAGGATTCTTACTGCAAGAGTGCGCCGGGCTGCAGCATGAGATAGGCTTCCTGACGGGCGTTTAACAGGCTGCGCAATTCATCCTGCGCTTTGGTGAGCGCGGCGGCGTTGGCCTTGCGTTCCGCCTGCACCTTGGCGATGGCCGTTTTGATATCAGCCGCCGGGGCTTTGTCGTCATAAGCCTTTTGCAAGGCTGCTATCGCGGTCGTCAGCGGAGTCGTGGGAGCAGCGGCACCGCCGCCACCGCCACCACCGCCACCGCCGCCGCCGGCGGCACCACCCCGACCCCCCCGACCCCCCCGACCACCCCGCCCGCCGAAGTTGGCGCGCTGCGCGGTTTGCACTGCGGTGATCTTGGCTGAAATGGCGGTCCATTCAGCATCATCCTTGACGTCCATGTCCTGACGAGCCTGGTCCAGGTCGAGACCGAATCCCCCCCTGCCGCCACCACCGCCCCCACCGCCAAATCCACCACCACCGCCGCCGCCGCCGCCACCGGCCATCAAAGCGGTCGCTCCCAGTCCCAGTGCGGCCACACAGCCGGCCAGGATCAATGTTTTTGTCAATACGTTCATAACTTCCATTGGTTTAAGGTTCAGTTCGATTCGGAAGCGCGCATTTCACGCCGCCGAATGCGGAACACCCTGTCTCCAAGGCAATTAGCGTGCCAAGTGAGTAAAAGGCCGTTTTACCGGCAAAAGACCGTGTTTTCTGCCGAACGCACTGAGATAGACGCGCAAACGTTGCGCGAAGTTGCGCAAAAAGTGCGCGGAGACCCCAAAGGGGGAAGAAGGGGGAATTTTGAATAGTGAATGGTGAATAGTGGATAGTGAATAGTGAATAGTGGATAGTGAAAGGTGTCGCGTCACGAAGGACGAGGAACCGGGTTCCGGGCGCATCTGGATACAACCACCATTGGATGGATGGAACCCCTCACCCTAACCCTCTCCCCACTTCGTGGGGCGAGGGAATTGGCAAATCGCATGGTGGTGGTATCAAGATGCGCGCCCGGGTTCCCGATTCTGGAAAAAAAGGGTTGACGGGGTGGCGGTCCCGGGGTATCTGTTGGGCGTGATTATGAATTTGAACCTTCGACTGTCGCTTATCGCGCTGCCGGCCGGCCGCGCGGCGGTTGAGGTTTGAATTGGTTGAGTAATTTTTTAAACCCCGTCGCCACCGTGAGGCGACGGGGTTTTTTTGTTGGCGGGCGGGAAAACAGGACTTAGGACCAACGGGGCGGACCGGGGGCACGGAATGAGATTAAGATTAAGATTAGGATTAAGATTATGAGTGAGGCGACGGGGTTTTTTTGTTGCCGTGCGGGAGGGCCGGGCGGGAAAACAGGACTTAGGACAAATGGGGCGGACGGGGCGCACGGAATGAGAATAAGATTGAGATTAAGATTAAGATTAGGATTACGATTATGAAGAAGAACCGGATTATTATATTTGACACGACGTTGCGCGACGGGGAGCAGTGCCCCGGCGCTTCCATGAACTTGCGCGAGAAACTGGAGATCGCCCGGCAGCTCGCCCGGCTGAAGGTGGATGTGATCGAAGCCGGATTTCCGGTGATCAGCGACGGGGATTTTTTGTCGGTGCAGACGATTGCGCGGGAGGTGAAGGGGCCGGTGATTTGCGGGCTGGCGCGGTGCCTGGCGCAGGACATTGATGCGGCGGGGGCGGCGGTCAAACCGGCGGGGAAGCGGGGGCGCATTCATGTGTTTTTGGCGACATCGAAGATCCACCGGGAGTTTAAGCTGGGCAAGGCGCAGCATGAGATTTTGCGGCTGGCGGTGGAGGGGGTGAAGCGGGCGAAGACTTTTGTGGAGGACGTGGAGTTTTCGCCGGAAGACGCCTCGCGGACGGAGCCGGAGTTTTTGGTGGAAGTGAGCAAAGCGGTGGTGGCGGCGGGGGCCACGACGGTGAATTTTCCGGACACGGTGGGCTGGGCGGTGCCGGAGCAGTATGGGGCAATGATCGGGCGTCTCTGCGAGGCGGTGCCGGAATTCCGGTCGGGGGCGGCGATTGTCAGCGTGCATTGTCATAATGATTTGGGTTTGGCCGTGGCCAATTCGCTGGCGGCGGTGGGACAGGGGGCGCGGCAGGTGGAATGCACGGTCAACGGCATCGGCGAGCGGGCGGGCAACGCGGCGCTGGAGGAGATCGTGATGGCCATGAGGACGCGGGGGGACTTTTACGGGGGATTTGAGTGCGGTTTGCAGGCCAGGGAGATCGTGAAGAGTTCGCGGCTGGTGGCGCGGATGAGCGGGTTGGCGGTGCAGCGGAGCAAGGCGATTGTGGGGGAGAACGCGTTCGCCCATTCGGCCGGGATTCATCAGGACGGGATTCTGAAGAAGCGGGAGACGTACGAGATCATGGACCCGGTGGCGGTGGGTTGGGGAGGGACGGAGATGCCGCTGACCAAGCACAGCGGGCGGGCGGCGGTTTCGGCGCGGCTGCGGCATCTGGGCTTCAAGATGAGCGAGGCGGAGGTGGGGGCGATTTTTGCCCGGTTCAAGGAGATAGGAGACAAGAAGAAATTTGTTTATGACGACGATTTGCGGGCGCTGGTGGAAGGGCAGATGACGGAGGTGCCGGAAACCTGGTCGCTGGACTATTTGAGCGTGACCAGCGGCAACCGCATGGTGCCGACGGCGACGGTGCGCCTGCAAAAGCTGGCCGGGAAAAAGGAATCGGCCCAGGACGCGGGCATCGGCGACGGTCCGGTGGACGCGGCGCTCAAGGCGATAGACCGGCTGACGGGCCGGCCGGGGAAGTTGATGGATTATGCGTTGCGGGCGGTTTCGCAAGGCAAGGACGCGCTGGGGGAGGTGACGGTGAAGGTGGATTTCGGAGGGGGGAGAACGATCACGGGCAAGGGGGCGAGCACGGATGTGATCGAAGCCAGCGCGCGGGCCTACTTGAACGCGGTGAACCGGTCGCTGGGAGACAAGTGAATTTTGAATGGTGAACAGTGAAAATTAGTTATCCGTCAGTCTTGGTTGGTGGGGCGCGCACTCCGTGCGCGCCGCGGCGGGCAGCGGAGTGCCCGCCCCACCTTTCCCGACCCGACCAAGACTGGCCGATGACGAAAAGGTAATGCAAATGGACGGAGCAAAAAAAACGCGGGTGATCGTTGGGATGAGCGGCGGGGTGGATTCCTCGGCGGCGGCGGCGCTGCTGCTGGAGCAGGGCTTTGACGTGGTGGGGATCACCCTCAAGCTCTGGCCGCAGGATTGTGTTTCGCGCGCGGAGGACAAGTGCTGCGGGCCGCAGGCGGTGACGGACGCGCGCAGTGTCTGCCACCAGTTGGGGATTCCGTATTACCTGATTGACGAGGCGGAGGCGTTTCAAAAGCAGGTGATCGGCTATTTTGCGCAGGAATACAAGGCGGGGCGGACGCCCAATCCGTGCGTGCTGTGCAATGAGAAGCTCAAGTTCGGCGCGCTGCTGGACCGGGCGCGGCAGTTGGGCGGGGATTTTATCGCGACCGGGCATTTTGCGCGGGTGGAGAAAAGCGCGGACGGGGGGCGGACGCTTTTGAAAAAAGGCCGGGACCCGCGCAAGGACCAGAGTTATTTTCTTTTTTCACTGCGGCAGCATCAACTGGCGCGGTCGCTGTTTCCCCTGGGCGAAAAAACCAAGCAGGACACGCGGCAGGTGGCCCGGGAGTGCCGGTTGAAAACGGCGGACAAGGAGGAGAGCATGGAAATTTGTTTCGTGCCGGACAAGGACTACGGGAAGTTCCTGGAAACGGCCAAACTGGCGGAGCGGCACCGGGGTGAGATTGTCAATCTGCAGGGGCAGGTGCTGGGACAGCACGACGGGATCGAGTTTTACACCATCGGGCAGCGCAAGGGGCTGGGGCTTTCGTCGCCGAAACCGCTTTATGTGATTGAGCTGGACGCTGTCAATAATCGTGTGGTTGTTGGCGATGATTGGGCCCTGGACCGGGAGGAATTCACGGTGGAGCGATGCAACTGGATTCCATTCGACGAGCCGCCGGAAGAGATGCAGGTGTCGGCCAAGATCCGGTATAACCATCCGGGAACGCCGGCCATCGTCCGGCCGCAGGCGGGCGGGGGCGCGAAGGTGAAGCTGCTGACGGCCCAACGCGCCATCACGCCGGGGCAGGCGTGCGTGTTTTATGACGGCGATTTGGTGGTTGGCGGCGGGTGGATAGGGCGGTGATGGGGATTGCGGATTGCGGATTTTCCCGTGTTTTTGTCTTGAAATAGCGGCGAAATCGCTGGAAAGCTCCCGGCGATGAAAAAACTCATCGCCGTCCTTTTGGGTTTGCTGGTTTTGACCGCGCCGACGGCGAAAGCCCAATTCAGTTACAGCACCAATGCCGACGGCGTCAGCGCCACCATTACCGGCTACACTGGCGGTGGCGGCCCCGCGGTCATTCCATCCAGCACCAACGGCCTGACTGTCAACAATATTGGAACGGACGCATTTCAGAACGACGCCACGCTGACGAGCGTCACGGTCCCCGGCAGTGTCACCAATATTGGATTTTCCGCATTCTACGGCTGCACCAGCCTGACGAGCGTCGCGTTTTCCGGCGGCCTGGTCAACATCGGGTCGGTTGCGTTCTATGGCTGCACCAACCTGCCAAGCGTCGTCATTCCCGCCAGCGTCACCAACATCGGCGCTTCCGCGTTCGCTTACTGTCCCAGCCTGTTAAGCGTCACGATTTCCAATGGCGTGGCCAGCATCGGAGAGGATGCGTTCTCTGAGTCCGGCCTGACAAACATCTTGATCCCCGCCAGCGTGACCAGCCTCGGCCCTGGGGCATTCAGTTTCTGCACCAGCCTGACCGCCATCAATGTGGATACAAACAACAGCGCTTATCTCGGTGTCAATGGAGTGTTGTTCGACATCACCCAATCCACCCTGCTTGCCTATCCCGGCGGGACGGTTGGAAGTTGCACGATTCTCAACGGGGTTACTGCCATCGGAGCCGATGCCTTCCAGGGGTGTTCCGGCCTGACCCTCATTACGATTTCCAGCGATGTCACCAGCATAGGGGATGATGCGTTCTCTTACTGCATCAACCTGACGAATGTCACGATTCCCGGCAGCGTCATTAGCATTGGGGCCGAAGCATTCTATAAGGATTCCCGCCTGAGCAGCGTCGCCCTTCCCCTCAGCCTCACCAGCCTTGGGGCGGGTGCGTTCGGTCAATGCACGTCCCTGAAGGTCCTAAATGTGGATGCAGGGAATACCGCGTATTGCAGTGTCAATGGAGTGTTGTTCGACATCACCCAATCCACGCTCGTGGAATGTCCGGCCGGCTTGGTCGGAAGTTACACCATTCCCGGCAGTGTCACGAACATTGCGGATTCCGCCTTTTATGGCTGCCTCAGTCTGACCAATGCCACGATTCCCGGCAGTGTCATCAGCATCGGGAATTCTGCCTTCTCCACCTGCGCCAGAATGACGAACGTCACGATTCCCGCCAGCGTCACCAGCGTGGGAACTTATGGCTTCGCTTATTGCACCCCCCTGAAAAAAGTCTATTTCCTGGGCAACGCTCCGGCTCTGGGCACGGATGTGTTTGCCTACGACAACAATCCGACGCTTTATTATTTCGCCGGCGCCGCCGGCTGGAGTTCTTTTATTGACGGTTATCCGGCCTCGTCACTCCTCCCGTTCCGTTGCACCACCAATGCCGGGGTCATAACCATCACCGGCTACCTCGGAGGCCCCGGCAACGTGGTCATTCCAGCCACCATCAACGGCCATCCGGTCACCAGCATCGCGACGAATGCTTTTGCCAATCTTGCCAATCTGACCAGCATCACCATTTCGGGAAGTGTTACCAACGTTGGAAACAGCGCGTTCAGTGGCAGCAGCAATCTGACCAGCGTCTTTTTCAGCGGCAACGCTCCCACCACCGTGGGTTCGTCTGTCTTCGCTTCTGACACCAACGCCACCGTGTATTATTTGGCGGGCTTCACCGGATGGAATTCCACTTTTGCCGGTCTCAATGCTGTGCCGTGGACACCCAACGACCAGTTGGGCACGACCAACCTCTTAGCCGGTCCGGGCGCCGGAAGCAATAGCGTCGTGCTTGCCGTGGACCCCAGAGCCGGCGCCTGGACAGCGACGGCGAACGCCACCTGGCTGCACCTCACGGGGGCGAATCAAAGCGGCGCCGGCAGCACGAATGTGATTTTCAGCCATGATGCCAATCCGGGAGCGACGCGCTGCGGCACCCTCACCATCGGCTATCAGACGCTCACTGTCACCCAGGCCGGTTCCACCTATGTCGCGGCCCGACCGTTGACCACCTTGGTTTCGTCCAACCTGAGCAAACCCTGGGGCGTGGCCGTGGACGGCGCGGGCAATGTTTATATCGGTGACAGTGGCGACAATGCGATCAAGAAGTGGACGCCGGCCAACAACAGCCTGACCACGCTGGTCTCCCCGGGCTTGAACAATCCCACCGCCCTGGCGGTGGACGGCGCGGGCGATGTTTATTTCGATGACACCTTCAACACCGCTGTCAAGAAGTGGACAGCGGCCGGCGGCAACGTGACCACATTGGTTTCGGGCCTGGGCTTTATGTTTGGCGGTCCCTATGGCGTGGCCGTGGACGGGGCGGGCGATGTTTACATTGATGATACCGGCAACAACCTCATCAAAGAGTGGACAGCGGCCAACGGCAATGTGATCTCCTTGGTTTCATCGGGAATGCAATCGTCCGGCGTGGCTGTGGACATTGCGGGTAATGTTTACATCGCCAATTCCAGCTCCGGCACGATTACGAAGTGGACGGCGGCCAGCAACGTTGTGACCACCCTCGTGTCCTCGGGGCTGTCTTGGCCCCAAGGCACGGCGGTGGACGGCACCGGCAATGTCTATTTCGCCAACCAGCTTGGCGGCTCGGTCATGGAATGGATGGCGGCTAACGGCGCCCTAATCACCTTGGCGTCCCAGCCGTCGGTCTCGAAACCCAGTAGTGCTGCGGTTGACAGCGTGGGCGATGTCTTTATCGCTGACAGTGCTCTCAATGCGATCCTGGAAGTTCCGTACGCTTTCGTGGATGCAACACCCAAGTTGGAAGGCATGGCCGCCGGCAGCGATGCCTTGCCGTCCGTCCTGCCCGCCAGCGCCGATTTGCTCGCGCCCTTTGCTCCCGCCAGCGACCAGCCTTGGTTGACCATCACCGGCGCGGCCAACGGCATCGTGAGCTTTTCCTTCACCGCCAACCCCGGCGCTGCCCGCACGGGTCACATCACTTTGCTCGGTCAATCCATTCCGATCACCCAGGGAGTCATCGGCACAGCGCCGACCCTGACCGGCTTACAGATGCAAGGCAACGGCGTTTTGCAGTTTTCTTTCACCAATGTTCCGAGCGCGTCCTTTACCGTGCTGTCCACCACCAACCTGGCATTGCCGCTGACCGATTGGACAGTGGCCGGGGCCGTTGCTGAGATTGTTGCCGGCCAGTACCAATTCACTTCGCAGCCGACGACGAACGATGCCCAACGCTTCTACACCGTCCGCACGCCCTAGCAGCCTGTCGGACTTTGGGCGAAGATTTTTTGAAATGATTTGAACAGGGCGAGGGGCCAAGCGGTCAGTCAATGCAAATATATGGCTGCACGCTTCGTCAACATCGATTACGACAC
>JBEKVM010000075.1:0-26424 GCA_049513975.1 Verrucomicrobiota bacterium | reverse complement strand
TTGGGTGGGGAAATCAACCCGCTCGTATAGCCGTCGCCAATCGCGGTGATCACCTCAAAGCCCGACCAATTCAACTGCGCATAGCCGTTGGGGATCGAGGTCTGGTCCGGCAAATCGTCAAACGTCACCAGATTGGTCGTGCCTGGGGCTGTGTTGGTGGCCGGAGGCGGCGGCGGAGCCGGAAGGTTCGTAAAGCTGGGCGACGAAACCGTCAGATTATCCATCACGAACGGGCTCCCGTCCATGCCGATGAACGTGACTTGCGTCACTCCCGCATAATTCAAGTTGACCAATGTGGGGCTGCTCTCGCTCAGCCCGTAGGTTTGATCGTACACCAAGGCCGTCCCCACCCAACCCTCGACCTGGACCTCCATTGTGGGCACAACGGCCGCCGTCAAATAGGCCGAGATCAGGTTGAATGGTATGCTGCTGCTGATGGAGGCATCATAGCCATACGGATTGAACGCCACGTTGGGTGGGGAAATCAACCCGCTGGTATAGCCGTCGCCAATCGCGGTGATCACCTCAAAGCCCGACCAATTCAACTGCGCATAGCCGTTGGGGATCGAGGTCTGGTCCGGCAAATCGTCAAACGTCACCAGATTGGTGGTGCTGGCAGGCGGAGGCGGCGGCAGCGGAACAATGGATAGGAAGGGTCCGGGATCGTTGGTTTGGGTCGTGGCGTAATAAAAGACGAAGGCATCATCACTCGATGGCGTGTAGTTGAGCACGCCCGCCCCGACGTTCGTCTCGGAAACCGTCGCTGTCAACGCGACTGACGTAAAGGCAAGGTCATTGGTGATGGCCAGAGATTGAATGTCGTTGAAACCGAAAAACCCGTGCAGTTGTGACAAAACGGCGCTCTGCGCGAAATAACCCGGCGCCGTCCCGTACAGGTTTCCAAAGCTCACCACGGTGGTCCCATAGGCACTGGGGCCGTACGACGATACATTGGTTGCCTGCCAGTCCAAGAGCGCGGCCAGGTGTACCGACTGTCCGTCCGGCACATGCACCATAAACTGCTGCCCCGGGGGAGCGGTGATCGTCAGCACGAACTGGTTGTGCGTGTCAAAATCCGCAGTCACAGAGGGTAGCACCGCGCCGCCGCCCGAAACCTGGCGCTGGTCCACCAGGTAATCCGTCACATCACTTTGCGCCCCGGCCGGCGGCGGAAATGGCTGGGTGAACAAGTGTCCGATGGCCGAAACCTGAGCCTTCCCCAGGTCCACCTGCGCCTGAGCGCTGACAAGTGAGAGCAAGAACAACGCGCCGCAGAACAGCGTTTGCTTGACTGCAAAGCCGAGAATTTGGGTTCTCATTTCTTCGAAGTCCTTCAGATTGATATTGCCCGTTTGATTTCTTGCCCATGACAAGCATGGGCCTTTTTTCTGATTTTACTGCCGCTCCACAGGTTTGCAAGCCTTTTTTCCAGTCCGCCCGGTTTTTGGGCGGAGCTTGACACCCGCGCCATGATTCGTAATGTCTCGAAATGGCAAAGGACGCTCAGCCTTTGGGCAGGTTCGGGCAATCAGCAAAATCCCGCTCACCAGCGACGATCTTTACCGGGCATCTGCCGGTGCCTGCTCCGGTGCAGGAAGGGCTTCCGGACACCGTCCGGGCGCTGGAGTCAGGGCGGTTGGCGGGCTTGATTTCGTTCCAGGTAATCACCACGTCTTTGGCCGCCCACTCGCAACGAAGGGTAGAACTCACGGTTTTTTTGCTCATGCGGTTCCTTTCCAAGGCAGCATATCCCAACGGATATAGTTTACAAGGCAGAAGTAAAACAAATATTTATCATTTGGCATTTATCCTTTAGCCTTTGCCCCGCCATGACCCAAGAGAATCTATGAACAAACGACATTCCCCCTTTCCAACCGGCCTGATGCTGGCCGCCTTGGCCATCCTGTCCGGCCCGATTGCAACCACCCTCCTTGCCCAGGACCGTTTGCCGCATTATCCCGGCTACGAGCAGTATCAAAAAATTAGCCGCGAACTGCGCGGGGAAGTTTTCACGCCGGGCCGGCTCACGGTCACCTGGACCGACGGCGGAAAAGGGTTCGACTACCAGTGGGGCGGCAAGTCCTTTCACTACGATACCACCGGCCGCACTCTGGTGGAAAAGTCTTCCACCAACGCCGACGCCACCGAACCGGCCGCGCGCGGCGGACGCGGCGGACGCGGCGGCCGGGGCGGCGGCGGACGCGGCGGCGGACGGGGCGGCAATGTCATTGGCGGCGGCGGCGGCATCGGCGGCGGCGGCATTGCCCGCAACCTGTCCAGCGCCACCACCTCTCCGGACGGGAAGTTCAAGGCCTTCGCCCGCGGCAATAATCTCTGGATCAGCGATCCCGACGGCGGCGGGGAGAGGGCGGTGACGACGGAGGGCAATGAAAAGAACCGCATTCGCTATGGCATCGCCACGATTGTCTATGGGGAGGAATTGGGCATGAGCGCCGGCATGTGGTGGTCGCCGGACAGCAAGAAACTCGCCTTTTACCGGTTTGACGAGAGCCAGGTTCCCGACTACACGGTGAATTTGGACCAATCCAGGCAATACAACCGCCTGGAAGTGGATCCCTATCCCAAAGCCGGCGTGACCAGTCCCCAGGTGGACCTCTGCATCTACGATTTGGAGAGCCAGAAGACGACGGCGGTGGATGTGCGCGACGGCCAGCCGTTCGCGGACGCGGTCGTCGGCTACTATGTCTATCGCCTGGCCTGGACCCACGACGGCCGGGAACTGCTTTTCAGCCGGATGAACCGCCGCCAAAACACCCTGGAACTGGCGGCGGCCGATCCGGACACCGGCAAATGCCGCGTCATTGTCCACGAGGAATGGCCGGCCAATTGGGTGGATTGGGCGCCGGGCTTCCAATACCTGGCCGACCACCAGCGTTTCATCTGGACCTCCGAGCGCAACGGTTTCAAGAATTTTTACCTCTACGATCTCAGCGGCCGATTGCCGGCCACCCTGACCGATCATCAATACGAAGTCGCCAACCTCCTCAAGATTGATGAACCCGCCGGGGTGATTTATTACATGGCGCGCGACGGCGACAACTATATGAAACTCCAGTTGCACCGCGTTGGCCTGGACGGCCAGGGGGACCGCCGCCTGACCGACCCGGCTTTCAACCACACCGTGCAGCTCCCGCCCGACGGGAAATTTTTTATTGACGTGGCCGAAACCCATGACACGCCGCCGGTCACGCGCCTGGTGGACGACCAGGGCCAGGTGGTCATCGAGCTGGCCAAGAGCGACCTGACGCGGTTTGACCAACTCGGACTCAAGCGCGTGGAATTGTTCACCTTCAAGGCGGCGGACGGCCGGACGGAGCTTCACGGGATGCTGAACTTTCCCTCCAACTTTGATCCGAACAAGAAATATCCCCTGCTCGTCAGCGTTTATGGCGGGCCAATCACCAGCGCGGCCCGCGAGACTTTCGCCACGCCCAACGCCACCACCGAATACGGCTTTCTGGTGGCGTCGTTCGACTCGCGCAGCCTGGCCGGGCGCGGGCGCAAATTCAGCGACCCGTTTTACGGACATCTCGGCATCGTGGAAATGGACGACCAGGCCGCCGGCGTCAAAGCCCTGGAGGAACGCCCTTATGTGGACCCGAACCGGGTCGGGGTTTATGGCACCTCCTACGGCGGCACCGCGGCGGCCACGCTGCTGCTGCGCTATCCCGATCTGTTTCAAGCCGCCAGCGCCTCGTCGCCGGTGACCGATTACCGCAACTACAACTGCATCTACAGCGAGCGCTACGAGGGATTGGTTTCCGAAAACAAGGAAGGCTACGACGCGGCCACCGTCATGACTTACGCCAAAAATCTCAAGGGCCGGCTGCTTCTCTACTACGGCACGGCGGACAACAACGTGCATAACTCCAACGCGCTCCAGCTCATCCAGGCCTTGCAGAGAGCCGGGAAAAACTTTGAAGTGCAGGTGGGACCCGACCTGGGCCACACCGGCGTCAACCAGTCGCGCATGATGGAATTTTTCATCGAAAACCTGGTGATGAAGTGAAGCGGCGGCGTAATGCGTCAGTCATGGGTAGTCCGGGAAAGGTAGGGCGGGCACTCCGCTGCCCGCCGCACGACCGTAGTGCGACGTTGATTCCTCTGCCAATGCCCGACGGCGGGCAGAGGACTGCCCGTCCTGCCTTCCAGCGCTCACCCGCATTGGGCGCGCTGGCGCAAGGCGTGATCCACCAGCACCAGGGCCGCCATCGCTTCCACCATCGGCACGGCGCGCGGCAGCACGCACGGATCATGCCGGCCCCGCCCTTGCAGCGTCGTGTTTTTGAAATTCACGTCCACGGTTTGCTGTTCGTGCATGACGGTGGCCACCGGCTTGAAGGCCACGCGGAAAACGATGTTTTCCCCGTTGGAAATGCCGCCCTGGATGCCCCCGGAATTATTCGTGACAGTGCGCACCCGGCCCCCCTTCATGCGGAACAAATCATTGTGCTGGCGGCCGGTCAGGAGAATCCCGCCGAAGCCGGAGCCGACCTCAAAAGCCTTGGAGGCGGGCAAACTCAACATCGCCTTGGCCAGGTCGGCTTCGAGACGGTCAAAAACCGGCTCGCCCCAGCCCGGCGGCACGCCGCGCGCGACGCATTCAATGACGCCCCCCACGCTGTCGCCCTCCCGGCGCATTTTTTCAATCAACCGGATCATCTTGACAGCGGCGGCCGGATCAGGACAGCGCACGGGGTTTGCGTCCACCTGTTGCGCGGTGACCTTGTCCACATCCACTTGCGCCTGAATGCGCTGCACCTGTTTGACGCAGGCCACGATGGCGACCTGGAACTGCTCGCGCAAAATCTTTCGCGCCACCGCGCCGGCGGCGACGCGTCCGACCGTTTCCCGCGCGCTGGTGCGTCCGCCGCCCTGCCAGTTGCGGATGCCGAATTTGGCCTGGTAAGTATAATCCGCGTGGGAGGGGCGGAATTTCATCGCCATTTCGCTGTAAGCTTGCGGGCGGGCGTCCTCATTTTTCACCCACATGGCGATGGGGGTGCCGAGCGTTTGGCCCTCGAAGGTGCCGGAAAGAATCTCCACCCGGTCGCTTTCCTTGCGCGGAGTGACGAGGGACGATTGGCCGGGCCGGCGGCGGTCCAGGTCCGGCTGAATGTCCTTTTCTGTCAAGCGCAAGCGCGGGGGGCAGCCGTCAATCACCACGCCGACCCCGCCGCCGTGGGATTCGCCCCAGGTGGTGATGCGAAAAAGCTGTCCAAATGAATTTCCCATGCAGGGAGTTTAGGGTTGAAGGCGGCCTGTTTAAAGTTCAAAGTTGACGCCGCGAATAATGCGCCATTTCCGCCAAATTTGATCCCAGGCCAAAACATGTCAGCCGATTCTCCAGTAGAGATGAATTTAGAAGCCGCTTGCGCGGACGAAATGTCATTGGTGGCTGGTTGGTCTTTTTCCAATCCGCAATCCGCCATGTCCTCCGTAGCTTTAGCGGAGGAGGAAATCCGCCCTCCGTCGCCAAGCCTGCGGAGGGTAAACCATCCGCAATTCCGATGACTTTTTTGCCCATTGTCGGCCGGGAATTGGCGGTGGCCTCCAGGCGGGCCGGCACTTACTGGCTGCGCTTTTGGATGGCGGCGGGCGCGCTGGCGGTCTTTTGTATTCCTTTCCTCGACAGTTCGAATTCCATCACCGAGATGGGCCAAGTGGTTTTCATCATGCTCGGAAGCGTGCTGCTGGGCTTTTCCATGCTGGCGGGTGTTTTCCTCACCGCCGACAGTCTGTCGGTGGAGAAACGGGAAGGAACCCTCGGCCTGCTTTTTCTGACGGATCTGAAGGGATACGATGTGGTGCTGGGCAAGCTGGCGGTCAATTCGCTTCACGCTTTTTGCGGATTGCTGGCGGTGTTTCCCGTGCTGGCGCTGCCGCTGCTGACGGGCGGCCTCAGCGTCGGGGAATTTTGGCGGACGATGTTGGTGTTCATCGGCACGATGTATTTTTCCCTGAGCATCGGGATGTTGGTCTCCGCCACCAGCCATGAAGGCAGGCAGGCGATGACGGGCACCTTTGTGTTAATCGCGCTGGCCGCGGGCGTCCTGCCATTGTTGTGGCAGTTGCAAACTTATCTTCTGCACCACTGGTATTTGGATTTCCTGCTGTGGCCCAGTCCCGTGCATGCCTACATCAAGGGATTTGACGCGTCGTATTTGACACGGTACGGCCGGCAGGAGTTTTGGGCGGCGATGGGGACCCTCTTTTCGCTGGGGAGCGCCTGCATCGTCGCGGCCAGCCTCCTGCTGCCGCGCTCGTGGCAAAAAAGCTCCGCCGCCGACCCGAACCGGCAACGCGCCCGCTTCCAGTTTTTTGGGAAATCGCGGTGGCGGCGTCCGCCGTTGGCAGATAAAAATCCGTTCCTCTGGCTGGCGCTGGGCGACCGCGCCGGCCAGTCGGCGATGAAAAGAATGCTGGTTCTGCTCGGCCTGCTTTGGGCTGCCACGCTGGTGCTCAGCGCGGACCGGCCACGAAGGCCGATGTATTTTTCCTTGGCCGTGATGCTGGCCTTTGGGCTGCATTTTGCGGCCAAAGTCCTGATCGCTGCGGAAAGCGGACGGCGTTTCCACCAGGACCGGCAAAGCGGCGCGCTGGAATTGTTGTTGGTGACGCCGCTGCCGGTGGAAGACATTGTCAACGGACAGCGGGAGGCCCTGCGGAGGCAATTCAAACCCGCGGTTGGGGCGATTTGCCTGGTCAATGTTCTGACGCTTTGGTTTTCTTTCACCATGACCGCATCGTCTGGCGGGATGCCTCCGGATGAATCTTTCATTTTCGTTGAGATGTTTCTTGGCAGCACTGTCGTGCTCTGGCTGGACGCCAGCGCGCTGAGTTGGCTGGGGATGTGGCGGGGCTTGACGGCCAAAAAATATCCCCGGTCCGTTCTGGCCACCTGGGGGCAGGTGATGCTCCCGCCGTGGCTGGCGTACTTCCTTTTCATTTTTATTGGGATCGCCAATCACGGCGGGTTAAGCGAAGGCTCGGTGGAATTTTTGATCCTGCTCTGGTTTGGCGTGGGCGTGGTGGTTGACGTCCTGAGCATCGCCCGGGCCAGGGAAAACCTGGTGAGATTCTTGCGCTCCACCGTGGCGGAAAGCTATGACAGGTAGCAATTCCCATGTAATACGCCGGTGACGAGAACGAAAGGCAGGGCGAGACTCTGTCGAGCCGTGACTTTTTCCCAAGAAATCGAGTTTCGGCTCGACGGAGTCTCACCCTACCATCCAAGACTGAGGCAGGGCGTTCCCCTCGTTCAATCCTTTGACTTTGGGCCGCGCCATTGCGCCAGCATCGCTTCGGCGTGGCGGCGGGCGGGTTCGGTCGGGCCGCCGAGCATCCGGGCGATCTCGCCCAGCCGCTGCGCCTCGTCCAGCAGCGCGATTTCGGAAATGGTGCGTCCGCCCTCGACCCGCTTGGCCACGACAAAATGCGACTGCGCGGCCGCCGCCACCGCCGGCAGGTGGGTGATGCAAATGACCTGGCGCCGCCGCGCGATGCGCCGCATTTTCTCCCCGACCGCCGCCGCGGTTGCGCCGCCGACGTTGGCGTCAATTTCATCAAACACCAGCACCGGAATTTCGTCCTCCTCCGCCAGGACCGTTTTCAGGGCCAGCATGACGCGGGACATTTCGCCCGAGGAAGCGATGGCGCGCAGCGGGCGGGCCGGCTCGCCGGGATTGGGGGCGAATTGAAAATCAATTTCATCGAGGCCGGAGGCGGGACCGGGCGGGAGGGAATCGGTAGTATTGACAGTAATGTCAAAGCGGCTCTGCGGAAAGCCCAGGTCGCGCAATTGTTGCATGGCCGCCCTGGCCAGCCGGGGAACGGCCTGGCGCCGTTGCGCCGACAGCTCCCGTCCCGCCTTCCGAAGTTCGCCGGCCAGTTTCTCCCGCTCCCGGTTGATGCGCCCCAGTTCCGCCTCCCGCTGTTCGAGCTTTTGCAACTTCCGGCCCGCTTCCGCGCCGAAGGCGATCACCTCCTCCAGCGTCCCGCCGTATTTGCGTTTGAGCGAATGGATTAAATTCAAGCGCTCCTCCATTTGGCGAAGGCGCGCGGGGTCCAGATCAATGGCGTCGGCATAGCGCCGCAAGCCGGACTGCAAATCGCGCCAGGCGGCGGCGGCCTGCTCGTGGGAGAGGAGCAAACTTTGCGCGCCGGCGTCAATGCGCTGGAGGGCCTGCAAGGTCCGCCCCAATTCCCCGGCCTGGACGAGGAGGGAGGAGTCCTGTTCGCTCAAAACGTTGAGGGCGGCCTGGCTCAACTCCAGCAGGCGGGCGGCGTTGCTGGCGCGCTGGAATTCCTGTTCCTGCCGCGCCTCTTCGTCCGCTTGCAAATGGGCGGCGGAAATTTCGCCGGCCTGAAAGCGGAGCAACTCCAGTTGCTGGGCGTAGGTGCGCTCGTCCACGATCAAGGCCGCCTTCTCCGCGTCCAGCGCGCGCGCCCGCCCGGCCAGGGCGGCGAACTGGCCGCGCAAGCCGCCCAGTCCGGCAAAGGAGTCCAGGATGTCCCGTTGCCGGGCCGGATCGAGGAGGGACTGATGGTCGTGCGGCCCGTGCATGTCCACCAAATCGCGGCCGAGGGCGGCCAGGACTTGCAGAGTGGCGGGCGAGCCGTTGATAAACTGGCGGTTGGCCCCGGCGGCGGTGAAGACGCGTTTGAGAATCAGTTCTCCCTCCGCGCACGGTTCCAGGCCGTTTTCCTCCAGAAAATGGTCCAGGCCGGGGCGGCGATCCCGCGCCTCCAACACCGCCTCGACCGAGCAACTGTCGCAGCCGCTGCGAATGAGGGTGCGATCGGCCCGCCCGCCGAGCAGGAGATTGAGCGCGCCGATGATGATGGATTTGCCCGCGCCGGTCTCGCCGGTGATGGCGTTGTAACCGGGGCGCAAGCCCAGCGTGAGGTCGGTGACCAGCGCCAGATTTTTGATGCGCAATGTGCCTAACACGCCCGGCGAATTTAGGGTTCGAGGATAAAAGAGGAAAGCGCAAAGTGGCCCCGCGCCGGAGGCGGCGGGCCGGTTCGGTCGCCGGAGTGATGGAGTGATGGAGTGATGGGCATGTTGATTCAAAAGAATACCTTGATTTACCCTGATTAGGTTGATTGGGTTTGATTCGAAAAACTCGTCTTAGATCGTAAACGGCTCATGAAAAGGCACTTGAATTGATTTGCCGCGAAGAGCCTCAAAAGACGCAAAAATATCCATTGTTGCGGTGCTGGGAACGGCAAGCGACCCACGTGCTTGGGGCGAATCTTGCCCAGCGTCGCCCCCGGCCTCCGTTTCGGGGGAACATCAGATGGCACGCGCCAAGCTTTTGCTTGCCTGCAGAAAATGTCATTTTTCTACGACTGACCCCTCGGCCTTTGATAGTGCGCTGTGAATACACGTTACAACCTCCTCGAAAGCATCCCCGGGGCATACATCGCTGTTCTTATAATCGGTCCACCAATTCAACGTAAACGATGGCCAGCCAAGAGCCTTGCTCGTAATCCGGTACTTATATGTTCGCCGCTCGCAGACAGTCACGTATATACATTGGATGTGAGGATGCGCCCGATTGACGCGATCAAACAATTGGCGCAGGTGTGGCAAAACCTGCTGCGAATAAGCACCGCTGAACTTAATCTCAAGCAAAGCCGCAACGTCACTTGGATTGTAAACGATGCCGAATGCCGGCTTTGCTGTCGGTCGAACGACAAGGGTGTCGAATTCTGTCGGAATGCCTCCGATGAACACATCGCGCCCCGAAACCGTAAAACCCGATTTAAGGAGCTGGTGGCGAACGGCCTCAATAGCGAGTGCGCCGGTCAACTTGGTGCGCTCGCGCTTCGGCACCGAGGAAAGAGGTTTTGTGATTCGGTTTATCCCCTGAAAGATAGACCTTGTCTCCATGATAAGCTGCTTCACACTCCTCCCCTTGCAATCGGGCTTTGGCAAAAGCCGCGAACGGAAATTGATTTGAATGCACAATGGTCCGGTTTGCACGGATAAAAGTACCCACAGGCGGCTAGTGTGACTGGGCAGTAAAGGCCGCGCTGTTGGTGGCACTGTTTCTCGATTCCACCACCGAAAATACAGAAGTGGCACTTGAGCCTGTCACACATTCGCGGCACGAAGTCGAACGTGACGTCTAACTGTTCGGGGTAGAAGGTCGCATTCTCGTCCCTCAGGTCTTTGTAGATTTCCCGGATTGTCCGCGGCATGTCCCACCTCTTAGGTATGGACCCAACGAAAGGGGAGAATAGCCATTCCCGGAAGATGGGATAGTTATTCCAGACATCTCCAGGCAGTTCCATTTCAGCAAGTGTCGCTTTCTCAACATTCTTGCGACGCCAACGAGGCGGTTCCGCAGGGTCCACATTTTCCAGTGCTTCCAGTGCTCCAACCAAGTAACCATTGAACTCGTCGCTTTTGAGATAGTCGCGAATCGAACACCACAGACGTTTTTTTCCATAGGGGTCAAAGTCATGCACAAGTTTTGCAATGAATCCCTTGGGATCGAGGAGAAACTCGCTGAGCTGCTTTTCGAGACCGGTACTCAGTTCAGCCATTTTGTCCTGAACCTCCTCTGCTTTCACCGTGCCGATATCCATGTACGTGAGGAAATGGAGAGCGGCCGCCAGCTTGCGAATCGGGATTCCTTGTTGAGTTTCGTCATGCACGGCCAAGTAAATGAATCGCGCAAAGCTACGTTCAGCCACTCGGTGTAATATGAAAAGCGTGCGATAGATCGAGATCATGTCAGTAGGCATATATCGTGACTTAAACTCCACAGTTTTGGAATCCTGTGGGTCTATCCGATAGAAATTGAGACGGTCGTTGCGGCGCTCCAAAGGGCATTCTAACCGGAGACCTCCGTCGAATTTTATGTGCTCATCGAGTAGGGTCTGCTCAAGACTCTTGTGACCGTCTGTGAAGCCCCTGACCAAATGTGATAGGACATAACCACCCACATCCCAAACTCGCTGGAATGCGGTCTGACGGTCCGTGATGTAGCATAACCAGTGCGTAAGAAGTTTTTCGTCGGGCGTGAGGTTTTCCTGGCAGTAGTTGATGAGGTTATAGTTGCCGGCGTCGCTCCAGCGGGCGTCGTCGAGAGCGGAGAAAATTCGCAGAACATCCTTTAATTTTGATGGCTCTTGGATTGAAAGTATATTTGACATAATCTACATCTCTTTCTGCGAGTGATCGCCCTCACAATTCCGCCGTTTTGCGGAAAGTCTCAAGCCGTTCCCGGCTTGCCCGATTGAAGGCGCGCCAGGCATTCCTGATAGAACATCTTGACGGGGGCGCCGCCGAGGGCGATGGCACACCAGGCGGCCTCGTCCAGTTCGGCCTGAGGGATGGCCAGGCCGCGCGCCTTGCCAAAATGCGCCTCAAAACACGGGTGACAGCGGCTGGCCACGACCAGACTGAAGAGAATGAGTTCCTTGGTCTTTTCATCCAGCGCGCCGGCCGATTGCACCGAGCGCAGCAGCGCGCCAAAGGCCTTTTGCGATTCGGCGGCGGAACCGGCCGCGCTTTGGTTTTGGAAGGCCTCCGCGCAGCAAGCGTCGTGCGGGGCCGGAGAATTTTTTTCTGGTGTTTTCATGGAATCAGTTTCGTGTGATTGGGCACATGTTGGCGCTATCTCCGGGGGATTGAACAAATCCCTCTCCCTGGCCCTCTCCCCACTTCGTGGGGCGAGGGAATTGGCAATTGGCGTGGTGGCAGTCTCGAAATGCATCCCCTGTGATTGAACGGCTGAATTCGATTTTGAAATCCCGGCGGGCGAAAGGAAAATGTGTCCGGCGGGGCCAGGCACGATTTGGCCGATGACAAAATTTCCGGCGCCACGCCGGGCCAGGGATTGACGCAAGCTTTCCAGCCGCTCCGGCGCTACGGCGATGAGCAAGCCGCCGGAAGTCTGCGCGTCGAATCCCAGGTTGACCGCCGCCTCGTCCACGCCCGGCGCCAGGCGCAGGGCGTCGCCGACATACTCGCGGTTGCGCTCAATCGCGCCCGGAATGACGCCTTGCCGCAGGGCCTCCATCGCGCCGTCGAAGGCCGGCAGTGCGCCGGCGGAAATTTCCGCGCCGAGTCCGGCCGGTCGCAACATGCGCAGCAGATGGGCGAAGAGGCCGAAGCCGGTGATGTCCGTGCAGGCCGACGCGCCCGCTTCCTTCATCGCCTCCGCGGCCGCCCGGTTCAGCGCGGTCATGGAAAGTTCAGCCGCCGCCAGGCCGGCCGGATGATCGCGCCCGATTTGGCGGCAAAACGTCAGCACACCCGTGCCGAGCGGCTTGGTCAGGACCAGCGCGTCGCCGGCCATTGGCTTATCCAGCGCGGCGGCCACGGCGGGATTGATCAAGCCGGTGATGGCAAAGCCGAGTTTGATTTCATCATCCTTGACGCTGTGTCCGCCGACGAGAGCGACGCCGGCTTCCTTGAAAATCTCCATCGCCCCGGCGAGCATTTGAAAGATGATTTCGCCGGGCAATTTTTCGGAAGGAAACGCCAGCACGCTCAAAGCGGTGCGCGGTTCGCCGCCCATGGCGTAGATGTCCGAGAGACAATTGGCCGCGCAGATTTTGCCGAAAAGCCGGGGGTCGTCCACGCAAGGGGTGAAGACGTCCACGGTCTGCACCAGGCAAAGATCATCGGCGATGCGGTAAATGGCCGCGTCATCGGCGGCGGCCAGACCGGAAATGACGGCCGGGTCATCCACGGCCGGCAGCCGGGCCAGCACCGCATCCAGGTCGGCGGGCGCGATCTTGGAGGCGCAGCCGGCATTGCGCACCAGTTGCGTCAATTTCACCTGGGCCGTGTCCATGTCCTCGGGCCGTTCTCCGGCGCAGGGACAAAGGTTCTGTTCGCGCAGAACATCGCAGGGGCAGGGACGTTGCACGTTGCAGATGCAATGCCCCAGAAGCTGGGAACGCTCCATGACGCGACGGCGTTTGGCAAAATCAATTCTCATGGCAAAAGTTTTTTGGCCTCCGCTCCCGGGGTGCGGTTGTGACCGGAGCGGACGGTGAAGCGGATTTTGTCCAGGTAATCCACCAGCGGCACGGCGAATTTGCGGCTGACGCCGAGGGCATCGCGGAATTCCATGGTGGAAAAGGCCGGGGCGCGGGCGAAAAGTTTCAGGGCGGTTTGCTTGCCGGCCTCCACGGCGTCGCGGTGCATCCAGATCTGGTCATCCAGCCGCGCGACCACGCCGCGTTCCGCCAGCAATTGCGCCATGGCGGCCACGCGCGGCAGCGGCTCGTTGGCGGAGGCGGCAAGTTCTGCCAGACCCGGAGGGGAACAGCCGCCTTGCTGCAATTTGGCGGCGATCTGGTCGCACAGGCGCTGGTCGCGGTCTGGAATGCGCGCGTTCCAACCGGCGCGCGCCAGCAGAGCGCCGTGGCGTTCGAGTTGTTTGGAGTCCAGCAGCGAGGCCGCCGCCGCCTCCAGAAAAACGGGATGGGATGGAAGCGCCGCCAGCAATTCTTCGCGGCTGAGGCCGGCGCGCTGCGGGTTGGCCGCGTGAAAAGTCTGGACGGCGGCGAGAATGTTCTCCGCCAACTTTTGCAGAACCGCGCGATGAAGCCATCCGCCGCCGGGCGCCGGGACGACGCGGTTTTCGGCGCGCAACTGTTCGAGCGCCGCGGTGATTTCCTCCGGGCGGCTCCAGCATTTTTTTTGGAGGCCGGCCACGGTGGCGGGCGCCTGGCTTTCGCTCACCATCTGTTCACACCAGCGCAACGGATCGGGGACGGCCTGGCGCCGGGCGGCGAGGAGGTCGAGCGTCCAGGGCTTTTTCCGGCGCAAGCGCACATTGCTCAAGCCGAGGATTTGTCCGCCGCCGATGGTGGTCAGCCCGCTGGCGCCGGCGTCGGCGACATTGGCGCGCACGACAAACCGGTCGCCGGGCAGGAGCGGCAGCGGCGAGGCGAGGCGAAGCTGGACAAACTGCCTTTGCCCGCCGGTCATGGCGGTGTTTTCCAGCATGGCCAGGCGGGCCGAACCCGAGGCGGTGCCCACATGGAGCTGCACTTCGAGGTAGTCCTCGATTTCGCCCGGGATGGATTTGAGAATCTGCAAATCCGCCTCGGCCATCAGGGCCGGCCCGAACAAATTAGTTTGACAGAGAGCCATGCCGCGGCGCACGGCCTGGTGGTCCAGTTCCGGAAGGTTGAGCGCGACGCATTCGCCGGCGCTTCCTTCCAGGGCGTCCTCGCCATAAACCTGCATGCGGCGGACGTGCCCGGCCAGGCCGGCGGGCAAAAGATGAAGTTCGTCGCCGGGGCGGACCCGGCCATGCGTGGGAATGCCGGTCACGACCGTGCCCGAGCCGCGAATGGAAAACGCATCCTCGACCCACAGCCGGAAAGGCCCGGCACAGGGCCGGTCCCCGCACGCATCCACGGCGCGGTTGAGCGCGTCAAAGAAATCGTCGAAGCCTTGGCAGGTGATGTTGGAGACCGGACAAATGGGCGCGTCCGCCAGAAACGTGTCCGCCAGCAGGCGGCGCAAATCCTGGATGACAAAATTCAGGCGGGCGGCATCCACCAGGTCCGTTTTCGTCAGCGCCACCAGCCCGTGGCGCAACCCCATCAAGGTGAGAATGTGGAGGTGCTCGTGCGTTTGCGGCATGATGCCATCGTCGGCCGCGACGACAAAAATGACCACGTCAATGCCGTGCGCGCCGGCGACCATGTTGCGGATGAAATCCACGTGGCCCGGCACGTCCACCACGCCGACGATGCGTTTGTCGGCGAGTTGCAAAGGGGCGAAGCCGAGGTCAATGGTGAGGCCGCGCTGTTTTTCCTCGGCCAGCGTGTCGGTTTCGCAGCCGGTGAGCAGCTTGACCAGCGCGCTTTTGCCGTGGTCCACATGCCCGGCGGTGCCCAGCATGATGTTGCGGCGCGGCGCAGTCATAGGACGGCACGGCCCACCGCGGCGGCGACCGCCGGCACTTGTTCGTCGGTCAAGGTGCGGACATCCAGGCAGAGCCGGTCGTTTTCGATGCGGCCAAAAACGCAGGCGCGATCCAGCCGCAGCTTGCGCGCCAGTTCGGAGGCGCTCAATTCCGGCAGGGAAACCGTCACGACAAAACTGGGAATGGCCTCCGTCGGCAGTGAACCGCTGCCAAGAAAGGCCTGGCTTTCGGCGATTTCAGTTTTGGCTTTGGGGGCTTCGGTGGAAATCAGGCGCGCGAGTTTTTTGGCCCGCGCTTTCAACGCCTCCGGCGGCGCACAGATCATGCGCCAGGTCGGATGTTCGCTTGACAGCCGAGACGGGTCGCGGAACAATTGCAACGTCCGCTCCAGAACCATCAGGCAGGTCTTGTCCACGCGGACGGCGCGCATGAGGGGATGCTGGCGGAGCTTTTCGATCAAGGCCTTTCGTCCCACGATCACGCCGCACTGGCCGGCCCCGATGAGTTTGTCGCCGCTGAACAGGACGACATCGGCGCCAGCCTCGATGGATTCGCGCACGGTCGGCTCGTGGGGCAGGCCGAATGGCTGCAAATCCACCAGCGCGCCCGCGCCGAGATCATCCAGCAAAAGCAAATGGCGGCCGTGGGCCAGTTCGGCCAGTTGGCGCAGGGCGACTTCGCTGGTGAAACCGACGACGCGATAATTGCTGGGATGGACCCGCAGGATGGCCGCGGTGTTTTCCGTGACGGCTTTTTGGTAATCCTTCAGATGGGTGCGGTTGGTCGCGCCCACTTCGACCAGCCGCGCCCCGCTCTGAACCATCACTTCCGGCAGGCGGAACGAGCCGCCGATTTCAATGAGCTGTCCGCGCGAGACGATGACTTCCCCGGGCGCGGCCAGGGCCGCGAGCACGAGCAGGGTGGCGGCAGCGTTATTGTTGACGACCGTGGCGGCCTCCGCCCCGGTCAGTTCCGTCAAAATGTATTCCACCAATTCATCGCGCTCGGCGCGTTCGCCGGATTCCCGGTCCACCGCCAGCGTGCAATAACCCTTCAAGGCGCCCATGATGGAATCCACCACGCCCGCCGGCAGAACGGCGCGGCCCAGGCCGGTGTGGAGGATGATGCCGGTGGCGTTGATGGCTTCGCGCACATGCGGCTCGGTGGCGTGCTGGAGAAATTTTTCCGCCTGCGCCAGCACCGCTTCGGCGGTGACGGGCGGCGCGCTGGCGGCGGCCCCGCCCTGGAGGATTTGTTGGCGCAACCCGGCCAGCGCGCGACGCAGACATTCGGTGACGAGCGGCCGCGGATGCTGCCGGAGCCAGCCGGCGGCGGTTTCGCTTTTCAGCAATTCCGTGATGGCTGGCAGCGCTCGCAGCAATTCCTGTTTTTGATCCGGCATGTTTTTGGCGCGTGTCCGGCTTGCCCCTCCACTTTTAAAGAAGCATACCGCCTCAAATCCGGTTTAGCGAGACATGAATTGCTTTTTGAAATGACCAACTTTGTTCACAGGCCGCCGCCGGGCGGCTTGATGGCGGCAGCGGAAAGGGCGGCGCCGAGGGCGCCGGTGAATTGCGGCTGCGGGGCGACACGGACGGCACACGCCAGAACTTCCTCCAGCGCGCGGGCCATGCCGGCCAGCAAGGCGACGCCGCCGGTGAAATAAACCGGCGGCGAAATGAACCGGCCGGCCAGGGCCGCAACCCGGGTGGCGATGGCGTTTTGCACGCCGGCCACCACGTCCGGCAAGGGCTGGCCCTCCGCCAGCAGGCCGATGATTTCCGTCTCGGCAAAGACCACGCACATGTTGCTGATGAGCGCGGGCTTTTTACTTTGGCGTCCGAGTTCCGCCAGTTGTTCCCAATCCATGTTGAGCCGGGCCGCGACCATTTCCAGGAAACGCCCGGTGCCCGCCGCGCAGCGGTCGTTCATGGCAAAATCGCGCACGCGCCCGCCGTCTTCCAGGCTGATGACCTTGCTGTCCTGCCCGCCGATTTCGACAATGGTGCGGGCGTCGGGCGCGAGGCGGTGGACGCCGCGGGCGTGGCAGGTGATTTCGGTGATGGTGGTGTCGGCGAAACGGATGGCATTGCGCCCGTAGCCGGTGGCCACGACGCCGGAAATCTGCGACCGCTCCAGTCCCGCCTCGCGCAACAGTTTTGCAAAAAGTTCGGTGGCCAGCCGTTCCTGTTCCACGCCCTGGTCGGTCAGGCCGGAGGCGAGGATTTGCGCCCGGGCCGTGTCGAACAAGAGCGCCTTGATGGAGCGCGAGCCTGCGTCTATGCCGGCGCAAATCATGCGGTCCTCCTGGCTTGGGCGGTTTCAACCAGGGCCTGCAAGCTCGAGGCGAGGCTGGGCCGGAGGGCATCGCAGACCGGCGGGATTTCCAGTTCGATGGCGGGAATCCCGAGTTCCCGGCGCACCATTTCGAGGATGATTTCCCCTTCGCGCGCGCAGTGGCTCGCGCCGGGAATGCGCGAGACGACCACGGCCTCGGCGCGGCCGGCCTGGCATTCGCGGACGATGCGGGCGGCGCGGTCGGCGGCCGGGCCGACCATGGGATCGGCCAGGGCGGTGCGGGCCAGCGCTTCCAGGGGCGGCAGATCTTCGGGAATTAAATCCAGCGCGTGGGTGAACATGTAATCCGAGCCGCAGACGCGTCCGCCCAGATCTTCCAACAAGTTCATGGCGCGCAAATCGGCGACCGGATTCACCCAGAAGATGCGCGCGGCCCCGGCGTCCGCCGTGAACTGATTGCGCTGCAGGCGCGATTGCACCTCGGCCAGCAAATCGTCGAGCACGGCGATGGTTTCCTGGCGGTCGGAGCAGAAATGAATGGCCAGCATTTCCGCGACGAGCATTTCCAAGGCGGGCAGCGGCGCGGCGGGCGCGCCATAAACGGAGCGGCGCAATGAGTCCAGCCGCCGGCGGACTTGATTGGCCGCGCGAATGCCGGCGGCCAAACCTTCGTTGTCCAGGGTCTTTCCGGCCAGTTCGCCCAGCGCCCCGGCCACGCGCTGCAATTCCGTCCGCACGCAGTCCACTTGAATCTTCGGCGCGGCCAGTCCGCCCGGCAGCGCGCAGGCCGTTTCGCCCGCATCGGGCTGGCGGCGGCGGGGGATTTCCCACCAGAGGATGGCATGACCGAGATGTTCCAGGCGTTGGGCGATGGCGGAAAAATCATCGCAGATCGCGCCGGTGCTGCAAACCAGCAAATCCGGCCGCGGGAAATGAGCGCCGTTCTGGAAGGCCGGGAGCATGGCGCGCACCGGACAAAACGAGGCGTCCAGGCCCATCATTTCCGCCTGGTGCAGCAACTGGTCGCTGCATTCCATCAGGCACGGCGTCCACCAGGCCCCGTCCGGATAAAACGCCCGCACGCCCGGCAGGGCATAAGCCATGACCGGCACGGTGCCGAGGTCCTTCATCGTGCCGACAATTTTGTGGCCGGCGGCGCGGGCCTGATGGAGCCGCTGGTTTTCCGTCAGCAGAAAATTCCAGAGCCGGAGGGCGGCGGGCGAGTTGTCGAACTGCAATTGTTGCAGGCGGAAATCCTTTTCGCGGAGGACATGGCGCCGCAACGGCCCGCCGTAAGCGGGTTCGCGCAGGCCGTCGCGCCGGAGCTGCTCGTAGCGGCCGTCCCAATCGTCCAAATTCAACTTGCGCGGCGCTGTGTTCATCGCAGTGTTTCCACAAAGGCCTGGAGGCGGTTGCGCTCGCGCGGGGCGGCGCCCGCTTCGCCGCTGGCTTCGAGCAGCAAAACGGGCAGGCCAAAAGTTTCCCGCAAGGTCTGCGCCTCGGCCCGCCACAGATCGCAGCCGGTGAAATGCCAGAGCACGATGCCGCGCGCGCCGCGGGAGGCCAGCCGCGGCTTCAGCCAGGAATAAAGCCGCGTGTTCGGCCGCTGGAATACGTCAACTATATTTTCACAGCAGCCGCGGACCAGCGCCTCGAATGGCTCGATGGCGCCAGGCTCAAATTCATAAGCCGGCGCCAGGCTGCGCTCGCCCATTTCGGTGGCGTTGAGCGCGACGCGCCCGCCGGCGGCTTCCAATTCGTCCAGCCATTTCCAGTCGCGCGCCAGAAAAGGCCCGCCGACCAGGGCGAGCGGAATTTGCCGGGCCGGCGCAGCCGGGGGCGGCGGCGAAAAAGCGCCGTCCCAATGAAAGCGCGCCACCGCTTCGGCAAATCCGCGCGGAGAACTGGCCGGGGCTGATTCGAGCAAACGCCGGCGCGTCCCGCTGGAACGCAACATTTCCTGCCGCAACACTTCCGCCGAAGGCGCGCGCCCGCCGATGGACAAAAGAAATTGTCCCAGCCGCTCCAGTTCGGAGCGGAAAATCTGCCCGGCCGCCGCCGTCTGCCACGTGGCCGGCAAGTTGAACAAAAAGGCGCGGCGCTGTCCATGGAGGAGGGCGGCGTCGAAGCCGCGCCGCAGTTGGTCGCAGGCCGTCGAAAAAATCACGGTGTCATCCGTCCGCGCTTCGGCAAAGCGGACCGCGGCCTCGGCAAAGGCGCAGACGCCGGCGGAAAGCGGCCAGGCGCCGTCCGGGAAATTTTCCGCCGACCAAAGGCCGCGCGGCTGCAAGCCGTGCGCCCGGATCCATTCGGCGGGAATCCACGGGCTGGTCAGGAACACGTCCATTTTTTTACGAAATTAATTTAAGGGAGCCTGGCGCGAATCGTTTCAAAGAGCGCCTCGACCCGCGCGGAAATTCGCGCCGAGTCCGACGGCGAATAATCGGTCGTGATTTTCAGGTAGGGAAGATGAAGCTCGTCCCCGGCCAGTTGGCGGACGCGGAGTGATTCGATGTCGTAGGTGAGGCAGGCCTGCCAGATCAGCTCGATGACGCAGTGCGGACGGTATTGCGCCGCGAGGGCGCGCAGGGTATCGAAACGCCGGGTGTTGGGCGACATGACCGAACAGGGCAGGTGGTAGTATTTGCGCGCGATGGCGCGAAGAATATCCGGCTCGTCCAAATCCACATCGTCCAGAATCGGTTTGAGGCCGGTGCAGTTCTCCATGGCAACAACGACCGCGCCGGCGTCTTCGATCAGGTCCAGGACCCGCTCCGCGCCGCGGACCATCGGCACACCCGTCAGCAGAACACGGATTTTCGAGCGGCCGGGCGAGGGAGAAGCGGTGTTGCCGCCGAACCACTGGATGGCCCGCTCATACTGCTGCATGTCCGCCTCGATGCCGGAAATAATGCTTTTAAGCTCAAGCAATTGCCGTCCCGTCAGCGGCGGCGGGTCGCGCCTCATCAGGGCGGCCAGTTGCCGGCGCAATCCGCGCTCGCGGTTCATCAGGCGGGCGGCGTCGCGCAGCTTCCCGTCCGTCAGGCGCGTTTGGAACCGTTGCTCCAGATGCTCCTTGAACTTGCGCACTTCCCCGGTCCAATGTTCCAGGGCGTCGGCATCATCCGCCTTTTGCGGCAGTTCGAGCACATACATCGGTTTGGTGGCGCCCATCAGTTCGAACATTTTCTTTTTGCCGTCGCAGGAGGTCTCGGCGACGACCAACTCCGCCCAATTCAGAAACGGATTGTTGCCGGCGACGTGATAACCGAAGGTGGATTTGATGAGCGGACACAAATTGGCCGGCAGAAATTGCTCCGCCGCGGGGATGGTCGCGGCCGAGCCGCCGCAAAGGCAGACCGGCACGGCCCCGGCAGCCAGGATGATTTCACGCGGTGTAAATTCGCACATGATGCCCACGATGGGCCGGCCCTGCGCCTTCGCGGCTTCCGCGAAAGCATGACAATGATCCATCATGCCGGCGAACCAGGCCAATGGGTCCGGCGCGCCATCGGGGTTGATGGCGGCGGGAAGGCCGGCGGCGCTACGCATAATCGGGAGTGAAGACTTTGTTGATTCTCCAATAAAGGCCAGCTTATCAAACCGGGCCGGGACAAACCAGCCAAATTTCTCCACCGAGGCAACGCGTCAGTGATCGGCGGTAGGGCGGGCAGTCCCCTGCCCGCCGCACGACGGTAGGGCGACGTTGCTGCCTCTACAGATGCCCGACGGCGGGCAGAGGACTGCCCGCCCTACCTTCCCGGCTCACCCACGTCTGACGCATTGCCTCATTTATTGATTTTCGGCGCGAGTTTGGTAAGATGCAGCCATGCTTGAAGGCAGTTCTCCCCGGTTTCAGTGCGGCCGCCGCGCTTTTATTCGCCAAAGCGCGGCGTTCGCCCTGGGAGCGCCGCTGGCCCTGGCCGGACTGGAAGCGCTGGCGGACCAGACCAACCCCACCCTTCCCGCTGGCGCCCTCTCCCAGGCCAGGGTCGCCATCGTTCCCTGCCTTGGCTACGGGACGGAGGTGAGACCGGCGCTGCAAAGGGCTTTTGATTTGATCGGGGGCGTTGACAAACTGGTGCGCAACAAAACGGTCGCGATTAAAATCAATCTGACAGGAACTGATTTCAAGGCGTACCTGGGCCGGCCCGCGGGTGAAACGTATATGACGCACAGCGCCACGATCATGGCTTTGTTGTCGCTGCTCTTCCAAGCCGGCGCGTCGCGCGTGCGGTTGGTCGAGTCCACCAACAGCCAGGAGGAGTTGGCGGCGAGTCTGGCCGCGGCGGGATGGGACGTGAAGGCAATCGGGGCTTTGGGCAGGGTTGAATACGAAAACACCCGGAATTTGGGGCGCGGCAAAGCCTACGCCCGTCTGCCGGTGCCCTCGGGCGGTTACATGTTTTCCAGCTTCGATCTCAACCACTCCTACCAGGACACCGATGTCATGGTTTCCCTGGCCAAACTAAAACGCCACCTGACCGCCGGGGTCACTCTCTCGATGAAAAACATGTTTGGCATCACCCCAAATTCGCTTTATGGCGGTGAAGCAGGCAGCGAAAGGGCCACCGAGGGGCGGACGCCGTTGCACAGCCCCGCGGGTTATGAAAAGCTGGCGCTGCCGGGGATCAAGGCGGGGGCGGCGCCAAGCGACCCGTTTTCGCGCGTGCCGCGCATCGTGGCGGACCTGTGCGGGGCGCGGCCGATTGACCTGGCTATTATTGACGGCATCTCCGCCATGACCGGAGGAGAAGGCCCGTGGTGCGATCAGGCCGCCGCCGTCCAGCTCATCACCCCCGGCATTGTGGTGGTGGGATTGAACCCGGTATCCGCCGACGCCGTGGCCGCGGCGGTAATGGGTTACAATCCGCGCGCGGCCCGGGGAACCCATCCATTTGAGCATTGCGACAACACCCTGCTTCTGGCCGAACAAGCCGGCCTGGGGACGGCGGATCTGGCGCAAATTGACGTGCGGGGTCTGCCGGTGGACAAAGCGCGTTGTGCGTATGGCTAGAATTTCTGGAAGAAGAGGCTTCCAGGCGCGACTGGCGGCGGCGCTGCTGGCGTTTCTCGGGGGCGTTTTGGCGGAAGGCCCCGTGCGCGCCCAGAACAACCCGGTGATGACGGCTCCGGTGCGCCTGCGGATTGATCGAATCGCCCGAACGGACTGGCCGGCCAAAGTGGGCGTGGTGGACATCGCGCTTTGCTGGAATGCGCCGAGCCGGTTCGGGGTTTTCAATTCCGACGGCAAACCGGTGGCGTTCCAAATCATTTGGGCCGCCCAAGGCGAACCGACCCGGGTTTGTTTCGACACCTCCAGCGGGGACACCGCCTACTATGTCTGCTACGGCGCCGATCTGCCCGGCGCGGTCGGCAATTGGAAACCGGAAGCGGGCGTCCTTGTGGAAACGCGCGCCTGCCGCGGCGACCTGCCGATCAACACGGCCGCGGAAATTGCGCGCCTCCTCAACGCCGCCGGCACACCGTCCGGGTGCGACTACGTGCCGAACATATTCCTGGGGGCCAATCCTTTCGGGCCGAGCACCTACTATATCGCCACCTTTACCGGGTGGTTCACAGTGCCGAATACGGCCCCCTATACCTTTGCCACGGCTTCGGACGATGCCTCCTATCTGGAGGTGGACAACCGCATGGTGGCGACCTGGTACGGCACGCATGGCGCGGAAGATGGCCGGCACGGCGAACATGGCGGAACGATTACGTTGTCCGCCGGCGTGCATCGGCTGAGCTACCTGCAAGTCCAGCTCGGCGGCGGCTCGGCCGCGGTCGCGGCTTGGAAACCGCCCGGGAGCCAGCATGTCGAACTGATGCCGCCCTCGGCCTTTGGGGCGGTGGCGCGTTTTCACACTATCCGCTGCGAGACGGCATCGCCCGGCGCGGAGCGGCTTTACCTGGACTGGAACACGGTGGATCACTGCGCTCTGGGCGAGGTCATGTTCGTGCGGGTGCAATTTCGCGTGGAGGACAGTCTGCCGCGCCGCAGCTTTCGCTGGCATTTTGACGATGGCGGCGAGGACACCGGGGCCAATCCCCGGCATTTCTTCCCGGAACCGGGCCTGCGCCAGGTCACGGTGGAGGCCGTGCTGAACGGCGCGGTGGTGGCCACCAATTCCGTCCGGCTGCGGGTCAGCCCGGAATGGCAACAGCGCGATTGGTGGCGCGACGATGTGTTTAATCAGGCCAAAAGCGATCTGCTCCACCGCGACCTGGCCCCGATGCCGGCGCGCGACCTCATGGCGGTGTGGGAATTGGCGGAACGCGCGGACGACCCGGAATTGCTCATGCGCACCGGCGAAAACCTGATGAAACGGCAAAACGAGTTCAATTCGTCCACTTATGGCCCGACTTTCTATAAGACCGGCCTGGTCTTTGAGCACCAGGGCGATGCCGGCGACGCCCTGGCGGAAAAGTCTTTTCGACTTGCCCTGGCGCCGCAACGGGCCGTGCCGGCGGTCAGCGACCCGGCCAAGCTTCATCTGGCCGCGCTGCTCATTCACTGCGCCGGCGAACTGGACGAGGCGGGCAAGGTGCTGGGCGGCGTTGCCGGCGGCCTGCTCAACGCGGACGACCGGCGGCGCGGGCGGTTGCTCCAGGGGGATCTGTTGCTGGCGCGCGGCCAGCCGGAGGAGGCGCGCAAACAATATGCCGCCGCCGGGGAAAAGCAGGCGGGCGGACCCTTCAACGCGGCGCGGGCGGCCCGCCTGGAGAGCGCCGCCATTTTGCTCGAACACGGCCACTGGGAGGACGCGCAGGAGGCGCTGGACCGGCTGCAACTGGACATGCCGCTGGAGCGAATGTCACTGGACACCGGTTTGCCGGCCCTTACCCTGGCAATGGGGCGCAAGGAATTCCAGCGCGCGTTCACCGACGGACAAACCCTGCTGGCGGTGGCCGGCGGCGACCCGCGCCAGTCGGAAGTCCTCTACACCGTGGTCGAGACCGGCCTGGCCCTGGGAAAAAACGAAGACGCGCAAAAGGCCCTGGGCCGTTTGCTCAAGGATTTCCCCTACAGCGAAGCCGCCGCCAAGGCCAAGGACAAATGGAGCAAGAAATGAATTTTGATGCTTCTGCGTTTCCACCACCCCATCACTCCATTCATCCGTTATCATTTGGCCTTTGCATCGCCATCCCGATCAGACCTAATAACCTGTGAATGCAGCGTAACCTGGCTGTCACGCGGGGAAAAGTCGGCCGGTTCCCTGGCACGGGGCGGGCCGGGTTTTCGTTTTGAAAACTCCCCCTGCGGCGGGAGCAATCGCTGACCAATAACTTATGCAACGCATCGCTGGCATCCTCCAACCGCTCTTCGCCATTCGCAGCGGCGACGATCTGGGCATTGGCGACACCGACGGCGCCGGCCAATGGATCCAATGGTGCCGCCGACACGGGGTGCGCGTCTGGCAACTGCTGCCCATCAACGAAACCGGCGGCGACCACTGCCCCTACAACGCCATCAGCGCCCTGGCCATTGATCCCGCCACCATCGCCATTTCGCCACGCCACATTCCCGACCTGGCCGGGGAAGACTTCCGGCAACTGGCCCCGCCCGGTCTCCTGGCCGAACTGCGCCAGGGGCCGGTGGATTATCCGCGCGTCAAAGCCCTCAAACGCGCCTTGTTGGAGGCGGCCTTTGCCCAGTTCGCCAGCAGGCATCTTGACCTCGACAGCGGGCGCGTGTCCGAGTTCGCCATCCTTCTGGACCTCGACAGCGGCCGCGCGCCTGAGTTCCCCGCGTTGCCGGCCCCTCCCGGCGAACGCGCCCTCGAGCTCCTCATGTTTATGGCTGAAAACGTGGACTGGATTCTGGACTACGCCTTGTTTCGCGCTTTGATGGAAATCAATGGAGACGATGCCAACTGGGAACGCTGGCCCGCCGAACACCAATCCCCCGATAGCGCGCGCGCCTGGCACGGAGCCTTGCCGGAAAAACGCCGCGCCGAATTCCAACGGCGGAAAATCCTTTTCATCTACGTGCAATGGCTCGCCTTCGGCCAATGGCAGGCGCTCAAGGCGCGCGCGCAGGCGCTGGGTGTTCTGCTGATGGGCGACATGCCCATTGGCATCGCCCGCGGCAGCGCCGATGTCTGGGCCAATCGGGACCTTTTTGATCTGGATTGGAGCGCGGGCGCGCCGCCCGAAAAAGTTTTCAAGGCGGACCCGTTCACGGAAAAATGGGGCCAAAATTGGGGCGCGCCCCTTTACCGGTGGAGCTCCGCGTATTTCTTCAAATGGTGGCGTGATCGCATCGCTCTGGCGCGCGGCCTCTTTCACCTGTGCCGCATTGACCATGTGATGGGTCTTTTCCGCATTTACGCCTTCCCCTGGCCGCCGGCGTGCAACGCCCAATTCCTCCCCTTGAGCGAAAGCGAGGCCGCCGCCAAAACCGGCGGGCGCCTCCCCGGCTTCCGCCCCTTCCCCGACGACACCCCGGAACACATTGCCGGCAATGAATGGCGCGGCCGGGCTTCGCTGGCGCTTCTCCTGGCGGCCGCTCACACCATGACCATCGTGGCCGAGGACCTCGGGGTTGTCCCCGGCTATGTTCGGACAACGCTGCAACACCTGGGCATCCCCGGTTTTCGCGTCCCCTCACTTTTCCGGGAGCACGACGGCCGTTATTCAGATCCGGCGGGCTATCCGGAATTGTCGGTGGCGCAGCCCGCGACGCACGATCACCCGCCCCTGGCGGCGGCCTGGGCGGAACACTGGAATAGTATTGACAATGGCGAAAACGCCGCGGATCACCTCCTCGAACTGCGCCGGCTGATGGACTTCGCCGGCCTGCGGGAAGAACCGCCGCGCCACTACACCGCCCGCCTGCACGAAGCCGTTCTGCGCGCCACCTTGCGCGCCAATTCCTGGCTGGCCGTGGTCATGCTCACCGACGTGTTCGCCCAGACCGCGCGCTGCAACACCCCCGGCGCCGCCTCTTCCGCAAACTGGACCGACCGAGCCCCCTGCACGGTGGTTGAAATGGACCAGGATCCAAACCTCCTGGCCAAAACGCAAACCTTCGCGCGCCTCATCTGCGAAACCGGGCGGGGGTGATGTCCTGATTTGGGGAGCGCACGCGCCTCGCCAATCGTGTTCGGTGTGGAAGTTGCTTTCCGGTTTCGCGCGCAGGTTTGGCGGGTGAAAAGTCACGGGATGACTGGTGGGTGGCGCTGGT
>JBEKVM010000074.1:0-27279 GCA_049513975.1 Verrucomicrobiota bacterium | reverse complement strand
TTATCGCCGAGTTTTCTGCCGCTTCGATAAACTGGATGTGCTATTCGCCGGATTCATCGTATTTGCCTTGATTGTCGAGGCATTGCGATTTAGTGTGAACAGGCCCTAGAGCATTTTCAATAAAACTGTAGCCAGGGCACCTGACAGGGATGCGATGAACTGGTTTGCCTGCGGTAGTTACAATACTCTTTAAACTGCTTTAATCACTTGGAAAATGAAACTCCCCCGCATTGCCAAATACTCAATGCGGGGGAGTTTCATTTTATCAAGGGACTTAAATCTGTCGAGAAAAAAGATTCAAGCGTTTCCAATGACACTGGAGCCAGAACGCCTCGTCAGCATGCGATGAACTGGTTTGCCGCGTGCGGCTACAGTTCTAATTAAACCGCTCTAACGGATATGAACCGTATGAGTCATCCGGTGTCGTTGTGCGCTGGAGTTCCTCGGCTTCGAGGCAACCCGTGGAAGATGAACGGCTTGGGATGGTCAGGGCGGTGAGTTTTGAACTCTTGACCATTACCGCTTCGCGCGCAACCAGAGGTCCGCGTAATCCAGCCAAGCCGCCCAATCCACCCCGTTCATGGAGTGCTTGCCGTCCCGGATGAAGTAGCCGAGCCGGCTGGGCAACAACCTGCCGATTTCCGGCTTTTCCTGCGCGCCCAAGCCGTCGCCTGCCAGCAGGCGATAGACCCGATCGGCGGCCCGGAGCATCTCGAATTGACCGGCGGGATTTGCCCACAGGTCTTCGCTGGCGCAGGAGAGCAGGACCGGCCGCGGCGCGCACAGGGCAATCAGGCAGTGCTGGTCGAAAGGCAGCCGGGCCGGCTGGTCATTGAAGGCTTTGAAGTTCCCCGCAAACCAGTGTGGAAAGTTTTTGTTAATCATGGCCAGCGTTTCCACGGTCGGGCGGCCTTGGGCGTTGGGTTTCGCCAACTCGGGCGCCACCCGGGAAGGCGCGCTGCCGCCACAGCCAGCCTGACTGGCAATCGCCAAGGCAAAGCGTTCGTCGAAAGCGGCCGCCAGGAGGGCGGTCTTGCCATTGCGGGAGTGGCCGACGGTGGCGACGCGCCGGGCATCAATCTCCGGCAGCGTTTCCAGCGCGTCCAGCATCCGCGAGAAACCCCAGGCCCACGCCATGATCGTGGCCGTGTCGGCCGGGCCGCGTTCTGTCGCTGGGTTGCCGCTGAGCCGGCGGAGGATCGGTTCGGCGCTGGCCGCATCATCCGGCACCACGTCGCCCTGGAAAAAGCTGGCGACGGCGTAACCGCGCTGGATCGTTCGGGTGATGTTCCAAACGTCGCTTTCCTTGCCCCGGTCCTGCGCCTTCGCGGCCTCGCCGCTCCCCGCACCGTCTTTGTGTTGCACCACAATCTCTGGCACGGCGATGCCGGGGTGGTCGAGTAATTGGTGATTGCCGCCAAAGTTCAGTCCGAGGAAGCAGGCTGCCGGCACCGACTTCCCGTTGGGCGTCACCACCAGCAAGCGCGCCGGTCTTTCCAGCCCGAGTTCCACATCAAATTCCCGCAGGGTCGCCGCTCCGCCCAAGGCAGCCTTGTCCGCGACTCGCAGCTTGACACCCGTCCGCGCAGGCTTCGCTGGTTGCCGGCCATACATATAATGCTCAAACAGCGCGCGCAGCTCGGGCCGACGCAGGGTCTCCCACTGCTCGCGCGTCTTGATCGCGGTGCCATCGCACGCCACGAGCGGATTGGGCAGCGTGGGCACGACGGGCAAAGAGGAAGGCGCAGGGAAATCGCTGGCAAACGTGATCATCGGGGCCAGCAGCGTGAGAGGGATGAGTTTCATGGAGTGCTGATACTGTGTGTGGACGGCAAAAACCAGCGAATTAAATCGAAAAGGTGCATCGGACATGCTTGCCTGTTCAAAGAGCGGCCCCACAGCTTGAGACCGGGGTTCAACTCCCCTCGGCTCCACCCTCTCGCAAATAAACAACTTACGCTGTTAATGGCTGGCAGTGGCAACAGCCAGTGGCAACAAAACCAAGGAGAACCAAGCCTGTTTAGCGTTGTCCAAAGTTGTCAATCACAGCCGGACCTGAACCCCGCGAACGCCGGCCTTGCCAGCCCTACCGGGGCGACGGTTTCGGAACCCGCGAGTCGGAGAATGAGAGGCCCAAGATGGACTTTGCCGCCCCCGTTTCACTGCCCGCATGGCCGCATCCGCGGCCCACGCGCGCCTCGCCTTGCGGCGTCCGGGATCGCGCCGGGCGGGTATGGCAGCGGAGCAGGACGTCTCTGGCATCCCCTGTTTAGGTGATGGTGATACCACCATGTTAGGTGGTGCGCAAACATGAATTCCCGTCTATGCTGGTTTCGGATAAAGCGAGAGGACCCGAAAAAGTGAGAGGACCCGATCATGCGAACAATTATGCAGCGCGCCGGTCATGTCCGACACCAGGAATGACAAGCCTCTCCTCCTCAGTTTGGACGATGATAAACCTGACTAAAGGAGTTGTTGGGAGGGTGATGACCGTCCTGGCACTGGTGGCGTGGACGGACAGCGTGAAGGCACAAGGAGTGTTGCAGCCGGTGAATTTGCGCTGCGGGATGCGCGTCAATCCGCTGGGTGTGGGGGACGCCACCCCAAGGCTTTCCTGGCAACTCCAATGCGTTGGCCAGGGGACGGCCTACCGGGGAGAGACGCAAAGCGCTTACGAAGTTCAGGTTGGCTCGGCGGCCGGGGCGGCCGATTTGTGGGACAGCGGCAAAGTCGCAGGCGCGGAGACGGTGGATGTTTTGTATGCGGGCCAGCCATTGACCAGCGGGGAACGATGTTTCTGGCAAGTGCGGGTGTATGACGGCAGCGACAACGCATCGGCCTGGAGCGCGCCGGCGCAGTGGTCCATGGGGCTGCTGGCCGCGACGGATTGGACGTCGCAATGGATCGGCTATGATGCGGCCTATGCGCTGACTCCGCAACAGGCGGCCAACAACGCGTTGTTCAACACTTCCAACTTGAATTGGATTTGTTTCCCGAATTCGCAGGCGCAGGCGGGTATCGAACAGTCTTTGCTGCGGAAGCAGATTGTCCTCCCGGCCGGCCAGACGATCTCCAACGCGGTCGTGGCGCTTTACGCCGACAATTTCTGCAACGTGTTTGTGAACGGGCAACAAATGACCAATTCGGCGATGCGTTGGGAGGCCACGGCGCAAATCAATGTGACTGCGTGGTTGCACGCGGGAACAAACATACTGGCGCTTGGGGCCACGAATTCCGATGTCCAGGACGCGGCCAATGTGATCGGCCGTCTGGTGGTGCAGTTCGCTTCCGGCAGCGTGTCAAATCTCCCCGTTGATGGCACTTGGAAGGCGGCTCAAACCGCGCCGGCCAACTGGACGCAGACCAATTTCGACGACTCCGGCTGGACCACGGCGGAAAGCAATTCCGGCACCCCGTGGGGCACCCCCGCGCTCAACGACATCGCGCGGGTTCCCGCGCCCTATTTGCGCAAGACTTTCACGGTGGGGCAAACGGTCACGCGCGCGACCGTGTATGTCACGGCGCTGGGTGTTTATGAGTTGCACCTCAACGGCCAGAAGGTTGGCAACGATGTGCTCACGCCGGGCTGGACCAAATTCACCAAGCGTGTTTATTACCAGACCTACGACGTGACGGGGCTGGTGCAGGCCGGCTCCAACACCCTGAGCGCGATCCTGGGCGATGGCTGGTATGCGAGCGTTCTGTCAAACCAAGGCCGGCGCTGCAACTACGGCGGAACCCCGCGATTCATGGCCCAGCTCGTGCTGAATTTTTCCGGTGGCGGCGCGCAAACCATCGTCACCGACCCCTCGTGGAAGGCCAGCTATGGCCCGATTCAATTCGGGGACCTGCTGATCGGATCGGGATACGATGCGCGCCTGGAAATGCCAGGGTGGGATGCCACTAATTTCAATGACAGCGCGTGGTCACCGGTTTCGACCGGGCTGAGCGCCGCCGCCGTTGGTTACACGAATGTGACGGCCATCGTCACGGCGTTGGAGACGGACAATCAACTCAATTTCGTGGCCAATAACGCCACCATGGGTGGAGATCCGGACTACGGCGTCGTCAAGGCTTTGCAAATCACCTTCCAACTCGGCGGCACGAACCAGACGCTGACATTTGCGGAAAATTCGACCGTAAACATCGGGGGGACGGGACAAACTTTGACCATTATCCAGGCTCTCTATGGCGGTCCGACCACTTTTCCCGGCATCGGCGGGATGAAGGTGCAGGCCGCCGTCACGGAACCTTCGCGCTGTTTTGAAGAACTGGCCGCGGCCAATCTCACCGTGCCGAAACCCGGCTGCTACACCTTCGATCTCGGCCAGAACATGGTCGGCTGGGTCCAGCTCAATATCAGCGGCAGCGTTGGCGACCGCATCACAGTGCGGCACGGCGAAATGCTCAATCCCGACGGCTCGATCTACACGGCCAACCTTCGCGGCGCAACCGCGACGGACTTCTATATTTTCGGCACGAACGGCACAGTAACTTATGAACCGCGTTTCACCTTCCATGGCTTCCGTTACGTTGAATTGCGAGGACTGTCCGTGCCGCCCATGCTGAGTTCGGTGACGGGCATCGTCGTGCATTCCGATATTTCACGGACCGGGACCTTCGCGTGTTCCAGCCCGCTGGTGAACCAGCTCTACAGCAACATCATTTGGGGCCAGAAAGGCAACTATCTCGAAGTCCCGACCGATTGCGCGCAGCGGGATGAACGCATGGGTTGGACCGGCGACACGGAATTCTTCGTGCCGACCGCCGCCTGCAACTTCGATGTCCAGTCCTTCTTCCGCCGCCATCTCGTCACGCTGTGCCAGGACTCGCAGTATCCCAACGGCTCCTTCGCTTTTGTCGCGCCCGACCTGGGCGGTGGAAGTGGCGGGACCGGCTGGGGCGATGCCGGATGGATTTGCCCCTACAACATGTATCGCGCCTATGGCGATACGAATGTGATCGGCGATAACTACGCCGCCATGAAGCTCGACGGACAATTCGACGCCTCCTATGCCTCGAATTATGTGATTGCGCGCCTCCCCGGGGATTTTGGCGATTGGCTAAACCTGGGTGGCAGCGCGTCCGAAACCGTGATAGACACCGCCTACTACGCCTACTATGCGCAGGCGATGTTGGTAATGGCCGACGCCATTGGCAACAGCGCCGATGCCGCGGCCTATGCAGTACTCCATGCCAACATCGTCACTGCGTTCACGAATTTCTTCAATTCGGACGGCTCGTTCGCAGATGGCAGCAGTCAGACGGGCTACGCGCTGGCCTTCACGCTGAACCTGGTGCCCGCCGGGCTGAACGCCAAAGTCGCGCAACAATTCGCCAACTCCATTGCGCAATTCGATAATCATCTGGCCACGGGCTTCATCGGCACGCCGCGGCTGCTGCCCGCCCTGCACGCCGCCGGCCGGGATGACCTGGCCTATCAAGTGCTGCTCCAGCAAACCTATCCTTCCTGGCTCTATCAGGTGAACCTCGGCGCGACGACGATGTGGGAACGCTGGGACGGCTGGACGCCCGGCGCCGGTTTCGAGAGCACGATCATGAATTCGTTCAACCACTATGCCTTTGGTTCGGTGGGCCAATACTTATACAGCGTGGTCGGCGGCATCAATCTTGCCAGTCCGGGCTACAAGACCATCGTCATCCAGCCGGTCACGGAAGCCGGCCTGACTTGGGCTGATACCAGCTACAATTCCACCCGCGGCCTCATCTCCACCGCGTGGACCAATGCCGGCGGCGCCTTCAAACTGACCGTGGTGATTCCGCCGAACACGACGGCGGAAATTTATGTGCCCACCACCCATGCCAGTGCCATCACCGAAAGCGGCCTGCCGGCGGCCAGTTCGCCCGGCGTAACCTATGCCGGCTTTTCAAACGGCTGCGCCATTTATGCCGTCGGCTCCGGCCAGTATGTGTGGTCTTCTGCGGTCGCGGCTCTCCCGCCCCCTCTGGCGGTGACGGAAACGGACGCGGTTTATGCCGGCGGCAGCTTCCCGGCGTTGCCGCGCGGGGATCTGCTCACCAACGCGACCACGACGGTGGTGGCTAATACCATTACGGTGGGGCCTGAAAATCATCTGCCAACCTCCGCCCTCTATGATGGAAACATCGGAGAACCGCTGACCACAAATAGAAGCTACGAAATCAGCGGCGGAGCGATTACATTTTACCTCGGGCCGGGGGCCAACGGCATCGGATATACAATCACCAACTTGAACACCTACACGGCCTGGCAGGACGACGGCCGTGAGGATGCAAATTATGCCGTCAGCTATTCCTCCGACGGCGCCAATTTTTCGCCCATCGCGACGGTGGCCTACAATCCCTCTCCTTACCCGACAAAGGACGGCACCGGCGGCACCCTCACGTCGCTTGCCGTCGCGAATTTGACGGGAGTGCAGTATCTCCAGTGGAATTTCTCCGCCGCCCAGCAGAACGGCGGGGTCGGCTATACGGAGGTGGCGGCGTTTGGGCAGGCCAGCGTGCCGATGACGCCGGCGATCTTGGGCGCGACTCAATTGACCGGGCTGACGAATTTTGTCATGAATATCAGCGGCCTGGCCCCCGGCCAGAGCTACACGCTCCAGAGCACGACCAACCTGGCGTCGGACGCCTGGTCCACCGAGACCAATTTTGTCGCCACGCAGGCCGCGGTTGCCTTCACCAACACCACTTCCAACTGCCCGCAAAAATTCTACCGCGTGGTGGGATATTAGGCTGCGACCGGCCGGCGCGGTCGGATGAGCCGTTCATTGCCATGCGTTCTCCTTCCCGTGCCCGGGTTCACTTTTCAAATCACGGCCAGAACAGGCCGTTTGCCGTGAAATGCAGGGCGTTGAGGGGCCGCGTTCCAGGCATCACCTGTTTCGGTGATGGTTGCGACACCGATTTTGGGGATACGCAGCGATGAGCGGCGCTGATATGGTACCTGAAAGCACGCAATGCGCGATGGACGGTTGGTTCATCCAGGGATCAATTGTGTTTGCTCGACAGACAAACGAAAACCCGAATATATGAAATTCAATACCACATGCCGCGGCCTGCTGGCTGCTGTGCTGGCCCTCAGCGTCACCGGCGAAATTGCCCGCGCTCAAACACCTGTCAACGTCCCGAACTTCTCCTTTGAAGCGACGAACGGAGACCTCATCACTGCTTCCGGCGGCAATGCCGGAGAATTCAATGTCGGGACCAACTGGATCTGCAATGGTACGGGCGGCGGCGTTTATATTGTCAATTTCAGTTCAAGCGGCGTTGACTTCACCAATGCCACAACTCCAAGCCTCCTCCCGCCGACTGGGGACGGCACCAATTACTTGGTCGAGGATGTAGCCGCCGCCCCCGCCGCCTTCCCCGTTTGTTGGCAGGATCTCGGGGCTTTGCTGCCCAATACCAGCTATACCCTGAAGATCGCGGTCGGACAATCTCTCGTGGGCGTTACCAACGCGCCCATCGCCACCGGCCAGGGTTATATTGCCTTGGTCAATGGGCGGACTCCTTATTACCCTGTTCTGGGCGCCACGTTCGTGGATAACAGCATCCAGGCGCCCGGCACCTTTATTGATTTCTCTCTGACCGTGACCACTCCAGCCGTGGTCAGCGGGGATCTGACCATTGTGATGGGAGCGACTAATGGAGGTCAGATTTGTTTTGATAATGTGCGCCTGACCACAACACCGGCGGCCAACCCCGTGGCGCTGCTTCCCTCCCTTTCCAATCCGTCGCCCAACCCGGCGGCGCTGCCCTCCGCTCCCTCCGCCTCCGAGACGGTCTATTTGGGATCGGTGGTCACCCTGAGTGAGCTTCCCGCAGGGACTTCCCCTTTCGCCTACCAATGGCGGACGGACAACGGCTCAGGCGGCGTCACCTTCACCTCCATCCCCCTTGCCACCAACGCAAGTTACGCGGTGACCAACAGCGCGGTCTCAACTGTGGAATACCAGGTGATCGTGACCAACAGCCTTGGCAACTCCTCCACCAGCGCGCCCGTCACACTGGCGGTTATCCAAGGCCCGCCGGTGATAGTACAAGACACCCTGCCGAATTTGAGTCCCTCTGATGTCGTCGGCAGCTCGGAGACGTTCACAGTTGTGTTTGCCGGCGACCAACCCATCGGTTACCAGTGGCAGGTGGATTATCTCCACGGCACCGGGCCGGGACCCATCGCAGGCACCACGCTCAATGGCACCACCAATGCAACGCTGACGCTGGTCAATTTGCAGGTTTCCGACAGCGGCCTTTACTCGTGCGTGGCGACCAATGATCAATCCGTTGGACCTACGACCAGTACGGAGTCGTACCTTACGGTCAATCCTCTCCCGGCGGCAGACAGCTATGGCGTGATTCAAGCCCAGGCGGTGCAGGAGGGTTTTGGCAACAACAGCCTGTTCACCCCGACCTGGGCGCTGGCGCCGGGCAGCCTGATTGCCGGATTACAGCCCTTTGCCACCAGCACGGGCAATTTCAATTTGTATTCGTGTTTTGGCACCAATATCTTGACGGACGGCTCCTTTGGCCCAATCAGTTCAGCGGCTGCGGGGGAGATCATGGCCACCATCGGCAACCCTCAGGGTGGTGGAACGCCCGGTAGCTTTGTTACCTGGCTGCTTCCGACCAATGCCAACGGCTGGGACATCACCAACATCGTCATTTATGGCGGATGGACCGATAACGGTCGTGACCAGCAATCCATAAACATTCTCTATTCAACCATCGCAGCTCCCGCAGCTTTCAGCTCCGAGGTGTCACAAGTCAATTTCCTGCCCAACGCGCCCGCCGGCGTTCAGGTCGCCGCCCGCAGCATCCTCACCTCCGGCACCGCCACCCCGGCGATGGTGCATAATGTCGCCGGCATCCAATTCAACATGAATATTCAGGCGGGCGGCTTCAATGAAAACGGCTGGGAGGGCTACTCCCAATTTCAAGTCTTTGGCACCGCTTCGGCCCCCGCGCCGGTCTGGGTCCAAAACATGGTGCCGGCGACCGGCACGGATGTCACTGGCAGCTCGGTGACCATGTCTTGCGTGGCCAGCTATTCCCTGCCGCTGACTTACAGTTGGACAGCCGTTTACGCCGATGGCCACGGGACGGGACCTGTCACAGGCACGGCGCCCGGAGGCACGACCAGTTCAAACCTGACGCTCGTCAACTTGCAACAATCCGACAGCGGCACTTACACCCTCACGGCAACCAATGTCGCCGCCAGAACCGGCCTCGTCAGCTTCCCCTGCGCCTTTTTAGTCAATCCAGCGCCAACGCCTGATGTGTTGGGGGTGTTGGATTCGCCCGCCAGTCAAACCGGCAACACCGCGGTGCTGACGCCGACTTGGACCGTCGCGCCCGGCAGCCTGATTGCCGGATTGCTCCCCAGCGCAACCAACAGCGGCAATTTCAAGCTGGAAACCGCGTCGGTTGGTCTTCCTGTTCTTACGGATGGCATCGTTGGTTTTATCGGCAACGGCAACGACGCAGCCATGGTAACGGCCGGGGGGGGCGGCGGGGCCGGCACCGGTTTTACCTATAGCCTCCCCGCCTCCACGTACGGGTATAATATCACCAGTATTGTGGTTTACGGTGGATGGAATGACGGTGGCCGCGACGAGCAGGAGTACAACATCTTTGCTTCGACCGTTAGCGCCCCCAGTAGTTTCACCTTGCTCACATCCTTCGACTACGCGCCACCGACTGAAGTCACAGGACCCGGCGCGCCGAACATGACCCGCGTGACTTACACGTCCGGGACCGGGCCGTATCTCGCCCAAAATGTCGCTGAACTGTCGTGGAACTTTAACGTGCGCCTCCCAGGCGCTCATACCGGCACCTTCGGTGGAGAGAACGGCTATCAGGGCTACTCCGAAATTGACGTGTATGGCACCCCCGCGGCGGCCCCCGCGCCGATCACCTTCGTCACCAACATGGTGCCGGAGGCCGGCTCGGATGTCGTTGGCAGTTCGATGACAATGTATTGCACGGCCACCAGTCCGAATCTGCCCCTGACTTACCAGTGGCAGGCCAATTATGGCGGCGGGCCGGTACCTGTCGCAGGCACGTCGGCCAATGGCACGACCAATTCATCGCTGATGCTGACCAACTTGCTATTTTCCGACTCGGCGACTTACACCCTTACGGTGACCGATCACCTGGGAAATTCCCTCACCAGCCTGTCCTGCTACTTTACAGTCAATCCAGCGCCAACGACTGATGCTTATGGGGTGATTGATTCGCCCGCCAGTCAACAAACCAGTTACACCACGATTCTTACCCCCACCTGGACCGCCGCGCCCGGAAGCCTGATTGCCGGGCTGTTGCCGACCGCCTTGTATGCCAACAACGGCCAGCAATCTTTCACCAACGCCTTGAATGGAGATACCATGACTAATGGCCTGGGTTTGTCAGTTCTCACCGATGGCCGGGTTGGCTATGCCAACGGCAGCGCGACCAGCGGAGCCATGGTCATGATCGGGAGCGGCAATAATGGCGGCAATTCGCTGACCTACACCCTCCCCTACTCCGAGGGCGGGTATTCCATCTCCGCAATTCAGGTTTACGGTGGATGGGGCAACGGCAACCGCGACGAGCAGCTCTATACCATGTACTATTCGACCGTCAGCGATCCGTCGGTTTTCATCCCGTTTATATCCTACGACTACCAGCCGCCGGCTGAAACCACGCCATTCCAGTTTCCCAATATGACGCGCATGACTTACACGCCGGCGAGCGGGCCGTATATCGTGCAAAACGTCGCTCAAGTGTACATGAACTTTACGAGTAATACGGTGAATGGGAATACCGGGGAAAACGGCTACCAGGGCTACTCGGAGATAGACATCTACGGGACGCCCTCCGCCGCCGCGGTGTTCCCGCCGACCGTGACCACCAACACGTTGCCGAGCGTCTGTCAGGATGTTGTCGGCAGCTCTGAAACCTTCATCGCCGGTTTCAGCAGTTCCGCTCCAATGACTTACCAATGGCAGGTGAATACTGGTTCCGGGCCGGTCAACGTCACAGGGTCGCAGTTTTCGGGCGTGAACACCCCGGTGCTGACGGACAACAACTTGCAAGCTGGCGACTCAGGCTCCTATTCTTGCGTCGCGACCGTCGCCTCCGGCCCGGCCGCGGGAACGGCCACCAGCGCTCCCAACACGTTCACCGTCAACCCCGCTCCCACGCCGGTCGGCAACATTATTATATCAGATGCCCTGCAAGCGTGGTCCAACAGCACATTTGCTCCGGCCTTTACGCCGACCTGGACAGTTCAGCCGGGCAGTATCATCGCCGGAACTCTTCCGACCAGCAGCACCGTGAGGACCCCTAACGGCAGTTTTTCCGAGAATGGTCAAGGCAACAGTACAACGGGGGGCGGGGGTCTGCCCGTTCTTACCGATGGGTTTCCTGGAACGTACGGAGACAACACTGACATTACCCTGGCGAGTTGCGGCAGCAGAATGGGCTCAAATATTATCTATACTCTCGGAGGGCCTTCCGGTGCGTATAATATCTCCAGCATAGTCACTTACGGTGGATGGGCCAACAATGGCCGCGATGAGCAAGCCTATACGGTTTATTATTCGACCTTCGCTGCCCCCACAACCTTCATCAACCTGACCGTCAACGACTACAAAGTTGCCAACATCCTCACCGGGGCCTCGGGCTGGAACAACTACCCGGATTGCTCCCGCTCAACCATCACTGCGGTGAACGGGGTTCTCGCCTCCAACGTCTATGCCGTCGGATTCAACTTTCAGACGCCCAATGGCGAAAACAACTGGGAGGGCTATGCCGAGATTCAGGTGTTCGGCACGGTAGCGCCCCTGCCGAGGTTCTCCGCACCGACCTTTTCCGACGGCAATCTGAACTTGAGAGGCACCGGCGGAGCGCCGGGAGGAGGCTATACTTGCCTGACGAGCACGAATGTGGCCGCGCCCTTGTCCACCTGGACGACCAACAGCCAGGCGACGTTTGATGGCTCTGGCGGGTTCTCAATCGCCATTCCCGTCGTCGCATCCCCGCCTGCGCAGTTCTTCCAGATCAGAGTGCCGTGAGCAAAGCGTTTCTGACTGGCAACAGATGAGTGGTGGAGAAGTTGGCCGGGGCCAAATGGCCCCGGCCAGCTATCTAATGGCGGGGCCTCGCTTTTTGGAAACTAAAGGTTAGCATCAGAATATGAGAAGAATAAGAGCAAACGAAAGATGGCATGAAGCGCGCTTCATGACGGCGCGGGCCTTCACCTTGATTGAACTGCTGGTGGTGATCGCTATTATTGCCATTCTGGCGGCATTGCTCCTGCCGACATTGGCGAAGGCCAAGCAACAGGCGCTGTCCGTCAATTGCATCAACAATTTGAAACAACTCACCCTCGGGGCTCACATGTACGCCGGGGATAACGGCGACAAGATGGCCCCAAATGCCATCGGCGGCGATGAGTCCTGGGTCCAGGGAGATATGGAAGTAATGGTGGATGCCACCAACATTTACTACCTCACCAATTCCATTTCCTTGTTTTACCCCTATGTCGGTTCCGCCAAGGTTTACTGGTGCCCGGCCGACTTGATCCCCATGAATGGCACCTCCATTCCAAGAGTGCGTTCCTGCTCCATGAGTTGCATGATGGGTAACAACCTGGGCACCGCCGGCGATGTTCATCCAGGCATTCCGGAAAACCTCAAATTCAGCCAGGTTATGAACCCTGGTCCTTCTCAGGCGTTGCTCCTCATGGATGAGCAGACTAATCCCAATGTCGCCCAGCAGAGTTTGGACGACTGTTATTTCGCCATCAATGCCATAGTCGGCGCCGGAGGTCAGGCGCACCCGCCGGATACGTTCGACTGGCGCAACATTCCTAGCAGCCGTCACGGCAATTTTGGGCAGATGTCGTTCGCTGACGGTCGTGTGGCAAAAGTCAAGTGGCTGGAACCAAAAACCCAGACGATGTTGGGGACGGGCCCCGGCGGGAACGAGGACATTGTTGGCACCTCGCCCTATGACTTGGATTTGCAACAAATCTGGTCGTCCATTTATCCTCCCTCCCGCTGGTGAGGCCTGCGCCGCGGCAAAAGCGGCTGAGGCGCTGGTGGCCGGTAAAAGCGGATCAGAATGACATCTGATCCGGGCGTTTTCCTTACTCTCCTCAGGCTTGACGGGCGCGCGCGATCAGACTATTCTTTCAGAGAATCTGATCCGAAACATCTTGTACCATTCCATTAGTTTTCGGTGGCCGACAGGCTTGCGGTTGCGGCGCTCCCGAGGGAGGTTAACCGCCCCTCTTTTGGCGGCTTTATGCTTCGCGTCCATCGCCCCGCCGCCCGCCTTGGCCCGGCAGGCTGGCCGCGAGGAAATCGCGCCCGAGGCGGAATCGTCCAACAGCGCCACCAACGGCCTGGGCTGCTGGATTTGGGCGGCGCGAACCTTCGACCGGCAGACCTGCCTGCTCTGGAGGTCATTTGATATTCCCGCCTCCACCACGGTTGCGCAAGCGTGGCTAACCATGACGGCGGATAACGAGTACAACCTTTTCCTGGACGGGCGCAATGTGGGGCGGGGAGCCGAGTGGCGCCACCTGGGCAGATACGATTTAACCCAACTCATGTCTCCCGGCAAACATGTGCTGGCCGTCGAGGCGTACAATGTGGACGCGAAAGCAGGAATGCTGCTTGGTTTGCAGGTGAATCTGGCCGACGGACGAGTTCTTCACATCAAATCGGACACCAGTTGGAGGATCGTGCCCAAAGAGGTGCGTGGTTGGCAGACCATGACCAAGGCGCCGGATTCCTGGCCAGCCGCCACCGTCATTGGGCCGATCGGGACCCGGCCCTGGTGGACGACTCCAGAGGGCATCGAAATTAACCCGGCACTACAGTTGATCAAGATCCCCTTCTGGCAGGCCGGCTGGTTCCAAATCATACTATTGACACTCTGCGCAACCGCCATCCTGATCAGTTTCTACCTCATGTCCCAACTGACCTCCCATCAGAAAGAACGCTGGCTGCTCCAGCAGGAACGCGCCCGCATCGCCCGGGACATCCATGATGACATTGGATCGAGAATGACCCAATTGGTATTGCATGGGGAAGTGGCGCGAAACGATCTGCCGGCCGACTCGGAAACGCGGTTGCAGCTTGACCTGTTCTGCGAGGAAGCCCGCGGGCTGCTCGCCACCCTGGATGAAGTCCTTTGGGCCGTAAACCCCCGGCGGGACACTCTGCGCGACTTTGCCTCCTATGTAACCGACTATGCCCAGAAATCCTTAAAACACGCTTCCATCCAATGTGTTTTGGATGTGGACCTGGAGATGTCGGTGGAGGCCATTGATCTTCCGCTCCGGCGCAACCTGCTCATGGCGATCAAAGAAACCCTCAATAACGCGCTTAAATACTCTGAAGCCACTGAATTACTGCTGCAAATTCAGCGGCAAAACCAGGGCCTGGCCGTGGTTGTGCAGGACAATGGCCGGGGCTTTGACCCGGCGACGCCCACGCCCGGACGCAACGGCTTGACCAACATGACCCAGCGAATGGCCGAGTTGGGAGGGCATTGCCGCGTTATCAGCCAGCCGGGCCAGGGTTGCCGGATCGAGTTTTGGGTGCCACTTAACCGCTCGCGCAGACACTTGTGGGGCAGGATGTGGAGATCCAAGCAGTTCTCGACGAATGTCATCGAAACAAAGAACCCGGCGGCAAAAAGCCTTACAATTTGATGATCCCGCCCAGTGTTAGAACCAGGGGGCCGCTGAAAGTGGCCTTGGTGGAGGATCAGCCGAAGGTCCGCGAGAGCTGGACCCGGCTCATCAACTCCTTTTCCGATCTTTCCTGTATTTGTGCCTGTGCCACCGGTGAAGAAGCCGTCCGCATCATTCCGCAGAAGCTGCCCGATGTCATACTGATGGACATTTTTCTGCCCAGAATGTCCGGCATCGAGTGTACCGCGCGGCTCAAGGTGCTGCTGCCGAATGTCCAGATCGTCATTTTAACCGCCATGGATGACCAGGAACTGGTCTTCATGGCGCTGGAAGCGGGCGCGGACGGGTATCTGTTAAAGCGAACAAAGCCGTCGGAATTGCGCACGGCCTTGCTGGACGTGCTGGGCGGGGGAGCGCCCATGACCAGCCAGATTGCCCGTCGCGTGATCGAGTCATTCCGGCAGAAGGCCAAGACCCTGGGCGAATCGGTGCATCTTTCCGTGAGGGAAGAGCAGATCCTGGCTCACCTCTCCCAAGGCTATTCCAACAAGCAGATTGCCAGCAAGCTGGAGTTGAGCATTGATACCGTTTGCAGTCACTTGAAACACGTTTACGAGAAGCTGCATGTCAGCTCGCGCACCGAGGCGGCCGTGCGCTACATCGCCTCCAAAACGCCGCCGTAAACGTCAGGGGGATCGCATGACCCCCCCTTGTTTCGGTGATTTTGAGATCACCGTGTCTGGGGATAGACGCCCGGAAGCGCCGCGGGCCATATTAAGACAAATGATGCCAAAATGAGACTTGCTTTCCCGGCCCTAATGACCTGTCCAGCCCCGGCCCTGGCCCGCGGTCATTTCCACCATAAATCCAAATTGAACCTGTTTAAAAAAAGCCTCGCTTTGGGAGTTGTTTTTCTAGCGGGCGCCGGCTTCGCGAAGGTCGAGATCAAGAACCTCCGTTGCGAATACCTGACAGACCCGCTGGGTATTGACGCTGCCAGTCCCCGCCTGAGCTGGATCATCACCTCCGCCCAGCGGGGTGAAAAGCAGACGGCTTATCAAATCCTCGTGGCGAGGAGCGAGGCGCAGCTCCGCGCCGGCCAGGGCGATTTGTGGGACAGCGGCAAGATCGCCTCCGATCAGACCGCGCAGGTGCTCTATGCCGGCAAGAAACTGGCCTCGGGCCAACGCGCCTGGTGGACGGTGCGGGCTTGGGACGCCGCCGGCCAGCCTTCGGAATCGAGCGCGCCGGCCTGGTGGGAAATGGGTTTGCTGGCGCCAGCCGACTGGCACGGCAAATGGATTGGCCGGGCGGACCTCGCCGGGCTGGCGGCCAATCAAGCTCCGGCGACGCCGGAACTCCGCCGCGCCTTCACCCTCGAAGGAAAGATCAAGCGCGCCCGCGCTTGCGTGATCGGCCTCGGCTACTTCGAGTTGAGCATCAATGGCCATCGCATCGGCGATCATCTTCTCGATCCCGGCTATACGCGCTATGATCGCCGGTTGTTGTACGTCACGCACGATGTCACCCCGGCCTTGCAGGCGGGCGACAACGTGATCGGGGTGATGCTCGGCAACGGCTGGTTCAACGTCTCCACCAAAGCGGCGTGGGATTTTGACCAGGCGCCGTGGCGCGCCACACCGCGGCTGCTGCTCGAATTGCGGGTCGAAATGGAAGACGGCCGCCTGGTCACAATTTCCAGCGATGAACAGTGGAAGACCAGCGACAGCCCGATCACCTTTTCCAGCATCTATGGCGGCGAAAACTACGATGCCCGGCTGGAGCAACCGGGTTGGGACGCGCCGGGATTCAGGGATGACTCCTGGCAGCAGGCGCTGGTCCTCGATGCGCCCAAAGGCCAAATCGTGGCCCAGGCGATGCACCCAATCCGCATCACCAAGGTCATCCAACCCGCCGCGCTCACCGAGCCTGAGCCGGGCGTGTTTGTCTTTGATGCCGGCCAAAACCTCACCGGCAACGCCGAATTGAACCTCTCCGGCCCGGCTGGCTGCAAAGTGACCCTGCGCTATGGCGAGAAGCTCGACGCCAAAGGCCGCGTTGACCAGTCGAACATTGCCGTCCATGTTTGGCGGTTTGACCGCAATCAACAATTCCAAACTGACAACTATACTTTAAAGGGCCAGGGGAGCGAGCGCTGGCGGTCGCGTTTCAACTACAACGGATTTCGCTATGTCGAGATCACCGGCGCGCCGGGCCGGCTCGCCACCGGCAACCTGGCCATTAACTTCTTCCATTCCGATGTGCCGGAAGCCGGGAATTTTGAAACCTCCAATCCGCTGCTCAATCGCATTTGGGTGAACGGCCGCTGGTCTTATTTGGGCAATCTCTTTGGCATTCCCACCGACTGTCCCCACCGCGAGAAAAACGGCTGGACCGGCGACGCCGAGGTCGCTTCCGAGCAGGGGCTGTTTTATCAGGACGGCATCACCGTCTATGAAAAATGGATTCGCGATCTCGCCGATGAACAACGGAGCAACGGCGCGCTGCCCGGCATCGCCCCAACCGGCGGCTGGGGTTACGGCTTTGGCGGACCGCCCTGGGACAGCGCCTTGCTCATCGTGCCCTGGCATCTCTACGAGTATTACGGCGATAGCGCGGCCCTGAAACAGAATTACGAAGCAGGCAAACGCTACGTGGAATACTTGACTACCCGCGCCAGAGGCGGCCTCGTCAACATCGGCCTCAAGGACTGGAGTCCGTGGAAAGCAAACACTTCCCCCGCCGTGACGGACACCGGTTACTATTACCGCGACGCCAGGATTCTCGCCGCGGTGGCGCGCCTTTTGGGCAAGGAGGACGACGCGAAGAAGCACGACGCGCTCGCCGACGACATCCGCGCCGCGTTCAACAAGGCCTTTTTCAACGCCGAAACCGGCTCCTACGGCACCGGCACGCAAACGGCGCTCGGCTGCGCCCTCTACCAAGGTCTCGCCGGGCCGGAAAACGAATCGAGGGTCGTTGACAATCTGGTGGCGGCCATTGCCCGCGCCGACAACCATCTTGACTTCGGCTATCTCGGCGCGCAATATGTTCCCAACGCCCTCGCCGCTCACGGCCGCGCCGATGTTGCTTACGCCATGCTCACCCAGACCACCCCGCCCGGCTACGGGTGGCAAATTGCCCAGGGCGCAACCACGCTGTGGGAGACCTGGGACGGCACCGGCTCGCAGAGCGGCTCACTCAACCACACCTTCTTCGGCGACGTCAATGCCTGGATGATGAAGACCATTGCCGGAATAAACCCCGACCCGGCTGCGCCCGGCTTCAAACGCATTCTGATCAATCCGCATGTGCTCGGCGATCTTGCCTTCGCCAAAGGCTCTTACGATTCGGTCCACGGCCTGATTGCGAGCGAGTGGACCTTGCAGGATGGTCAGTTCCGGCTCAGCCTGACGATCCCCGCCAACTGCGCGGCGACCGTTTCCCTCCCCATCGCCGATCCGGCACAGGTGCGCGAGGGCGACGCGCCGGTGAACCGTGCTCCGGGCGTGGCTTGGCTGCGCGCCGCAGGCAAACGTTCGCTCTTCACGGTCGAGTCGGGCGCATATCACTTTAGCGGGCCATTCTCCGATGAGACGGGGTCCGCGCGTCAAAACATGGATAACGCCCGCCCTTGACAACCTGATTTGATCAACTCATATGAAAACCGAAACTGAACTTAAAAAAAGCAAACCAGGCATCCTGGGCTGGCTCTTTCGTCCCTGGGCAGCCTTGCTGGTCCTGGGTCTGCTGGCCCAATCTTGCGCGCACTCGCTTCCCACCGGTTTGCGCTGCGAAAACCTGCGTTGTGAATACCTCGCAGACCCGCTGGGAATTGACGCGGCCAAGCCGCGCCTGAGTTGGATCGTCACTTCCGGCCGGAGAGGGGAGATGCAAACCGCTTATCGCCTCTTGGTGGCTTCCTCGGCCAAATTGTTGGACGGGAACAGCGGCGATTTGTGGGACAGCGGCCAGGTGGCCTCGGACCAAACGTCCCAGATTGTCTATTCGGGCAAAGCGCTGGCCTCCCGCCAAAGCTGTTTCTGGAAAGTGCGGACTTGGGACCGCGACGGCCAGCCGGGAGATTGGAGTCCGCCCGCCCGGTGGCAAATGGGCTTGCTTGACCCGGCGGACTGGAGCGCGCATTGGATCACCGCGGAAGCTCTCCCCTCCCCTTCCACCCTGACTCTGGCGATTCTCCATGCGAGCTACGAAGCAGTTGATGGCGCCGGGGCCGCCGACGTGACGGCCGCCCTGGCCGGGCAGGTGAAAAATGACCGCATCAGTGTGGTTGTAAACAACAACAATCTGGGCGGAGATCCCGCCCTCAATCACGTCAAGCGGTTGCGGGTGGAATATGCGCTGGGAGGCCAATCCGTCAAAAAAGACATCGCCGAAAATCAAGCTTTCGCGCTCCCGGATGATCCGGCCGCCTCGCGCTATTTGCGGAAATCTTTTGCCCTGGCTTCTCCCGTCCAACAGGCCGTGCTTTATGCGACCGCCCTGGGCCTTTACGAGGTGCACATCAACGGGCAGCGCGTAGGCGACCATGTCCTCGCTCCGGACTGGACCGACTACCGCAAGCGGGTGCGTTATCAAGCCTACGATGTCACCGCGCTGCTCAAACGCGGCGACAACGCCATGGCCGCTTTGCTGGGGGACGGCTGGTACAGCGGCCATATCGGCAACGGCGGCTATCAATTCTTCGGCAAAGTGCCGGCGTTTCTCGCCCAACTCGAAGTGACTTACACGGATGGCCGCACCGAGCAGATCGTAACCGATGCCTCCTGGAAGTCCCACCGCAGCCCGATCCTGTCTTCCGATTTCATGTTGGGCGAGGATTACGACGCGCGGCTGGAAGCGAAGAATTGGGACAAAGCCGGGCTGGATGAAAGCCAGTGGGCCGCGGCGACCCTGCGGGAGGAATCCATCCCTTTGGAGGCTCAAGTGATGGAGCCGGTGCGCCAAATCTGCGAGATCAAACCCAAAACCGTCACTGAATTCAAACCCGGTTGCTGGATTTACGACCTCGGACAGAACATGGTGGGGGTGGTCCGCTTGCAGGTCTCGGCGCCCCCCGGCACAGAAGTGACCCTGCGTCACGCCGAGATGCTCAACCCCGATGGCAGCATCTACACCAGGAACCTGCGCAGCGCGGCCTCCACCGATCATTATATCTGCAAGGGCGATGGCTTGGAGATTTGGCAGCCCCGCTTCACCTTTCATGGCTTCCGCTATGTGGAACTGACCGGCCTGACGGGCCCGCTGGAAAGCAATGCGGTCACCGGCATTGTGATTGCATCGGACACGCCCCGGACCGGCGAGTTCGCCTGCTCGGACGCGCGCCTCAACCAGCTTCAGTCCAACATCCAATGGGGCCAGCGCGGCAATTACATCAGCATTCCCACCGACTGCCCGCAGCGCGATGAGCGGCTGGGCTGGATGGGCGACGCCGAAGTGTTCATCCGCACCGCCACTTACAACGCGAATGTCGCGGCCTTCTTCAGCAAATGGCTGGTGGACGTGGATGACGGCCAGTCGGCGGCCGGTTCGTTCGCCGACGTGAATCCAAACACCGGGGGCAGCGGCGGCGCACCCGCCTGGGGCGATGCGGGCGTGATCTGCCCTTGGACCATCTACGAGGCCTATGGGGACAAGCGCATTCTGGAACGCCACTTGCCCGCCATGACCAAATGGGTGGAGTATTTGCACCGGAACAGCGTTGATCTCATTCGACAAAGGAATCGCGGCAATGATTACGGCGACTGGCTCTCCATCGGCGCCAACACGCCCAAGGAACTGATCGGCACCGCTTACTTTGCCTATTCCACACACTTGCTGGCGCGGTCCTGCCAGGCTCTCGGACGCGTGGAAGAAGCCGGGAAGTACGAGCAGTTGTTTCAGGACATCAAAGCCGCTTTCAACAAACGTTATGTCGCCGCGGACGGCCGCATCCAGGGCAATACCCAGTGCGCCTACGCCATGGCCCTGAAATTCGAGCTGCTGCCCGATGAGATCAGGCCCAAGGCCGCCCAGTATCTTGAAGAAGACATCCAGGCCAAGGGCGGGCATCTTTCGACCGGCTTTGTCGGTGTCAGCTATCTGCTGCCGGTCTTGACCCAGTCGGGCAAAGCCGACACCGCCTGTCGCCTGTTGCTGCAGGACACCTTCCCCTCGTGGCTGTTCTCGGTCAAACAAGGCGCCACCACCATCTGGGAACGATGGGACGGCTGGACCCCGGAAAAGGGATTTCAGGATCCGGGCATGAACTCCTTTAACCACTATTCGCTCGGTTCCTGCGGCGAATACCTCTTCAGCGGCCTTGGGGGCATCCGCCCCGCCAGTCCGGGTTTCAAGACCATCCTGATTGATCCGGTGATTGGCGATGGCCTGAGCTGGGCCAAGGCCCGCTATGATTCCATCCAAGGCCCCATCGCCACGTCCTGGAAACTGGAGGGCAAACGGCTGGCGCTGAAAGTCGTCGTGCCCGCGAACACGACGGCCACGGTCTGCGTCCCGGCCAAGGATCTGGCGGGCATCACGGAGAGTGGCAAGCCCGTGGCGAAGGTCGGGGAGGTGAAATATGTGCGGCAGGAAAAGAACAAGATTGTTTTTGAAGTGGGATCAGGAACCTATAACTTCGCCTCAGAACTGAATTAGACGAACCCCCGCCATGGAAAGCTAGAGCGGAGTCAAACGGTTGTGGTGCAAACTTGTGTTGATCCCAAGACCGACACGGTAGCAGTGCGTGTGGAATCCCCATTATTGCGTGACGGCAGATTGCAGATGATGCTCGATTTTCCGGCTCCAGCACAAAACGTGGGTGCCCGGCTGGGAGACTTCTCCCGGGCCGCAAGTCACCAGTCGATCATGATTCGACAAACACAGGCCCGGCTCGAACTGAATCGCTCGATTGATGACACCCATTACGAAGTTGTGCTAAATGGCCGGGGGTTTACCGTGAGCCAGTCTGGATGCATTCTACGAAGCTTTGATTCAGGCGAATGCATCCGCCATTAATGGAAATATGACCAAACTATGACCGCCAAGGAACGCATTCTTGCCGTATTGAACCGACAACCCGTTGACCGCCTGCCAGTGGATCTCTGGCACACTCCCGAAATCGCCGCCGCCTTGCGAAAACACTTCAATGCAGTTGATGACTTTGCCATGTGGCGTGCGCTGGGGCTCGACAAGATCGTCTGGGATTTCATGGATTATCGCACCGATGCCGGCGAACGCGCGGGCGGACAATCCGGCGCGGGCGCGGAATCCGGCGGGACGCGCACGATGTGGGGCGTGCCGTTGAAGGAGATTCAGGCCGGCGAGGCGCATTACGCCGAATTTGGTTCCGCGCCCATGGCGGACTTCAACACCCCGGCCTCGCTGGATCAATATCCGTGGTGGCCGAAGGTGGAACGCTTCGACTATGACGCCGCCGTGGCTCTGGCAACAAAGGCGTCGCGGGACTATGCCGTCATCGGCCCATGGGTTTCGTTCTACGAAATTTATTGCCAGTTGCGAGGTTTGGAGCAAGCGATGATGGATCTGGTCGAAAATCCCGAATTGGTGGAAGCCATTTTGGACCGCGTGGAAGCCATTCAAACCGAAATGATGAAGGAATTCTTCGCCCGCGCGAAGGACCAACTGGATCTCGTCTTCATCAGCGATGACATCGCCGGGCAGAACTCGTTGCTGATGTCGCCGCGCCTGTGGCAGCAGCATCTTCAACCGCGCTTGAAACGCTGGTGCGATTTGATTCATGCGCACGGCCTGCGGGTGTTCTTCCACACCGACGGCGCGGCCCGGCCGTTGCTCAAGCCCATTCTCGACTGCGGTGTGGACGTGCTGAACCCGATTCAGCATGCCTGCCCGGGCATGGACATGGCGGAACTGAAGAAGGAATTTGGTTCACGCGTCATCTTCCATGGCGGTGTGGACAACCAGAGCATCCTGCCGCGCGGCACCGTGGATCAGGTGCGGGCCGAGGTGAAGGATTGCCTGCGCACCTTGGGCGCGGCCCGCGAGGGTTTCATTTGCTCCTCCTGCCACAACGTCCAGCCCGGCACGCCGCTGGAAAACATCCTGGCCATGGTCGAAACCGTGCATCAATCGGAAAGTGAAGGAGCGGCATGAGCCACCCTGTTTCAAACTCTGGCCGGGCACGACTGGCTTGGCCGCAGATGCCGCCATCCCCGACGGCTTGGCTTCACTCGTGATGAGAAAAGCACGCATTGGCGTGATCGGCGCCGGTTGGCGGGCGACATTTGCAGTTCCGGCCAACCGATGGCAGCTTGGCTTTGGTCAGCGTCCAATCAGAACCCAACGGCTCCGCTTTTTAGCTTCGTCTTCGGGCGCTGCTTTTGCGTTGCTTCGCCCGAAATCTTGGGTAATCTGTGGAGCGGCCGTTGAACTTTTGGAAAGGAAGACAATGTATCGCATACTCTCCTTCGACGGAGGCGGCATAGGTGGGTTGGTAACTTGGCCAATGAGAATACGGGAAGAAATTGCGAGACGAGCGAGAATCGGTTTGAGACACATAGAGGGATGTTTGCCGGCCAGGGATAACAACATCCCAACATCCAGCGGATCGAGGCCGGGGAAATCAACATTCTCATCACCACGGCCAAGAGGATCAAAGATGCCTTGGAATGCTCCTGGGTTGATCTGATGGAAAAGTGAGGCGGACCGGGGATGTGGCCGGTTTGGGGGGCTTGGGAAAGGGCTGTTCTCAACAGCCATGCAAAGGCACCGCGCTCGCGGAATCGCGGCCGCCGTCCTGGCGTGAAGCGGCCCGGCTGGACGGCGCCCAAGGCCAACCGGGGCTGTGAGAAGCGGCACAGGGGATAAGGATGCGCTCCATTTACCGGGGTTGACGGAGAAACGGAGTGCGTTTTGGGCGAAGTTGTGGCAAGGATTGGGTATGATGAATCTGCCTCCCATCAACCGCCGCGACTTTTTGCGCCTGACTGCGCTTGCCACTGGCAGCTTGGCCGCCATTTCTTTGCCCGCCGCCGCCCCTGTGCCCGCTGTGCCTGGCCGCCGCTTGGAACGTCTGGCCACCGGCGCCAATGTCTGCCGCTGGTTCCGCTTTCCCAGCAATGAAACCGCCGGGCATTTCAGCGGCTACATCCCGGAGGCCGAGGCGGCGTTGATGGCCCGCCTGGGGCTCAAGCACGTCCGCCTGTGCGTCGCGCCCCGGGTCATCATGAACCCGGCCACGGGCGACGTGCGGGAGGACCGCGCCCAATACTTGGAAGCGGCCATCGAGCGGTTTCACCACGCCGGCCTGCTGGTCATGGTGGACACTCATAACGAAGACCGCGCCGTAGAACTTGACCCTGCCTGGCAGGATGCCTTTGTCCGGTTCTGGGGATTGCTGGCCGCGCGGCTCTCCCGGTTCGACCCGGAACTCACCATCCTGGAAATCATCAACGAGCCGGTCTTCGACCGGCGCGAGGAGGAGTGGAATACCCTGAATGCCCGCCTGGCCGCCGTCATCCGGCACAATGCGCCTCAGCACACCATTGTCACTTCCGGTCCCAACTGGGGCGGCATTGACGGGCTGAATAAGCTCAAGCTGCTCCCGGATCGCAACGTGATTTATTCCTTCCACTGCTACGATCCATTCCCCTTCACGCACCAAGGAGCCACTTGGGCTGGCGACAGCGTCAAGCCTCTGCGCGGCGTGCCCTACCCCTCCAGTCCCGAGGCGGTGGTGCCGCTTCTGCCCGCCTTGGAGGCGTCGCCCGCGTCCAGGAAAATGGTGGAGTCCTACGGGAACGAGCGCTGGAACAAGGAAAAACTGGCCGCCCGCTTCCGTCAGGGCATCGAGTGGGGCGCCAAAAACCAGGTGACGCTCTATTGCGGCGAGTTTGGCGTCTATCCTCCGTACAGCAAGCCGGAGGACCGTGCCAAGTGGTTCCGTGACTTCGGCGAGGTGCTCGCCGCCAGCCACATCGGCTGGGCCGTATGGGGCTGGGACGAGGGCTTCGGCCTCAACCGCAGAATCGTGAATGGCAAGCCGGTGGTGGACGCGGTCGTCGCCAAGGCCCTGGGGTTGAAGGAGAACTGAGGCTTTGTGGGAGAGGACCGGGGCGATTGTTCAGGCGTAATCAGGAGGAACTATGCGAATCAGAAATATATTCCCGGACTTCAAAGACGAGGGCGACATGATTGCGACATGGGGCGGGGCGGAATTAATCAAGCACTGGGACGGCAGACTGGAGCTGAGGGCGGGATCGAAGGAGGACCGGGCAGAGGCGAGGGTGTCGCTGTCCCTGTTCTGGCATGGGGCGGTGGTGAGGGAGGTTTGGTGAGGATGCGCTCGGATTCATGTGTGGATTTGAGGGTCTCACTGGACTGGGCGGGGAAATGCTGGCAATTGATGATCCGGGTGGGAAAAAGCTGTCTCAAATCTGGGCATGGCACGCCACCTGCTCTTACAAATGCAAGATAATCGCATTATGAAACTTGAGCCAATCGCGCAAATTAAGGCCCGTTCCAAAGGCAAGCCATTAACCTTCGGCGATTTCGTGGCGGGTGTTTACCAAACTTGGGGCAAACGCAGGGCCAAAGGAATTGTTCAACTCGCTGTCGCGGCCCATCTGATTGAGTTTCGCGGCACAGATCGGATTGTGATTTTTTAAAGCCTTTACCCTGCCATGTTCGTGATTATCAACATGATCCTTGAACCGGAAATGAATCCATAAAGAGCCTTAAACTTGGTTGTGGCCGACAGACCTTGATTGGAAGTCGAAAACGATTGATTCGGCTCTCTCTGTTCCTAAAATAGTTCAAAGGAACCGTTGATACACGGCATTACGGCGGGGTATGTCTTTTTTGGGGGGCTCCTCGGCTGAATTCCTGAACTCCTGAAGACCCGGAATCTTTTTATTGCATTCTCCCCGGCAAAAGGGCAAATGAAGGGCATGGCTAAAACACCTAAAAAAGCAAAACGAACACCCAACGCAGCATTCATGAAACCGGTCACGCCGGATGAAAAGCTGGCCCTGATCGTGGGCGAAAAACCCCTTCCCCGGACCGAATTGACCAAAAAGCTCTGGGCCTATATTCGCAAGAATGGTTTGCAGGATAAAAAAGTCCGGACCCAAATCAATGCCGACCCGAATCTGAAGGCTGTGTTCGGCGGCAAAAAGCAGGTCAGCATGTTTGAGATGACCAAGCTGGTTTCCCGGCATGTGAAGAAATAGGGGCTGGCGTAGAACCCTGCCGGCTCCGTCGGTCTGCAAGGCGGCCACCCCGGTCGCTCTTTTTCCGCAACATCAAGATCCGGCCCATCCCGGCCAAATAGAATGGTCTGATCCGAGACTGTTTTGTTCCATGCGTGCGTCGTTTCGCTCGAGAGAGCTTGAACCCACGGCACCCCCGTCCCGTCAGACGCCGGTGCTCCGCTGTCTGCCCCTGCCGGCCTTTGATGACCGCGACCTGGAGGCGGTGGGCGGGGCGTTTGCGGCGGCGGCGCCCTGCCCACTGGGCCAGGCGTGGCGCGTGGCGGTGGAACCCGGCTTTGCGCCGGGGCATGTCCGCACCGGCTGGCGGGAGGATTCGTTGCGGCTGTTCGCCGAATTAACTGACCACGACATTTTCAGCAACGCCACTGCGGTGAACCAGCGGATGTGGGAGCTGGGCGACACGCTGGAAGTTTTCCTGCGGCCAGCCGGCCAGGCGGAGTATGTCGAGTTTCACGTCACGCCGAACAACCAGCGCTTGCAATTGCGGATCCCGAACACGGAGGCGTTGCGGCGTGCCCAGACGGCCAATGTGTTCGATGAGTTTCTCGTTCCGGGAAACGTTTTTCATTCCGTGACATGGGTACAGCCGGGGAACCAGAAGTGGTTCGTCTATGCGGCCATTCCGGCCATCGCGGTCTGCGGCCAGGCCCGGCTGACCGCAGGGAGCCGGTGGTGTTTTTCTTTTAGCCGCTACGACTACACGCGCGGCGGCGGCGACCCGGTGGTTTCCTCCACCTCCCCGCATGCCGTGGCGGACTTCCATCGCCAGCAGGAATGGGGCCTGTTGAATTTCACGGATTTTGCATAATCCCGAAACCATCCGCCAACTCGCCGCCCGCGGCGATCATCCCGAAAAGCTCCGCACCCGGGATATTTGTATTTCCGCAGCCAGCGGGAGCGGTCCCATTGATCACGGTTTTTTGCCGTCGAAAACACCCAACCGGCGCATCCAGTCCTCGGCCCGTTTGGGCCAGGAGAGCACGGCTTGATCCGACTCTCGCAATCCATAGCCATGCCCGCCATCCGCGAACAGATGCATTTCCGCCGGAACCTTTGCATTCTTGAGCGCCAGATAATAGAAGACGCTGTTCTCGACATGAACCGGGTCATCTTCGGTCTGGACAAGAAACGTGGGGGGCGTGTTGGAGGTCACGGTCAATTCCGGCGCAGGCCGTTCGGTCGGCTTCCGTGCGGCTACAGTTTTCGTGATATTGCTCTAGCAGCCTGTCGGACTTTGGGCGAAGATTTTTTGAAATGATTTGAACAGGGCGAGGGGCCAAGCGGTCAGTCAATGCAAATATATGGCTGCACGCTTCGTCAACATCGATTACGACA
>JBEKVM010000073.1:0-27622 GCA_049513975.1 Verrucomicrobiota bacterium | reverse complement strand
AGCCGGTGAAATCGAGTCAAAAGAAATTTTTGTTTTTCTTGAACGCAAACCCGCTGCCGCCCGTCTCACTTCGATACCTCAACAGGCAAAGTCAAATTCCATTCCGACAGGCTGCTAGCCGGAGCGAAGGAAATAAACAGGCTGCGATAATTGTGACATCAGCGGGGCGGTGGGGCTGGGCCGCAGCGCAGTTCCACAGGACAGGGCAAGGGTGGTCAAAACTTCACGTTTCTCACGCCAATTCTGTCAGATTTGCCCTCCTCAAATCCAACGGCGCCGATGCTTAAAAAAAGCCACCCTGCTAAATTCGCCTCAGATGAAGCGGGAGCGAGACGCCGGGTTGGCCGGTATTTGCTTGTTCCTAAATCATTCTTACGCAGCTTGTTAGAAAGTTGTAAGACTTTTTCCAACCCGTTGGCATTGAGCTTGCTAAACGGTTCCCATGCGCGATTTCTGGTGCGGCTTGTGGATTAGCCGAAGGCGAGTTTAGGCCGGCGAAAAGACGGCCGATGCCGTCGCTCCGTCGGAAGGCCGCCTGGCGCATAATCATGAACCAAACAGCATGAAAACATGAAAAAAATAGAAGCCATCATCAAACCGTTCCGAATCGAAGAGGTTAAGGACGCCCTGGCCAAAATTGGCATCGAGGGGATGACCGTCATTGAGGCCAAGGGTTGCGGTCGTCAGAAGGGCCACACCGAAATTTACCGCGGCAGCGAATACACGGTGGATCTCCTGCCCAAAATCAAAATCGAGGTGATCGTCTCCGACCAGCGCGCCGAGGAGGTGGCCGCGGCCATTGTCGCCGCCGCCAGAACCGGCAAGATCGGCGACGGCAAGGTCTTCATCTCCAACATCGAGGAGGCCATCCGCATCCGCACGGACGAGCGGGGAGAAAAAGCCATCTAAACCCAAACCATCCATCCCAAAATCCAATGAACCGAAACCTGAAAAATTCCCTGCTCTGCTTGACACTGCTGGCCTCCCTTGCCGCCGGCCCGCTGGCCGTCCGCGCGGGCGAGGGCGCCGCGCCCAAAAAACTGGCCGAACCGACCGTCGAACAGCGCCTGGAAGACTTGGAAGCCTATATCAACAACGCCGGACGGCAGGCCGACACCGCCAGCAACAACGTCAGTTCCAAACTCGGCACCTACGACGAGAAGGCCAACACCTTCACCGCCAACCCCGGCCCCGGTCACAACGCCTGGCAGATGACCTCGGCCGCCCTGGTCCTGTTCATGACGCTGCCCGGACTGGCCCTGTTCTACGGCGGTTTGGTGCGGCGCAAGAATGTCCTCTCCGTCGTCGCCCAGTGCTTCTTCATTACGGGCCTGGTCACCATCCTCTGGTGGGCTTGCGGGTATAGCATGGCGTTTGCCTCGGGCGACACCAAGAGCGGTTATTCGATGTGGGGCAGCCTTACCAAATACGCTTTCTTCAATGGCGTGGATTCCAGCCCGAATACCGATTACTCGGCGTGGGTTTCCCACAACGTCTATGCCATTTACCAACTGATGTTTGCCATCATCACGCCGGCGCTGATTATTGGCGCGATTGCCGAGCGCATGAAGTTCTCGGCCATCTGCCTGTTTATGACGCTGTGGATGTTCATCGTCTATTTCCCGCAAGCGCACATGATCTGGGGAGTGGATGGGATGATGAACGGGGTGTCCAACGCCAAAGCCAGCATTCACGCCATTGATTTCGCCGGGGGCACCGTCGTCCACATGACTTCCGGCTGGTCGGCTCTCATCCTCTGCCTGATCCTGGGCAAACGGCTGGGCTGGGGCAAAACCAACTTCGCCCCGCATAGCATGGTGCTTTGTTTCGTCGGCACCGGCATGCTCTGGGTCGGTTGGTACGGCTTCAATGCCGGCAGCGCCGTGGCCGCCGACGTCATCGCCGCCAACGCCTTCACCACCACCACCCTGGCCACCGCCGTCGCCTCCTTCGTCTGGCCGATGATGGAATGGATTGTCCGGGGCAAACCGAGCGTGCTCGGCTTCTGCTCCGGCGCCGTGGCGGGCCTGGTGGTGATCACGCCGGCCTGCGGTTTTGTCACGGCCGGCGGCGCCGTCCTCATCGGCATCGCTGCCGGTGTCATTCCCTGGTTCTTCTGCTACAAAGTCAAGGGCTGGTTCGGCTATGACGATGCGCTCGACACCTTCGGCGTCCACGCCATCGGCGGAACCCTCGGCGCGCTCATGACCGGCATGCTGGCCAGAAACAGCGCCAATGGAAATCTGGTCACCAACCTCAAGGCTTACGTCACAGATTCCTGTTTTCAGCCGCTGGTGGGCCAGCAACTCAAGGCCATTGGCGTGACCCTCCTTCTCGCTACCGTGGGCACCGCCGTCATCGCCTGCATCGTCAAATTCACCATCGGTCTGCGCCCGAGCGAAGAAGAGGAAACGCAGGGGCTGGACCTCGCCGACCACGACGAAGAAGGCTACTCCTCCAGCTAATCCCTGGAGTCGCCGGCGGCATTGACCGGTTTGTTGGACGTATAACCTGGTCGCAGGAATCGGCGCGGGCCTCCCGGCTCGCGCCGATTTGCTTGGTGCAGGGAATCGAACCCTCGTCTCAAGCTGGGAAGGTTCGCCTCGATCAAGCCTGAGCTTTCTGGCGGAACCAGATCATTCGCCTGTGAGGAATTGATGGTTTTGAGGCCGGAGAAACTTGGCGGCCACGCTGCGGTTGTGTTCCCGGGTGTTGACCGTTCCGGCACTGACGCCGAACTTCGCGGCATTGACCACCACCGAAAATTCGACCTGTTTCCACCGCAACAAACGGAACATACCCCGGCGAAGCAAGCCCCTGTTGCTCATGGCTGTTTGGCATCGCTGGCCGGCAGCGGGAAGGCGAAATGATGCGCGCCCGGCCCCAAGTCCAGGCGGGTGAAGGCGGCGGCCAAAGAGGCGACCGGGTGGCCGGACTCGCGCACCGTCTCCGGCGGCGCCGGCAGCGTCAGGGCGGCGGTCGTGTTTGGCGGGACCGTCACATCGTAGAGCAGTTGGTTTCCCCTGGCGCGCCAGCAGGAGATGATCGGCCCATAGGGCGAGTCGAGCGACGCTTTGACGAACGACAGCCGCGGGGTGAATTGCGGCTGCAAGGCGAAATGTTTGTAGCCCGGATGCGACTCGTCCAGTTCGATGCCCGCCGCGCCCGAGTAAAACCACGCGCCGACGGAGCCGAGCGAATAGTGGTTGAAGGAATTCATGGACGGATCCTGAAAGCCGCGCTCGGGCGTCCAGCCATCCCACCGCTCCCAGATCGTGGTGGCGCCATTCTTGACGGAGAACAGCCACGACGGACAGGTGTCTGTAAAGATGAGTTTCCAGGCGAGGTCCGGGCGCCCAATCTGCGTGAGCGTCGGACAAATCAGCCCTGCGCCGACAAATCCCGTCGTCAGATGCCCGGTCTGCTCGACGTTGGCGGCCAAACGGGCGGCGACCGCCGGGCGAAGATTCCCCGGCAATAGATCAAAGCGCAGGGCGAGAATCTCCGCGGTTTGCGTGTCGCCGCGCAGGGCGCCATTGGTCGCAACAAACGCCTGGTCAAACGCGGCCACGATGTCGTCGTGCAGTTTCCCATAGCGGGCGGCGTCCCCGCTCTTGCCCAGCACGGCCGCGGCCGCGGCGAGGATTCGCGCCGAGTTGGCGAAATAGGCGGTGTCAACCAGATCCACCGGCGTCGGGCGCGGCGCCAGGTGATCTCCCACGCCGCCGGAGAGCAGGAGTCCCCGGGACGTTTCCGCGCAGTAATCCACCCAGCGCGCCATGTGGGTGTAATGGTCCGCCAGGAACGCCGGGTCGCCGTAGCTCTGGTACATCACCCACGGAATGATGACGCCGGCGTCCGCCCACACCGGCCACCCCGCCGAATTGTCCGCGATGCGCGGGGAGCACCTGGCAAAATCGCCGCGCGCGCTCTGCCCGTCGTCCACGTCCACCATCCATTTCTGGAAAAATGCCGCCACGTCCGCGTTCCGGGCCGCGGTGGGCGCGAACACTTGGGCGTCGCCCATCCAGCCCATGCGTTCGTCCCGCTGCGGGCAATCGGTCGGCACGCTGAGAAAATTGCCCCGCTGTCCCCAGACAATGTTGGAGAACAACTGGTTCAGACGGGGGTCCGACGATTCCCAGGCGCCGGTCTGCGCATTGTCCGACCCGACGACGATTCCGCGCAGGTCATCGGGCGTGAGTTTTCCGGGCCAGCCGGAAACCTCGGCGTAGCGGAATCCGTGGAAGGTGAACAGCGGTTCCAAGGTTTCGCGCCCCTTGCCCGCCAGGATGAATTTATCGGTGGAGAGCGCGGGCCGGAGATTCTCGGTGTAAATCGAGCCGTCGGGATTGAGCATTTCCGCGTGCCGCACCACGATGGTGTCGCCGGCCGCCCCGCGCGCCTTGAGACGGACATGGCCAACCATGTTCTGGCCAAAATCAACAATCCACGCCCCGCCCCGGCGCGTGATCGTGCGCGGCTTGAGTTCAAGCAACTTCCGCACCGGCGGCCCGCGCTGCGGATCGAGGGAGATTTCGTGCGATTCCAGCACGGGCGCCGCCCACGACGAATCATCGAACCAGGCGGTGTCCCACGGCGCGGCCTTGCGCGCGTCAAGCACTTCGCCCCACTGCGGATCGGAGGCGACGATGGCGCCCGGCCCGGCCTTCCAGGAATTGTCGGTGGCGATGATCTGCCTGGAACCGTCGGCGTGGAGGATCTCAAGTTGGGCCGAGAAGACCGGGCGCCGGCCGTATTGTGCCAGTCCCATCCAGCCCAGCCGCCCGGCGTACCAGCCGTCGCCGATGACCGCGCCCAGCGTGTTTTTGCCGGGGGAAAGAAGGCCCGTGACATCGTAAGTTTGCACCATCACCCGCCGGGTGTAATCGGTCCAGCCCGGGTCCAGCACCGAATTGGCATTGACCGGATGGCCGTTGATGGAAGCGGCGTACACTCCCAGCGCGGTCGCATACAGCCGCGCCCGGACCATGCGGCCGGCGACGGTGAAGGTCTTGCGCAAATAGCGGCCCGGTCCCATCGTGGTGTCGGCGTGGGGAGAGGGGTGCCCCGGGTAGGGAGCGGCGACGTTCGCGGCCGCCCAGGCCGAATCATCGAAGGCCGGCGCAAACCAATTGCCGCCGGGGGCAATCGCCGCCTTCCAGGAGGAATCCGTGTCAAGTTCAATTCTCTGTCCGCCCTCCAAGGCGATGGTGGCGTGGGCCGCGACGGCGTTGCGGCCCGCCTGGGCGGCGGCGCCCGCCGGAGCGCGGCGCACGGCGGCGGAGCCGATGGCAATGACATTGGCGCCCGGCATCAACTCCGTGCGAACCTCCGCATAAAGAGGCGCCGTCTTGCTGCTGCTCCCCTGGCCATGGGCATGGCCGTTGACGTAAATGGTGATCAGGCCATCCGCCGCCGCCTCCACAGCCGCGCTCCGAACGACCGCGCCCTGCGGAATTGGAAAGGTGAGACGGACAGCGGCGGCTTGATTGGCGGCCGATCCGGCACTTATCCACGCGGCCGAGGCGAGCGCTGATTGTTCGATGTCATAGCGCTCCAAATCCGCAGTGATCCATTGGCCTTTCCATTCGGTCGCCGGCGACAACAAGCCCAGCTCAAACGACGCCCACCTGCTCCACGGCGACGGGCTGCCGTCCTGATCCCAAACGCGCACCTGCCAGAAGACCCTGGAACGCGAGCCCAGCGGCTTGCCTGCCCACGGCACCAGGACGGATTGATCCGAGGCCACCTTGCCCGAATCCCACACCTCGGGCTTCCCAGGCGCGGCTTCGCCCACGCGAATTTGATACGCCGTCTGCCGTGCGCCGGGATCGCCGGAGACGAGTTTCCAGGAAAGGCGCGGCTGGCGGACGCCGATCCCGATGGGATCTTCAAGATGTTCGCAGCGCAGGTCCCCGACGCGCACCGAGGCGGCTGAGGACGCGATGCCCGCCAACGCAAGGCACATTATCCGGAGAGCGGGTATTCTCACGATTCTCGCCCAGGTTTGATCATTGGGTGTGAGACAAGTCTACACGCCGCCGGAGGCCCGGAGAAGGGAAAAAATGGTGAAATGGAAGGCTTGCAATCTGTCAACAATGCATTCGGCAAAGACGGCCGCTTTGTCATTATCAGTCTTTGCCAGGCTGCGGACGAAGACTTCCTGAAGAATTTGTCGGCCAAAGGCGCAACTCACTGGATGCAAGGCAATCTTGAGATTGACTCCAAACCCCCGCCGGCATTAAACCATCACCCATGACAAATCTAACAAACTTAACGACCAGTCAACTCAGGAGCATCATCGCCATCAAAGAGCAAATCCAGGCGCTGCAAGGCCAAATCGAATCAATCGTGGCTGATGGCCATGATTTTCCAGTCCCATTCAACGAGGATGCCCCCACTCCCGCCAAGCGCAAATACCACATGACCGCCGCCCACAAGCGTAAACTCATCAAGGCTCTGGCGAGAGCACGGAGAATACGCTGGGCAAAGGTTAAAGGGAAGGCGAAGGGCAAATCAAAGCCGGCCAAGAAGAAGGATCGACGCAGCAGTCCGGCGGTCAGGGCCAAGCTTGCAGCGGCGGCCAAAGCGAGATGGGCGAAGGTGAGGGCGGAAGGGAAGAATACGTTGTGAGAGAGCGATGTGAGCAACCGCCCAAAGCGACGGTCACTTGATCAATTTCTCCCGCAATGTCGTCAAGATCCAGTGCCGCACCGCCTGGGGCAGCACCGCCTGACGCAGGAAATTGCCCAAGTTGCAGGCCAGCACGAACAGTTGCAGCCGCACCGGGTTGTCCACAAAGTCGTGACAGGACAGGCGGGTCCATTTGACGCCACACCGACCGCGATGCGCGAGCCGGTCACCGGCGCCGGCGCTTCGCGTATGCCGAGCCTGTGCGGTTCCAGGTGATCGAAATTTGGGAGCCCGCGAGTTCGAGCGTCTGACGCGCCCGGAATTCGGTGCAACTCTGTCACTTCCGCGGCTTGAGCGTGATGAGCACGATATCGTTTTCGCGGAGGTCGAACTGCTGCTCGAAGTTTCCATCGCTGCTAATCTTCACGGTTCGGACTTCCACGGGCGCGCCGCTGTTTTTAGATTTGATTTCTGCGACCTGGGCCTTGGTGAGTTGCGCGGGCGAGCCTAGATCGCGATAGGTGTCGTAGGCGTCATTGACCCGGTAGCCGACTTTGCAAGTGGCGACGGTGTATTTGCCCTTGGGCAGGTGCGACACGTTGAGCGTGACTTTGTTTTTTGGCTGCGACGGCAAATCGCGTTTGTAAAAAACTTGGTTGATGAGATTGGTGCCAAGATGGGTATTGGTGAAATCCCAAATCAACGCCTGCACGCCGCCGGAATTGTCGGCGCAAATCCACGAGGACAGGTCGCTGTTTTTCAACTCCGTCGGACCAAGCTGGTTCAAAAATTGATAGCTGTAAAACGCCGGCTTGTTGATGTCCTCGTAATTGATCAGGCCGAAGCCGCCGTGAAAGGCCTCCCAGCGCGGGCCGGCTTCCTCGAAAATGTCGGTGAACGTCCAATAAGACATGGATTGCGCGGCGTCGCCGCATTTTTTGAGCTTGTCCAGGATGTAAGCCGCACTGTGGTAGCTGTCGTGAACCGGGTCGGCCGGTGTGTAGGAGGCGCTCCATTCGGTGAAGTGGAGTTCCAGCTTGGGCATCGCCGACTCGGCGATCTGCCGGCGCACGGATTTCACTTCCCCGAAAATAGAGTTGGAATTTGGAGACAGCACCGTGCCGGAGTTGCCGTATTCGTCCAGATAACCGCTTTCGACGCCGTAAGTGTGTGTGGAGATGAAATCCACCGGGGCGTGGTTCGTGTCGCAGAAATGAATGAACTCCGGCACCCATCCACAACCCGCCGTCGCAGGCCCGCCCACTTTGTAATCGGCGGAGACGCTTTTGATGGCGTGGGCCGTGGCGGCGTAAAGAGCGAAATACTGCTGCTGGGTGCCGTCAAAAAAACCGCTCAAGTTCGGCTCGTTCCAGACCTCGAAATACCAGGTGCGCACCTCGGCGTCGCCATAACGTTCCTGCAAGTGGAGGACGAACGCGCGAATGAAATCAACCCATTTTCCCGTGTCTTTGGGCGGAGTGACGTTGCCGCGCCACCAGAAAATCGTTTTGGAACCGCTGGCCAGCGCCGACGGCATGAAACCCAGTTCCACAAACGGCTTCATGCCGAGGCTGTGGAGAAAATCGTAAAGCCCGTCAAGGTATTGCCAGTTGTATTCCGGGTTGCCGTGGCTGTCTTCCCGGTAAACGCCCATGTCGTCGCAGAACAAACCGTGCATGCGGATGTATTGGAAGCCGCATTCGCGATGGGCATAGGCCAGTTGCCGCTGCCAGTCGGCGCGCAAACCTTCGTTCGCGCGCCCCGCGCCGACGCAGCGTTTGAACATGGTGTCGAGCGGGCCGTTCGTTTGCCGCAAGTCAGCCGAGACCAGCCTGGCCGTTTCGTTGGTTGCGGCGACCGATAAATCCACCGCGGCGTAAAAAGCCACAAGACCGAAAGCAAGACAGCCTATTCTGCGTCTAATATCAATTTTTGTCTGACCGACGTTCACTTTGTGCTTCAAAACCCTTTCGAAAAGAGAGAACGAGCCGTGCGGAGCAAGGCCCGTCCTCCCTCTCCGTTTTCTCAGGGTTCCCAATTCTGCCGCCACAGGCGGTCTGATTTCAAGTCTTTTGCTCTCGCCCTGAAAGAACCAGCCGGCTGCGGCATGCGCATCTTGAATGGATTGCCGCGATGGCTCGTGCCCAGAATTGTGCCGACCGGCGTCCGGTTCTTGCTCAATGATCTGGAGCGGATTGAGTTGGTGATGTTGGCAGAATTGCTGCACATCGGGGTCAATCAGGAGATTGGAGATATTGTTGGCCAGGGCGCGACCCTGCTGACGATTCCGGACGAGTGGAAAGAGAAATTCCTTGCCCAAATCGAATTATGGCAGAACGAGGAGGGGGAAACGCGGCAACGCCAGGTTGACCGCATCAAAACCGAGCTTGCCGCCCTCAACTCAAAAGTTGACAGGCTCAACACCGCCTTTACAGAAGGCGGGCTTGAGCTTGCCGAATTCAAGGAATTGAAGAACCCCTTGATCGTCCAAAAGGCCGTTTTGGAGCAACAATTGGCCAAAACCGAGAGAGGTGAGGTCAGCCCGATTGAACCCTTAAAAAACCTCGTTTTAGAGGCAAATCAGGCGGAAAAATGGGTTTGGAGAACAACTGGTTAGAAATGAAGTCATTCCTGCAAAAAGTCGGATTGAACCGCACTTTTTGCTCTCAGACGCTCACCGTTTCTTTCAAAAAACCCTGGATTTCATTGGCTGAAACCACCGTCGCGGCGCAACGCGCCGCGTCCGATTGTGAACGAAGTTCATTATGGTGGAGCCGAGGGGAGTCGAACCCCTGACCTTCTCATTGCGAATGTGGGGTTCTCCCTAGTAGATTTCAACTTTTTGCGTTAGTCGCCGTCTATCGCCTCTCATTGATAAGTGCGCAGACGTGTGTCCCACTACAGTCTGCGCCAATGGCTATTGCCCTCAATTGCCAGATGCCGCCGTCAAAGCGTCGCGCGACCGCGTCAGGACGGCACTGACCAATTCTGGTGCAAGTTTCCCATCGGCCGCTGCACCTTCATCTGGCCCCGGCGGATGACAGGAAGGAGCTTGACGAATCCGAGTCGGCACTGGACACGCCAATCGCCCCGTGGTAAACGAAGTGATGCCTTTGAGCTACGCCGAGCTTGAGCAGTTCTATGAGGGATTGGTCAGCCGCGCCCGCAGTCGCGGGATCACCTGCGCCATTACCAGCGGCATGGCCTGTGTGTCATTCGGTGTGTCCGAGGCGACGAAAGACTGCGACTTGCTGTGCTCGCCGGATTCGGCGGGTGAACTTCTGGAATTATTGGGTGAAACGACCCTGGGCGGACAATTGCCCCACTATCGAGGGAATCTCAGCGCGCCATTGGATCCGCGCTGGTTTCGCGGTGGATGGACCAGCCATTTCGTTTGGGCTCCCGCGGAGGCCGGCGCGTATCTGGATATCTTTGGCGTTGCACCCCGGAGCAGTTCGCCTTGGGAGACGCAAATTCAGGGCTTTTACGCAAGTCCGAACACGGTTGCGGAAATGAAACGCACCAACCGTGAGAAGGACTGGCCGTATGTGACAGCCCTCGGCGCGCGGATGATTGAGATGGGCGATAAGCGTGGATGGCTTCACATTTACGATGAGAACCTGTTGCGCCGTTTCGGAAAGGCAACCAAGCAAGCCGCTGATTTCTGCCAACGGCGTCCGGTTTTGAGACTGGCAGCCAATCATGATCCCAAACTGCGAACGGCCCTGCGCGCGGAGATTGAGTACTGGCACGAGCTTGACAGGGTTCGCCTGAGTATTTATGAAAAGGCCGTCCGGCGCTACATAGTCGAGGTGCGGAAATCGCGTCTTCCGCCAAACGCTGGATTGCCGGACCAACACGACCTTCGCGTCCGCTGCGCGGAAAAGCATCTCCCGATGAATCCGTTGCGCGATTTCGGTGTCGGTCGCATGATTTCCGATGCGCGAGAGGCGCTGGCTCAGACCATAAATCCCGGCGCGATGGAGTGGTTGCCAGATGTCCGCGAACACTTTAGATTAGTCACGGCATGAACAAGACGGGAAAGCAGAAAGAAAAACACTCTCCGGCGATGCAGAGGAAACTGCGGAGGGCGATCTATGATTTCCACGTCCGCGCCTTTGGAGAGGAGATGGCGCGCGTGAACCGTTTGCCACTTGCCGCCCGCCGCCGGTACATCGGCGAAATGGTTGACCACGCTATCCAAAAAGGCGTGAAGTCCGATAAACCGGCCATGGGTGTTACGCCGTGAATAATCCAGGCATGCAAAATGGGGGCGGAATTGGCGCCTCTTGCTTTCGTTACTCTGACCAAGAGCGGCCTTTTCACGGCCAATTATTCATGCCCGCGTTTATTCGGCAACTGCCGCTGTTACGCTTTCTCCGGGGCTTTTCGGCTTTGCTCGATCAACAGCTTTTGCAAGTCCGCCAGCGACTTGGATTGGGAGGTTCCCTCCACGGTCTTTTCAGCGATGTCCTGAACTTTCTGATAAGCGGCCTCGAGTTGCTGCGCCAATTTCATGTTGGCTGCGACCAGGTCTTTGCCGGCCTTTTCCAGCGACTCGTTTTTGGCTGCCAGCACATTGCGCTCCCCCTCGAACTGTTTGTGCGCGAGGTCCTCGCGGTTCTTGGCCTCCAACTTGAGCTTCTCGCTGATTTCCTTGACGGCTTGGTTGACAGCGCTCTCCAGTTCCTTCGGAAACGCCGCCGCCTTGGCCCGCAACTCAGCCAGTTCGCGCTCTCTTTCCGCAATGGCCTTTTCGCGTTCGGCCAGTTCCTTGTCAGCGGTTTCCCTTTTGATCTTGATCTCCTTTTCCAGTGCCGTCTTTTCGTCGTTAAGTTTGTCTTTGATGGCCTGTTGATCGCGTTTGAAGGCATAGGTGAAATCTTCCCGCTCACGGTCGCGCGCTTTCTTCTCCGTGGCGTCGCGCTCCTTAAGCTCCGCTTCGTGTGCTTTCTTCTCCGCTTCCCAATCCGCGCGCCGGGCCTCCATTTCGCCTTCCAGCTCTTCGCGCTCCCGCGCCATTTGGTTTTCAAACTCAGCGCGTTTCTGGTTTTGCGCTTCAATTAAGGCAGCCAGACTGACGGCGGCTTTCTCAATTCCAAAGAGCTCTTGCAACTCCTTTTCTTTGCTCGCCACCGCTTTTTGAATGCCGCGGAACCTGCTGGACTCAGCCGCGAGCCGGTCGGAAACATCGGCGAGCATCTTGCCGATTTCCGCCTTCAGGGCGCCGATGTCCCGATCAATCCCCTCGGGATCAATCGCCATCGCCACTTTGAGGGCCTCCTCGGTTCGTTTCTCCTCCGTGCGCCGCTCCGGGACAAGATCGGAGGCGCGCTTGTCCTCCAGTTGTTTGGCCAGGGTTTGATAGGCCTCCAGCATCTCCTGTTTGGTGCTCTTGTCGGAAAGTTTCTTTGAAGGCGTAGGTTTCTCAGGCATAATCAATATTTATTTGGCTGTTTCCATGTCGTACATCGGACAATGCCAAACCTGCCGGCGCATAGAAAGAAAAAAAGGGGCGGCAACAAAATGCTTTGTAAAGTAAAGACGCAGCAAAAACGGATGCCTGCTTGCCGAGGCGCAGACCGCTGGCCCGAGGGAGCAGAAACGGCTCGCCTTCGCCTTGCGGCTACGGTGCGGCAGCTTTCGCCCGTAGGGCGAAAGCTGGTGGAGCCGACAGGAATCGAACCTGCGACCTTCTCATTGCGAACGAGACGCTCTGCCAACTGAGCTACGACCCCAACCACTTCAACTACAATAACTTACATCAAGAATCAGAAGGTGCCATTCTTCGCTTTTACGACCCGCTTTCACGGGGTATATTGAAGCGCATGAGTGAATGCATACCCGCCGCGGCGAATTTCGCCGCGTGGCCGACAATCTGTTCCGATATTCTTCAAGTGGCGTTTACTATGCCCGCTTTCAAAGCAATGGCAAGGACATTTTCCGCAGTTTGCGGACGACGGACCGCGCCCTGGCCAGGCGTCGCCTCGCGGACGAATTGCAAAACGCCTCGAAGCTCGACGTCAAAGTCGGCAAAATGACACTCGAGGAACTGCTGCGCCTCTACGAGGAAAGACTTGGCCAGTACGCGCCAAGGACCATCGCCACCCGCCGATCCATTTTCAAAATCTTCAAGAAAACCTGGCCGTACGGCCTCGACCTTCCCGTTCATTCGGTCAGCGCCGGGCAACTTGAATTGTGGCTCGCCAGCCGCCGCGCCAATTTCAAGAACGCCACATCCAACGAGTATGCCCGTTTCCTCCGGCAAGACCTACAGCCACTTACGGAACGAACATAGCGACGCAATGGCGCAACGACTGCAAGCCACAGGCTAAATCCGCAATAGGCCCGTTGTTCGGATAGCGCGGCGAACTGATCGACGAAAAACTCTACTTTGAAGTGTTTGACATACGAGCTATCCGCTTCGGGTGCTGGCATGCCCGGATAGCCAACCAGGGCGGAAGGTTACGCGCGGCGATGAAAAAGTTTTCATGGGGTGCGGGCCAAAACGCGAAAAAGGTGGCGCAGTTCATCGTCCACATCAGCGGGGGAACCTACGGTGTGGGCAAGCTCCGCCCTGAGCCGTTCCCGGTAGCGTTCTCGCCAGCGATGCACCGCCACTCTCACCGCGCCTTCGGACCTGTTTAAGGCGGAGGCCAGGGCGGCGTAGGACTGAGTTTCGCGGCTGCCAGTCAGGCTGGGTTTGAGGACTTCGAATAATCGGCCATTGCCGTCCTGTTCATAATCCTCGCCCAACTCCCGCACCACCGTATCCAGCAAAGTGAGCGCCCACTGCTTTTCAAAGGCCTGTTCGGGAGTGTGGTTGTCGGCAGGTTCACGGGTGTAGCGAGTCTCGGCGGTGTCCAGCGGCAACGGCAGTGGGTGCAGGTTGCCGGCCCGCTTCTGGGCGTTTGCCTTGCGCCATTCAACCACGAGAAACCGTTTCAACATCAGCAACATGACCTTCGTTGGCCGATCCCATCGCCCGCTCGACCAACCGCACAAATCGCCGATCCCGAATTTTTTTGGTTTTTTCCCAAACAGCGCGGGGGAGGGGAAGGTCGAAAATGCACCGGCATCAAATGCGAGCGACTTCAATTCGGATCGCTTTGCATTCAGCGATTGACGCTCTGCATGCTTGAGTCCGGGTAACGCATGCCAGCGGCGGCTCCGGGAGGCGCCGCAGCCGAGATTTCTTCCAACTCCACCGGTGTCAGTTCGATGCTCAGTGCCGCCGCATTTTCTTCGAGATAGTTCCGTCGCTTCGTGCCAGGAATGGGGACAATGTCGTCGCCTTGGGCGAGCACCCAGCCCAAAGCCAGTTGCGCTGTGGTGCATTTCTTCCGCCTCGCCAGCGCTTCGATCCGCTCCACCAATTTCAGATTGCGCTCGAAGTTCCCCTCTTGGAACCGCGGTGAGTTCCGGCGCCAATCGCCCGGCGGCAGGTCCTGGGTTTTCTTGAATTTCGCCGTGAGAAAGCCCCGGCCCAGAGGACTGTAAGCCACAAAACCGATCCCCAGTTCCCGGCAGACTGGCCGGATTTCAGCCTCCACGTCGCGCGTCCACAGGGAATACTCCGTCTGCAACGCGCTGATCGGATGCGCTTTCATGGCGCGACGGATCGTCGTGGGCGCCGCTTCGGATAGTCCGAGATAACGCACCTTTCCGGCGCGAACCAGTTCGCTCATCGCTCCGACGGTTTCCTCAATCGGCACCTGCGGGTCCACCCGGTGCTGGTAGTAGAGGTCAATTACTTCCACGCCCAACCGCCGCAGGCTGGCATCGCAGCACTGGCGGACGTATTCGGGAGCGCCATTGACTCCCAGGAAATTGCCGCGCTCGTCGCGCACGTTTCCGAATTTCGTGGCCAGGACCACCTCGCGGCGGCAGCCTTTGATGGCGCGTCCGACCAACCTCTCGTTTTCGCCGCAGCCGTACATGTCCGCCGTGTCGAGCAAGGTCACCCCGAGACCGACCGCGCGGTGGATCGTGGCGATGGATTCCTGGTCATCGCGCGCGCCGTAAAATTCCGACATCCCCATACACCCCAGTCCGAGCGCCGAAACGGTCAATCCTTGTGTTCCAAGTTTTCGCTGGTTCATGTGATTTCCTTTCCATTGTTCAAAATCAGTTTGATTTTCAACCGTAAAATCCGCCGTGCAAGAAAGACCGGTTCGCGGCCCCCAAAGCATGCCCGCCACGGTGGGCATGTCCATCCCGCCACCGACGCACTGCGCGGCGAATGAACACAGAGCTTTCACCATTAGTGCTAATACTTATGGGTATAGACCTCGCTCTGTATCTGTCGCGCGGCGGCAACCAATTCCCCATACGGAGTGTCGGTGCCTGAGACCAGCCCAATATTGTAATTCTCCCCGTCAAAACGTCCGGTTAGAGGTTCGTCACAATACTGGAACCAGTGACACCCCACAAACGCCGGCAGCGCAAGCACGCTGCGCAGATACTCCTGGTAAGCCCGGCCCCGGTCTGCCTGATCTCTGGTTTGCACCAAACCGGGATGGAACATGCCGCGATCCAGCGCGCCAAAGTGGAACTCTCCAATCACACACGGTTTGTTCAGCCTGCTGGTGAATTCCCAAGTGTCCGGGTCCAGGCTGCGATTGTAAATGTTGAAGCTGACCACATCGCAGTACTTCGCCGCAACGATCACGGCTTCGGTTGGCCGGGAAGCAAACCGGCACCCCAGATAAAGCTGGCTCGGAGCGAATTGTTTCATGTTCGTGCGCACGATGGAGAAGTAGCGATCGGCGAAGCTGGTGAGGAACCCGCCCAGGTCCGCGACACAGGCAGCCGTGAGCGGGGAGGGAAGTGTGACCGCGTGGTTCGAAATGTCGTTCCAGGAAGCCAGGCTGGTGTTCCACGCGGCGTTCAACTGAGCGACCGAGGAGTATCGCCTCTGGAGCAGGCGGGCGAACTCGGCCTTCGCAGGCAGGGCGTTGCTCAATGCCAGCACGCCTATGGGCAGGGCATATTGTTCCGTGGCGCCGCTGCCCCAGCCTGCCCACGGCAGTTCATTTTCCACAAAATATCCCAGGCACCACGGATCGTTCTTCCAGGAGGCAACGGTGTTGGCGATGCCCGCCGCCATCCGGGCGGGAAAACCCGCATCAAACACATCCACCATTTGTTGACCGGCAGAGAAGAACTTGGCCAGGCTCGAATTGTCGTAACCAGCCGACACGGTGTAGGGAACGCGGTGCGCCGCAAACAGAGAGCTGGAGGACCAGTTGCCAATGGTGTTGAAGCCCCAGGAATCCAAACGATCAAAAACTCGGGCCCGCGCCCAGATTCTCCAGTCAGCCCCGTATTTTCGACAAAGATTCATGCCCTGGAAATTTGCCGTCCTGGAGTCGCCGGGATTAGAAAACTGCTGGAGCGGGTCACTAGGGCCAGGCAGCCAGTTGAACAGGCTTTCCCGGCCGGCAACACCGGTGGCTTCTCCGTAGCCGATGACGTCCACACCCAACGAGAAGAACAGCCGCCCGGATGGGGCGACGAGCCGCCAGCGACCCTGGTTCGCCGGCGCGGAGCCGGGGCTGACTTCCTGCCCGTTGAGCACGAACGCCGTGCGGAAGAAACCGGTGTTGGTGAACTGGGGACCATCCCTCCAAGCCCCATACATATCCCGGTCTGGAGGCTTCGGGTGCGCGGCCAGCCACTGAAGTTCTTCAGCGTTCTGCTTCTGAAAATCCGCGTCCTGATGGATTTTGCCGGGCCAATCGGCGCCCGTGAATTGGCCGTACTGGTCAGCCAGGCCGTTGAGGGCCGGCGCAGGCAAAAGACGGATATTGTCAAGAAGCAGGGTTGTTTGCCTGCCCGGTCTGGGGAGGAAAACTTGGAACGCGACAATGTGCGAAAGGTCAATGGACGCGCCATAAACATTCATTTGCAGCGCGCCGGGGGCAAGCGGCGGGCCGCCTCTCATGCCCGGAGGAACGCTCTTGCTCAAGGGCATCACCACCGTTGCCTTTTGCCCGGCGGGAACGCCAATCGAGCCGGTCTGGCAGTGCTTCGCTCCGTCCGCCGAAAAGTCGTCATCCACGCGGATATCAACCGTCACGCTGGCCCGGTTGGTATTGAGTATGTCCGCCGCCACCGCGCCCCAGGCGCGCCAATCGCCGTTGGCAAAGCCCGTTCCCACTTTGAAGCAGATGCTGGGCCAATCCGCGTTGGAGAAGACGACCAGGGCCGCCTTCCGCCCATCGGTAATCCCCTCGGTCGAAGAAAAAACAGAGCAATTGTTCCGGGTGAATCGCAGCAGGTCTGCGCTGGTTTCAAACGAGTTTACGAGCAGGCCATTGGTGACCTGGGCGCCGGAGGGCATCCCCCAAGCCATCGCCAGCATCAGGAGCAGTCGGGTCGCTCTCATTCCTGCGCGCACGCTACCAGCAACTCCCGATCCGGTCAACGGCTCTTGCGGACTGAACCGTGAACCTGGAACGGCGAACGACACTTCGACTCCGCGATTTAGTCCTTTGGCAGAAGCGCCAGTACGGCAAAGGCCGTCGCTGCGTCCGACATGAACATGCGTCTCCAGGGTTCGCCATCGTCGCCCCCTTGTTCATATTCATAATTGAGCGAATACGTCCGCCAGCATTTCCATTGGCTTTGATCGCTCCGCGGATTTTCATGCTTTACCCTCCAGCCAAGGCGAAGCTGCCGGTCAAGGCGCTTGTTTTGATGCGTTACATGGGACTGTCCGGCAAATGGTGACAATCCAGTTTAAATACGCAGGGCGGCTGGCCGGGACGATTTGCGGGCGCCTGCAAGCGGGCCGGGAGGCTGGTGACCGTTCCTTCGGCTGCCGGGCGCCAAGGCAGAGCTTCACTATTACCGAGCATCCTCACAGTCGCTGCCGGCGGGAGTTTGACGGTGTGGAGCACCAGTTCGTCGCCAGGCCATTGGAAGGCGATGGCATAGATGATCGAACCGAGATCGCTCTGGGTGAAGCGAAGGTTGTTGCCATCTTTCCAGCCGTCGCCAGGCAGCGGATGAGTGTTGAAGATGGCTTCGCCATTGGTCTTAAGCCAGGCGCCAACGTATTGGAGCGCCGCGATGGCTTTGGGATGGAAAAGGCCGGTGGCGTCAGGCCCGATGCCGACCATGAAATTGCCCCCCTTGGCCACGGTATCAACCAGGTTGGTAACGATCCAGGCCCCGTCTTTGTATTTGCCGGCATCGGGTTCATAGGTCCAGATGCCGTCTCCGTTCACCAGAGGATAGATGACCATCCACGGCATGTCGGTGTTCGCCCTGGCGCCGGGAACGAACTGTTCGGGCGTGTAGTAGTCGCCGTAGTTGCCGATGCCGCGGCAGCGGAACATCACGTCGGGCTGGAGCCGGCGGACGATTTTCATGGTTTGCCGCAAATCCAGCCAGGCGGTTTGATCGAAGTATTGGTCGAGGCAGATGAGGTCAATTTTGCCATAGTGCGTGAGCAACTCTGTGAGCTGCTGGCGATGGCGCTGGACAAAATGATCCCATTCCCCGGGGTGCTCCGCTTTATTGACGCGATCATGCAGCGGGTGGTCGGCAAAGGGGCGGAAATCGGCGTCGTACCAATCAGGATGGGAAAAGTAAAGATCGATCTTGATGCCATGATTGCGGGCGGAGTCGGTTACTTCCTTGACGAGGTCGCGGTGAAACGGGGTGTCCATGATGCTGTAGGCGAAATCACAGTCCTCGATTTTCGGCCCGCCGGGGGCGATCCAGTTGACGCGGCGGACCACGCGAGTGTGGGTGTCAAACATGGAGAATCCGTCATGGTGCTTGGTGGTGAAGGCGACGACCTTGACCCCGTTGGTCTGGAAAAGATCCATCCAGGCCTCGGCGTTGAAGTTGGTGGGATTGAAGGTCCGGTAGTATTCCTGATATGCCTGGCGTTGCTCGTTGGACATCTTCAGCAAGGGCCAGGAGGCGTTAACGCCAACGCCAAGCTCTGCATAGACCCCCCAATGAATGCGAACACCGAATTTCATTTCCCGGAAGGCGGCCCGGGCAGCGTCGGACGCCTGACTGTAATCAGGATTGGGAGTGTCTTCGATGTAAGAACCAACCCTTTTGTAGTGCGTGTCATTGGCGGGCAATTTGACGCAGTTGCGAAAGATGCGGGGCGCGTTGGTGTCACCGGGGAAACGGAACGGCGAACCGCTGATGATTTGGTCGCTGCTCATGGTGGGACACCAGTATTTTTCGATGTGCCAGGCCATTAAGTCCGTTCCGGTGAAGTGATCCACATACGGTTTTTGTCGCGGATCGTACATCGTGTCGGTCAGGTCGCGCATCAGCACGACATTCTGGCCCTGGTAAACCATTTGACGGATGCCAAAGGGGCGGACGACAACGCACATGTTCTCATGAACACCCATGACAATGACGTTGCTTATGCCGCGCTGACGCATGAGATAGAAGGCTTCAGCGCTGTCGGTGATGGCATCGCCCTCTTGGATCTTGAGGATGTCAATCTCGTGCTGCCACGGCCACGGCGGCGCGGTTGCCGGCATGGACTGCGGGTCGTCGCTACAGCCGCCGTCAGAATCATCAATCGGCAAGGGCGCTTCCCTGGAGGAATCCAGAGGGCAACTGCCTCGAAGGGGGGGCGTCGTTTCAATAGGCGGAGCCGCCTGGGCCAGTTTGCGCCCAGGCGTCCCTTCGTAGTATTTCATTGTGTCACTGGGACAGTGGATGACCAGGACACCGCGGCGGCGCAGTTCTGTGATCACATCGTTCATGCGGGGCGCCATTTCCGCGACCCGGGCCGTCGCGTCCCTGCACCAGTGCTGATTCCACATGTCGCAAATGACGGCGGCGGTGCGGGAAGGTTCCCACCTGACATGGTTGGTCACCTGTTCCCATTGATCCACGCCAGTGTCCATTTTGCGCAGTTGGCGCAAATCCAATTCAAGCGCGGCGGGCGGCGGCGATTCAGCAACAACGGGAAACAGAGCGAGGGCTGTTATACACAAGGCGATGAGCGGGCAATCGCTGCGAAAAATTTTCATGTGGATAAGGGTCCGCTGTTGCTGTTAATGGTATGAGGCTAAGCAAGGCGTGTCCAGGGAATTCCGGGCAGAACGGCACCCTGCGTGAGGATTTATCCGCCGACTTTCCCCTGTTCATCACCCTTTTAAGGAGGCATTCGGCCACAAATCCAAGGGTGGCCAATGTGCCATTTCCGTGATTGACCCGCAACCCTCCCGGCGTTACACCATCCCCATGACCAATCTGACCAATCTTTCAAGTTTAACGACAAGCCAACTCAACCGCATCATCGTCATCAAGCAGGAGATTGAAAAGCTGCAAAGCCAAATCGCTTCAATTGCTGATGGAGGTGAAATTCCATCCCCATTCGCCGGGGATGCCCTTGCTCCCGCCAAGCGCAAATATCACATGACCGCCGCCCACAAGCGTAAACTCATCAAAGCTCTGGTGCGGGCGCGGAGAATACGCTGGGCCAAGGCATCAAAGCCGGCCAAGAAAGGCAAAAGGCGGTTGAGTGCGGCGGGAAGGGCGGCCATTATTGCTGCCACCAAAGCGAGATGGGCGAAGGTGAAGGCAGCCAGGAAAAAGGATCGGCGCAGCAGTCCGGCGGTCAGGGCCAAGCTTGCAGCGGCGGCCAGAGCGAGATGGGCGAAGGTGAAGGCGGAGGGGAAGACAACGCTGTGAGGTTCAAAAATAACCGGTGCCTTCAGGGAAAGGATGAAGGTCAAAGTTGCGTTTGGGTGAGCAGGAAGAACCGGGACGAGATCTTAAATCTCACCGCCCCCGGCCATTTAATGCCGAACTGGGTTCAGGAGTTTCTCCCCAATGCAGATTTGGCACTTGTCGGTGGAACGGCGAACCCACAAACTTCGTGCATGTTTTTCAAACCAGCAACATGAAACTGCCCCGTCATTTGTTTTGTCCTGTTTGGCTGTGCCTGGCTCTCACCGCTTGCGCTGCCTCCGCGGATTCGTTGGAAAACGGTTTCCTCAACCCGCCGGAGTCCGCCAAGCCGCAGACCTGGTGGCACTGGATGAATGGCAACATCACCAAGGAAGGAATCACCGCCGACCTCGAAGCGATGAAACAGATTGGCCTGGGCGGCGCGACGATTGTCAATGTGGACTGCGGTATTCCGCGCGGCAACGTGCCGTTCCTGAGCGCGGAATGGCGGGAGGATTTTAGGTTTGCCGTGCAGGAGGCGAACCGGCTCGGCCTCAAACTCTGCGTGGAAAATTGTGCCGGCTGGTCCAGCAGCGGTGGTCCGTGGAACACTGTGAGCAATGCGATGCAACGCCTTACCTCCAGCGAAACGCGCGCCCAAGGCCCCGCCGTCTTTGATGCCGTACTGCCACAACCGCCGGTCACGCTCGGTTTTTACCGCGACATCGCTGTGCTCGCCTTCAAGGCTCCGTCGGACGAGGCGCACACCGCTCCCAGCCCCGCGCCATCGGCGGGGAAGCTGGAAATCAAGCGTGCTGTTTACGGGCCGGAGGGCGGTGGCAGTTCCGCGGACGTGACGGCCAAACTGGTTGCCCTGGTCAAGCGCGGTCAAAAATCAATCGTCGTCGGCAACGACGTGATGGGCGGCGATCCGGCCTTTGGCCAAGTCAAACAACTGCACGTAGATTTCACGCTCGATGGAAAACCCGGCGTCGCGACGGTGGACGAAGGCGAGACGCTCATATTCCCCGTCAACGCGAGCCAACTGGCTGCAGCCGAGTCGCTCGGAAGAACTTCGCTGAATCGCACGTTCGTCCAGCCGCCGCCAGCTATGGCCGACGGCGGCGGCGGAGCCATTCCGCGCGACGGCATGCTGGATGTGACGGCGAACCTTGCGGCTGGCGGCCGGCTCCGGTGGGACGTTCCGCAGGGCCGCTGGATCATCCTGCGTCTCGGCTATACGCCGACCGGCGTGGAAAATCATCCCGCCCCCGCGGAAGGCACGGGCTTGGAGTGCGACAAGTTCAGCCAGGCCGCGCTCGACGCGCATTGGGCAGGTTTCATGCAGAAAGTCCTCGACGACATCGGCCCGCTCGCCGGCAAGACGCTCGAAAGTTCGCTCATTGACAGCTACGAAGTCGGCGGCCAGGACTGGACGGCGAACTTCCGCGAGGAATTTCAAAAACGGCGCGGTTACGATCCGCTGAAGTTCCTGCCGGCATTTACCCGCCGCGTCGTGGACAATCCGGCGGCCACCGGGCGTTTTCTCTGGGACATGCGCCGCACCATCGCCGATTTGTTCGCGGAAAATTATTACGGCCATTTCGCCGAACTCTGCCGCCAGCACGGCTTGATGAGCGCGGTTGAACCTTATACCGGGCCGTTCGAATCGCTGCAATGCGGCGCGCCCGCGGATGTGGTCATGGGGGAATTTTGGAGCGGCAGTCAGGGCCATCCTTCCGTCAAGCTCGCCGCGTCGGTCGCGCACATTTACGGCAAGTCCATTGTCGGCGCGGAGTCGTTCACGGCGGGGCCCGAAAACGGGCGCTGGCAGAATGATCCCTATTCGCTCAAGACGCTCGGTGACTTGATGTTTTGCCAGGGTTTGAACCGCTGCATCTTCCACCGTTACGCGATGCAGCCGTGGACGAACCGCTGGCCGGGCATGACGATGGGCCCGTATGGGTTTCACTTTGAGCGCACCGTGACGTGGTGGCAGCAGGGGAAAGCGTGGATTGATTACATTTCGCGCTGCGAGTTTCTTCTGCAACAAGGTCGGGCCGTGGCGGACGCTGCCTATTTTACCGGCGAAAGCGCACCGGTGGAAATGCGCGCTGGCAAGCCTGCTTTGCCTTTCGGCTACGATTACGACGCCATCAACGCGGACGTTTTGCTGCATGGCGCGACCGTGAAAAACGGGCGCATCACATTGGCCACCGGTGCAAATTACGCCGTGCTGATCCTGCCGCCCGAAGATGCGAATCTGACGCCGCCCATCCTGGAATGCCTCCGCCAACTGGTGCGCGCCGGGGCCACGGTCGTCGGCGCGCGCCCGCTACATTCACCGAGCCTCGCTGATTTTCCGAATTGCGACACGCAGGTAAAGAAACTCGCCGACGAACTTTGGGACAAGTGCGATGGCACGAACGTTCTCGAAAACTCCGACGGCCTGGGCCGGGTTGTCTGGGGCAAACCACTCGCCGAAGTTTTCGCCGCTCAAAATTTGAAACCGGATTTTGAATTTGTCGGCGCGGCCAAAAGCTCGCGCCTGGCTTTTGTCCATCGCGTGGCGGGCGGGGCGGATATCTATTTTGTATCCAACCAGCGGCGGCAGTTTGATTCCGCCGAATGCACCTTTCGTGTCAGTGGAAAAGCCCCGGAACTCTGGCATCCTGACACGGGCTTGATTGAACCCTCCTCGGTTTGGAGTGGGCAAGATGGACGCACAACCGTGCGTTTGAATCTTGATCCCGCCGGTTCCGTGTTCGTCATCTTTCGTCAAGCGGCGGCGAGCGCTGATCACATCATCGCCGTGAATGGCAGATTTGCCGTGGGAGCTTCACCTTCGCCCAAGCTGGAAATTCAGCACGCGGTTTATGCCGCCACCGATGGCGCGGGAGGCATGGATGTCACCGAGAAAATTTCCGAACTGGTGCGCGACGGTCAACCAATAGTGGCCGGCAACGATCTTTTGGGTCGCGACCCGGCGCCGAATCACCAAAAAGAACTGCGAGCGGACTACTTGCTCGACGGCAAGCCCGGCCACGCGACCGCGCACGAAAACGAAACGCTTCCGCTTTCGTTGCCGGCGACCGCCGGTCAACCGCCGTCATGGGAAACGAGGGTTGCCGCTGACGGCTCGCTCGTCGTGAAAGCGTGGGGCAACGGCCAGGTTGAGATCCGCACCGCGGGTGGCAAAATGTTGCGCGGGGATGCGGCGGGCGTGCCGGCACCACAGGAAATAACGGGCGTATGGAAATTGAGTTTTCCGCCCAACTGGGGCGCGCCGCCCTCGGTCACGCTGGACAAATTGATTTCCTGGACCGACCACCCAACAGCCGGCGTGCGCTATTTTTCCGGCACGGCCACTTACGAAAGGGAAATTGATATTGCCGCCGAACGATTGAATGCCGGACGTGAACTCTGGCTTGACCTCGGCGCAGTGGAGAATTTCGCCGAAGTTTCCCTCAACGGGCAGGACTTTGCCGTGATGTGGAAACCGCCGTTCCGCGCAAATATCACCGCCGCCGCGCGACCGGGCGCGAACCGCCTGGTGGTGAAAGTCACGAACCTCTGGCCGAACCGGGTGATCGGCGACGAACAGTTGCCGCCGGATCGCCAGTGGGATGGCCAGCAGCTCAAGGAGTGGCCGCAATGGTTGCGTCAGGGCAAGCCCAGCCCGACCGGGCGGCTGACCTTCACGACGTGGCATCATTGGACGAAAGGTTCGGTGCTGCTGGAGTCGGGCTTGCTCGGACCCGTCACGCTGCGCACGGCTGAAATCTTGTCCGTTGAATAAATCGCGAGGTTTGCAATCCGTTTCCAATGGCAGAATTATCCAAGGGGGTTTTCATCGGCGCCTCCTCCTGGATGGTTTACGCGAGTTTCTTAATCAACTGGTCGTGGGTTCGAATCCCCCCGCCGCGCCCTCCCGCTCACTGAGGGAAGGGAGTTGAAGGTAGTCAATGGCTTTTTGGATGCAGCCCTTTTCCCCGGGGTCGGAGTTCGCGTCCAAGGCCTCCTTTAGACATACACACCTGTCCACCGCGGTGTCCACCGCGCCCCTTTTGCGGTGGACTCCGCCGTGGACAGAATCGGCTGGCATTGAACAAGCTCTGCCGGCGGACTCATACCGTTTCCAGTTTGCTTTTGCACTGTAGCGGCGGTCTGCGACCGCCGCCAATCGCCTTGGCAATAGTGCAGTTACGAACTGGAAACGGTATCAAGCGCCTGCGAATGAGATAAAAAGAAACAGGCACGGGTTTGACGGGGCGGCGAAAAAATAGCGCAAAAAATTGCATTTTATGCTTGCACACAATAGTGGTAAGAATGCCGCCGCTCGAAGCAACAGATTATGGCTTGCCGAAGTTGATGACTTCCGTTCGGGCGAACGGAGAGACGGAGCGGCAGACACCCGGCGCCATGTCATCCAACTGCCCTGAAAATCATCCAGTTGCCGCGAAATTGCAAGCAATGTTTTCCATGGAAACAAAAAGGCCGGACTTTCGTCCGGCCTCTTCGCACACATCAACAAAACTTAAATCTTCGCTCTTGACTGGCGTCTGTCGAATCCCGCCATCAACTATGCCATCAACATACTGGAACGGCCGAAAACCGCCAGTCACCAGTACTGGTGACACGGGGGACCGGCCTTATATGGTTTGCCAACGCAGTCTGCTTGGAAGTGCAAGCATTTGCGCGTCAACTGCTTGCAATGTGGCTTCCAAGCCGGTTCCCGGCGGTTGCGCTGCTTGGCGGGCGCATGTCTCCAGCGCCCAGGAAACGGAGGATTGAGAATGCCGAAATGTGGCAATCAGAAAAGATACTGGTTGCAATTAGCGCAATGTGTGTGAGACTTGACGGGTTGTCACCATTCCAGGTTTCGTGGCCGTGAGCCTCTGATTCTGGCAACACCGCGTTCGCATCCGACCACCCCACGGCCAAAAACGAATCTATGAAAAACTTGTTGGCGCGTCTCGCGCTCGCTGCCGCTTTGGGTGGCCTGCTTCTCTCCATCCAGCCGGTGCTCGCGCAAGGCACCGCCTTCACCTATCAAGGCCAGTTGAACGACAGTGGCAGTCCCGCCAATGGCAACTACGACCTGCAATTCTCCCTGTTTGACGCCGCCGCCAGCGGCAATCAGGTCGGCGGCACCGTCACCAATCTGGCCGTGGGCGTGACCAACGGCCTGTTCACCACCACGATGGACTTTGGTCCGGGCATTTTTACCGGCAACGCCCTCTGGCTGCAAATCGGTGTCGAGACCAACGGCGGCGGCGGCAATTTCACGTTGTTAGGCGCGTTACAGCCGCTGACGCCGACGCCATACTCGATTTATGCCGCGAGCGCCGGCACGGCAACAAGCGCGGCCACGGCCACTACGGCTGGTTCCGTGTCAGCCGGCTCAATCACAGGTGGGAGCATTGCCTCCGGTCAGGTGGTCAAAAGCGTCAACGGCTTGACGGACGCCGTCACCTTGGCGGCAGGAGCAAACGTCACGATTATACCGACTGGCAACACATTGACGATTAACAGCGCTGGCGGGGGTGGTCCAGGATCAGGCTGGAGTCTCACGGGCAACGCAGCAACGACGGCGGGTGTGGACTTTTTAGGCACGACCGACAATCAGCCGCTGGAATTGCACGTCAATGGCATGCGCGCGACGCGCCTGGAACCGACCCCCGGCGATGCGAACCACGCGGGTATAATTAATGTGGTCAACGGCGCTTCGGTTAATTTTGCCATGGCGGGGGTGTATGGGGCAACCATTTCTGGCGGAGGGGCATTGAGCTATGACGGCTCTTCAAGCACGACCAATAGTGTGACGGGAGATTTTGGCACGGTGGGCGGCGGTATTGGCAATACCGCCTCTTCCTCGGGAACAGTGGGAGGCGGGCTGTTCAACCAAGGCACCGGCTTTTCCGCGACGGTGGCAGGCGGGGAGATGAACATAAGTGACAATAATTTCGCGACGGTGGGCGGCGGCCAGGTAAACTATGCCACAGGCTTTTCCGCAACGGTGGCGGGCGGCGCAGCCAACACGAGTGGTGGCGATTATGCAACGGTAGGCGGGGGCATCCAAAATTCGGCTGGCGGCCTGCTTGCAACGGTCTGCGGGGGCACAAACAATAACGCCAGCGGGCCGGGATCCTTTGTGGGCGGCGGCGGATACGATGGCATTTTTAACAGGGCCAACACGGCCTCCGGCCAAGCTTCCGCAATTGCTGGCGGAATGGGCAACGTTGCCGGCCCGTATGCGAGTGTCGGCGGCGGGGCCTTCAACACGAGTGGCGGTTTTCAAGGCGCGGTCGCCGGCGGTTACGCCAATTCTGCCAGTGGCGATCAATCATCGGTAGGCGGCGGCGCCGGCAATCAAGCGACCAACACCTATGCCACGGTGCCTGGGGGCTACGACAACATTGCAGGCGGGCCTATGAGTTTTGCTGCGGGAAATACAGCGTACGCCTTGCACCGGGGCGCCTTTGTCTGGGCGGACTCCCAATCGGCGTCCTTTTCTTCCACAGGGAACAACCAATTCTGTGTCCGCGCCGAGGGCGGCGTGCAACTGGATCCGAGCACCAGCCTGTTTTGTGCCAGCCAAACCCGGCAAATGCTCAATCTCTGGTCCTCCACCTACGGCATCGGCGTCCAAACTGACGACTTGTATTTTCGTTCTGCCGACGAGTTCTGGTGGTATAAAGGCGGTTCCCACAACGATGGTTTCGGCAATGCGGGAGGCGGAACCATGCTGATGCGCCTGGGCAGCACCGGCAGCCTGGTCATCGCGGGCACACTTACGCAAAACAGCGACCGCAACGTCAAGTCGGGTTTCCAACCGGTGGACCCGCAATTCGTCCTGGAAAAAATCGCCGCCATGCCGGTCTCCCGCTGGCATTACACCAACGATGTTGCCTCCCCGCACATCGGCCCCATGGCCCAGGATTTCTATGCCGCCTTCGGCCTCGGCGAGGACGACAAACATATCACCACCGTGGATGAAGGCGGCATCGCCCTGGCCGCCATCCAGGGCTTGAACCAGAAACTGGAACGGGAAAGCAAGGAGAAGGACACCGAAATTCAAGCCTTGAAACAAAGCATGGCGGAGTTGAAACAAATCGTGCAAACCCTCGCGGAAAAGAAATGAGGCCCTTATGAAACTGCAACCATCCTATATCGCAGCCCACGCCGGGCCGTCGCGGAGCGTCTTGGAGTGCGGTGACTGGCGGGGAACAGGGCTGGCACCGCTTTCGCATCAATCAAGTGCGCGAAAAAATCCAGCCCCTCTGAAAGCGCCTTTTGCCCTCACCCCTCACCCGCCGCA
>JBEKVM010000072.1:0-28120 GCA_049513975.1 Verrucomicrobiota bacterium | reverse complement strand
TACAAGTTACAATCGTGTTACGATAATGACGCTGGGGTGACAGTTTTCCACCAATGGCGTGGCAGGGGCATCCGTCAACTATAAGCAGCTTCTAGGCCGAACACGATTGGCGCCTCGCGTGCAGTCAGCGACGCCCTCGTCGCTGGCCTCGGTGAGTGGGTTCAGCGAGGGCGCTGAACCGGGCACGCGAGGGCGCGTGCGCTCCCCAAATTAGGACACCGCCCTCCGCCCCAACGCCGGCTTATTCGTTGGCCGGCTCGGCGATTCCCGCCAAGTCGTCCGGTTGCCGCGCCGCCTCCGCCGCCTCCCGCGCCACGGCCAGTTCTTTGGGGCCGAACAGGTTGAGCAGGGAGATCTTCAACGGGCCCCGCCTGCCTTGGAGGGTGATGTGGTCCCATTGCGCGGAGAGGACTTGATCGGAGAATTTCTGGATGCACCGGCCCCGGATGCAGGCCCGCGTGCTGCGCGGCGGTTCGGCGATGGCCCGCCGCACCGCCGCCTCCTCCGGCGCCCAGGCCATCGCCCCGGATTGTTCCAGCGCGTAATAAAGGCCCGCCTCCAAATCCAGACGGTGATATTCCAGGTCCAGGCTCCGTAGCCACGGATCCTGGCCCCCGATCTTTTGCTCCTCCTGGAATTGCCGGATCAGCCCCAGCTTGGCCACCCAATCCAGCCGGTCCCGGCACCGCATCGGGTCCGTTTCCAAGTCTGTCAATACTTGGTTCCAGTCCCTCCACACCGCCGCCTTGGCCGGGTCGCTCAGGTCGCAAAATTCCCCCGCCGCCTCGCACCACGCCCTTTGCACCGCCAGGGCGCTGGAAACGGCCCCGTCTTGCAAGACCACCCGCCAGTGAAATTCCGGGTCCCGCGAAATCTCCCGCAAGGCGCGCAGCGGGTCGGCCAGGACCGGGCAGGCCCAGCGCGGATGGCGCGCCAGCGCTTCCAGCGCCAGCGCGGTCGCGCCCGCCTTCAGCCGGGTGGCGAAGGGCGACATGTTGGCGTCGCCCAGGATGACGTGGAAGCGGCGGTATAAGGCGGGGTCGGCGTGCGGTTCGTCGCGCGTGTTGATGATGGGCCGCCGCTGCATCGTGTCCACGCTTTGCAATTCGCTGAAAAAATCGCTCCGCTGCGCAATCTGGAATCCCGCCCCGGCAAAACGGTCCTCCTCTTCCAGCGCAAATTTCCCCGCCCCGGCAAAAATTTGCCGCGTGACCAGGAAGGCCTCCGCCCCGCGCGCCAGGGTTTCCCACGGCAACGACCGGGGCAGCAGGTAATTCTCATGGCAGCCGTAACTGTGCCCGCGGAAATCCGTGTTGTTCTTGTAAAGGCGCACCGTGCCGCCGCGTTCCTCGGACAGCTTGCGCGCGCAGCGCATCAAAATCCGTTCCCCCGCCCGGTCGTGCGCCGCCAGCTCCTCCAGCGTGCCGCATTCCGGCGTGCAATACTCCGGGTGCGCGTGGTCGTTGTAAAAACGCGCCCCGTTGCCCAGCACCAGGTCGCTTTTGATTTCCACAAAACTCAACTCCCGCGCCGAATCCTGCGCAAAATAATGCGCCTCGTCGAAATCCTGCCGCAATTCCTCCACATGAAATCCCCGCGTGTCGGCGTGCGGATCTTCGCATTCATAATCCCACCTCATCAGCACCCCCGATTTGGTCGCGCTCCGCACCAGGGCGATGGACTCCGCCACCACGTCCAGGTTTTCCTCCCCGTCCCGCGCAATGCCAATTTCCGTTTCGATCCCGAACTGGATGATCGGAAGCGTGCTCAAATGATGCCGCTGCCCTCCGCCTTCTCCGGGCGCGGGCGGATGGGGCCCAGCTTGATCACGTTGTCCGGATCGAAGTCCGTCAGCTTGAGCCAGTCTTCGGTCACGTCGGTGGGCGGGAACAGGTCGTTCTCGGCGTATTCCTTTTGCAGCGCCAGCAACAGATCGGCCCGCGCCAGGGTCGTGTCCATTTTCGTTTCGATGGCCCGCTTGATCGCCAGGCTTTTCCCCCGCTCCACAATCGCCGCAATCACCGCCCCGCTGGCCAGGTCGCCCCGATAGAGATGGTCCCGCTTGCCGCTGCGATAAACGATTTCCAGAAATTGGTTCTCGGGCGTGCGGGCGAAATGCGCTTCCGCCAGGGCGCGGGCCAGCGCTTCCTTCGGCTCCGCCAGCGGCAGCGTTTCCTTCAGGTAGATCTCGTAAATCCGTTGCGCCCCGGCCTGGTCGGGACGATTGACCTTGATCTTCCGGTCTATCCGGCCCGGCCGCAATATCGCCGGATCTATCAAGTCCGCCCGGTTGGAGGCCAGGATCACCACCACGTTCTGCAGCGGCTCCATCCCGTCCATTTCCGCGCAAAACATCGGCACCACCGTGCTCAACATGCTGTGATAACGCCCCGCCCGCCGCGTCCCCAGGATGGATTCCGCCTCGTCAATAAACAAAAAGGCCAGCGAGCCTTCCGCCGCCCGTTCCCGGCATTGCACAAAAAGATCGCGCACCTGCCGCTCCGATTCCCCCACCCACATGTTCAATATCTCCGGCCCCTTGACGTGCAGGAAAAACTCCGGATGGTCCACACCCGTCTCCGCCCGGATCTGCCGCCGCAAATTGAACGCCGTCGCCTTGCCCAGCAGCGTCTTGCCGCAACCGGGCGGTCCGTAGAGCAGAAATCCTTTCGGCACATTGTGCTCAAAGCGCTGGAACAAGGCCCGGTGCAAAAAGGGCAGTTCAATGGTGTCCCGTATCGCCTGCACCGCCTCCTCCTGCCCGCCCACCGCCGCCCAGGGAAGCTCGCTCACCGTTTCCAGGGCGCGCTCGATCCGTTTGCCCGCCCCGATCACCTCCAGGGCGACCCGCTGGTTGGCGTCCAGCCGCACTTCCATCCCCGGCTTGAGCTTCTCCTTGGCCAGCAGCGCCGAGCGCAGCAAGACCGAGCAGGTCAGCCCCGCTTCCTGCCCGATGCGCAGCCGTCCCCCGGAAAGCAATTCGTCAATCCGCACAATCGGCCCGTGCCGGTCAAAACCCAGCCCCTGCACCACTGCAAAAGCCTCGTTGAGCAAAACCCGCTGCCCCACTTGCAGGCTGGCCAGCGGAATCTGCGGGTCCAGCCGGCACACATAATCCGCCCCCCCGGCGCAGACATGCGCCTTGTCCGGTTCCACCGCCATCAAGAAAGTGCCCACCCGGTAAGCCGGCGCCCGCAGCTTCTCCACCACCGCGTCCAATTTTTCGATGGTCTGGCGCGCCTGGTCGTTTATCTCCTCAATCTCCGCCACCCGGTCCCGCAGATACACCATGTCCATCAGCGCGATATGCCGCGGCGGCAGTTTGCCCGTGATCATGTCTATCAATTGCAGCGGGGAAAGCGCGTCCAATTCTTCGCGCGACAGCAACAGTTCCGGCGGCGCCGCCAGGGGTTTCGGCCCTGGCGCCGGTTGACTGCCGGGCGGAGATGATTTCAGCGCTACGCCGCTGGCGACGGCTTTTTTCTTGGGTTCAGCCATTTGCCTTACCCTAATCCGCCCCGCCAATTTTGCAACCGCCGGAGGCGTTTTTTTTGGCCCGGGCGGCCCTCAGCGGCAGGCAGTGTCAAAATCGGCGCACAGCGCCGACTCGACAGCAATCAAATCAGGACACCGCCCAGCGGCCAAATCCTCCCCGAAGGCGGAGGCGAAGGATTCCGGGGAGCACGCGCGCCCTCGCGTGTGGTGGTCGGCGCCCTCGCCGGCCACTTCTTTCCACATTACATACTTGATATGGAACCGCCGAAATGCGGTTGTTTGGGGAGCGCGGGCGTCTCGCCCGCCGCGTTCGGCGTCCCGCCGAACGCTTTTGAGTTGCGGCATCCTCGACTTGGGCGAGGATCAGGCAGTTGGGGGAAGATTGACCAACCGCCGCTTTGCCGGACATTATTGCAGCCTGCAAACAAAATGCCGTCGCCCATCAAAAAGAAAAAACTGGATTATCCCGACCAAACCGAAGGCAGCCGTCTCGCGGCTCGAATTCGGCAACGCGCCAACAAGATGCCCTCCGCGCAACGGGAGGAGTCCCTTAAAAAGGCGATCTCCATTATTTATGGTGGCAAGCAGGCCCCGAAAGCCACTGGCGCTCGACACTAATCTGCTGCTCGACCTTGCAGACGCTGCCGATTTCGCCCACGACTTCAAGGACGTTTTTCAGGGCCGGGGCTGCGCCTCGTTGGCGCCACCCACCGTCCTGGCTGAACTTCATGAACAATCGGCCAACAGCCTCACCACGCGAAAACGGGAGCTTGCCCTCTTGGCATTGGGTAGAATGCTGGTGTGGGGTAACGCGCCAGTGACGGCAGGGCGAGACTCCGTCGAGCCGTGACTTCTTGTCAGGAAATCGAGTTTCGGCTCGACGGAGTCCCGCCCCACCCCCATGACCGGCGCATCGCATTTTCCCGCATTTTTTCGTTGACAGCTAGACGTTACATGCTAAAATTTGCATAGTGAGATGGGGAAAGGCAACAGTGGCATCGGACGGCGGCGGAACCAGGAAGGGGTTCCTCCGCGCTGCATTCGCCATCTTCCAGTTTCCATCCTCCTTCGTTTCAACTGCTTCTGTTCACCCGCGCCGACGCCATCACTCCATCACTCCACCGCCCCGGGAGCGCACAATACCTTGCCAAATCACTGTACTTTATGATCCAGGCACGGCAACCGGACCTTTTTCTGCACTGCAATACGTCAGAATCATTCACTTTCGGAAAGACATTGACAGGATGAACAGGATGAACAGGATTCCGAAAGAACAGAACGATAACGGATTGGTCGGAGACTTATCCTGTAAATCCTGTTCATCCTGTCAAAAACATCTCTTCTTGTTGCGGGTCTGCCGCGCTGTGCCTTTTGCGCCTTTTCTTGTCGCGCCAAAGCGGAGCGACGGCGGATGTGGCAATTCAACTCAAGTTCCTTTCCATGAACTCTTTACACACTAAAACGAGCTTTTCCAATCAAGTCCAATCAAGCCTAATCGTGCCAAATCAAAGCACTTTTTTTAAATCACCACACCCGCCAATCCAGCACTTCCATACATTACCAATCCACTCAGGTATCCGTATTTCGCGGCCCAAAACCACCCGGTTTTCATTTTGCTTTTGCCTTGGAACCACGCCACAATTCCCATTCGTCATGGAACGTGACCTAATTGCATGAACAAACTCAACTTGCCTCTTTTCTTGGCCGCGGCGGGCCTCGCCTTTGCACAAGGCTGCGCCCACCAACCGGTGGTTTGCGCCCCCTCCGCTGAAGCCGCGACGCCGCCGCCACCCGTCCCGCGCTTTTCCGTCAAAAACATGGACGCCTCCGTGGATCCCGGCGCCGACTTTTTCCGCTACGCCTGCGGCGGCTGGCTCACGAACAATCCCGTGCCCGCCGACAAATCGCGCTGGGGCGCCTTCGAGGAATTGAACGAACGCAACCTGCATTTGATCCACGACATCCTCCTCTCCACCATCGCGGACTGCGACGCCAAGCCGCCCTCTCCGCGCTCGCCCATCGGCGAGGTGGCCGCCTTCTACGCCTCGGCCATGAACACCAACCGCCTGGAGGAACTGGGCTTCACCCCGCTGCGGGATGATTTCGCCCGCATCGCCGTTCTCAAGTCCTCCGCTGAAATTCTCCGCCTCGTCGCCTCCTTCCAGGATCGCGGCATTCCGGCCCTCTTCGGCGCCGCCGTTTCCCCCGACGCGAAAAACAGCGGCTTCTACGCCTTGCAATTCAGCCAGGGCGGCCTGGGCCTGCCCGACCGCGATTACTATTTGACCGCCGATTTTGCCGGCAAACGCGAAGCCTATCGGACCCACATCGCCAAAATGTTCGTCCTGGCCGGCGAAACGGAATCCGACGCCCAGACGCACGCCGCCACCATTCTCGACCTGGAAACGGCCCTGGCCAAAGTCTGCAAAGCCCGCGCCGATCTGCGCGATCCCATCGCCAATTACCACAAATTCACCGTCGCCGATGCCGTGCAAAATTATCCCCACCTGGCCCTGCGCGAATTCCTGGACGCTTCCGGCATGCCTTCCTTGCGCGAGGTCATTATCCGCCAGCCGGACTTCTTCGCCGCCCTCGACACCCTGGTCAACCAGCGCCCCTTGGACGATTGGAAAACCTACCTGCGCTGGCACGTCCTGCACGCCTCCGCCCCCTATCTGAACGCCGCCGCCGAAGCCGAAACCTTCGCCTTTTACGGCACCGTCCTCAGCGGCCAGCTCCAGCAGGAACCCCGCTGGCAGCGCTCCGCCCGCACCATTGATTCCCACATCGGCGAGGCCCTCGGCCGGCTTTATGTCGAGAAGAATTTTCCCCCAGAAGCCCGCGCCCGCATGAATGATCTCGTGGAAAACCTCAAGGCTGTTTTCCTCGACCATTTGCAAAAAGTCCCCTGGATGTCCCCCGCCACCCGCGCCAAAGCTCAGGAGAAATTCGAGCGCTTCACCCAGAAAATCGGCTGTCCCGCCAAGTTCCGCGATTATTCCTCCGTCAAACTTCTCCCCGACGACTTGATCGGCAACATCCGCCGCTCCGCCAGCTTCGAGTCCGGACGCCAACGGGCCCGCGTCGGCAAACGGGTGGACAAAGCCGAATGGCACATGACCCCGCAAACCGTCAACGCCTACTTCAATCCCGAACAAAACGAAATCGTTTTCCCCGCCGGAATTCTCCAGCCGCCGTTTTTCGACCCCGCCATGGACGACGGCGTCAATTACGGCGCCATCGGCGTGGTCATCGGCCATGAAATGACCCACGGCTACGACGACGAGGGCCGCAAATATGACGCCAACGGCAACCTCAACGATTGGTGGACGCCCGATGACGCCGCGGCCTTCGAAGCCCGCGCCCAATTGGTCGTGGACGAATACAATGGTTTCGAGGCGTTGCCCGGCGTCCATGTCAACGGACGCCTGACCCTGGGCGAAAATCTGGCCGACCTGGGCGGCATTACCATCGCTTACGACGCCCTGGAACGCGCCTTGGCCAAGGACCCCTCCAGGCGCAAAATCGTGGACCGCTTCACCCCGGAGCAGCGCTTCTTCATTTCCTTCGCCCAAATCTGGCGCACCAACTGGCGTCAGGACGCCTTGCGCCAGCGGCTCGTCACCGATGTTCATTCCCCGGGCCAGTTCCGCGCCATCGGTCCGGAGGAGAATTTCCAGCCCTTTTACAACGCTTTCGGCATCAAGGAGGGCGCCCCCGGCTGGCGCGCCCCCGCCCTCCGCGCCGTCATCTGGTAGCCTAAGTCAAATATAATTATTGCGCCGCCATGAAAACCCAAAACCCGGCCCCACTCCCTTGTCCCCCATGATCGCCACCCAGGATCTGCACGTCAAAGAATTCGTCCGCCTCCTGCCCCCGCGCGCCTTGAAGGCCGAACTGCCCAGGACCGAGGCGGCCGGCCTCACCGTCACCCAGGGCCGCGACACCATCCGCCGCATCCTCGGCCTGGAAGACCCGCGTCTGCTCGTCGTGGTGGGGCCTTGCTCCATTCACCATGTTCCCGCCGCCCTGGAATACGCCGGCAAACTTCACGCCCTCCGCCGGGAACTGCGCGGGCGCCTGGAAATCGTCATGCGCGTCTATTTCGAAAAACCGCGCACCACCACCGGCTGGAAGGGGCTGATCAATGATCCTCATCTGGACGACACCGGCGACATCGAGTGCGGCCTCAAACAGGCCCGCCGCCTCCTCCTCCAACTCGGCGCCCTGGGCCTGCCCGCCGCCACCGAGTTTCTCGACCCGATTGTGCCCCAGTACCTGGACGACCTGGTCACCTGGGCCGCCATCGGCGCCCGCACCACCGAATCCCAGACCCACCGCGAAATGGCCAGCGGTCTCTCCATGCCCGTCGGCTTCAAAAACGGCACCGACGGCAGTTGCCAGACCGCCATTGACGCCATGGGCGCGGCCATGCGCCCCCACAGTTTCATCGGCATTGATCAGGACGGCGTGACCAGCATTGTGCGCACCACCGGCAATACCGTCGGCCACATCGTCCTGCGCGGCGGCCGCGTCCGCAGCAATTATGACGCCGAAAGCATCCGCGACACCGAAGCCAAACTGGCCCAGGCCGGCCTGCCGCGCGTCCTGATGGTGGATTGCAGCCATGCCAATTCCGGCAAACTTCATGCCCGTCAAGAAGAAGCCTGGCGCAGCGTCGTCCAGCAGCGCCTGGCCGGCGCCCGTTCCCTCATCGGCCTCATGCTCGAAAGCTTTTTGCACGAAGGCAACCAGCCCTTTCCCGTGCCCAACCCGGCCGCCCTGCGCTACGGCGTCTCCATCACCGACGCCTGCCTCGGCTGGGACGCCACGGAGCGTTTGCTGCGCTGGGCCGCCGCGGCTTTGGCTGGCGGGAAGGAAGAATAGAGGATGGCGAAGGGCTATCCGTCCGGCAGCCCTTTCTGATTCTCAATCTTAATCTTAATCCTAATCTCCTTCCGCCATTCGCATTACCGTGAGGATGAGGATTAAGATTAGGATTAAGATTAAGATGAGGACCCCTGAAGATCGGAGGTTGCCAATCGCCTGATCTGTGGCAAAATTGAGGTGTTCTTAAATCCGAACTGATTGGAATATGGAAAAGCCCAAGATCATCGCTTATTTGAAACCCAGTTGCGGCTGGAGCCAGGGCGTCCGCGCCGTCCTGCGCAAATACGACCTGCCTTTCGAGGACCGTGACATCATCAATGACCCGGCGCAACGTCAGGAAATGATTGAGAAGACCGGCCAGATGTTAAGCCCTTGCGTGGAAGTCAACGGCAAGATGCTGCCCGACGTGAGCGGGGAGGAAGTCGAGGCTTATCTGCTGGCCAGCGCGCTGATCAGCCCCAACGAGCGCGCCCCCGAAGCGCCCACCAATCAGGCCTGCGCCCACGAAACGCCCCCCGCGCCGGCCACCATACGGTTTAAGTCGTAACGCGCCGTTTTTGGCTCATCTTGCTGGCGGTGGTGTGGATCGCCCTGGCCTGGAATTTTGGGGCCGTTTTCTGGACGGCGCAGCCTTCGACCCGTTGCCACGCCGGTGAGCAATGCTTTTTGATGATTCGTTCCTCCAAACCCGTCTTGCGGCCCCATGATAATTCTGAGAGAATGAAACCATGTTGAAGCTGACCAAAATCTCGCTGGAGGGCTACAAATCCATCAGGCAATGCCGCGACCTGAAGCTGGAAAACCTGAATGTACTCATCGGCGCCAACGGGTCCGGCAGGTCAAATTTCCTTTCGTTTTTTAAACTGTTGCATTTCGAGATGATCGGAGCGCTGCAAGAGTTTATTGGCCGCAGCGGCGGAGCGGGTTCCTTGCTGCACTTCGGGGCCAAAGTGACTCCCCAAATTACGGCCGAACTGGAAATGATATTTGAGTCGCGCTCTTTTAGCTACAGGATGACGCTGGCGGATACTCCGCCGGACACGTTGAGATTTACAGAGGAGTCGGCACAGGATTTCATAGTGGGTGTGGGGTTTCCAGACCGGCCCAAAGCATTAATCCCAGGAGTGTTTGCTCATCTCGGTACTGGCCACCCAGAATCCGCCCTTCTCTCTCCCGAAAGGGCTAGGAACCCGATCCAGCAATTCTTCAAGAAGACGCTCAGTGGTATTCGATTTTACCAGTTTCACGATACCTCAGAGCAGTCTTCCCTTCGAAAGCGGAGTGATGTGCAAGACAACAGTTACCTTTACACGGATGGCCGCAACATTGCCGCCTTCCTGCGCCTGTTGCGTGAGAAGGAACCAGAGTGCTATCAGCGCGTGGTTGAAACCGTCCATTTGGTTTTCCCGTTCTTCAAGGACTTCGTTTTGGAGCCTGATAAAGGCGGGAATTTTGTGATGCTCAGATGGAGAGCGGCTGGTTCAGCGGAATACGAATTCGGCCCCCACCAAATTTCGGACGGCACACTCCGGTTCATTGCCCTCGCAACGCTGCTCCTCCAGCCTCATGACTGGTTGCCGCCGTTGATTGCCATTGACGAGCCGGAACTGGGCCTGCATCCATACGCCATCAAGATTCTGGCTTCCCTTCTTCAGGATGCGGCCAATTTTACCCAGATCATCGTGGCCACACAATCCGCCGCTCTTGTAGATCTAATGGAACCTGGCGAAGTAATAGTTGTTGACATGGTGGATGGAGCTTCGAAGTTCGAGCGACAGAGCCGCGAGAAACTGAAGGAGTGGCTGGATGAATACACCCTCAGCCAACTTTGGGAAATGAACTTCATCGGAGGGCGTCCATGAGTTGGATTCGGCTTTACCTCACGGTGGAAGGGGAAACCGAACTCAAATTTGCCAAAGAAACGCTGCTTCCACATCTGGCCAAATTTGACGTGGAAGTCCGGCCTCGCATGATTCCAACCAATCGCAAACTTGGGACGCGCGGTGGCGCGGCGAATTTCCAGCGCCTTAAGAATAACACAGCGCACCTGATGAAGGAGGACGCCCACCCGGAAGCACGCTTCTCGACCATGATAGATTTGTACGCTTTGCCAGCCGACTACCCGGGCTGGAAGGAGGCGGAGAAAAAATCCAAACCAGCCGACCGCGTACTGGAACTGGAAAAGGCCCTTGCAGCGGAACTCGCCGATTCCCGGTTCATTCCATTTCTGCAACTGCATGAGTTTGAGGCGCTTCTCTACTGTGATTTGAAAAAATTCCAGTTCGGGATCCAAGAGGCGGACAAGACCACCGCCCAATTGGACAAGGCCATCGCCCAATTGCAGAAAGAGGTTGCCTGTTTCTCGTGCCCCGAAGACATCAACGAAGGGGACACGACGGCGCCCAGCAAGAGGCTGATCAAGCATGTGCCGCGTTACGAAAATATGAAAGTCAGGGTTGGTGCTCCCGCCGCCAGCGCCATTGGCCTTCCTGTTCTCCGTGAAAAATGCCCTCACTTCGGCCAATGGCTGACGCGCTTGGAAAACCTCGGACAAAGCGTTTAACTCCGGGAGAAACTCTGATTTGTGCTGGCCTGTTGGATGGGGCTGGGATAAATTGCGGCGATGGACGCACTGCCCAAGCCGGATGTAATTCTGACGCATGAAAGCGACCTCGACGGCTTCGTCGCGGGGTTGCTCCTGCAGCGGCTGGCCCGCCATCTTTTTAAAACGGAGGTCCGGCTGGAGGCTTATAATTATAACGGCTGGAAATTGCGCGAGCCGCGGGAAAAATCCGCCTGGGTCTGCGATTTCAGTTTTGAACCGCGGCTGGATAAACCCGGCTGGTTCATCATTGACCATCACACCACGGAGGCGCGCCCGCAAAATGCGGTGATGCTGCACGATGTGACCAAGTCGGCCGGCTTGCTCTGCTATGATTTGTGCCGGCAACAGGGCCTTGGCTCGCCCGAGCTGGACCGGCTGGTGCGCTTGAGCGATGTGGCCGATTTGTTCCTGGAGGACGATGACGAGTTTGTCCCGGCCAATGATTACGCCAACCTGGTCAAGACCTACGGATTCTGGAATTTGCACGCCCTCATCGGCGGCCAGTTGGAACGCCTGCTCGACCATCCCTTGCTCGAGGTCATGGCGGTCAAGCGCCGCATCGAAGACCCCATCGGCCTGGAATGGAGCAAACGCAACGTGGCCGAAATCACCCCGACCGTCGGCTTTGTGGACACGGTGGTGGGCAACAACAATGCCATCGTCCATCAAATGCTGGAGCAGGGCGCCACGCCCTATCCGGTATTGTTGACCTTGTTCCGCAAAGCCAACAGCACCGTCGTGGTCAGCTTGCGCAGCCGCAACGGCGAGGCGCTCAAGACCGCCGAAAAACTGCACGGCGGCGGTCATGCCAACGCCAGCGGCGCCACCTTGCCCCGTTCCGTCAAGAGCATTCCCGACGCCCTGGATTATTTGCGCGTCCATCTCAATCCCCCGCCGCAAAAGGACGCCCTCAACAGTCTGGAAAGCCTGTTCGGCGCGCTGGAAACCAAAAAATAACCCGTTACAGCAGCAGATGGTCCCAGAGCTGGGCGGGGGAGAGGCGCAGGTTGACGAAAAACGGGCCGAATTCGCCATAGCGCGCGCTCACTTCGTCGAACCGCATTTCATAGACAATTTCCTTGAGCGCGTCCAGTTGGTGCGCCAGCAACGTCACGCCCCATTCCCAATCGTCCAGGCCGGTCGAACCGGTGATCAATTGGGAGACCCGCCCGGCGTATTTGCGCCCGATCCGCGCGTGGCCGCCCATCAAGTGCCGGCGCGCCGCCAAATCCAGGACATACCAATTATCCTGGCCGCTGCGCCGCTTGCTCATGGGATAAAAGCCCATCACTTCCCAATCGGGCATTTCCGGGTAAAGCCGGTATTGCTCGTACTGTTTCAGGCGCGCGGCCAGTTCGCCCATCCGTTTTTCGTAGGCCTCGGTCCCAGCCTGAAGCTTTTCCTCTTCCACCACGGTGCGGTGGTGGTCGTCCCGGGTGGGCATGTATTCGCTCAATTCGGTCACGCTGAGATAGGAAAAAACGGGGGCCAAGGTTCCCGGTGGAAAGCAGGCCTCCAGATCGCGGTGCATTTGCGCGATTTGGCCCAATTCGGCGGCAAGCAGAAAGAAGGCCAGATCGGCCTTGTTGCCCACGTTGGCGTAGGTGGCCAGGCGCGGGTGGGAAGGCGCGGCATGGGCCGCGCAAAGCTCTTCCAGCCGCCCGCGCGCCTGCCCGGAATCCGCGGCGGACAATTGCGCCCACCGCACCCGGTCCACCCGGTAAAACAGGTGCATCAGATGCAGCCCGCGATCCAGTTTAATTGGCGGCAAAGAGAGGCTCATTTCACGAGGAGATTTTCCACGGCTTAAAGTTGCAGCACTTGATCGAGCAACTGCGGCAAATGTTCCAGCAGCGCCGCTTCGCCGGCCAGGAGCGAGACGCCCGCCTGCCCGGCGGCGGCTTGCAGAGCCTTGTCGTGCGAGGCGGAGAAGGCCAGCACCGGAATGTGGCTGGTGGCGGGAGTTTTCTTGACCAGGGCGATGGCGTCGCAGGCCCCGGGGCGGTCGGACACTTCAGCCAGAAGGACCAGCGGTTTCTCGCGCTCACATTGCTCCTGGAGCGTGGCCGCATCGTGGACGGTTTGGACACGATAGCCCATGTCCTGCAGACGGCTGGCCAATTGACCGCCCAGCAATGAATTGGAACAACACAATAGCGCCAGTGGTTTCAAAGTTGGAGGTGCCTGGTGGCGGGTGGATGGCAACGCGTTGAATGACAAACCGGGCCGGCGGGGTTATTTTCCTTCAGACAGCATTTTTTCCAGCTTGTCGCTCTTTTCATGGCCATTATCAATGGCCTTCTGATAATGCCAGCGCGCCAGCGCCAGGGCGGGCGGCTTCTCGCCCGCATAGACCAAGGCGAGACTGAAGTGGGCGTCGGCGTAGGCCGGGTCAATCTCCAGGGCTTTGCGCAGGGCGGTTTCCGCCTCGGGACGCAATCCCTTGGCGGCCAGAACGTTGCCGAGGTAAAACTGCGTGGCCTCGTTGGTCGAATTGAGCGCGGCCGACCGGCTCAAGGCATCGAGCGCGTCGTCCATTTTTTCCTGGCGATAGCGCAAAATGCCCAGCAAATAAAGCGCGCCGGGATCGTTGGGGTCGAGGGCCAGGGCGCGGCGCACATTCTTTTCGCAATCGTCCAGACGGCCGGCCGCAAACTCGGTCCCGCCGAGTTTGGCCAGCACATAAATGTTGTTTTCATCCTGCCGCAACACCTCGAGATATTCCTTTTCCGCTTCATCGTAACGCCGCGCCTCGGCGTCCATCCACGCCTGCTGCATGATGGTCTTCTGGCTGGCAGACAAATCTCTGACCGAATGCACTTTCGGGGAAGGCTCCTTCGCCGCCACGGGAGCGGCGGGCGGACGGGCGGAGGGCGAACTCTTCAACACGGCCTGTTCTTCCGCGGTATAGGGCACCGGCGCGGCTTCCAACGCGGCCAGGCGCGCGCGCAACCCTTCCAGTTCCGCGCTGGACCCGGTCGCCGGCGCCGGGGCGCGCTGAGACGGGGGGCTTGGCTTCATGGCTGCGACCTGTTTCTTCAAGTCGTCCCGCTCCTTTTTCAACTGGTCCCGCTCGGCGGTAAGTTGTTTGACGTTGTCGGCGACAGGCCGCTCCGGCGGCGGCGTGGATTTCAAGTTATTCGGGACGACCTTGAAAAACGTGTCTCCGGCGGGGACGACCGCAATTCCGTTCATGGCCATGACGGTTTCCAGCGCCTTGATCGCCGTGGACTTGGTCACGGGCGACGGTGTGTGGAGCGTGATCAGCACGCCTCTGTCAATGGCTTCGGGTCCCGTGGCCGCTTCGATCCCGGTGCGGCCGACCAGAGGCGCGTATATTTTGTCCAGCACGTCTTGGACGGGCATGTTGAAATTGTACATGATGTCCGCGACTTCGGCGTTCGGTTTGGCGGGGCCTGTTTTGGAGGCCGATGGTTTGGCCCCGGCCTTGGCCGCCTTTGCCTGCTCCAGGGCGACGCTGAGGAGGTCGCGCTCTTTTTCCAGGTCGGTAATTCTCTCCCGGGCCTTGGCCAATTCACCGGGGGCGACCGCGGCCGGCTGGACAGAAAGGGCTTCTTTGAGTTTCATCTCCAACTTGGCATTGGCGTTGGTCAGTTCGCTGTTTCTTTCCTGCAACATCGCGGCCTGCTGTTGGGCAGCATGGGCTTCCTTGAGTTTCATTTCCAACTCCGCATTGGCGTTGGTCAAAGCGCGAATTTCTTCCTGCCACATGGCCGCCTGCTGTTGCGGGGTTAAGGGGACGGCAGGTTTGGCGGGGGCGGGGGCGGCGCCGCCGGAAGGGAGGTAGGACGCCAGCTCCTTGAGCTTGTCCGCCAGGTAATCCAGCCGGTAGTTGACCGCCGCCGCGTTGGAGGCCGGGTAGTCGGCGTGCAATTTTTGCAACGCGTCGCGGGCGTGGAGATATTCCACCGCCGCCGCCGGCAATTGCCCGCCTTTTTGCAGCGCGTCCGCCTTTTGGATTTGACTGTAGATAACTAAAAAATCATCGTCCGGCCCGCCCGCCAGAACCGCCCCGCCTAGGGCCAGCAAAAATGTCAGGGTTGCAATCCTTCTCATAGGGGCGGAATAGTAAGCCTGTGGGGAAGCGGTTGGCAATTCTTTCCACGCGAAAACAATGGCGCCCCCCAATCATTAGCCCTTCCGGGAGGGCGGTCGTCCCGGCCGCATCCGTCGGCGTCCCCGCCATTTTGGAGTTCTTTTGCGGCGGCGATGGTGTAATTTGACCGCACGATTCAGCGATTCAAATAATTCAACCCATGGAAAATGTTCTCAAGCAACGGCTGGTTTGCGTGGCGGTAATTGACAATCCCGAGGATGCGGTGGCCCTGGCCCGGGCGCTCATGGCGGGGGGATTGCACACCATCGAAGTTACTTTCCGCACCGAGGCCGCGGCGGAGGCGATCCGGCGCATTCACCGGGACCTGCCGCAAATGACGGTCGGCGCAGGGACGGTGCTGACGCCCTATCAGGCGGCGCAGGCGGCGGAGGCGGGGGCGCAATTCCTGGTGGCGCCGGGCCTGGACGAGCCGGTTCTGGCGGCCGCCCAGGCGCGCGGTGTGCCGTATATTCCCGGGGTGGTGACGCCGACGGAAATCGGGCGGGCGCTGAGCTTGAAATGCAAGCTGCTTAAATTCTTTCCCGCCGAGGCCTCGGGCGGGGTGGTGATGCTCAAGGCGCTGGCCGGGCCGTTCGCGCACACGGGAGTGCAATTCGTGCCCACGGGCGGCATCACCGCGGCGACGCTGCCCGCCTACCTGGCCCTGCCCCAAGTGGCGGCGGTGGGCGGTTCGTGGATGGCCGACCGGGAACTGGTGGCGCAACACGCCTGGGAAAAAATCACCGCGCTGGCGGCGGCAGCGATGAAACTTTGTTAGCGGAATTTGTTCATCCGCCGGGCAGCGTGCGAAAAGGGGAAGCCTGCGAAAATGAGCCGCCAGACCCATGTCGAGGGCGTCATGCAAGGATGTATGGCGGCGTCACCGAGTTTAATAATTCAAGAGCCGCCATTGCGCCGGGAAAGCTCCCGGGCGGAGACGATGTGCAGAGGATCTATATTGTTTATGAAGCCTTGCTTGTCGAGAACCGCAATGCTGTATTTCCCAATGAGAATGAATTCGGGATGCGGGACCTCAAACTGCCCATCCGTCGTGCGCAGGGAAAACGGTCGAAAGCCGCCACCGCTCACCTTCTTTTTCAACTCTTGAACGTTCACCTTTTCAATCTGAACCGCCTCTCAACCGGGGTCAAGCCCGTTCGCGCGATTTTGCCAAAGCATCGCACGGGTCGCGGGACTTCGGCTGCGCTACTCCCGGCTGCCCACCAGGTCCACGAAACCCAGCACCGCGGCCCGCTTGAGACAGAATTCCAGCCCGTCGGCCACCCCATGACCATGCAGGAGCTGGCTGACATATCCATTCTGCCGGCGCACGGCCTCTTTGACCGGATCAATGGCGTTGCCGGGCGCGACCAGCCAGCGGGCATGATCGCGCGAGAGCATCGGCAGGTCGTTGTGGTGGTCGCCGGCGGCGAAAGTGTCGTCCTGGCTCAGACTCAGCAGGCGGGCGATTTCCCCCAGCGCGCTTCCCTTGTTGAAGTCGCGGTGGCTGAAGCGGGCATAGACATCGTTGCGCACCACCGTCAGGCCCGGCACTTCCCGGCAATAATCTTCCAGGTACTTGTGAATCGCCTCCGCGTCCTCGTTTCTTTCCGCGATCAGGCAAAGGGGGGAATAGGAATCCTCGTAAAGCGTGGCGCTGAAGCGCTGGCGCACCCAGGCGGCTAAACGCGGCAAATCCGGGCGCACCCGCTCGAACAATTGCCGGTGGGCCTCCGTGCAGGCCCGATTCCAAGCCTCGCACTCCGCGTATTGGGAATCGCGGCGCACATAAATCTCCCGTTCCACCACCACCAGAAAATCAGGTTTGATGGGCAGATGGGCGCGCCCCAGCGATTCCAGCAGGCTGGAAAGATCCCGTCCGGTATTGATGACCCAGCGGGCGCCGTGCTCCTGCAACTGGCCGATGATCCTTTGCAAGGCGAGCGGAACCGGCGGGTTCTCGAATTCGGCAAACAAAGTTCCGTCAAAATCCGTTGAAATCAGTTTTATGGGCAATGCCATCGAAGAAGCCACTCTACGGCCATCGCCGCGCCAAGGCCAGAAGAATCCCAGTCAATTCCGGTGAAGTTCCTTGGCGGCACGGCCGGCTCATGAAGCGAAACTTCCCGCCTTTTCCCCCTCTCCTCCACACACATCTGCGTCCATCCTTGTCCGCCCCGGCTCCGCCGTGCGGAGCAAAGGGGGTGCGTGATCTGCGGGCTGACGTCTTTGCTTGAATTTCCTTCACACCACCAAAAAACATTGCCAACCCCGGCTCAAACATGAAACGATGCCCGGCTCAAACATGAGCGAAAAAGTCTATGTCATAGGCAGCAACTCCTTCACCGGGGCGACCTTTGTGGATTACCTCCTCTCGCTCGGCTGCGAGGTCATGGCCTGCAGCCGCTCGCCCGAGCCTGCCCCCGCCTTCCTCCCCTACAAATGGAGCCGCCCCGCCCCGGCTCCCGGCCGGTTCCATTTCGCCCAAATGGACCTCAACCACGACACCGGCCGCATCGCCCAGGCCATCGCCGATTTCCAACCCGCCTGCGTCGTCAATTTCGCCGCCCAAAGCATGGTCGCCGAAAGCTGGCTTTACCCCGACCAATGGTACGCCACCAACGTCGTCGCCAACGTGCGCCTCCACGAAAAACTCCGCCAATTCCCTTTCCTCAAAAAATACGTCCACATCTCCACGCCGGAGGTCTATGGAAGCTGCTCGGGCAACGTCACCGAGAACGCCCCGTTTAACCCCAGCACCCCTTACGCCGCCTCCCGCGCCGCCTGTGATCTCCACCTCATGACTTTCTTTAAAAATTATCATTTTCCCGTCGTCTTCACCCGCGCCGCCAACGTCTATGGGCCGGGACAGCAGCTTTATCGCATCGTGCCCCGCACCGTTTTCTTCGTCAAAACCGGGCGCGTCCTGCAACTCCACGGCGGCGGCCGCTCCGTGCGCTCCTTCATCCATGCCCGCGACGTCGCCGACGCCACCTGGCGCGCCGCGCGCCAGTCCCCGCCCGGGGAAGCCTGGCATTTTTCCACCGACCATTGCCTTTCCATCCGCGAACTGGTCGAACGAATCTGCCGCCGCCTGGGCGCCGATTTCTCCCAAGTTGTCCAAATCGTCGGCGACCGCCCGGGCAAGGACGCCGCCTATCTTCTGGACAGCGCCAAGGCCCGTTCCGTCCTGGGCTGGAAAGACCAGGTCACCTTGGATCAGGGCATTGACGAAACCATCGCCTGGGTCGAAAAAAACCTGGAAGAACTGAAGAAACAACCCTGCGATTACATTCACAAACCGTAGCCATGAAAAAAATTCTTGTCACCGGCGGATTCGGTTATGTCGGCAGCCGGCTCACGCCCCACCTGCTGGAACTGGGCCACAGCGTGCGCGTGCTGGACCTGATGCTTTACACCCGGGCCGGCCTGGACGTGCTCAGGAAAGACCCCAAGTTTTCCGCCTGGAGTTCGCGCTTCGAATTGCTGGAAGGCGACATCCGCGATCCCGCCGCCGTCAGCCGGGCCGTCTCCGGTGTGGACACCGTCATTCACCTGGCCGCCATTTCCAACGATCCCACCGGCGAAATAGACGAAGTCCTCACCCGCCAGGTCAACTTCGACGCCGTCGGCCTGCTTCTGGCCCTGGCCCGCGCCCACGGCGTCCGCCGCTTCATTAACGCCTCCTCCAGCAGCGTCTTCGGCATCAAAAATGCCGCCGACGTCACCGAGCAATTGGAGCCGGAGCCGCTAACCTCCTATTCCAAAAACAAAATGCTCGCCGAATGGCTTGTCGCCGCCGCCGCCTCGCCCGATTTCTGCGCCGTCAACATCCGCCCGGCCACCATCTGCGGCTATTCCCCGCGCCAGCGCTTCGATCTCACCGTCAACAAACTCACCGCCGACGCCATCCGCAAGGGCGTCATCACCGTCCACGGCGGCCAGCAGCGCCGCCCCAACGTGGGCATGGCCGACGTCATCAATCTTTACGCCATTCTGGTGGATACCGACCCGGCGCTGCTCAACGGCCGCACCTTCAACTTCGGGTTCGAGAACCACAAAGTCATTGAAATCGCCCGCCTCATCCAGGCCGAACTGGCCGACCTCAACGTCGCCATCCAAATTACCGACACGCTGGACCAGCGCGACTACCACATCTCGTCAAAAAAGATCCTCAGCGTCCTCGGCTACAAGCCCGTCAGTTCCATCCGCGCTGAAGTGGCCCATCTGAGGCGGGTGCTGGAAAGCGGCCTGTTCGCCGACATTGACGCCGCCGAGCACTACAACATGAAGTTCATGAAAATCGCCCGCACCCCCGCCGCTTACGCCTTCCTCTCCCGCTGACCCATAATTTTCTTAATCTTAATCTTAATCCTAATCTTAATTCGAACCCACCCGTGCGGAAATCTTATGGCAAGTTTATTCTTGTGAAAAGGGCGGTTCTTTGCCACAACTGGCTGGCGTCAATCGTCAACCCAACAAACTCAAAAACTTGAAAACCGCGAAACGAGCCCAAATCGGCGGCGCGATCCCGTTGTTCTGTTTGCTCTGTGCCCTGGCCCATCCTGCCTCCGTCTTCGCCCTGGGCATCCGGCTGCCGGACCAGGACGCGTTTGCCACGGCGCGCGGCAATGCCTTCGCCGCCACGGCCAACGATCCCGCCGCCATCTACTACAACCCCGCCGGCATCAGCCAGTTGGATGGCGCCAACTTTTCCCTGGGCATGTACGGCATCACCTACGCCTCCCGTTTCACCAGCCCGGCCGGTTCCGGCATCAACAGCCAGCAGGAATGGGGTGCGCTGCCGCAGACTTTTTCCACCCTCAGTTTCACCAATTATCATCTCGCCGTTGGCTTGGGCGTTTATTCCCCTTACGGCCTGACCATGGAATGGCCCAACAAAGCCCCTTGGTCGCCGTTCGGCCAAGACGGCTCAATTACCTACATCCGGGCCAATCCCGTCCTCGCCTGGCAGCCTTGCGACACCCTCTCCATCGCCGCCGGAGCGATGCTCGATTATTCCCAGGCCGAACTGAAAACCAGCGTCCCCGGCATCTCCCTGCACGGAAGGGACACCGACGCGGGCTTTAACGCCGCCATTCTTTGGCATCCGTTGGCAAAGCATTTCCTGGGCCTGACCTACCGCAGCGCCACCGACATGAATTACAATGGGCATGTTAGTTTTCAGGGCCTGCCATTCCCGTCGCAAGCGGCCTTGTTGAACTTCCATTTGCCCCAAACGCTGGCCGGAGGTTATTCCTTCCGCCCCACCACCAATTGGAATTTGGAAGTGGATGCCGATTGGTCCGATTGGACCAGCCTGCGCAATGCCCCCATCCAAACCGGCCCCGTCCCCGCCGGCACCCTCGGTTTCAATTGGAAACCCAGCACCCTTTACGAGTTCGGCGTTACCCGCTATCTAGGCGCCGGCTGGCGCGCCAGCGCCGGCTATATGTTCAGCGAGAATTCCGCCTCCGACAGTTCCTTCAACGCCTTGATCGCCGATTCCGACCGCCATTTGTTCAGCGTCGGCCTGGGCAAAAGCTGCCACCACCTCAGTTGGGACGCCGCCTACCAACTGGGCATCGGCCCCTCCCGCTCCGTCTCCGGCGACATCAACCCCGCTGACAACGGCCGCTATGAATTCCTCAGCAATGCTCTCTCCTTCAACATCGCCTGGCATTTCTGATCCCGGCGGTCCTTTGCCAGACCGGCCCCGCCCAACCCTCCTGATCGTGGATGACGAGGAAGGGCCGCGGCAATCGTTGCGTGTCGTTTTCAAGGAGGATTACAATTTGCTCCTCGCCGCCGACGGGCCCCGCGCCCTCGAACTGGCCAGACAGCACAAAATCAACGCCGCCGTGGTGGACATCCGCATGACCGGCATGACCGGCACGGAAGTCCTGGAAAAACTCAAGGCCCTCCAGCCCTCCGTCGAAGTCATCATGCTGACCGCATACGAGACGGTGGACACGATCCGGCGCGCCCTCCGCCTTGGGGCCTGCGATTACCTCAACAAACCGTTCGATATCGCCACCATCCGCAAGGCCGTCGCCACTGCCATGGAGCGGCACTCCCTCACCGACGAAATCCGCAGCAACAACGAAAAACTCCAGGCCCTCCAGTCCGAACTGCACAATCAGAAACTCCAGGAGGAAATCGCCCGCACCCGCGGCGAAATCTACGCCAGCATCATCCACGACATCAACGGCCCCCTCACCATTATTTCCGGCTTCATCCAGATCATCAATCAGCGCGTGGGCGAGTCCCAGCGCCTGGAAGGGGAAGACCTGGAAATGGTCAAGGACCGTCTCCGCCGCATCACCCGTCAGGTCAGCAACTGCATTGACATCTCCCATCGCTACCTCAATTTCATGCGCCAGCAGGGCAGCACCGCCTCCTGGGTCAGCGTCAACCAGATTTTGGACGACTTGCGCGAATTGCTCAACGTCCATCCCAGCAAGGGGAGCAACCGCCTCAAAATCCAGGCCGTGGCCGAGAACGTCGAACTCCAGATCAACGGCACCGACTTCATCCAAATCCTCCTCAACCTCGCCATCAACGCCCTGCAAAGCACCCCCTCGCCCCACGCGGTGGACCTGGTCTGCAAAGTCCTGCACGTGCCGGTGGACACCACCCAATTCCACGAAGGCCCTCACGAACGGGTGCTCAACAGCGAAGGTTTCAAAAATACCGCCCCCATTCTGCACGTTTCCGTCTGGGACGACGGCCCCGGCATTCCCCCGGAAGTCATGGCCAAACTTTTTAAGCCCTACTTCACCACCAAACCGCCCGGCAAGGGCACCGGCCTCGGTCTGGCCATCGTCCAGCGCCTCCTCAAAGAGGCCCGGGGCTGTTTGCACATCCAGTCCAAGCCCGCCGAAGGCACCCGCTTCAACATCTACCTGCCCGCCTTCCTCAAACGTTAACCCTCCCATCCTTCTCCATGAAATCCATGACCGGCTATGGGCGGGGCGAAGGCGCCCGGCGCGGCCTTAAAGTCACCGTCGAGGTCAGCTCGGTCAACCGCAAGCAAACCGAAGTCGCCGTCAACCTCCCCCGCGACCTGGAAGTCCTGGAAGCGCAAATCCGCGATGAAATCAACCGCCGCGTTTCCCGCGGGCGGATCACGGTGCGCGTGGCCGTCCAGAGAGCTCCCGGCGTCCCCGGCAAAACTCGCGTGGATCTGGCCCTGGCCAGGTCTTACGCCCGCGACCTCCGCCGCCTGGGCAGGGACTTTGGCCTGGACGATCGCATCACCCTGGATTTGCTCGCCCGCCTTCCCGGCGTGGTTCAGCCGGCCCAGGACATTTCCGAAGCGGAGGAGCTTTGGCCCGCCACGGCCGCCGCCCTCGGCGCCGCCCTGGACATGATGCTGCAAATGCGCGGGCGCGAAGGCGCCTTCCTGGCCGGGGATTTGAAACGCCGCGTGACCCAAATGCGCCGGGGCGTGGCCCGCGTGCAACGCCTCGTGCCGGGTGTCGTCCAGCATTATCGCGCCCAATTGCTGCAACGCATCCACGACGCCGGCCTGCCCGCCCCCGGTCTTGATGACGAGCGCTTGATCAAAGAAGTTTTTTATTTCGCCGACCGCTCCGACGTGACCGAAGAATTGACCCGCCTGGAAAGCCATTTCCAACAGTTCGACGACTGTCTCAAATCCTCCGAACCGGTTGGCCGCACCCTGGATTTTCTCTCCCAGGAAATGAACCGCGAAATCAACACCCTCGGCGCCAAGGCCAACAACAGCCGCATTTCCCGCGAAGTCGTCCGTCTCAAAGCCGAGCTGGAAAAATTCCGCGAGCAGGTCCAAAACGTCGAATGATCCCGCCCCCGCCAGCATCGGTCCCGCGCAATCCGGCCGCGCCTCTCTTGATCCTGATCTCCGCCCCTTCCGGCGGCGGAAAAACCACCTTGTGCCAGCAGCTCCTGGCCAAACATCCCGAAATGATCCGCGCCATCACCTGCACCACCCGGGCCCCGCGCCCGGGCGAGCGCGACGGCGCGGACTATTATTTTCTGGATCCCGCCGCCTTTGCCCGGCGCGTGGCGGAGGGCGGCTTTTTGGAACATGCCAGCGTCTATGGCCATGCCTACGGCACCCCAAAATCCGAGGTCCTGGAACGCCTTGGCCAGGGGCGCGATGTCCTGCTGAACATTGATGTTCAGGGGGCCGCTGCCATTTGCGCAACCGCTGTCAAGAACAACGACTTGCGGCGCGCCCTGGTGACGGTCTTTCTCACCCCCGCCTCGCTGGCCGAACTGGATACGCGCCTGCGCAAACGGGCCACCGACGCCGAGGCCGTGTTGCACGAGCGCCTGAGTGTGGCGCGCACGGAGATTGCGCAGTGGCAGAACTTCCAATACCTCATCCTCAGCACCACCATCGCCGAGGACCTGCGCCGGATGGAATGCATCATCGCCGCCGAGCGCATGCGCTACTCCCGCGCCCTGCCGCCGGGATGACGGCCGGGCCTCCGGCGGCAGGGCGAGAGCATTATCAATAAAACTGCAGCCATGTCACCACGCCGGGATGTGATGAACTGGTTTGCCACCTGTAGTTACAGTCTTATTAAACTGCTCTAATCACTCTGAAAATGAGCTTGCCCACATTGCCAGCATTCTCAATGTGGGCAAGCTCATTTTAATAACGCACTTGAATCTGTCCAGAAAAAAGATTGGAGCATTTCCAACAAGACTGCAGCCATGACGCCTCGTCAGGCTGCGATGAACTGGTTTGCCTCGTGCGGCTACAGCTTTATTTAAACCGCTCTAATGATTACGGCGGGCCGGAGTTTGGCCCCTGATTGGTCGGAAAACGGAAAGGGCCGCAGAACAACGGCACCGCGATTATAGCTTGTCGTATTCGGCATCGAGCGGATTGTCCCAAATTTTTTGGAAAACGGATTCCGAAAGACGCGCGCAACCGCGAGTCATTTCCGCCGCAGTCGGGTCATTTTCAACCATAGTAACTTTGACGCGGGTATTCTCAAGCAGTCATTCCCCGTTCTTCACCTCAAATCCGGCTCCGGCGTGAGCGGCTTGAGAATCTGGCTCAGCAAATCCGGCTTGGCGCTGTCCCGTTCCAGCAGCGGATATTTCTCCCCCCCGTGATAATTCACAGGGCAGGTCTTGAAGTAGTCTTCGTTCTCGACCAGCAGTTCCACCGGCGAGGCGTTCGTCGCGGCCTCCTTCACCGCGGCGCGCAAAATTTCCGGCGTCCAATGCCGCCCGTTCACACCCAGCAGCTTCATCCCCGTGCCCACGCCCGCCTCATCCGCGGGCGAACCGGCGATGACATCGCTGATGGAGCCGTCTTCCTTCACGGTAAAGCCCAGCGAGCAGCTCATGTCCGTGTACTTCTTTTCGCTTTCCCGCGACTTGAGCATGGGCGACACCGTGTTGGTGTAAGCCAGCCGCCAGCCCGATCCTTCGATCCCGCCCAGCGGCGCGCGCGGCGCCGTCTCATAAACGCGCGTGCGGAAAAATTCCCGCCAATCGTTCGGCGCCACCTCGTTCAGCGCCGCCACCACGTCGTCCTCGGTGTAAGGCACCACCTTGGGCGGGCCGCTTTCGCCGCCGTGGAACTTTTTGCAGAAATCGTCCAGCGATTTCGCGCCGCCCGTTTTCTGCCGGATCAACACGTCCGCCTCCAGCCAAATCAAATCGCCCTCGTCGTAGAAATCCACGCCGCGCCGCGACGACGCCTGCTCCTCCCGCGCCTCGTAAAGCAATTGCGCCGCAATCGTCGTGTCAGCCAGCGGGCGCCATTCCCGGCCCGGCGTGTGCTCCAGCCGGGCCGCCTCCAGCGCCAGGTAGTCCTGGAAATTCCCGTTTGTCCAGAGTCCGCTGCGCGCCGTCAGGATGATTCCCAAATAATCGGTCAGCCCTTCATAGACCCAGAGCAGCTCCCCTTTCATCGGCTTTTGAAAATCGGGCGTGGCCAGCCCGGCCGGCCGCCGGTACTTCCCGTTCCACGAATGCACCATCTCGTGGCAGAGCAGGTAAGCGGCAGTGTTGCGGTAATCCTCGTCGGTCAAATACTTCTCCCCCTCCCGGTCGTCGCTCGACTCATGATGCTCCAGGCCGAAGTGCGCCACATGGTCGCTCAGCGTGAGCAGGAAATGATAGCTGCCATAGTGGCGCGCCCCAAAAAGCGCCCCGGTTTCCGCCACCAGATGGGCGAAATGCCGCGCATCCTCCGGCTTGATTTCCAGCGCCGCCGCGCTGTCCGCCACCAGATTGAGCGTGTGCGCCGGATGTTCGCCCGGGGTCAAATCAATCGTGCGCAAATAATTTCCCATGATGACCGGCGAATCCACCAGTGTTTCCAGCGACACGGTCGCAAAGGAAACGGCCGGAGCCGATCCCCCCGCCAGCGGCAGCGCCGTGGCGAACTTCCACCCCGCCGGCATCCGCAGGGAGGCGCTGTACTTGACATCGCTCGCTTTGACGCCCGCCGGATAGAGCAGCGCCTGGTTCCAGCTCAAGACCAGCAACTGCGCCGTGGCCGACGCGCCCGAAGAAAAGCCCTCGCTGCTGGGCGGCAGCAGAAAATCCAGCGCCACCTCCAGCCGGTCCGCCCCCGCCGGCACCTGCACATGAAAGCTGAACATGTCATCGTCATCCCGCCGCCAGGCGGCCGGCTTGCCCAGCGCGCTCATTTTCAGGCCGCTCAGGTCGGTGATCGGGCCGTCCGGCTCGTGCTCGCCCGGAATCCATTTCGGGTAGAGCAGCGTGAGCGGACCGGGCTGGACGGGAAATTGCAGATGGGCGTGCAGGATTTTCCGCGTCGCATCCGTCGCGTCCACTTCCAGTTTAATGGGCGGTTCCTGAGCCAAAGCGGCCGCCGCCAGGCCGCAAGCGAGCGCGATGATCCCGGGTCTCAAAAAGTCAATAATAGTTCTCAGCCTCATAATTCTGCATTCTGCATTGCCCCTATCCCTGCCCAAGCTTCTTTGACTTCTCCGTTCCGGCGCGCACGGCGCTGATGACGGTGCCGCGAAACCTGCCCTTCTCCAGTTCATGGATGCCTTCGATGGTCGTGCCGGCGGGGCTGGCCACCATGTCCTTCAACTGGGCGGCGTGCAGGCCGGTTTCCAAAACCATTTTGGCCGCCCCCAAAACCGTTTGCGCCGCCAGTTTCGTGGCAATGGCGCGGGGCAGGCCCGTGGCCACGCCGCCGTCACTCAGCGCCTCGATGAACATGTAAACATAAGCCGGACCGCTCCCGCTCAAACCGGTGACGGCGTCGAGCAGGTATTCCTTGATGGGAAAGGCCACGCCGATGGAGGAAAAGAGTTTCTGCGCCAGCTCGGCGTCGGCCGGCAGGGCGGATTTGCCGGGCGCGAAAGCGCTGACGGAGGCGTTGACGACCGCGGTGGCATTGGGCATGACCCGGATGAGACGCGCCCCCGTCTGCAATTCTGTCTCCAGCCGGGCAATCGGCACGCCCGCCGCAATGGAGATGAGGAGATGGTTCTCCGTGAAATGCCCCCGGATCTCGGCCAGCACGCCGGCGACCTGGTCCGGCTTGACCGCCAAAATCACGACCTCCGCCGCTTTCACGACAGCGACATTTGAGGTGGTCGTTTTCGCGCCGACCGTCTTGGCAAACGACGTCCGGGCGGCTTCCAGGGGGTCGCTGGCGATAACGTCCTTGGCGGCGACGAGTCCTGAGTGAACAAAACTCTTCGCCAGGGCCGTGGCCATGGTGCCCGCGCCGAGAAAGCCAACGCTCAATTTGGTATCCATACCGCTTTTCTAACAAGCCCACCGCGCCCTGTCACTCCCAAACTGGAGCCTGCTGACGGAAGTCTTGCGTAATTCCGGTTGCGCAATTCGGGTTTGACAAATCCGGCGCATGAATACAAATTGTCTCAGTGCGCATCATCAACGAGACGTTTCTCGTGGCGGCGGGACGGGAGCATCCCCCGGCGGCGAGCCACTTGGATGCTTGGCGCAAGTTCGTCAGGAAGGCGGCATGGCGCCACTTGATCGACGTGCGCCAGACATAGCCTGACACGGACAGCGTCAAGGTTCGCAGCGGGCGGCAGGTGCTTGTATTCAACATCCGCCGCAATGAGTACCGGCTGATTGTGGCGGCCCATTTCAACCGCCAGATCGTTTATACCCTGCGTTTTATGACGCACGCGGAATACAGCAAAGATCGCTGGAAAGACACTTTATGAAAACGACGCAACCAAAAACCGGGTTTGCCCGAATGCCAAAAGACTACGCCGGGCTGTGCCGGATTCTCACCCCGCGCCCCATCCACGACAAGGCCGAGTTCCAGAACATTCTGGAAATCACCGACGCCCTGGCCGGGCACAAACTGACACCGGACCAGGAGGACTATTTTGACCTGCTTTGCCGTTTGATTGAGGACTACGAAAAGGAGCAGGTGGAAGCCCCCAAAGTGACCGCCCTCCAAGCCCTGCAACACCTGCTGGATGCGCACAGCATGAGCGCGGCGGACCTGGCGCGGCTGCTGGGTGTTCACCGGACGCTGGGCGCGATGATTCTGCGCGGCGAACGCAAACTAACCCTCCATCATGTGCAGACTTTGGCCCAACGCTTTGGCGTGTCTGCCGATCTGTTCCTGTCGTGAAAATGCGGCGACACCGGCAAGAACGAGCGCTTCGCCAATGGCAGACCCATCAAAGAACGAAAAACCGGTCGGGCTATGAGGTGACCCCGAAAAGGTACGAAGTGGTCTAACGCTGGAACTCACTGGCGCCGCGCCGGTCACGTCCGAGATCTGAACTGAACGGATTTGCGGCGTCCAGTGCAGTGACCTCGTTAGCCGTTCCGTTTATAGACGCGACGCTGGCCTTCTTCCAGCCAACTGGCTTCACGTTTCTCATAGTCGTATTGAAACCCTTTCCTGGCCGCTAGCAGCCTGTCGGAATGGAATTTGACTTTGCCTGTTGAGGTATCGAAGTGAGACGGGCGGCAGCGGGTTTGCGTTCAAGAAAAACAAAAATTTCTTTTGACTCGATTTCACCGGCTTT
>JBEKVM010000071.1:0-28357 GCA_049513975.1 Verrucomicrobiota bacterium | reverse complement strand
TGGCGCCGGGCTTTGCGGGCCGAGTCGGGCGAAATCGCCTTGAGCGTGGACCAGGGCCACTGGACGCGCAGCCGCCCGCAGATGGAATTGCGCCAGTCCTATTGGGAGTCTTTTGACGATCCAATCGCCAGCATGGAAGAGTCGCTTTGGGGCATTCGCGTCCTCGAAAGATTCCTGGGCGACGTTCAAACCGCCGTGGAGGAGACCGGCGAACTGGGCAAGGCCGCCATCCAAAAGTTCGAGCGGTGTTTTGGCGGCAAACCCAACCGCCTGACGCGCGCTTTGCAAGAACTCCGCCTCACATTGCAGGACAATCCGGAAGGTTTGAAAGCGGCCGCCCTGCGCGAGCGCAATAAACAGAAAGCGCTGGCCTGGCTGAAAAAAGAATTGGGAATGCTCTGGTGGACGAAAGTGGCCTGTCAAAAGCGGGAGGCCGGCGAAGAGGCCGCGCGCCAGGCCGCCGCCGGGCTGCCGGCGCCCGAAGTGCTGGACAAAATCATGAGATACGAGACCAAACTGGAGCGGCAGATGTATCGCGCCATGGCCCAGCTTGAGCGAATCCAGCGAATGCGGCAGGGCGAGGCCGTTCCCCCGCCCATGACGATGGAAGTGGCGGAGAGAGCTTGATCAAAAAAGGTGCTTTTTGCAAAACGAACCCAAATGGAAAAACTCCAAAGCAGTTCAAACCGAGTCACTTATGACAGTTTCATTGATTCAAACATGCCGGGAAACGAACCCATCTTGAGGTTGGCCGAAATGGCCCAAATTCAGTCAACCCGTGCGTGCCGGTTCCTAATTTACCCGTTGCAAACGCACAGTAGGGTTACACCCCATAGCGAAGGGCCATTTCGTCGCGTAGTGTGCCAGCGTTGATAAGAATTATTACGTTAAAACAAAAGACACCATCATGAAAAACACATTGTTAGCCATCACTTTTTTTGCGGTCACCGCCTTCGCGGTGGGCTGCAAACAATCGGAGGACAATTCCACCGCCAAGCAGTTTGACAAGGTCAAAACCGAAACGAAAGCAGACGCGCAAGCGATGAAGGACTATGCCTTCGCGCAAAAGGCCGAATTCGTGGCCGATATGCAGGTCCAGGTGGACGCCCTCAACAAGGACCTGGACGCGCTCTCCGCCAAAATCGAAAGGTCCAGCGATGCGGCCAAGGCGGAGGCCAAACCCAAACTCCAGGCGCTGCGCGACGAAGCGGCCAAAATGAACAAACAATTGGATGAGGCCAGGAACGCGACGGAGTCCACGTGGGACAAGGTCAAAGCCAGTTCCAAGAAAGACTACGACGCCTTGAAGGACGACTTCCAGCAGGCGCGCCAGTGGGCGAGCGATAAAATCGCGCCTTAAGGCGAAAAAGCCGCCGGCAAATTAACCTCAACAAAGAAAACTGAATACGGTGACAGCGAACAAAGCAACGAGATTGGACCGGGCCTTCGCGGCGGCCGTGGCAGAGGTGCAACCCGCCCTGGCAGCCTGGCGCAATCAGCGCAACCCCCGGGATCCCGTCCCGGAACCCTTGTGGCATGACTTGGGGCGGAGTCGCCGGACTGTAGAACGTCGGTTTTCTTTACATTCTGAGCCGGCTCAAAGAGGGCTGGAGATCGGTTTTTCACAAGTTCTTTTGCGACAACAAGTTGCGCGTTTTTTTGGAGAATTGATGAGGGAAGAAAGATGAGAAATCTCAAAAAGCGTCGGATTTCTTTACACTTTCGCCTCCTTTTCGATCAAGGGATCAAATGCTATTTGCATCCATATTGTGCTCAGTATAAGCAGGTTACATGATTTTATCCTTTCACGTCAATATTTGGAACGTGATAAGCTGCTTTATAGACAAATAAACAACGGAGCAAAAGAGCGCGCCAGTTGAGCAGGCGAGGCGATATAAGGAGTTCACCCCATAGCGAAGGGGCGGGTTAAGTGTAAGTTAGAAATCAAATGAAAATCAGCAAGACAACAAGAAAGACAAACAAAAAATGAAACAGACTTTTTTAATGACGGCTTTGCAGAACGGCGCGAAGCGAATTCCCATGGGCCTCGGCTTTGCCCTCGCGCTGACGTTCCCGCACCTCAACGCCACCGCGCAGGAGGTAGACCTTGGGGCCGCCAACAGTTATGCGGTTCTGGCTGGCACCACGATTACCGACACCGGCTCGACCACGATTAACAACGGGGATATAGGGGTGTCTCCAGGCTCGGCCATTACGGGTTTGAGCTCCATTACCTTGAACGGGGGGGTGGTTGACATGGGGGATGCCGCGAGTGCGCAAACCGCCCTGACCGCTGCCTTCATTCAAGCCGCTGGCTTCGGACACACCGCTTTGAATAATCTCACGGGCCAGAATCTCGGCGGGCTAACGCTCACACCTGGGGTTTACTTCTTTTCTTCCTCAGCAGATCTCACGGGAACCCTGACGCTCGACGACCAGCACAACCCCGATGCAGTCTTCATTTTCCAAATTGGAACAGCTCTCACCACGGCAGGTGCAGTAGTAACGATCAACGATCCCTCCTCCACCCCGGGCACGAGTGTTTTTTGGCAGGTCGGCAGTTCGGCAACGCTCGGAACAGGCACGGCCTTCCAGGGGAACATCCTGGCTGCGGACTCCATCACGCTGGTTACCGGCTCAACTGACTTGGATGGGCGGCTGTTGGCAGAAACTGGCGCGGTTACCTTGGACACCGATACCATTACGGCACCGCCGGCAGAGCCGCAGGGGGGCGGCGGCGGAAATGGCGGCGGCGGCGGCGGCGTCCCGGATACTGGCAGCACACTTCTGCTGCTCGGCTCCGGACTGGCGGCTCTGTTTGCCTTTGGACGGCGGTTCTCTGTGTTGCTTCGGTGAGCCAGGCCTGTCGCCCGCTTCAGTTTGGGCGGCAGTCTTTGTGCCACATCATGGCAGCGACGAAAGCACCGAGATCAGACGCGGCCTTCGTGGCGGCCGTGGCCGGGGTTCAGCCCGCCCTGGCAGCCTGGCGCAAGCGGCGCAAATCCCGGGATCCCATCCCGGAACCTTTGTGGCATGACTTGGTGCGGATGGCGCGAGCCTACCGGCTAAGCCCCGTAGCCCATGCCCTCAGGGTAAATTACACCGCCCTCAAGCGCCGGGCACTGCTTACCCCGTTGGCAACCCCCGCCCGGACTGGCGGCTCTGTTCGCCTTTAGACCGGGTTTCTCTGTTGCTCCGGCAAGCAACCGCACAGGGCTGCCGCTCCGGTTCGCGTGGCACCGCCACAGCGTCACGGGGTTATTTCATTCTTCAAATCATCCGCCGCCGGGTCAGTCGTCGGAAAGCGCCGCCAATCATCCGCGGTAGGGTTACACCCCATAGCGAAGGGCCGCCAGACGGCCTAATTTTATGGAAATGCAAGAAAACATAAACAGGAAAAGCCAACAGTAACCGGCCTGCGAGTGTCTTTCAAAACTGAAGGAGTTATCAATGAAAAACAAATCTGCAACCAAGAACAAAACTTTCAATGTCCGGGGATGGATCATCGGCCTTGCGGTGGCCGCGCTGTGCCCTCACCCATACGCCACCGCAGGCCAGCAGCCAGTGAACCTCGGAACCGCCGGAAATTATGTGATTTTATCAAAATCAGGAATCAGCACCAGTCCGCCTTCCACGGTGACTGGCAATCTTGGAGTAAGCCCAATAGGCGCGACTGCCATCACTGGATTCTCATTAATACTTGATAGCTCGGGCGCATTTTCGACCTCGTCTCAAGTGACCGGGAAAGTGTACGCCGCCGACTATGCGGTTCCTACTCCTGACAACCTGACCACGGCTGTAAGCGACATGCAAGCCGCGTACACGGACGCCGCAGGAAGAAAATTGCCTGACCATACTGAACTGGGGAGCGGAAATATTGGCGGGATGACACTCTACGCTGGTCTGTACAAGTGGAGTACCGGTGTTACAATACCAACGGATGTCACCCTGTCAGGCGGCCCAAATGATGTCTGGATCTTCCAGATAGCCGGGGATCTTACCATGGCTGGCGCTACGAGTGTCCTCCTGAGCGGCGGCGCGCAGGCCCGCAACATCTTTTGGCAGGTCGCTGGCGGCGTCGGTGTGGACCTTGGAACAACCTCACAGTTTGAGGGAACCATCCTGACTCAAGCAGCGATCAACATGCTGACTGGCGCATCCATCAACGGCAGGTTGTTGGCACAGACCGCGGTTACCCTGGAGGCCAATATCATTACGGTTTCCCCATTCCTGGCACCCCCAAGCTTCGCCTCCATCCAACGTGCCGCAAACGGCACCGTGACCCTCGTCATCAACAACACGACGAACCTGGCCCTCACGCTGCAAACCTCCACGAATCTGATCAACTGGAGCACCCTCGCCACGCCGACCCCGACCGTCAGCCCTTACACGTACATCGACAGCACGGCCTCGCCCGCAACCAAGCGTTTCTACTGGGCGTTCTATCCTTGATGCGCCTTCCATCGTCGGAGGTAGGGTTACACCCCATAGCGAAGAACCCGCGCATGACTTAGTGTCACTCGAATGTTAGAAGCAAGCATAAAAACAAACTGAAAGAAGAAATATATGTTATACACAATCGCGGTAGTCTTAATCGTTCTGTGGCTGCTCGGCATGGTGAGCGGTTACGCCATTGGCGGGTTTATTCACGTCCTGCTGGTCATTGCCGTTATCATGATACTTGTCAACCTGATCTCCGGTCGCAGACCCGTGTTGTGATTGGGATTAAGGATCGCGATCAACCTGGCGATAAATTGAAAACTCATTGAAAGCTTGATATGAATAGAATTGTTTCTCTAGCCCTGCTTGTCGGCGGGGTCGTCCTCATCATTGTTGGCGTCAACGCCACCAACTCCTTCAGCTCGGACGTTTCCCGGTTCTTCACCGGCTCGCCGACAGACAAGGCCGTCTGGATGCTCATCGGCGGCATTGTTGCGACCGTTGTCGGTTTGACCATGACGTTGCGCAGTGGAAGACAGACGTAAGTCCGCCGGAGCCGCGGCGGAGCGCAGCAGGCATTGCTGAAAATTAAGGAAGAACTCCACGGGAGGACCGGTTTTTGGCCTGAGTGGTTCCCGCCAGCGCGAGAGTTGTGCCTTTTTCGCTCCATGCATTGGTTGACCGCTATGCCGGACGGCACGGCGCGTTGCCATCGCTGGATGTGCTGGCGTCATCGCCCTCGCCCGCCCAGGCATTGGAGGAACGGCTGAATTGGCTGGTGGACGTGGTGCAATGGATTCGCCGCCCCGGACACACCGAGGACTTGCACCCGGCCAGCACGTCAATGCAGAGCGGGCGTTTGCGGCGGTTTCTCGACATGCTGGAACGCAACCCGCGTTGGAAACTGTCCGTGGCCAGGACATTGCGCTCGATCATCCGCGAGACGCGGGCGGTGGCACTGTTTTCGGAAACGGGATTGCCGCGCCAATTCGGATTATTGACAGAGATCGGCGAACGGTTGACGCGCAAATTCCTGCCGGCACCACCGGGTTCTGCGGAATTGGGAGTGCTTTTCGACCGCCTGTTTCCCTGCCGCAATGATGACGTCTGGATCGGGAATCTGGACGAGGCCACGCTGGAGCGATTCGAGGCGTTGCTGGAGCACGGCACCAGCCAGGCAGACAAGGGGTGGAACAAGCTGGCCGAAGAGTTGGAGGACGCCCTGGCTTATTTGGCGGCGCAGATTCGGGTGACCGGTTGTTCGGGAGCCATCCGGCGGCTCTTGAAACGCCAGAGCGTCCGCGAGATGGCGTTTTTCAAACTGGGGACGGCGCTGTCGTCCACCATCACCGCGCGGGATAGAGGCGATGCGGCCGCGATGTCGGCGGAATTGAATTACATGCAGTCCTTGGTTGACGCCTGTCATCGCGCCAGAGCCGGGGCGCTGGCACACTTGGCAAAGGGCGGGATCAGCACGGAGGTGGTCTATCATCTGGCGTTCCTGGAGGCGTCGTTGCAACGGTTTCAAGAGTTGCTCGAACTGGCCTTCGATCCGGCGGCCCGGTTAAGGCGCCGCGCCGGATTTGTCGCGCTGCTGGCGCGACAGAACCGGGCGCAGGAAAGCGTGGTTGATTTGCTGCGGCAGAATTGGCGCTTGTTGACACGCAAAATGGTCGAGCGCAGCGGCGAAACCGGCGAGCATTACATCGCGCGCAGCCGCCAGGAATATGGGGCCATCCTCAAAAGCGCCGCAGGCGGTGGGGCCATCATGGCCGTCACCGCCTGGCTCAAGACTATTCTCCTGGCTTGGAGCCTGCCGGGCTTGATGCAGGGCATCGCGGCCTCGCTGAATTACTCGCTCGGATTTGTCGCCATCCAACTGACCGGCTCGACCCTGGCGACGAAGCAGCCCGCCAATACCGCGCCCGCCCTGGCCGCGCGCATGCACAACGTCCGCGATCCGGCGGCAGTCGCGCAGTTGGTGGATGAAATCGTGTGCCTGATCCGCTCCCAATTCGCGTCCATCGCGGGAAACCTGGCCTTGGTTGTGCCAACCATGCTGCTGCTGCATTTTTTAATTCTATGGTGGACAGGCAGAGAAATCATGCCACCGGAAAAAGCGGCCAAGGCGATCCATTCCATTTCCATCCTGGGGCCGAGCGTGATTTACGCGGCATTCACCGGCGTGCTGCTGTGGGCCTCCAGCCTGGTGGCCGCGTGGGCCGGCAATTGGTTTGCCTGCAACCATATTGGCGAGGCGCTGGCCACGGACCGCCGCCTGATCCGGACCTTGGGAACGACGCGCGCGGCGCGGTTCGCGCATTTCTGGACCCGGAACGTCGCCGGATTGTGCGGCAACATTTCTTTCGGCTTCATGCTGGGCATCCTCCCGGAAGTAGCTGAGTTCGCCGGTATTCCGCTGGACATCCGGCACGTCACACTCTCGGCCTGCTTTTTGACAGCCTCGATGGCGACGCTCGGCATCGGCGCCCTGGCGACGAAGGCGTTTGTGCTGGCGGCTTTGGGGATCGCGGGAATTGGCCTGATGAATTTGACCGTGAGTTTTTCCCTGGCCATGTTCGTGGCCACCCGTGCGTGCGGCATCCAACAGCCGGAACGCCGCGCCATCTATCTCGCGGTGGCACGGCGGGCCTGGCGCCATCCCTTGGACTTTTTGTTTCCGGCGATTCCCGGTTTGAGGAGCGCCCACGTAACGGGCAGACTCCCGCGCTTGCCATGATCCCGTTCTTCTTGGACAATTGTCTTGCATGACTGGCAAAACATACGATGCCTTGGTGATTGGCTGCGGGCCGGGGGGCAGCAGCGCCGCCACCTTTCTGGCGCGGGCCGGCAAACGGGTGCTGGTGCTGGAAAAGGAAGTCTTTCCGCGCTTCCACATCGGCGAATCGTTGCTGCCGTGCAACATGATTATTTTCGAGGAGATGGGCGTTCTGCCGGCCTTGCGCGAGGCGGGATTTCCCAAGAAATACGCCGCGCAATTTGAGCTGGGCAACGGTTCGATCTCCACTCGTTTTGTTTTCCGCGAGGGCCGGTTCAACCGGGCGCCGGACGCCATCCAGGTCGAACGCGCCCTGCTGGATCATGTGCTGCTCAAACACACCCGCGCCTCGGGCGCCGATGTCCGGGAGGGTTGGACGGTCAGCCGGTTTGATGCCGATGCCGATGGCGTGAGCGTGGAGGCGCGCGATCCCGCCGGGGACACTCATCCGTTTCGCGGATCGTTTTTGATAGACGCCACCGGGCGGGGCAATCTGACCGGCAACCAGGAGCATCTGCGCGAAATGCATCCCAAATGGAAGAAGCTCGCCGTTTTCGGCCATTTTGAAAACGTGGCCCGCGATGCCGGGGAACCGAACACCGACACCATTATTGTGCGCTTGGAAAACAAGTGGTTTTGGATCATCCCGCTGTCCGACACCAAAACCAGCGTTGGCATTGTTTTTGACAAGGATGAGTTCACGACATCCGCCGGATCTCCGCAGGAAATCTTTCAGCGCTGGGTCGAGGCCACTCCACCGGTGAGGAAGCGCATGAAAGAAGCCCGGCTGGTGGGCGCGATTCAAACGACGGGCGATTTCAGTTATCACAACCGCCGGTTGGTTGGCCATCGTTTGTTGCGGGTGGGAGACGCCGCCGGCTTCATGGATCCCATTTTTTCGGCGGGCGTTTTTCTGGCCATGTGGTCCGGCAAGCTGGCGGCGGAAGTTGTCGGAAAATGTCCGGAACGCGGGCAACCCGATCCGGGCCTTTTCGCGGCCTACGAAAGACGTGTCCGCCGGGGACTCCGATTTTACTGGCGGGTGGTGGAGAACTACTACACCACGCCGTTCATGGAGATATTCCTGCGCCCGAGCAACCATTGCGACCTGCCTTCCGCGGTCAACGCCGTGTTGGCCGGGGAACTGGAGGGCGGATGGTCGTTGCGCTGGCGCCTGGAGTATTTCTTCCTGCTGGTCAGAATTCAACGCTACTTCCCGATTGTCCCGCGCATTTTTTTCGGCGCCAGCAGGCCGAGGAAGCTGAACCCATACCGCAGCCCGGAGCAGACTTGAAACCGAAACCTCACATGGCGCCGTCCGCCCGCCCGTCACGCCTTGCGAGTGATGGATTCAGGCTGTTCGCGCTCGGCCTTCTGTTTTGCGTCTCCTGCCGCACGGCCAATCCTCTGCCGCCCGCTGATTTTTCCGCGCCCGGCTGGCGTTTGCGCCAGGGCCAGGCTGTCTGGAAACCCTCCAAAAGCCGCCCGGAGTTGGCGGGCGATTTGTTGCTGGCGGTCAACACGAATGGGAATCATGTGGTTCAATTCTCCAAAACCCCTTTTCCGCTGGCCTCGGCCCAGGTGGCCAACGGTTGCTGGCAGATTGAATTTGGGGCCGGGCAGCATTCCTGGCGCGGACGGGGCACACCGCCAGCGCGGTTCGTCTGGTTTCAACTTTCACGCGTCCTTGCCGGGACGCCGGCCGACGCCCCCTGGAAATTCACCGGGCGGGCGGACAATTCCTGGCGGCTGGAGAATGCCGGCACTGGAGAATTCCTGGAGGGCCAGCTTTTCCAATGAGACCGCGTTGGTTCCACTGGTGGTGGCTGGCGCTGCTCCTTCCGATGGCGGTCGGTTTTGCCCGGCTCCATTTCGACGCCGACGTGCTCAGCCTTCTTCCCGGGCGCATTCCGGCCGTGCAAGGGCTGAAGCTTTACCAGCAACATTTTGCCAACTCGCGCGAACTCATCTTGACAGTCCGGGGAGCGGACGCGGCGGCGGCAAAATCCGCGGCCCAATCCATCGCCGGCAGTTTGGGCCGGGAAACCAATCTTGTGGCCGACGCCACCTGGGAACCGCCGTGGCTGGAACACCCCGAACAAATGGCGGAACTGATCGGTTACCTTTGGCTGAATCAGCCGCCGGAGGTCTTTGGGCAATTGGCGGACCGCCTTGCGGAGACGAACCTGGGTGCCGTCCTCACCGCCACGCGCGAACAACTGGCCACGACGCTCTCCCCTGCTGATCTTGCCCAACTGAGTTACGACCCGTTCGGCCTGACGCAATTGCCCGCGGCCATCACCGGCGCGGCGCCGGGCTTCGGACAGGGACAGGACATGTTCGCGTCCGCCGACGGCGCCTTTCGGATTATTTTTGTCAAAGCGCGCGGTGATTTGAACGGTTACCGCGAATGCACGGCATGGTTCAATGCCGTGCATAAGATCGCGGAAAGCTCATTGCCACCCGGCGGCCAAGCGGCCCTCGGCTATACGGGCCGGCCCGCGTTCGTCGCGGAAATTTCCGGCAGCATGAAACACGACATCACGCGCTCCGTCGGTGGCACCGCAATCATCATCGCATTTTTATTTTGGCTGGCGCACCGGCGTTGGAAACCGATGCTCTGGCTCCTGACGTTGCTGGCGCTGATTTTGGCAGGCACCCTCGCGCTGGGCGGGCTGATGCTCGGCGCGATCAACGTCGTCAGCATGGGCTTTGCGGCGATTCTTCTCGGTCTGGCGGTGGATTACGCCGTGGTGCATTACCAGGAGGCGCTCGCCTATCCGCTCCTCTCCGTGCCGGAAATCCGCCGCGCCATTGCGCCGAGCATCTTTTGGGCGGCCATGACGACCATCTCGGCGTTTCTGGCGCTTAATTTCGGCGGATTGCCCGGCTTGGCCCAACTCGGCTCGCTCGTCGGCATCGGCGTGGCCCTCTCGGCCCTGGTGATGATCATGGCCTTTTTGCCGCCGTTGTTTCCTGATCGAATGAAACGGCGCGCACTTCCACCGGCTGCGGAAATGGAAAAGCCAGCCGCCGAACCGCTGAATCCATCGCGGGCAAAATTGGTTTTCACCGTCACCGCCGGGTTGATTTTACTGGGTGCGGCCACCCTGTCTTTCGGCTGGCCAAAAATGGATGCCAGCACCCGCGCCATGGAGCCACGCCACAGCCAGGCCTACGCCGCGCTCAACGCGATCAAAGATAATCTGGGCCAAAAACAGGAACCTCTTTGGCTGGTTGTCTCCGGCCGCGATGAAAGCGAAATCGCCGGACGCCTCGCCGCCATTAAACCGGCCCTGGACGACGCCGTCTCGAACCATTTGCTCACCGGCTTCACGTTGCCGGACGCCCTCTGGCCACGGCCCGAAATGCAATCGTCCAACCGCGCCACGGCGCGGCGCCTTGTGGCCGAAAGCGGCGCCCTGCGGACGGCGGCGCTGGCCGGCGGATTCACCGGGGAGGCGTTGGGATTAAGTACGAAGATCCTCGAAACGTGGCGGCAAGGCGCCGCCAGCACAAATGTCTTTTGGCCGACGAACGCGGCCAGCCGGTGGATATTGGAAAAGATCGCCGCGCACGATCCCGCAGGCCTTTTCGCCGCCGGACTTCTTTATCCGGCGGCGGACACCATTGACGCCGCCGCGCTCGCCCGGGCTGGCGGGCCGCTTTCAGGCGAGGGCGTCCGGCTTTCAAGCTGGAGTCTGCTGGGACAGGCGGTGCTGGACGAAGTCAAACATAATCTATGGAAGGTGGTTCTGCCGATGGCGGGCCTGGTGCTCCTGTCCTTGTGGCTGGCGTTTGGCCGCATGGAGGAAATCCTTCTCAGTTTGGGCGTTTTGTTGTTGAGCGGGCTTTGCCTCCTCGCCGCGATGAAATTGGCGGGCTGGTCATGGAATGTTCTCAATCTCATGGCCCTCCCCCTGATAATGGGGACCGGGGTGGACTACAGCCTGTTTATGCAACTGGCGCTGCGGCGGCATGGCGGAAGTGTGGAAGCCGCCCGCCGCTCGGTGGGCCGCGCCTTGTGGCTCTGCGGCGGCGCCGCGGTGGCGGGCTTCGGTTCTCTTGGCTTCTCCAGCAACGCGGGCATGGCCAGCCTGGGACAGGTTTGCGCGGCCGGGTTGGCGGGCAACATGCTGATCTCGATTTTTCTTTTGCCGGTTTGGTGGAAAAAACTGGCCGGTCGAAAAGACGAAAGGGCGGCAGCAGCGCCACCGGCTCCGTCCCAGTTTTACCGGGGAGCGATTTGGAGAATCGGCCTGGGTTTGGCCCGCCATCTCCCGGTCTGTGTAATCCGGACGCTCGCCAGATGGGGCGCGGCGGTTTACTGGCGGGTGGCAGCGCGACGCCGCGAGGTTGTGATTCAAAACTTGCGGCCCGTCCTCAACGATGACCCGGTCGCAGCCGCCTCCGCCTCCCACGCGCTGTTCACGGAATTCGCGCTGAAGATCGCGGACCTCTGGCGATACGAAGGCGGGGCGGCGCTCGACAATTGGGTGATGCGCTGGCAAGGCTGGGAGATTTACCATGCGGCCGAGGCGCGCCGCAAAGGAGTCCTCCTGGTCACCCCGCATCTGGGCAACTGGGAGATCGGCGGAGCCTATCTCCCTCAGAAGGGTTTCAAATTGATCGTCTTGACTCAACCGGAACCTGATCCGGGCCTGACGGAACTGCGGCAGGCCTCGCGCGCGCGCTGGGGAGTGGAAACAATCGTAGTGGGCGAGGACGCATTCGCGTTCATTAAAATCGTGAAACGCCTTCAGGATGGCGCGACGGTGGCGTTGCTGATGGACCGTCCGGCCGCGTCCACGGCTGTCACCGTCAATCTGTTTGGCCGGCCATTCTCCGCCTCCATCGCCGCGGCGGAACTGGCGCGCGCCTCTGGTTGCGCGATTTTGCCCGTTTGCATTGTGCGGACGACGGAGGGGTATGAGGGCGGAATCCGGCCGGAAATCCCTTATGATCGCGCGATGATCGGCAACCGGGCGGCGCGAATCCAATTGACGCAAAAAATCATGAGTGTTTTCGAACCGCTGATTCGGCAGTATATTACCCAATGGTACCATTTTGTTCCAATCTGGCCACCGCCCCCGTCGCGCGGCGAATGAAATTTTGGCCCTTTGTCCTGGTGACGGCCTGCTGCGGGCTGGCCCCGGCGGCTCTGCGCGCAGCCGACACCAACGCGGTGCTTGACGCCTGGTTTGCCGCGCAGGCCAAGGTCCGCTCCTTGTCGGCTGATTTCGTGCAAACCCGCACACTCAAAACCCTCGTCCAACCGCTCGTGGCCACCGGCCGCTTGTGGTTTTCCCCGCCCAACCAGTTTCGCTGGGAACTGGGCCAGCCGGCGCAAACCATTGCCCTGCGGCAGGCGGATGAAATGTTCGTCATTTATCCGCGCCTCAAAAGGGCGGAGCATTATCCTCTGGGCGCCTCCGCACCTCGGGAATGGCGCGATGCCATGTCGCTGCTGGACGCGGGCTTTCCGCGCACCCGCAGGGAATTCGATGCCCAATTTCAAATCCAGTCGCTCACGGAAACCAACGGCACGTGGCTGGTGTCGCTGCAACCGCGCAGCGCCGCCGCGCGCCAGATCATGCCCGAACTGCGAGTGAGCCTGACGACCAACGATTTTTCCCTCGCCAGGACGGAATTGGTTTTCGTGGACGGTTCGCGGATGCGAAACGATTTCACCAATGCGGTGGCCAACGCAGTCTTGGACGAAAACCTGTTCCAATGGAAGCCCCCGGCGGATTTCAAGGTCACCGAACCTTTTGCCAGATGAAACCCGCCGGAACAGAAGAAAAGGGTTTGAATTTGTTGCCGCATGGACCGGAGTTTCGTTTCCTGGACAGAGTGCTCAGCCTGACGCCGGGGAAGGAAGGCACGGGTGAATATCTTGTGCGCGGCGATGAGCCGTTTCTGCGCGGACACTTTCCCGGCGACCCGATTTTTCCCGGCGTGCTGCTCATCGAAGCAGCGGCGCAACTCGCTGGTGTCGTGGCGCAAAGCGATCCCGGGCTTGCGCCGCTGGCGGGCTTGAAACTGACCGCATTGCGCGGAGTGAAAATTCTGGGTGCGGCCCGGCCTGGCGACGTCGTGCGCCTGGACGCCAGCGTCCTCGCCCGGTTGGGCAATTTGATCCAGGCCCAAGTGCGCGGGCGCTTGGGAGACACGCTCGTGCTGACGGGCGAATTGACATTGAGCGGAGAAGCACCGTCCGCCTGCAAGGTCAAACGCTGAATTGGCGGCGCCATTCGGCCCGGGAAATCTTCCCGCGTGGCCCGGTGGACAGCGATTCGACAAACTGCCAGCAGCGCGGCAACTGCCATGACGGCAAGGATTGGAGGAGGAATTGCTTCAAGTCCATTTCTCCCGCGCTGGAAGCAACTACCGCGACAATCATCTCCGTGCGCCGCTCATCCGGGCTGGGCACGCCGAAGACCAGGCATTCGCGCACGCGCGGATGGGCCAGGAGGGCGCGCTCGATAGTTTCCGGCGACACTTTTCGACCGGCTACGTTGATGAGGTCGCTCAAACGGCCCCGCAGGAACACCAAACCGTTCTTCAATTCGGCCAGATCGCTGGTTTGAAATTTCCCCTCGCCAAGGGCTGCGGATGCTTCGGGCCAATAGGATCGGCCGACCGCCGGGCCGCGAACCACCAAACAACCCTCGCCGTTCAATGACACACTGACGCCGGGAAGGGGAGTTCCGGCCAGGGCGGCATCAGTGCGCGGCGCCGCGCCGGCGTCGTAAGCAATGCCGCCGCATTCGGATGCGCCGTAAAAATTGTGGATTTTGATTCCACTCATCCCAAAGACCGCCTGCTCCAAATTCAAAGGCAACGGCGCGCCGGCGGAAATGGCGAGTCGCACTTGCGCCGGGACAGCGCCGGCCTCATGCCAGGCGCGCCACAGGGCGGGCACGGCCGCGAGGGTGACGGCGGGTTCCTTGGCCGCCGCGCGGCGAAGCATCTCCGGCAACGGCGACGGCGCCAGGATCAGTGGAATGCCATGCAGCAAAAGCGGCAGCACTAAATTTGAAAATCCGTAGGAATGCGCCAGCGAAATCACGCCCAGGTTTGGCCAGTCCGGACGCAAGCCCATGGCCAAAACAATCTGGGCCGCGTCGGCGGCGAGTTGTTCCGCAGTGAACGCGATCAGCCGCGAGGCGTCGGTGGTGCCCGAGGTCCACTTCAGATGCACGCAACCTTCCGGCGGGAGCGTGACATTGGGAGCGGTTTGCCCGGATTCCAGCGGGCAGACGACTTTTCCCGCGCGCCAGGCGGACAGGAGCGAACAAATGAAAGCGGCGGAATGGCCGTGCGGACAAACAACGTTGTCCTCAATCCACGGCCACGACTCCGCTGTGGCGCGTAATTGCGCAAAGGTCCAATGTTGTCCTGAAGACAAGTCATGCAACGCAACTTCGTCGCGTCTTTCATTCGCCATCTCTCGCCAGCGTTGGTAAAGCATTGCCAGTGGGTTAATCCAACCCTAACTTGCTGCGCAAGCCAATTGCTTATGCCCAAAGACGCCAACGAAGCCAGACCACCCCGGTTTGAGTTTGCGCGGGACACCTTTGCCTTTGAGAATGAAACTATCTGGGAATATCACTTCGATGCGGCCACGGGAAAGACCAGTTTCAGCCGGCGCGAGCCAAAACCGGGCTACGCGCACCGTTGTTTCGTGCTGACTCGGGCGGCGCGGCAATTCCTTTATCACGCCCGCTTTGTTCCCGAACAACAGGCGGCCGATGACGAAACCTGCCGCCGCCTCATTGGCGAAGTTGTGGCGCGAAACCCGCGCGAACCTTCTGCGCCTGAAAAACAAATCATCATTCCCGGCCATGCGGGTTTGAGGCAATTCAGCGCAGCGCGTCCGGCGCTGTTGAAAGCCGGCTGCGGTGGGGCGTGGCGGTCTTATGTTTTGCGGAGCCATTGGCGGATGGTGTTTCCCATATCACGCGCGCACCAGGCTCGCACCGCCGCGTCCTTGGAGGCCGCTCTCCAACAGAACATTCCGCCGATTATTCACCTGGTAAAATTTCCGGCGCTGACCATCAATCACAGCATGATTCTGTTTGCCGTGACGGAAACCGGACAAGGTTTTGCCTTCCAGGCCTATGACCCGAATAATCCGCAGCAGCCCGTGCCGTTGGCCTTCGACCGCAAATCAAGCCGGTTTTCACTGCCGCCGAATCATTATTGGGCCGGGGGTGAATTGGACATCATTGAGATTTATCGGAGTTGGCTGATGTGATTTTGGACCGGCGAAATACGGCGCCAAAAAAGAGCAGGCCACACGCGTTAATGCCGCAAATATATCCAATTTTGTAGCCCCGTCCGGAATTGTCCGGCGCATAAATTGGCACGTCCTTGCCGATGACCAGGGCGGGCAGCGACAATGGCATCAGCGCGCCATGCAAGACGCCGTATTTGAAGTCAGCGGTGTGGTTTTTCGGAAAAGCCCACGGCGAGGCCCAGCCGTAAAACCACCCGAACACCACCGTCACAATTGCCAGCGTCACCGCTTTGCGCAACAGAGGCTCAAGGCCATTGCCCTTGGGCCGGGTTGATGCTCGCGTTTCGTCCATAATTCTATGGGGGCACGGGTAATTGCGCCGCCCGCCAGCGCAACCATCGCCAAGTGTCCCGCAATGGACATATATTGCTCCGGCTCGATTTGTAGATGACCTGGATGGGGACAAATTCCACCCGTTCACCGGCGGCGAGGAAAGCCACCAAAGTTTCAGATTCGATTTCAAATCGTGTGGCGGACAGGGGCAATTGCAGCACCGTTTCCAAATGCCCCAGCCGAAAACCGCACTGGGAATCCGGCAAGGCCGCTCCGGTCATATCCGACAAGCACCGGGACATCCAGCGGTTGGCCCAACGGCGCAAACAGGGCATGGCCTCACCCTGCCCCATGCGATTGCCGACAATCAGCCGCGCGGACGTTCTTTCGGCACAGGCGAAAAACTCCGGTATGTCACGCGCGGCGTGCTGCCCATCTCCGTCCAGGCACAAAGCCCACGTAAAGCCCATCCGGCGCGCGTGCCGCCAACCCGCCCGCAACGCGGACCCTTTTCCGCGATTGCCGGGCAGCCGGATTACCTCCGCGCCGGCCCGCCTGGCCTCCTCCGGCGTGGCATCGGTGCAACCGTCATCCACCACGATGACGCGGGACAAATGGCGTTGAACCCCAACAATGACCGGCGCAATCCGCCCGGCTTCATTGAAGCACGGTACCACCGCGGCGCATTGCCGTTTCCAATCCATCATATTTTGGGCAAAGCGCGGGGAAGTGCGGTTCAATCTATGCTGCCGGGATGCAGGTCGGTCCGAATCACTGAGCCATCGGCGGTGGAAACATAAACATCCCCCACGTCAGCCTGATCCCGGGGACTCTTGAGTTTGGCCGCCCAGAGCTTGATCCTCCACCTGGGGCCGTCCGGACTGTGCTGCAGCCACATTTGTGACGCCGTGAGCGTCAGATTCTTCAACAGCGGCTGGGCTTTGGCAGCGGCCAGCGCCTTGTCGGAGTCTGTTTTCAATTTGGATGAATCCAGCACTTGGTCCGCGCCCGTGATGGGTTCCAAAAGCCGCAAGGGCCGCGACACGTTCATCTTCTGACCCGCGCCAAATTTCACCTCGATGGCTTTCAATGGAGCGTCGGGATCATAATAGACCACGTACCATATATTCGGAGTCATGGTCCCAACGGATTTTTCGGAGCGAATTTGCACCACTTTGTCTTTGCTCTGCTCGCCGATGTACCTGTTCCCCTCCTTGATCAGCGCAAAGGCTGTTGGATCAGCCGCCAGCGTCAGGCCGGCCGGGAGCAGCATCAGGAAAGCGCCGATTGACATTTTGCCCATAGTTTTCATGGCCCAAGATAGACCCAAACCCCGGACCTGACAAATGGAAATCCGTTCATTCCGGCGCTTTCGCAAAATGCGACTCCCCCGGAGGGATGTTGCAAATTGCAACCCCATCGTTCCCCCCGCCGCCCTCGATAAAAAGCATTTGGTTGACTGGCACGGTTTAAGCCGTTTTAATAGTCCCGTGCGAGCGCAGAAATATTTTGCCGGCCAATCCGGTTGGATGGCCGGCGCTTCCTGGCGTGCCGGCAGTGCCAGAGTAATACCCCACCTTGGGCGCGCCGCGGACCGGGCCAGGCTGGGCTTAATTAACCGAAAAAATGCCTTCACATGGACTGCTTGAGTGAGACCGATTTGGATGCCCGCGGATCGAGGCAGACGGCGCTGCATGAGTCCGCTGCCGGGGCCACGCGCGCCGGGTTTGGCCGGAACGTTTTCGTGCGCGCGGTGGTCGAGGTTTCCAATTTTTGCCGGGAGAATTGCGCTTATTGCGGGATGCGCCGGGACAATCGCACGCTGCACCGTTACCGCGCCCGCCAGGAACAGATCGCCGAATTGCTCCTCCACCATCTTCCCGCCACGGTCACCGATATCAATATCCAGAGCGGCGAAGACCCGGTGGCCGTGCGCGAGGTGGTGTTGCCTTTGCTCGAAACCCTTCAGCGCGAGACTTCGCTCGGAGTCAGCCTTTGCCTTGGCACGCTGACTCCGGAGGTTTACGACGAATTGCAGCGCGCCGGGGCATCCATCTACATCATGAAGTTCGAAGCGGGCGACGCGGCCCGTTACGATGCGGTTCATGCGCCCGGCACATTGTCGGAGCGGTTGCGCAACATCCGCCTGCTGGCGGAGGGCGGATGGTTCGTCAGTTCGGGTTTCATCGTCGGTTTGCCGGGACAGTCCTTGCGCGATCTGCGCGCGGATTTGGAATTGGCCCGCTCGCTGCCGCTGCATGGATGCAGTGTCAGCCCGTTCATCCCCGGCGAGGACACACCTCTGGGCAAAGCGCCCGCGGCGAAGGCCGATTGGACTTTCAACAGCATGGCGGCCCTCCGGCTGATGCGGCCGGACTGGGTCATTCCGGCCGTGAGCGCGCTCAATCTCGTCGAAGGCGACGGTTACCGCCGCGGTTTGCGGGCCGGGGCCAATCTGGTGACCATCAACATGACACCGGACGGAATGCGCGACGACTATATCATCTACAAACGCGACCGTTTCATCATGACAGAAGCGCGCGTGCTGGCGGCGATTGAAGCGGAGGGCTTGACCCCGTCGCGCCAGGGTCTGGCGGACTATTACCGGAAAGGCATGGCCAGCCCCGCCACCCGGGAACGCGCGTCGGTGACCAGTTGAGGTTGGCCATGGTTAGCAGGATTCTCCTCATCAACGCCAATCGGTGCTCCGCGCCTGATCCGGTCTTTCCCCTCGGTCTCTCACACCTCAACGCCGCCTTGCGGCGGGCCGGCCACGAATCGCGGCTGTTTGACCTCCTGGCGGAACCGCAACCGGTCGAGGAAGTGCTGCGCCGCTACCAGCCTGATTTCGTCGGCATCTCGCTTCGCAACATTGACAACGTCCTCATCCGCCAACAGGAAACGTATTTCGCCGATTTGCTCACGCTTAGTGACGCGGTACGCCGTGCTCATCCCTGCACCGTGGTGATAGGCGGCAGCGGCTTTTCAATTTATCCCAGGAAGTTGCTCGAACTCAGCGGCGCCGACTTTGGCATTCAAGGCGAAGGGGAGGCGAGCCTGGTCGCGCTGGTGGCGGCGTTGCGTGGCGGCGGCGAGTACGCGTCCATCCCCGGTCTGGTTTACCGTCGCGGCCGGCAGATTGTGGCCAATCCGCAGCAGCCTTCCGGATCGCAAACCGGATTGGAAGCCGCCGACCGCCCGCCGGCAGTCGCCGATTTTTACCTCGCGGCCAGCGGCATGTTGAACGTGCAGACGCAACGAGGCTGTGAACATGCCTGCACTTACTGCGCCTACCCGCTGATCGAGGGATGCCTGCATCGCCGGCGCGACCCGGAGGCGGTCGCCGGAGAGTTCGAGCAGCTTCAGGCGATGGGCGCCAAATACGCGTTTGTCGTTGATTCCGTTTTCAACTCGTCGGAGCGGCACGTCGTCGAAACCTGCGAAGCGATCCTCCGCCGCGGCGTCAAACTCGGTTGGAGCTGCTTCCTGCGTCCGCAATCCTTGACTTTGGAAATGATGCGGCTGATGGCGCGGGCGGGTTTGACCCACATCGAGTTTGGGTCCGACAGTTTTTGCGACACCGTCCTTGAGCAGTACACCAAGCGGCTGGCGTTTGACGACATCGCCCGGTCGAGCGAGTTGGCCCGACGGGCGGGAATCGAGCATTGCCACTACCTGATTTGTGGCGGGCCGGGAGAAACGCTGGCAACGCTCGAAACCAGCTTCCAAAACTCCCGGCATCTGGCTGGCTCGGTCGTGCTGGCAGTGGTGGGCATGCGCATCTTCCCCGGCACTCCGCTGGCCCGGCGGGCGGTGCGGGACGGCCACATCACGGCCGACGCCGACCTGCTGGCCCCGGCGTACTACTTCGCGGCCGGCCTGGACGAAGTCACCGTCTTTGCGCGGCTGCGCGAGTTTGCCCGCCGCGCGCCCAATTGGATCGCTGGCGATCCGCCTCCCGGCTTCGCAAATCTTGTCGCGCGCCTGCGCCGGCGCGGCGTCGTTGGTCCACTCTGGAGTTACTTTGCGATGTTGCAACGCATCATGCCGCAGGGCGCGGCTGAAATGACCCATGCTGTTCCCACCGCCTAAACCACCGCAGCCGCGGCGCATCGTCGTCACCGGCGCGGGTATCATCACCGCCTTCGGCGCGGGCTGGAAAATAAACGCGGAGGGATTCCGCTCCGGGCGCACGGCCTTTCGCCGGGTTACACTGTTCGACGTATCGCGTCATCGCTGCAAGATTGCCGCCGAAATTGATCTGCCAGGGGACTTGCCGCCCAACCGGTTGTCCCGCGGCGATTTGCGGCGGCTCCAGCGCGCCTCGCGCCTGCTCCTTCTGGCCGGGGCTGAAGCTTGGAATCAATCCGGCTGGACGCCGCATGGCCGCCTGCCTTTGGTCCTGGGCACGACCAGCGGGGAAATGTGCCTGGGTCAGGAATACCTTCGCCAGGCCCTGCAAACGCCATTATGTTTCAAACGCCAGGCGGAGCGCGTCACGCATTATCTGGTGCAGCAACAGGGGATCAACCTGGCCAATGCCCTCGGCCTCCAGGGAGAAGTCATCACCATCTCCAATGCCTGTGCGTCGGGAGCCAACGCCATCGGGCACGCTTGGGAATTGATTCGCGAAGGCCGGGCGGAAAGGGTTCTGACGGGAGGTTACGACGCTCTCTGCCATTTGACTTTTGCCGGGTTCGACACTCTCCAAGTGCTTTCCCCGTCTCCCTGTCGTCCATTTGATGCGGGGCGCGACGGCTTGACGCTGGGTGAAGGCGCGGCGGTGCTCGCTCTCGAAGATTTGAGTGCCGCGCAACGGCGGGGCGCGGAAATCCTCGGCGAAATCCTCGGTTACGGGGCCACTACGGACACCCACCATCTCACCCAGCCCCAGCCGGACGGAAACGCGGCGCTGGCCGCCATGCGGGCCGCGTGCGCCGGCGCCGGCCTCACGCCGGATCAAATTGATTATGTGAACGCCCACGGGACTGCTACGCCGCAAAATGACTCCGCCGAAACCGCCGCCATCCAGGCTTGGGCTGGTGCGCGGGCCGCCACCCTGCCAGTCAGTTCCACCAAGGCGGGTGTTGGCCATTTGCTGGGCGCGGCAGGTGCGGTTGAAGCGGTGGCTTCCCTTATGGCCTTGCGCGGCCAGTGGCTCCCGCCGGAGACTTCCGTGCGAACTCCCGATCCCGCCTGCCGTTTTCAAGTCGTGCGCCAGCCGGTTGACGCCAAAATAACCACCGCGCTGTCCAATTCCTTCGGGTTCGGCGGGGCCAACGCCACCCTCATTTTTCGGAGGTGGCCGTGAGCAGGGTATTCGTGCATGGGCAAGGCGCGGTTTCCCCGGCGGGCTGGGGAGTGCCGGCCTTGTGGGCCAGTCTGGAAAACAAGCGGCCGTTGCAAGTGCAATCGCTGGTGCGGCCCGGTTGGGACAAACCCCTGCCCGTGCGCCTCGTTCCGCCCCCTGCGGTCCGGCCCGCTTTCCTGGCGCATCCCCGTTTGCGGCGGGCCAGCCCGATGACTCACTTCGCTGTTGGCGCCGCGCTGGAGGCCCTCGGTCAGGACGCCGACCTTATCCGTTCCGGCGGCCTGCGGCTGGGCATCCTGACATGCACCTTGACGGGGGGCATTTCCTATTCGCGGCGGTTTTATGAAGAAACTCTGCAAAACCCGGCCACGGCCAGCCCAATGATTTTCCCCGAAACGGTTTTTAACTCTTCCGCCAGCCACCTGGCGGCATTTTTAGGCTCTTCCACGATCAATTACACGCTCGTCGGCGATGCCGGGACTTTTTTGCAGGGCCTCGCCCTGGCCGCAGGATGGCTGGACAATGGCTTGGCCGAGGCCTGTGTCGTCATTGGCGCGGAGGAGCCGGATTGGACTGCCGCCGACGCGCTGCGGTTGTTTGACAGCCGGGCGGTTCACGCCAGCGGAGCGGGCGCGCTTTATCTGAAAAGCCGGTGCCCCTCACACGCCCCGGTTGAATTGGCCGCAGTGACAGATTCGTTCGCCGCCACGCGCACTCCGGGCCGCAACGAGGCGGCGCGGAAAATGCGCGCGCAACTGCCCGTCGGCGCGCCGGACGAATTGCTTTGCGCCAGCGAACGCCACAGCCCGGCCTGGAACGATTGGACAGGCAAAGTCTTGACGCCAATAGAAATCCTGGGCGAAGCATTCGCCGCTGCGTCCGCCTGGCAATGCGTGGCCGCTTGCGTCGCCATTCAACACTCTCGTTGCGCGGCCGCCAATGTAAGCATCACAGGCGCGAGTTTGCAGGCAATTGCGGCCCGGTTCGTCAACCCGCATCTTTTCAAAACGCCAGAAGACCTATCGCCATGAACACACTACCCGAACTCAAAACCCAGATCAAAAATCTCCTGGTCGAAGACCTTATGCTGCAAATCACCCCGCAAGAAATCGGCGACGACCAGCCGCTCTTCGGGCCTGCCAGTCTCGGATTGGACTCCGTGGACGCCCTCCAATTGGTCGTCGCGCTGGACAAACGCTATGGAATCAAGATACCCGACGCCGCCGTCGCCAGAAAAACGATGCACACAGTCACCAGCATCGCGGCGGCGATTGAAGCCCATCAAGCCGGCGGTAAATAGTCATTTTCCGGTTTGCGCTTGTGACCCCTTGCCGGCATCGGCGCGCCAAAAACTGGAAGTTCCTTTCGAAAAGAAGTGGATACCGTTGTGTTGCGGGTTGCCCTGAGCAATCCCGCTACGCAGCGAACCTGACGCGGCGCCAGCTTGACAGAACCCTGACAGCATTCTGGCAGGATTCTGACATCCTTGCCAAAGTGGTGTCCATTTTGGTGTCCACCGCCGCTCTCTCCTCTCCAACCCACTGTGTCACAACACCTTGAAAATGGAGCCAGTTGTCGGAATCGAACTCTGTTTCCAATTCAGCTACGGGGAGAATACAGGTTTTCCCTCTGACATCAAGAAGAATTCGGCTTAACCCGCCACTATTTTTCAGTACTCTTCCAGTATTTTCACTGACAGTTTCACTGACAGTGGCCGTCCACCGGCGCGGGCTACGGAGAAACAGGGATCAGTCCAACTCGACCGGCTAAATTCGATTGGCGCGCGTCAAAGGTGCAAAAATCCGTGGTGCCGATCAGCTTGGCGGCTGCGACGTGCAAAACGTCCAATGTGCGGCAACCAATAGCCGGGGTGTGGTTAATGGCGGCTGCTTCAGCCTCCACCATTATCCGATGCCACAGCCCGCCACGCGCGACCAGCAAACCGGCGGCGCAATCGTGTTCGACTTCCAACCACGCGGCTTGAACCTCCTGGAGCGTCAGCCGTTGCTGAAACAAAGCCAGACTCAGCCCGTTGCGCAATTCGAGACGGTGAAAGACGGTGAAGGGTAATGGTGCGGGGTTGGCCTGACGCCAGGCATCCGCCCTGGTCGAATTCGCGTCGGTTGCGTACAACGAAAACAGAAAGCTGGTGTCAGCGTAAGTCTTCAAAAGCGTTCTTCCGCGCGGGCAGCCAGCACCATGTTGGGGAGAACCTTGTTCCCGAATATCCGGCGGCGGCGGGCGGAATAATCAGGCAGGGGCGCAGTTTGTCCGCCATTTTCGCCGGAGCCTTCGCCTTGAGGGTGGCTGATGGCGCTTTCCTGCAAGTCTTCCAGCAGCCAGCGGGCGATTTCCCACCGCGCTTGCGGAGGCAATTGCCGCAACGCCGTCTCAATTTCCAAAACATTGTTCATGCGGTCAAACATACCCGAACCGTCCCGCCTTTTCCAGAGGCATTTTGCAATCCGCCAAAACTCAGGAAGCGCCTTGGGTGTGAATGAACGATGCGCAAGTCACTATTCGTTAGAATTCGGCTTAACTCTCCCAGTACTCCTTAACGCCTCTCTCCCGGTTTCATTCATGCTTGCGGGTGAGTGAAAAATGTTGAGACACAATCCGGCGTTACGGGGCAACCTCACGGAGGCGAAGTAGAACGAGCAGAACCGGACAGCGAGCACCACTGCTCGCCGGTTCTGCGGCCCTACGTGGTGACAACCCACCTTTGCCAAGGCTACGGCGGGCAGGCTGGCGACAGCGAGAGGCGGCGGAGTGGCGCCCAGCGCCACCCGCCGCCCCCGCTGGGCTTGTCTAAAGCGCATATTCCGGCGCGACAACGAAAGGGAAGCGTCACCTGTTACCGTGGGGCCAGCCTGATTCAAGTGCGCCTCCGTGGGGATGTGGCGGCAGGAAACAAGAGCGGTTGCGGCCCGCGTGGTGAAATTGTCGAGTTCACCCCGGCTTCGCGTCGGCGGATGCTGGAATTGCTGGCGAAAGTGGAACAAGCGGCGGTGCCTCTGGCTTTCACACTCACTTACCCGGACAACTTTCCTCTCTACCGGGAGGATTACAAAGGCCATTTGGAGGCGTTCTGTGACCGGATGCAACGGCGTTGGCCGGGAGCGGCGGTTATTTGGAAGTTGGAATTCAAAGAGCGACAGTCAGGCAAGAACAAGGGCAAGATTGCGCCGCATTACCACCTGCTTGTTTTCGGTGTCCCCTGGCGGTTTCGATTCAAAGAGGAGCGCTGGGAATCCGCGCTCCTGCGCCGGGTGCGTGTTCACGAGGGCGGCGAACACTGGAAAGAGGAGATTGAACTGGACGGCTCAAAACAAAGTACGGTGATGAGTGTTTGGGCGGAACTGCCGGACGGCGGGGAATTCCCGAATGGCGAAGTCTATGGGGCAGACTCGTTAAAGTCTTGGGCGTCCCGCAATTGGTTTGGAGTGGTGGGAAGCGGCGATTTCGCGCACTACCTGGCCGGGACTCGCGTGGAGCGTCTCAGGACGATCAAAGGGGCGTTTGCCTACGCGGGCAAGCGTTACATGGCGAAAAAGGAGGAAATGCCGGTGATGGAACAAAAGCCGGGCCGATATTGGGGTGTGATTGGCCGGCAACACCTGCCGCTTGGGAAACGGGAAAATCGGGAAGTGACCGCCAACGAGGCGGTGAAACTGCGGCGGGTCATGCGGCGTTATCGTTTGGCGAACACGCCACAGGAAAAGCGGAAATTCCTGCGCAAGAGCCAATTGTGGTCGGAAGATTTTACGGCCAAGCTTTTTTGCAATGTCGAATTTTGGGTTGAACGTCTGCCGAAATTGATCGGGCTTCGTGAGGGAGCCGGAATTACGATCCCCAATTCTGGGCTGGCCATCGCACCGGGAAAGAAAACGAACGAAACTAAGGGTTGACACCTATTTCCTACGGCTACGATCATTCTCGCCCGACTTCGCAAACACTGCGAGCATCCGAAGATCCGCAGGCCCTCAATTTCGCAGGTCAAAGGCGCTCTTTTCTGTTGTCTCAGCCACAAAGTTCTGGTACTATCCGAAATATGAGAGCTGAACTAATATCGCTCGGGTTGGTGTGTATCATTGGCACCATTTTAAGTGCGGGCTGCTCGGATGCCAGTAATCCACAAGCGTTCCTGACGGCACTGAAAAAAACGCATGCGTATTACGAGGCAACGGCAGGTGCTGAACATCCGGGGTTGCAAAGGGCTATGCAAACTTCGGGTGGAAACGCAAATGCGACAATGGCTTGGCTCGGATCGCTGATGCAGAGAGATTACAAGACTCAAATTGAAGGTTCCATCAGCAGTTTAGCCGACGCGTCGCGGAATTTTCGCGAATTCTCAATGCGGGCGGGACTTCATTCGGAGTTGACTGCGGATTTTCAACGGTATTCGGAAATCATTCAGCGTAATCGGGCGTTCTTCACAAGTGCCAACACGTTGGACCTGCTTCAGCAATGGGCTAATGACTACGCTGAGGAAGATTCGCTGTTTGAAAAGCTCGCCGATGGCGTCTCCAGACTTGCTCCTGGCGTCAACGCGGGAGCGGCAGGCGAAGAACGCGAGGCGTCCGCCGCTCGCGACAAAATCCTCCACTTTATGAATGAGGCGCTTGGGGAGATTCCAATTGGGCCGCTGCAACTGACTGCGGACGAACAAACCCGCCTTGAGATGCTCGCCGCGGCTTGGCGCGGGGACCTAGCGAAGGCGCGTGTGTTGGTGGCTCGTGATCCGAATCTGGTTTCGTGCAAAGACGACACACACGGCAACACCCCTTTGCACTGGGCGGCGAGGGAAGGGCGCAAGGATGTGGTGGAATTCCTCCTCGCGAGCAAGGCAGATGTTAATTCCAAGTCGAGCCTTGTAGGCTACACGCCTTTGATGGAAGCAGCCGCTTACGACCGTAAAGATGTAGTGGAATCGCTGCTAAAAAACGGGGCCGAAGTCAATGCCAAAGCACCGAATGGCGAGACGGCTCTTGGTAGGGCTGCGTGCTTCAGCCACAACAAGGACGTGGCGGAATTACTTCTTGCCAAAGGGGCCGATGTTAATGCGGAAGACACCAGTGGATGGACGCCATTACATGGAACGGCATGGAAGAACAACCAGGAAATCGCGGCCCTGTTAATTGCCAACCGAGCCAATGTGAACGCCAAGGACGAGAAAGGAGAAACACCGCTGCAATTGGCCATATCATCGGGCAGCCACGAAGTGGAACAGTTGCTCCTTAAAAATGGCGGGCACGAATGAGACTTCAAAGACTCTAAGAGCGTGTCGGAATAATGGGAAAAGGTGCGGCAAACGTGTCGAGCCAGACACGAGTGGGTACTTGCGACTGAGAAAGTCCGATGGCAGCCATAAATCCCAGGGATACTTCAATGTAGCAATCGTCTTGCCCCGACTTCAAGTGTTCCTTAAATATAATCCCAAGTTGCTGCGAGATCTTCGACGCCAACTTCTTGGCCTCTGTGGCCGCGAGTGCCGTTGAATTCGCCTCCCCAAGCAATTTGCACAACTCGAGACAATGTTCTTCAATGAACGCAAAGCCCGTTCCACGCGACGGAGCGTACCAACCTTCGGCAGATTTACTTGGACCTGTGGCCGAATTATTGTCATTCAACCAGAGACAACCCTTTGCGTGATGCCAGAATACAATTTTCACGACACGAATGTAATGCGCCAGGGCGGTTACTCGCAAGCTTTTATGCGATGATCGCCTGGGACCAGAAAGTGGTCCCTAACATTGCCGTGAAGGGGTCATGCAGGGGTCAAGCCCGGAATTCGGAATTTCTGGAGGGGGGGCGGCGGAGAGCGACGAGAGCGGGCAAGCCCTGCCCTGGTGGTGACGGCATTGTCCGCAGTGTTGGGAGGGCAGCGGGGCGCAATCCTGCGGACAATGACGGCACGACCAGGCACTTGTCGGGGCTGAGTTTTCGCGTGTTGGCGTTCGGCTTGGCCTTCCTGCCTTTAGCAAGCCGAATGACGACACGGGAAAACTCAGCGGGGAAATGCTGCGCTGATTGCCGGTGGATTCCTTCAAGCAATGGCCGCGGGCATCGGGACGATTTTTGCCTCGTATTCTTCCAAGGAGGGAACGATCACTTTTGCATTCTTGGAATACGCCCGCGCAAATGCCTTGGAACTGTGACCAAGGGCCTGCTGGGCGAACCGCTCCGGCATTCCCGCCACCTTGGCCCGCTCCGCCCAGGCGTAACGATACGAATGCAGCGACACCCCGGCAATGCCGACGGTCGCAAGACGCTTGATAAAATGCTTCGCGCGGTGTTTTTCGTGCAACCCGGAGAGCCAAGGAAACAACGGGCCGAATCTCGGCAGGGTTTGCAGGACCGCCGCCGCTTCTTCCCCGAATGTGATGACCACCGGGACTTTGGTCTTGCAACGTTGAAACGAGATCGTGCGGTCGGGCCAATGGATGTCCTCGGCGGTCAGGTTTGCAACGTCGGACTGTGAACCGCCCAAATGCCAGAGCAATTCATAAAAGGCGCGGAGTTCGGGATTGCGTTCGCGGTCAATAATTCTGGCGTGTTCCTCAATCGTGATGGCCCGCTTCACTTTGAATTTGACGGGCGGCCATTGCAGCTTGGGCAGGACTGGCCACGGCAACCAGTGCATTCCGATAGCGAAATTGTGGGCGCGGCGCAAATAGACGTTCGTTGAAACCGAGCCGGAATTGAGAACGGCCAGGAAGTGCTCTGCCCCGGTTTCCATGAGCTTGCGGTTGCGGATGAGGTCAAAGGCTTTGTCGGCAGCGGCATGTTTCCACCTCTCCTGCGTCGGGCCTGTTTTTAGGGAGACAATTTGCTCCATGACTTGCTGCCAGGTGCGGGCAGCCAAAGCGGGGTCGCCGTACTGCAAATAAACCTGGGCGATTTGCAGGTTCATGGCCGGTTGCCGGGTGGCCGCGTTCTTGGTGTTTACAAGCGTGATGGCCTCGGCCTGGTCTTTGGTGCGCAAGCTGGCTTGTTTGCGCGTGGTGGTGTCCTCGCTGTAGAAAACGCCCGCCCGCCGGAACAAGATGAATCGTTGTTTCATATCTGATTCACTGAATTGTGAACCAGTCCGATCACATCGCGTTAGCGAGTACTGGGCGAGTTTCAGTGGAGTACTGGCGAATTGTGGGCGAATAGTGGTTCCGCGCCTCAATTCACTGACACTTTCACTGACAGTGGCCCTTCCGATCTCCCCAAACCATTGCCGCACATGCGGTTAAGAATGGAGCCA
>JBEKVM010000070.1:0-28391 GCA_049513975.1 Verrucomicrobiota bacterium | reverse complement strand
TGTTGGGGGCGGCCAGCATGGCGCGACGAATCGCACCCACCTGACCCGGCGCAATCGGGGTTCGAGGACGCATAAGTTCCCCAAACCTACATTAGTGTTCTTTTGATTGCAAGTCAGTATTACGTTCGTTTTCGTAAAAAAATCTGATGGAATTGCATGATTCGTCATATTGTGGTCCAAGGAACATGGCGGGAGGTTTGACCCGGAGGTTTGACCGGGTTTGACCGGGCGGGGGGCAAATGCAGAATGCAGAATGCAGAATGGAGAATTCAGAATGCAGAATGGGGAGCAGGGCGATAACGATAAAGTTTTCATGGGTGGGACATATTGGCGCAGCACCCATCCTTTGCTAAAGCTTCCCCCTTCTCTAAAGCTTCCGCCGTCGCCAAGCCTATGGCGGACAAGACTGGGGACAGGACCGAGGGCAGGCCCGCCTTCGCCAAGGCTTCCGCGTTCGCTGAAACGGCGAGCAGGACGGCGTGACAAGGGGGTTGGTTGGGAAGTTTTTGCTGTCGTCCCTCTGCCGCCGTCTGATGCCCCTTTTGCCTTGCCTATGCTCACTATGCGATGGTAGCAGTTGCATAGAGATTGTCAACGGGTATTTTTCGAACGAGGATGTGCGGTTGTGCTGTGCCTCGTTTACAATCCTGATCACTTCTTTGGTTGGCTTTGTTTTAGTTTCTCGAACACTTCAGCTACTGGTGCGAGCAATTCTTCGTCAGGCTGAAGCTGCGCTTGCTGGATTGCACGCCGATAATCGTCAGAGAGGCGGCCAACGAGCTGAACGAACGCCATCGGCACCTTTTGGAACAGCGGCGTTATCGCCCGGATGCCTTGCGCAAACGCGGCTGCGGCTTGCGCATGCCGCTCCAGGCTTAGTAATATTGCACCTCGTACTCCGTAAGCCCTCGCCAAGTCCGGCAGGAAGGCTTCTGGCCGGGCATTTGCCAGTTGCTCTCGTATCCGCACTGCCTCCTCCGCCTTGTTCAGCGCCTCTTGCAGCCGGCCCATATCGCGCAACCCGTCGGCCAGATTATTCAATGCGGTCGCCAAGTCCGGCAAGAACGCGTCTGGTCGGGCCTTGGCCAGTTGCTCATAAATACGCGCCGCCTTCTGCACCTTGTCCAGCGCTTCCTCGCGCCGTCCCAAAGCGCTCAATATATTTGCTAGATTGTTCAGCGAAGTTGCAAAATTCGGCAGGAAGGAGTCTGGCCGGGCCTTGGCCAGTTGCTGTCGTATCCGCACCGCCTCCTGCGCCTTGTCCAGCGCTTCCTCGCGCCGCCCCATCTTGCTCAACATGATGGCCAGAGTGTCTTTTGACATGGCCAAGTCCGGCAGGAATGCGCCTGGCTGGGCGTTTGCCAACTGCTCATAAATCCGTGCCGCATCCAACGCCTTTTCTAGCGCTTCTTCGCTCCGGTCTAAAGCGCTCAAAGTGCTGGCGAGATTGTTCAGTGACATAGCCAAGTCCGGCAGGAACGCGTCCGGCCGGTCTTTCGCCAATTTCTCATAAACCTGAGCCGCCTTCTGCGCCTTGTCGAGCGCCTCCTCGCGCCGGCCCAAAGCGCTCAAAGTGCCTGCCAGGGTGTTGAGAGATCCTGCCATGTCCGGCAGGAACGCGTCGGGTCGGCCCTTTGCCAATTGCTCATAAATCCGTGCCGCCTCTTGCGCCTTGTCCAGCGCCTCCTCGCGCCGGCCCAAAGCGCACAACGTGCTGGCCAGATTGTTCAGTGACGCTGCCGAGTTCGGCAGGAAGGCATCTGGCCGGGCCTTCGCCAATTGCTCATAAATTCGCGCGGCCTCCTGTCCCTTCTCCAAGGCATCCTCCCGCCGGCCTAAATCGCTCAACCTAATAGCCAGATTGTTCAATGATATCGCCACATCCGGCAGAAATGCGACGGGCCGTGCCTTTGCCAATTGCCCATAAATTCGCGCCGCCTCTTGCGCCTTGTCGAGCGCCTCCTCGCGACGTCCCAAAGCGCTCAACATGATGGCCAGATTGTTCAGCGAGCCTGCCAAGTTCGGCAGGAACGCGTCTGGCCGGGCCTTAGCCAAATTCTCGTAAATTCGCGCTGCCTCCTGTGCCTTCTGCAGCGCCTCCTCGCGCCGGCCCAATGCGTTCAACCTGTTGGCGAGATTGTTCAGTGAGCCTGCCAAGTTCGGCAGGAACCCCTCTGGGCGGGCCTTTGCCAATTGCTCATAAATTCGCGCTGCCTCCTGTGCCTTCTGTAGCGCCTCCTCGCGCCGGCCTAAATCGCTCAGCATGATGGCCAAATTGTTGAGTGAGCCAGCCATCTCGGGCAGCAACTGATCCGGTTGTGCTTGGGACAGTTGCTCATATATCCCCGCAGCCTCCCGAGTTTTGTCCAGCGCCTCCTCGCGGTATCCGAGGTTACTGAGGACCATAGCAAGATTATTCAGAACCTCTGCGCGCATAGCATCGGATCGAGGCTGTTGTTTTATTTCCGACGCATCAGCGAGGGCGTTCAGCGCGTCGCGCCAGCACGATTCTGCCAATTCCAAGCGAGCGTTTTCTCGGAAGCCCGCTGCGGCCCGCATGAGAAGTTCTGTCCGCTGAAAGGCAAGATCTTTGCGATTGGCAAGACGGCGCGCCTGTTGCAGCGTGTAATCCGGGTCGCTCGCCGCCTCAACTCCGATGGCGGCCTGTTGACTTTGCAGTGAAGCTCCCGCGAGGTGGGACTCATCCGGTTCAGTGTGCGGCAGCAGGCGCACTACCGTGGAGCGGACGGACCAGAAATCAGGAGCCGCCTCGCGAAAGATTTGTTGCAGCCAGGGTTCGCCGACGAAGATCAGGGGAACTGGCAGCGCTTTGAGGATGCGGTTGCGATGCAGATTCAATAAGGTGAACATTTTGCCGCAGGCAGCCTTCCAAGCCTCATCGGTGTGATCGGGACTCAAGAAGCTTACCCAAACACCACCGACGCCATCCAGGTTTAGAGCCAACAACCGTTCGCCCAGCCGGATGATTTCCGAGGCGGAAGCGAAGTGAATGCGTTCCAACCGGCGGTTGTCCTTTAGGAGGCGTTCAGCCAGGGCTTGTTCACAAATCAGCGCCCCCGCAGTCCCAGGCAGGAGGAGGATGAGGAGGGCCGAGCCGGCGTTTAACTCAAAATGAGCCTCGAACAGGCGCCAATCTTCAAAGGCCGCCTCGCCGAAAAAGCGAAGAACCTCGTGATCGGCTGGTGATTCGACCGTGGGCACAAGAACTCATTCCTTTACATGCAAACGCTGGACAATTTTTTTGACCTCATCCCGAATCAAGGGATGAATGTCGTACCAGTCGCCGCCGTTGGAGAAGTACAGTACCAAGTGATCGTTGAGCAAACGGCTAATCCGCGATACCTCGGCGGGACCGCTGTCCTCACGTACGCAATCGCCGGTCTTTTCAATCAAGGACAGCCGTTTTGCGTCCTCATCCGAAAGAGGCAAGTATTGTTCGCGCACGCGCTGGATAGCCGCTTCAATCACCTGCTTCGATGCCGGCAATTTTTGAGTCTGTGTCTCGACCCGCACGAGAACTTCGCGCACCAAGCGCAGGAGGTCACGGAACTGGCCGCCGCTGGCTTCAATCAGGGCGTCAGCCGATGTCGGCCCGTGGCCGAAGAGTCGCCCAAAACCGTCTTCTCCAAGACGAAGTCCAATCAATTTCCTAGCCGCGTTCCAGACCCCCTCGGCACGGCTTCGATCAGCATGATGCTTCCACAATGGCAAGCTCGGAAGCAATTCGATGTCTTCTCCAGGCAAGACCAAGGGAAGCCAAGGCGGCACTGTATATATGGCATGTATCAAAGGCAGTTGCAGTGTTTTCAAATGCCGCGCAAAGATGCGTTCGACGCTGGCAATGACCTCATTTTCGTTGCTGGCCGAACCGCTGATTTGCTCGAGTTGGTCGAAGATCAGAACAACCCGAGTGTCGTCTTGATGCTTGGCCCTTAACGCCTTGACGCCGTCTTCGATAAATCTGCCGACCTCCTTCTTCAAGTCGCCCAGCCGGGTCTCCAGAAATGCCCGAAGCTTTTGACGGAAGGTACTGGATTCCTTCAAAGCCAATTTGATGTCGATACCGGCCTTGAGTCCCGCTTGCACTTCCTTCACTTCGACGGACGTTCTTGTGAGATAATTCTTCGCGCGAACCCACCATGAGTCGGTCCCAAAATCGATCTGGTGATCATTCTTAAGGCTGTCGCTGAAGGCCCCTGCCAAAACTAATAATAAATCCGAAATATCCAGAGGCTCCGACGGGTTCAAGTACTCAAGGGCATCCGCGTAAAGCACCACCGCGTGGTTAATTTTGAGATCGCGCCGCAGCCGAAATAGCTCGGTCGTTTTGCCTGAGCCGCGGAAGCCAGAAAACAATTGCAAACTTTCAGCCCCCGCCCATTCGATGCGAGTCCGGAGACGAGCGACCGGGTCTTCACAATGACCGCCGGAATAGATGGGCTGATAACGGGGATCGTCGGGCTGCAATGGCTCGCGGGGATCGCACTGGCGGTACGAATGTTTCAGCAATTGCTTGTCTTCGTTTGATAAGGCCATGTCCGGGATGTTAGCGCAAAGCCGGTTGGAGGTAAAGCAGGTTTGCCAAGGAAAGGGCCGCAGCCACGTCTAATCGTTTGGCACTCCAGTTCAATCCCAGATTCAGAAACCTCAAACGGCCAGGGTGGCGGGGGCGGAGAGGACTTCGGCGATGACGGCCTCAAGACGGCTCAGTTGGAAGGGTTTGTCCAAATGTGGATTGCCGGTGGAGGCCAGGAATTGCTGCGTTTCTTCGTTCACCACGTCGCCAGTCAGAAAAATGACGCGCCCGGCCAAGGCAGGATTTTTCCTGGCAAGGGCGTGATAGAATTGTTCGCCGTTCATGACGGGCATGCGGAAGTCGGAGATGACCAGATCGAATGGGGAGGATTGCAGCATTTGCAAGGCGCGGACCGGGGAGAGGCAAACGACCGGCTGGTGCCCCAGCACGCCGAGCATTTCGGAGAGCAGGTCGGCGACGAATTTTTCGTCGTCGAGCACGAGCACGCGCGCGGAAGGGCGGGCGGGCGGGGGCGGGGGTGGGGGAGTGATTTCGCGGACAGGCTCCGCCGCGCCCACGGCGACGATGGGGAATTCGAGGTGGAATGCTGCGCCGCCCAGGGTGGAACGATCGTAACGAATGCGCCCGTGGTGCTCGGCCATGATGCTGTGGGCAATGGAGAGACCCAGGCCGGTGCCGGCGCCGTCGGTTTTGGTGGTGAAGAACGGCTCGAAGATGCGGCTTTGCAGTTCCGGCGGCACGCCCGGACCGCTGTCTTCCATGGAAATGAGCAGTGCGGCGGCCGTCTTCATCCGGGTCGTGATTCTCAGGGTGCGCGGGGCCGGGGAATCCGCCATGGCTTGAATGGCATTATTGAGGAGGTTGATAATCAACTGCTGGACCTGGCCGGGATCGGCCGCGGTGGAGGGCAGATCGGCGGCCAAATCCAGGAATAATTCAATGCCGGCGGTGGTGATGTCGGAGCGGCGCAGACCGGCCACGCGCTGAATCAAAGTATTGACATCAACCATTTCCCGCCGGGCGGCCTGCTCGTGGGCAAAGGAGAGGAAATGCCGGACGAGTTCGGCGGCCCGGTTGCATTCCTGGACGACTTTCTCCAGGTCGGCGCGGGTTTCGGGGGTGATTTGATGGTGGGCCACGACCAAATCCAGGTAGCCCTTGATGACGGAAAGGGGGTTGTTGAGTTCATGGGCGACGCCGGAGATCATCTGGCCCAGGCTGGAAAGTTTTTCGGCCTGGCGCAACTGCTGTTCCAGGCGGCTGCGGTCGGTGACTTCGCGGAAGAAGAATTGGAAGGCGTCCTGTCCTTTGTAATCCAGGCGGGAGCTTTCGACCTGGGAGAGGGTTCCGCCGCCGTCTTTCTTTAAGACCCGCAGGGTGCGCTGGCCGCATAAACGGTTGACCCATTCCACGCTGTCGCCCGGCGGCTGGGCGGCGCGCCCGGAGTCCTGGCAGAAGGAAGGGAGAAACCGCTCCCGCGCCTCCTCCTGGCTCAGGCCGAGCAAACGGAGGGCGGTCCGGTTCAAGTCAAGAATGCGGAGATCGCCGGCGGCGGTGATAATGATGGCTTCGCCCGTTTTGTCAAAGAGGTTGCGGTATTGTTGCTCGGTGGAAGCGACGGCCGTGCGCAATTGGCCCGTCGTGATTTTCTCGGAGCGCAGATTCTGCAAGGCGGCGTGGTTGGTGGTGCGCACTTCCTCCAGCACCAGGATGATCATGGAGACGGCGATGAACAACTGCAGCACGGCCGAGATGAAAAAGCCCGTGGCCAACAGATCCGGGATGCGCGCGACAAAGGGGTAGCCGATAAAATAAGCGCCCCACAGGAAAAAGCCCAGGGAGAGCATGCTGGCGCCGATATATCCCCGCCGGCAGCGATGGCGGGCGAAGGCGGCCGCGGCGCCCATCCCCGCCAGGCCGATCAGGGCGAACAAAGACACCACCGCCGGGAAAGGCCGCCCCAAGCGATAGACTCCCAGATAACTCCAGAGAAACAAGAACGCCATGAACAATCCAAACGAGGTTTCCCGCACCCGCAAGCCCAAAAAGCGAAAACTGCCCCACATCAAGAACACCGCCGTGGTCGCCACACACCATTGCTCGGCCATGATTCTCAGGGGGGCGTTTTCCCCCGTCAGATCGCCCAGGCTCAAGGTCAGCCACAAGACGTAAAACATCCAGGCGGCCGTCCAAACGGTGAAGTAGCGCCGTTTGGTATAGCGGTTGAGATAAACAAAGACGCCGATCAGCACCCACACCGTCAGCAGGGAAGTGAGAATGGTGGCCTTGAGAGATTCATGGGCCACGTAAAAGTCCACTCCATGGCTGGCCAGCGTGTTCATACGGCGGGGGGGCCGGCCGCATGCAAGGCACAGGTTGAGGGTGACCTCAGTTGTGCTGGCTGGCAGAGCCATCTACTCTGGGGCGCAATGGTGTCCATTTATCTATAATCATCGGAATTTCAGGCAAAAACCTTAACCGCAAAAGGTTACGAAAAGGTGACGGGCCGTGTGGAGGCGATTCAGGAGGGGTGGTGAGGGTCCTTAGTGTCAATCGGAATGGGTTGGATATGAGCGCGCAAGCGCCAAGAAAAGGATTGGCCCGTCCGTCCCGCAGGCGCCTCGCGCTTTCAAGAGATGATCACAAGTTATCCCACTCGTCCTTGCGGATGCCAGCTTGGTCGAGAATGCGCTTGGCGAGGGACCAGTCAATATCTCCCTTGTGCGGATTGGGCAGGACAATTTTAGAGCCGGCCTTCCACATGACCGGATGTTTGCCGCCGCCTTCGAGCGGTCCCCAGCCCAGCGCGCGAAGCCGGCGCACCATTTCACGCCATTTGATCGGCTTGGGCATACTCCTTCACATTGAGGTCAATGCCATCCATCACAGGCAGAGGATCGCCGTGACGCAAGGCCACGATCATCCAGGCCTCAAAGGCCGCCTCTAATTCCTCCCGGCACTCTTCCAAGGTGCCCCCTTCGCCCCACGCGCCGCGACATTCCGGAATTGAACCAAAATACCGGCCGTTCTCCATGACTTCGTAGTGCGCATGGCGCATGGCGCATTGAATGTAATTCGTCAGCATAAAGTGCCTCTACAGCAAAAGCATACGACAATGCACAGCAAAATCCAGCGGAATCCCGCCGCGACCGCAGAATCGAGTTTCGCCGTCCGCCCGCGCAGGCACCGCGGAGACGGAGGGCCAGTCACGCCAACTTTAAAACTTGCGGCTTTCGCCGATTTTCAGGAGATGCAGCTTTTTGCCGGCGGCCTGAAATTTTTTGCGCGCCTCCTCGTGATCAATTTTGATGGGCGGAAAGGTGTCGTAATGCACTCCCACAATCTGGTCGCAGTTGACCAACTGGGCGGCCCGGACGGCGTCCTCCGCGTCCATGGTGTAATTGCCGCCGATGCACAAGACGGCAAACGCCAGGCGCGTGGACTCGCCGATCAGTTTCATGTCCAGGGTCAGCGCCGTGTCCCCGGAATAATAGAAATTGCCCTGAGGGCTTTCCAGCACAAATCCGCCCGGATTGCCGCCGTAGGAGCCGTCGGGCAGACTGCTGGAGTGAATGGCGTTGACAAACTTGACGCGTCCGAAATCAAAACTGCAGGCGCCGCCGTGGTTGAGCGGATGGACTTTGCCCGCGCCATTTTTGCCCAGCCACGTCGCCACCTCGTAATTGGCAATGACAGTCCCGCCCGTCCGTTTGGCCACCGCGGCGGCGTCGGCCAGATGGTCCTGGTGGCCGTGGGAGACCAGGATAAAATCGGCCGGCACGGCATTGACATCAATGGCGGCGGCGAGCGGATTGGAAGAGATGAAGGGATCGAAAAGGAGGGTGCGTCCCCCCAGTTCAACCGCGAAACAGGCGTGGCCGTAATAGGTGAGATTCATAGCTTTTAAGGATCAGGTTTAGATTTTATGTTGTGCCATTTGCCAGGCCATGTAGCCGCCGTGGACCAGGGCCAGGATCAGCATGCAAAGCCCGGAAAAATGTTCCATGCGCAGCAAAGTTCGCTCGGTGAATTTCCTGTGGCCGCGTGAGGCGGCATAACTCAGGCCGCTGAACCAAAGACCGGTGCCGGCCGCCACGCCGGCGATGCAGAACAGCTTGCCGGGCCAGGTCGGCTGCACCCACCCGTGCGAGATAAAATTGGCCGCCAGGACAATCCAAAAGGCGAACACGCCCAGGTTGGCCATGACCCGCACAAAACCAATGGCGAAGGCCGAGTGGGGGTGAAATTTGCCTTTGATCCGCTCTTCCACCCCGCTGGGCATTTCGATCCTGCGCACGCTCAAAAAGCGGACGCCCAGATAGAGCATGAAGACAAAGCTGGCCAGCTCCATCGCCGCCTTCATCATCGGGCCGGTGAAGAAGGCGGCGAACCCGGTGAAGGCCAGCGCGCAGTAAATCACCTCCATGGTGACGGCCCCCAAACCGATCATCAAAGCCCAGCGCAGGCCGCGGCGCGCCCCTTCGTTCATGATGGTGAGGTTGACCGGCCCCACCGGCACGGAGAGGAGAAAGCCGCTGAGAAATCCGGTCAAGGCCGCGGCCAGCCAGGGAGGAAAATTAAACAACATGTCAAGGGGTGAGCGTCGGTTCGTCGTCGTCGTCTTCGGTCTCCTCTTCGATATCCTCCCGCACTTTGCGCGAAATCCGCGGCCGCACGAAACCGTAGAGGAGATAGGCGGTGAACATAAGCGGGAGAACAAACTGCAAGATGTGATTCCGCAGCACAATCAGGCAGCCGATGAACAGCACCGTCACCACCATCTTGGCAAAGCTGCGCCGCGCGCGCAGATCGAGAGTTTTGAAGGAGGGATATTTGACTTCACTCACCATCATGAAGGAGAGAAACAACATCAGGCCCGGCAAAATGTACCTCCACATGCCGGTGGCAAAAGCTCTTTCGTCTTTCTCACCCCACATCAGGAAAAGCGTCACCGAAGCCACCAGCCCCGCCGCCGAGGGAATGGGAAAGCCCAGGAATTCCTTGCCGCCGCTGCCGCCCGGCGTGGCCGCCAGACAATTAAAGCGCGCCAGGCGCAAGGCGCCGCAGATCAAATAGATGGAGGCGATAAACCAGCCGACCTCCGGGGTGTCTTTAAAAACAGCCCGCAGCACGACGCGGTGAACGAGGAAGGCCGGCGCCGCCCCGAAGGAAATCAGGTCCGCCAGCGAATCAAATTCGCGGCCAAAGGCGCTTTCCACCCCGCCCATGCGCGCCAGCCGGCCGTCCAGAAGGTCAAAAATGCAGGCCAGCAGGATAAAGGCCAGGGCCAGTTTGATTTCTAAAAAGGCGCTGGCATCGAGCTTGCCATCGGGGCCGATCTTCGCCTCCACGATCTTGGTCAGCGCCACAAAACCGCAGAACAAATTTCCCGCCGTCATCAAGTTGGGCAGAAAATAAATCTTAAGCCCCGGCTGGGGCCGTTCGCTTTCCGCGCCTGGAGGACCTTTTTCCATGATTCACGATTTTGCCGCCATCACCGTCTGGCTGCCAACAACTTTATCACCCGGTTTGACCTTGATTTTGTAATGGAGCGGCAGGTAAAGATCGCAGCGCGAACCGAATTGAATGAGGCTCAGGCGGTCCCCGCGCCTGACCTCGTCGCCCTTCTGGACAAAGGGCACGATGCGCCGCGCCAAAACCCCGGCGATCAGCCGCACCCCGATTTTTTCCCCCGGCGATTCCGCGGAGGCAAAACCGAGCAGCACATTCTCATTGTGCAGGCCCGATTCCGGCTTGAGCGCGCTGAGGAACCGGCCGGCGGTGTGTTGGAAAAAGACGAGCTTCCCCGCGACGGGCGCATTCTGCACATGAACATCAATCACGGACAAAAAGGTGGAAATGCGGTGGCAAGGCCCGCCCATGAATTGCGTTTCCGTAATTTGCTCCAGGGCATCCACCTTGCCGTGGCCCGCCGAGACCACCAGACCGGGGCCGGACGGAGGATTTGGCTCCGGGTCGCGGAAAAAATAAATCGTGAAGACGGCGAACAGCATCCAAACCGCCCCCAGAACCGACGTGACGACAAGGCATATCGTGGACAGAAGGTGCGACTCGCGCTCCAACATCCGCCAGGCGGCGGCAACGCAACAAGCGCCCATCGTGAACACCAACGAGGCAAAGATAATTCTGATGGCGGCGCGGCGCGCCATGCCAGTATGTTTCATAAAGCCAGCTTAACCGCTTTCGCCCGCAAAACTCAAAGGCAAAACGCGGGCTTCCGCGGTGCGTCAGTCCTGGGTGGTAGGGCGGGCAGTCCTCTGCCCGCCGCACGACGGTAGTGCGACGTTGATTCCTCTGCCAATGCCCGACGGCGGGCAGCGGAGTGCCCGCCCTGCCTTTGCCTGCCACCCATGATTGACGCATTGCCATTCTCCACCGATTTTCGTGGCATTGGCCATGAGATTCCCCGAATATCGCGGAGCCATGAACAAGAAGATATGCCAACGGCTGCACGATGTGTCCGCGAAGTTCAGCCGATGGCTGCCGCCCGCCTGCGCAACAGGATTGTTATGTCTGCCGTTGAAAACGGGGGCTGCGACGGCGTCCAACCAGGCGGTCACACCCTTGCCATTGCGTGCCGCGGCAACCACGAAGATCGAACTGCCGGCCGTAACCGCCGCCGGACTGATACTGCATGTGGCACCGGGAGGAGATGACAGAGGAGCGGGAACCGCGGACAAACCATTTGCCAGTCTCGAACGCGCGCGAGATGAGATTCGGGCCATACGCCAAAAAGGGGCCCTGCCACGGGGGGGTGTCAGCGTTCTAGTGCATGGCGGGGAGTATGTCGCTTCCAAGACCTTGCATCTGACCCCGGAAGATTCGGGGAACAAAGGCGCGCCGGTGCGTTATGGCGCGGTGCCGGGAGAAAAAGTGTCGTTCCGAGGCGGTCTGCGATTAAGCGGATGGAAACGGTTAACCGACACCAACCTGTATCCGTTGCTGCCACGGAACTCGATTGGCAAGGTGTGGTACGTGGAGATGAAAAGCGCTGGTCTCACCAATCCAATGCCGTTGAAGCTGGGCGGGTTCAGCAGCGGCAATGGATTTACGACCCATCCGGCGCATGAACTGTTTTTCAATGGAGCGGCTCTGCAACTGGCACACGGGCCGAAGGAAGGATTCCTGCATATAGCCGGTGTCGTGGTCAAAGATGGCACGAAAGGTTATGACCGCGAGGGGAGCAAAACCGGGATATTCACCTACCAGGGGGATCTTCCCCGCAAATGGGTGGCGGAGCCGGATTTGTTATTATACGGGTATTGGTTCTGGGACTGGGCGGATGCCTACGAGCGTGTGGCCGGCATTGATCCGGATAAGCGGGTGATCACCCTGGCCAAGCCATGGAACAACTACGGATTCAGCATCGGCGCGCCCTTCTATGCCTTCAATGCCTTGAGCGAACTGGACCAGCCGGGAGAATGGTACATGGACCGCTTGCACGGGCGCATCCTGATCTACCCGCCTTCAGATCCGAATGCCGCCACCGTGGAAGTATCCACCTTTGCCGCGGCGATGGTGGAACTGGAGAACGCCTCCAACCTCCGTTTTGAGGGATTAACCTGGGAATTGGGCAGCGCCGATGCCATCCATCTGCAAGGGGGAAGCAACTGCCTGTTTGCCGGTTGTACTATCCGGCATTTTGCGGGCAATGGAATTGAGGTGCAGGGAGGATTGAACCATGGGGTGCTCTCTTGCGACATTTATTCCATGGGCCGCGGAGGAATCACAGTTTCGGGTGGCAACCGCAAAACTCTCAGTCCGGGCGGTCATTTTGTTGAGAACTGCGATATCCACGATCTTTCACGCATTGATCATACTTATACACCTGCCATTATCGTGGACGGGGTCGGAAACCGGGTCCGGCATAACCGTCTGCACGGCATACCGAGCAGCGCCATCCGGCTGGGTGGCAACAATCATACCATGGAATACAATGAGATTTATAATGTGGTGACCGAATCTGACGACCAAGGCGGGATTGATATATGGGGGAATCCGACCTATCGCGGCAACGTCATTCGCTATAACTACTGGCATCATATTGGCAACTGGCAGGGCAGGGGCGGCCAGCCGAAGTGCGGACAGTGCGCGATTCGCCTGGACGACGCCATCTGCGGCACCTTGATCCAGGGAAACATCCTGGAGCGATGTTCCGCCGGCAAGCTTGGCTTTGGCGGTGTGCAGATCCATGGCGGCAAGGATAACGTGGTCGAAAACAACCTGTTTGTGGATTGCATGGCCATGCTCAGTTGCTCGCCCTGGGATGAAAAACGCTGGCAGGAATTTGTCAAATCAGCCCTGGACGACCGAGGGATAGACCGGGAGCTTTACCTCCAAAAATATCCGGAATTGGCCGGGCTGATGGAAAACGCCAATCTCAATCATGTGCGCAACAATCGCACCATTCGCTGTGAAGAACTTTACCGTCGCGCTCCCAAGAACCTGGATGCCAGGAACAATATCAAATTGCCCGATGGCAAACTGACGCTGCTGCCTGGCAATCCCCTGTTCAGCCAGCCCGGCTTTGAGAAGATTCCGGTCGAGGAGATGGGAGCTTATGCCGACACCTGGCGCCAATTATGACAGGATCAGTTTCCAGTTTTGGTTTTTGAATCCGACTCGTAATCGAAGGATTCTTTTGCCGTTGACGGGCTGGGGTCGAAAGTTTCGTATTTTTCGGTGATCGAGCCTTTCATTTTTGAACTCATGGCCTGCACTGATTTCATCATTTCCCTCATTCGGGCGATGGCTTCCGGTGTAGTCTCCTGACCGGTCGTGCTGAGGGCCTTCTTTATGTCCTCGTCGGTCATTGCCGGCATTTTCATTTCGCCCCCCAAGACCATTTTCTTTTGTTTGAGCGAGTAATCCCGGGCGATCCAGAAGATCAACTTTTGTCCGTTGACATCGCCGGAAACGACGTAGCAAAGATCGTTGCCGATCTTTTCCTCCGGCAGCAGGGAGAGGTTCCCCAGGCTTTGGAACTGGTTGGTCTGGCGTTGGAAAAACAGCGGGGGCAGGGTGGAGGCCACGCCCCCGGAAACCCCGGTGGCGGATGCCAATGCCATGTCCATGCCGCCCTGGATGCTCTGCTTCTTGCCGGCCAGCAAAAGGAAGTCTCCCTGGCCGCTGGACCAGGCGGCGCCTTTCTGGGTGTAGCTGTCGGTAATCATTTGCGACCACTCGATGCGATACAAATCGGGCTTGGCCAGGCGGACGCTGAAGGTGGTCACGCTTCCCGGCTTGCCCAGATCATATTTCAATTCGTCGGGCTTTGGCGCGGCGGCGGGATTGTTTCCGCCGGACGTGTCAATGTCAGTAATGACCCGGCCCGTGACCGCCAGGCTGGTCAGCCCGGCATATTTGGCGGCCAGTTTGGCCATGATTTCCGGGGCGGTTGGGACGGCGGCTTGCCGGGCCTGGGCGCCCGCGCCAAACCAGGCGCCACCCAAACTGAGGAGCGCGACAGCGATTGATTTTTTCATAAGCTTCATTGTTTCAATTTGCCCGTTGACTGCAAAGTGCTTGTTTGCCACTGCCGCCCTGGAGGCATTCCGGGTCACACCTGATCCGGACCAGCGGCCGTGAGAAAGGTTACAGCAGGTTTGGTGGAAAGGAGAGTTATTTCTGGCCGGGATCGCCAGATGCGGCGCATTTCACTTTTTTCGGCGCTTCCTTGCCTTGGGCAGGATTTCTGCGATTCAAAGGATTGAAAATTGGTCATTGAGCATGGGTCATTTGTCATGTTAACGGTATCGCCAATGACGCCCCAGGAACTCTCCGATCGGTTGTGGCAGTTTGCCGCTCGCATCGCCAAAGTGGTGGATGCCCTGCCGGACACGCGCGTGGGCCGGCACGTCGCCGGCCAGATCGTCCGCAGCGGGATCGCGGCCGCGCCCAATTATGACGAAGCCCGTTCCGGCGAGAGCCGCGCCGATTTCGTTCGCAAGGTCAATATCGCCCTGAAGGCACTGGTCGAAACCCGCGGTTGGCTCAAATTCATCATCCTGGCGGGGTTGCTTACGGCCAAGCGGGTCGCCGTCTTGGTGGATGAATGTGACCAACTTTGCCGCATTTTGGGAAAGTCCGTTGCGACGGCCAAAGCCGACCGAAAACCGCAGCCAGGAGAGGGATCCAACAAACGTCTTCCAATAACCAATAACAGATCTTCAATGACCAATTCTCAATCGAGAAGTCCGAAATCTTGAAGCATCACGTCGCCGTCAGGAGTTTCCCAAGAAAGTGAAATGCACCTCGCCAGGTGAGGCGCGGCTTGGCAGGATGGCGGCGGTCCGGCATGTCTTTGATTATGGATCCAGGAAAAGAATACGAAGCGCGGCTCGCCCAATGGAGCCGCAGGGTTGATCGTTATGAATTGTGGCACCGGCGGACCGGCAATCTGCGGTTGCTTTTTGCCGCCGCCCTGGTGCTGGTGGCCGTGCTCCTGAGAAACACGGTCGCGGTCGGATGGCTTTTTACTGGAGTCTTTGCGGGCCTGTTTCTCAGCGGCATGGTGCATGACCGGATTCTGGAGAGGAGGGACACGGCGCGGCGGCTGGCGGGATTTTACACGGGGGGGCTTGACCGCCTCGGCTACCGCTGGGCCGGGAAAGGGTCCCCCGGAACGGAGTTTCTCGACAAGCAGCATCCGTATGCGGCTGATTTGGATTTATTCGGAACGGGCAGTCTTTTTGAATTCGTCAACACCGCGCAAACGCGGGCTGGGCGGACAAAGCTGGCGGAGTGGCTGCTCGATGGGGCCGGCCAGGGCGAGATCGCGGCGCGGCAGAAGGCGGTGGCGGAAATGCGCGGCAAGCTGGATTTGCGCGAGGAACTGGCCGTGCGGGCGGGTGATCCGCAGACGCAGATTGATACGGATGCGCTGATGTCGTGGGCGGCCAAGCCGCGCTGCCTGACAGGGATGGCGGCGCGCCTGGGCGTCTTTTGTCTTCCCCTGGTGACATGGTCTCTTTACCTGATGGGCGAGGGTCAGCTTTGCCTGCTGGCATTGGCCGGGCAATGCGGGTTGGCGCTGCTTTACATGGGGCGGACAACGAGGACGCTGGCGGCGATGAAGCTGCCGGCGCGGGATTTGCGGTGGCTGTCGGATCTGTTGGGCCGCCTGGAGGGGGAGTGTTTTCAAGAGGCCCGATTACAGGAATTGCAGGGGAAATGGAAACGGGACGAAGTTGGCGCCTCGGCCAGCCTGCGCCGGCTGGCCAGGTTGGTGGACTGGGTGGACGCCCGCAACAATTTCGCATTCGAACTGATCGGGAAATTTTTCATGCTGGGGACGCAGTTCGGCTTTGCCTTGGAGGGGTGGCGCGCGCGGCACGGGCCGGGGATAGAGGCGTGGCTCAAGGCGCTGGGTGAAATGGAGGCGCTGTCGTCCCTGGCGGGCTACGCCTTCGAGCATCCGGCGGATGTTTTTCCGGAGTTGGCGGTCAATTCGAATTCACCATTGATCCAGGCGCAAGGGCTGGCCCATCCGCTGATCGCGGAATCCCGCGCCGTGCGAAACGATATCGTGCTGGATGCGAATCAGCCCTTGCAGGTGATCAGCGGCTCGAACATGTCGGGCAAGAGCACCTGGCTGCGGGCGCTCGGGGCCAACCTCGTCCTGGCCAGGGCTGGGGCGCCGGTGCGGGCGCGGCAGTTTCGGATGACCCCGCTGCAAATCGGCGCCTCCATCCGGACGGTGGACTCGCTGCAGGAGGGAGTGTCGCGGTTTTACGCGGAGATCACCCGCCTGCGCCAGATCCTGCAATTGACCGGGCAGGGCGGGCGGGTGGTTTTTCTGATTGACGAAATGTTGAGCGGGACCAACTCGCACGACCGCCGGATCGGGGCGGCCGGTGTCGTCAAAGCCCTGGTGGAGCGGGGAGCGGTGGGATTGGTCACGACCCATGATCTGGCGCTGACGCAGATTGTGGAGGAAGTGAAGCCGCCGGGCGCGAACTTCCACTTTGAGGACCAGTTGGTCAATGGGAAACTCAGCTTCGACTACCGGTTGCAGCCCGGCGTGGTGAAAAAAAGCAACGCGCTGGATTTGATGCGCTCCATCGGACTGGAAGTTTAACATTGAAGAACAGGAAGGGCGCGCGGCGATGGCATTGCCGCAGGAATTCTATGGCTTCCGCGAGCGAGCAGGAATTGAGCCGTGTTTTTCCCCACTCTCTCTCGCACGCTTCTTGAGTCTCGCTATTAACGCCGTACTGCGCGCCTCCTCTTGCGCACGCTCCTCGGTTGAGGCTGACGACAAGCTGCCAACTCCAGTTTTTGAGAAAAGAGGCTCGGGTTTGTAGCGGTGATTGTTCGCCAGGACCTCCTCGAGGATGTCCTCGTCGGTCAGATGCTCCAGCAAATCCAGTCTCAGCTTCATTGTTCATAATTTAGCCCATTTTGCCCCGCCGGCCAATAGTGGAATGATGCCATTTGGGATGGCCCGCATCTTAACCCAAGTTGGGCGGGTCAACCGGCCTCAACGCCGCCGAGCGCGCCGACCAGTTCGGCCACGATTTCGGCGGGGGATTTTTCGCAGCCAAAAGTCAGGGCGTCCGCCGGCGGCTCGAAAATCTCCAATTGGCTGGCCAGCAGGGAGGGGGCCAGGAAATGCCCGTGCCTGGCCTTGAGCCGTTCTTCCAGGACAGGGCGCGGCGCGGTCAGGTGGACGAACTTGACGCGGGGATCACCGGCCTGGAGTTGATCGCGATATTTGGATTTGAGCGCCGAACAAGTTAGAACGGCGAATTGACCCGCGGCCAGCGAACGGACAATGATTTGACGCAAAGCGGCCAGCCATTGCGCGCGGTCGGCGTCCGTCAAAGGCACGCCGCGGCGCATTTTCCCGACGCTTTCCGGTGAATGAAACTCATCTCCCTCATAAAACGCCGCGCCGGTCGCCTTGGCAAAAAGCGACGCCACCGTCGTCTTGCCGGAGCCGGCCACGCCCATGAAAATGACCACCAGCGGACCGCGGATGGACACAGGTTTCATAAAGCTTCCAGAACGCAGTCAACAATTATGTTGCCGTCCGCTTTGGTCTGGCGTTGAAAGACCTGGAAATCGAGGGGTGAGGAAAGGGTGAGCGTGACCGGCGCGCCCCGCCCCGCCGCCGGAAAAAATCCCGCCAGCGCGACCAGGCAAAGAGAAAACCCCAGTGTGTTAATCACAAGCCGGATGCAAATGGCATCAGCGTCCATCCCAGCGCAGGGTTTTGCCTTTGGATAGGCGCACGTCGCGGGTGGCGGAGCCGTAGCGCAGGCGGGCCGGATTTCCGGCGAGGGAATGGATGACGGCCTCGGTGAGTAGGCCGTTCTTCCACGCCATGTCCACTTCGAAGCCGCCGCGGGCGCGGAGCCCCTGGACGCGCCCGTCCGGCCAGGCCTTGGGCAGGGCGGGGAGCAGCTCGATTTCGCCCCCACCGCTTTGCAGCAGCATTTCGGCGATGCAGGAAGCGCCGCCAAAATTGCCGTCTATTTGGAAGGGCGGATGGGCGTCAAACATATTTGGATAGGTGCGCTGGGGACTGAGGAGAAATTTCAAAATCTCGAAGGCATGGTCGCCGTCGGCCAGGTGATCCCAGAGATTGATGCGCCAGGCGGTGGCCCAGCCGGTGGCCTGGTCGCCCCGAATTTGCAGCGACTTTTTCACGGCGGCGGCGAATTCCGGCGTGCCGCGCAGGGAGATGTCGTGGCCGGGGAAAAGGCCGTAGAGATGGGAGACGTGGCGATGGTGAATGTCGGGGGCCTGCATGTCCCAGTCTTCCAGCCATTCCTGGAGTTGTCCGGCGGCGCCGATCTGGTTGGGCGCGAGGCGGGCGCGGGCGGCGGCGGCTTGCCGGCGGAAGTCTGCGTCCAGACCAAGGATCTCGGCGGCCTGAATGGTTTGCGCAAACAGATCGCGGAGGATTTGCATGTCCATGGTTGGTCCGGCGCAAACGGCGGTGCCATAGGGATGAGAGTGTTCGGGAGAGAGGGACGGATTGGTGACGAGCCAGTGGTGTTTGGGTTCCTCGACCAGCGTGTCAAGAAAAAAGAGCGTGGCGCCTTTCATGGCCGGATAAGCCCTGGCGAGGAATGCTTTGTCGCCGCTGAACTGATAATGCTCCCACAGGTGGGTGGAGAGCCAGGCGCCGCCGGTGGGCCACATCCCGGAGTTGGGGCCGTCAATGGGCGCGGCGGCGCGCCAGACATCGGTGTTGTGGTGGACGACCCAGCCGCGCGCCCCGTACATGGCCTGGGCGGCGTGGGCGCCGGTTTGGGCGAGGTCCTGCACCATGGCGATGAGGGGTTCGACACACTCGGCGAGGTTGCAGGTTTCGGCGGGCCAGTAATTCATCTCGGTGTTGATGTTGATGGTGTATTTGCCGCCCCAGGGCGGCGACATGCTGTTGTTCCAGATGCCCTGGAGTCCGGCGGGCTGGCATCCGGGGCGCGAACTGGAGATGAGGAGGTAGCGGCCAAATTGGAAATAGAGCGCCGCCAACTCCGGATCCTCGCCCTGGCTGAAATTGCGGATGCGCTCGTCGGTGGGAAGCTGCATAGCCGGGCTGGCGCCGAGGTCCAGGGAAACACGCCGGAAAAGCCGCTGGTGTTCGGCGATGTGGGCTTTGAGCAACTTGTCAAAACTCTTTTTGCCTGCCGCGGCGATTTGGCGGGCGACGATGGGCGCGGGATTGCCACTGACGTCGTGGAAATTCTTGAAGCTGGTGGCCGCGGCGATGAGGAGGATGGCGGAGTCGGCGTTCGTCACGGAAACACTGTCGCTGGCCGTGCGGATGGTTCCACCTTGCGAATTGATGCTTATGCGGGCTTCAAATCTCAACGCGCCTCGAATGCCCTCGGCATCGCCGTTGGTTCCACGCAGAACCAACATTACCGGGAGTTCTTTCCCCGGTTCCGGCTTGCCGATGGACTTCAGTCCCCCGGTCATTTCGGTTTCAATCGCCGCCTTTTGCGGCGTCTTCATCGTGGCGGTGAATGAAATCTTCCCGCGCTGGTCTGCCGTGAGGCGCACGACGATGACCTGATCCACCGGACTGGAGAAAATTTCGCGGGTGAACTTCACGCCGTTGGCGGTGTAGCTGACGGTGGCGACGGCGGTATCGAGGTTGAGGTCGCGGCGGTAGTCCTGCACGGGGGCGGCGTCGGGAAAGTCCAGGAGCAAATCGCCCACGGTCTCATAGGGCAACTGGCGGAGCGGCTTGGCCATGATGCTGGCGCTGATGAGTTTGGCGGCGTCGGAGTATTTGCCGGCAAAAACCAGGTTTCGCGCCTCGGGCAGCGCGGCGGCGGCCTTAGGATTGACCGGATCATACGGTCCGCCCGCCCAGAGAGTGTCCTCATTCAACTGCAACCGCTCCCGGTTGACGCCGCCAAAGATCATGGCGCCGAGGCGGCCATTGCCGATGGGCAGGGCGGAGTTCCAGTCGGGCGCGGGCTGGCGATACCACAAAGTCAGTTCCTGGTTTTGGGGAATTGGGGTGGAACCGCCCGGCGCGTCGCGGGGGAGCAAGCAGAGGAGCGCGGCTAAACAGGTGTTTTGCAGGAATTGTCTGCGGGTGCAAGGGGGTGCTTTCATTTGGCAGTTCTTCTTAATGAGTTTGATTTAACCACGGTTTGCAGGGATTGCACGGATAATTCTCCGAACCCGTTGGCGACCATGACCTTGAAGTGAATTGGCCAGGGATTAAACGGGCGGCGGCCGGCCCGGGGTTCCGTCGCTTCAGGCTTGTCGCCGCCCGGCTCTTCCCATTAGATTGGCCCGACTCATGAAAATCAAAGCTTCGTCCGCAAACCGCAAAAGCAAACCGTCTCCGCGCGCCCATTCCGCCATCGTGGTGGACGGGCCGGAGCGCGCCCCCAGCCGCTCCATGCTTTACGCCGTCGGCTTCAAAAAGGAGGACTTCAGCAAGCCGCTCATCGGCATCGCCTCAACCTGGAGCATGGTGACGCCGTGCAACGCGCACATTGATCAATTGGCCCGCGAAGCGGAAAGCGGGGTCAACGGGGCGGGCGGCAAGGCCATCATTTTTAACACCATCACCGTTTCCGACGGCATCTCCATGGGTTCGGAAGGGATGAAATACTCGCTGGTCTCGCGCGAGGTGATTGCCGATTCGATTGAAACGGTGGTGGGCTGCGAAGGACTGGACGGGTTTGTGGCCATCGGCGGTTGCGACAAAAACATGCCGGGGGCGTTGATCGCGATGGCGCGGCTGAATCGTCCGGCCGTTTTTGTTTATGGCGGGACCATTTTGCCCGGCTGCATCGCGGGCGATGCCCGCAAGCTGGACATCGTCTCGGTCTTTGAAGCGGTGGGGGCCCACGCCAATAAAAAAATTGACGACGCGGAACTGGAACAGATTGAATCCTGCGCCATTCCCGGTCCCGGTTCCTGCGGCGGGATGTACACGGCCAACACCATGGCCAGCGCCATCGAGGCCCTGGGCATGAGCCTGCCCAACAGTTCGGCGCAGAACGCCGTTTCCAAGGCCAAGCAGGATGATTGCCGCCGCGCCGGCGCGGCGGTCCTGGCCATGCTGGCCCAAGGCATCCGGCCCTCGGACATCCTCACCCGCCGCGCCTTTGAGAATGCCATCACCGTCGTCATCGCCCTGGGCGGTTCGACCAACGCCGTGCTGCACCTCCTGGCCATGGCCCACGCCGCCGGCGTCAAACTCGTCCTGGATGATTTCAGCAAAATCGGCCGGCGCGTCCCTGTCCTGGCCGATCTCAAACCCAGCGGCAAGCATCTCATGTCCGAACTGGTCGCCATCGGCGGCATCCAGCCCATGATGAAGACCCTTTTGGACGCCGGTTTGCTGCACGGCGGCTGCCTCACCGTCACCGGCAAAACCATGGCCGAAAATCTGGCCGGCGTCCCACCCTACCCGGATTTCCAAAAGATCATCCGCCCCCTGGGCGATCCCATCAAGAAAGACAGCCATTTGGTCATCCTCTACGGCAACCTGGCCCCGGAAGGCGCCGTGGCCAAGATCACCGGCAAGGAAGGCTCCTTTTTTGAGGGGGTGGCGCGCGTCTATGACTCCGAGGAGGAGGCGCTGAAAAAAATACTTGACGGAACCATCGGGCGGGGCGACGTGGTGGTCATCCGCTTTGAAGGCCCGCGCGGCGGGCCCGGCATGAGGGAAATGCTCGCCCCCACCAGCGCCATCTCCGGCAAGGGCCTGGGCCAGCAGGTCGCCCTCATCACCGACGGCCGGTTTTCCGGCGGCACGCATGGGTTTGTGGTGGGCCACATCACCCCGGAGGCTTATGGCGGCGGGCCGCTGGCCCTGGTGAAGAACGGGGATAAAATTGTGATTGACTCAGAGAAGCGCCAGATCAACCTGCTCATTTCCGCCGCCGAACTGAAAGCCCGCCGCCGCGCCTGGAAGCCGGTCCGGCCGCGTTACACCCGCGGCGTGCTGGCCAAATACGCCAGCCACGTCACCAGCGCCTCGCTGGGCGCGGTGACGGACAAGGATTTGAAATTGTAACTGGGTGGATGCAAAACGAACTCGACATCGTCCGTGACATTTCCGCGCGGCTCGATTCGGCGGGCATCGGTTATATGCTCACCGGTTCCATGGCGATGAATTATTACGCCCAACCCCGCATGACGCGCGACATTGACATCGTCGTTGCGCTGCGCGCCGCCGACACCGAACGCCTGGTTCAGCTTTTCACCCCCGACTATTATGTTTCGCGCGAAGCCGTGGACAGTTCCATCGCTCATCAATCGCTGTTCAATCTCATTCATCAGGAAAGCGTCATCAAAGTGGATTGCATCGTGCGCAAACAAAGCGAGTATCGCCTGACGGAATTCAATCGCCGCCAGCGGATTAGAATTGAAAACTTTGAGACTTGGATCGTCAGCAAGGAGGACCTTATCCTTTCCAAACTTTTTTGGGCGAAAGATTCGCGCTCCGAACTGCAATTGCGCGACGTGAAGAATCTTGTTGCCACCGGCTGCGATCGCGCTTACGTCGCGCCATGGACGAAGGAGCTTGGCTTGAGTAATCTGTGGGAGGAAGTTTCGCATGAATGAGATGAGTGACACGCCCCCGGAAATTGCCCGGCTTGTCCGGCAAAAACTGATGTCCCGCTCCGGGTCGGAACGTTTTGTCATGGGCGCGCGCATGTTCGACGCCGCCCGCGCGATGGTTCTGGCCTCCCTTCCAGCCGGCCTGGCTCCCGACGAATTGAAGCGCCAACTTTTTCAAAGGATTTATGGCCGGCCCGCGCCATTTTGACAGACCCGGGTTCGTAGCGGTGCCGGACAGGGGTTTGAAGTGATGAGCAAGGGTCACGGCTTTACTTTCAATTTTTCCGCCGCAGCCAGCTTGCGCTGGTTGGCGTCGAAGGTCAGAAATTCCCGCGCTCCCAGGTGCAGCGCCGTGGCCACATGCAGAACATCCAGGCTGCGGTGCCCTTCCGCCATGGTGTGGCGTTTGGAAAGGATTTCGGCCAGGCGGCAAACGTCCGGCCAGTCGGCGGGGACCACCACCACCGCACCCGTGTCCAAATCGGTTTGCAGATCGGCCAGGGCACGGTCACAATCGGCCTGCGGGTAGCCTTTGCTTTTGTCCCGCCCATGAAGCCAGACTTGAAAACGGACACTCTGGCGAAACTCGTAAAGAAGCAGAGCGGTGACGTGCAACGCTTCCGGCATGGCTTGGAAATGCGCCGCGGCCGCCGCGGAATTGTCCTGCCGCCGGTAAAGCGCGCATAAAAACGACGTGTCCGGAAAGGCAGTCATCCTTCCGCGCCATCCAATTCCGCCGCGCGCATTTCGGCCACTTCCTTGGCGGAAAAAACACGGTCGCCCCAGGTTTTCTTCAACCGCGCCATGATGTCCGGCTTGACCAGTTTGGTTCTTTTGCCGGGCGCAGGCGGAACCAGGCGCGCGAAAACTTTCCCCGACTTGGTGATCTCCACCGGCTCGCCCTGGGCAATCCAGGCGGCGACACGGGCAAAGCGGTTTCGCAAATCTCTGACGGATGCCGTTCTCATCGTGAGACAACTATGTATCACCGCTGGACATTTGTCAACGGCATTCAGCGGCTTTCGGCCAGTCTTGATCTGCCGGACACTTGCTGGCAGGCTGGCGGCATATGATTTCTCCGACCGCTAAACCGGCGCTCCGGCAGCTTTTCAGCGTGCTGCTCCTCCTGGCCGCCGCGTCCTACGCGCCGGCAGCCGACAGCGGCTATGTTCGCTTCCTGCCCAACGATGGCAACAATGTCTATCCCGCCCGCGGCCTGCTCCGGCAGTGGCCCGCCCAAGGCCCCAAAGAACTGTGGCGCGCCACCATCGGCGACGGCAAGAGCGCGGTGATCGAAGCCGGCGGACGCGCCTTCACCGCCGCGCAGACGGAAGGAAAGCAATGGGCCTTCTGCCTCGATCCCGCCACTGGCAAAACCCTCTGGAGAACCGTGCTCGCCACCAACGAGAACCACCACAAGGTGGACGGTCCGGTCACCTCGCCGGTCGTGGATGGCGACCGCGTTTACTGCATCCCCTACGTGAACGAAAACGGCAATATCTACAGGTTGCGCTGCCCGGTGTTCTGCCTGCGCGCGAGCGACGGCGGCGTCGTTTGGAGCGAAGGCGCCAATTTCGTCGCCACCGAAGGCTCCACGCCGCTGATCGTGGGCAACACCCTCTATATCTCCTCCAGCTTCCGCGACTGCATCCTCGTGGCGGTGGATAAAATGACGGGCAAACTGCTGTGGAAAGCCCCCGAGCCGGCCGACGCCGGCCAGACGGACGTTTATGGGGCCGGCTCCTCGCTGACCTATCAGGTGGTCGCCGGCATTCCCCAAATCATTGTCAGCATTTACCGCAACGACAACATGGGGGTGAACGCCGAAACCGGGCAGATCCTCTGGCACTGGCAGCTTCCGACGCCGGTCAGCTCCGGCCTGGTCAGCACGCCGGTGGCGGTCGGTTCGCGCCTTTTTATGTCGGGCTTCCAGGCGCCCGGCTCCTGGGGCATCTGCCTCGACATGCAAGTCAAGGAGGGCAAAATCGAGCCGGTGGTCCGCACCCAAAGCAAACTGCTGCAATGCAACGCCTATCACACCGTTTCGATTGTTGACGGCGCCGTTTATGGCTTCGGCATGGGCGCCGAACAAGAAAGCCTGCAATGCACCGACTTGGAAAGCGGCGCGCTGCTGTGGGAGCAGGCCGGCCCCGACTGGAGCCGCAAAGGCAACCTCACCGTCGCCGACGGCTTGATTTTCGCTCTGACGAAGAAGGGCGGGCTGGTGCTGGCGGAGGCCAACAAGACCGGCTACAAGGAGTTGGGCCGCGTCAACCCCGGCATCCGCCTGGCCATCCCGCAGCAACAACCGACCCTGTTTAACGGCCGCCTCTACCTGCGCGGCAACGACACCGTCGTTTGCTACCAGGCCGCCGCCTCCGCCGCCGCCAGGTAACGCCGCGGCATGGAAGGATTAGGATTAAGATTAGTTTTTTTCTCCTTCAAGCATGCATCGGGACCACAAACCTGCCGCTGCTCGACAGACCTCTGTGAAACAACTCGTGTCCGTCTTCTGTTCCCTCTCCGCTCCCATCCGATGGGAGGGGAGAGGGTCAGCAGCCCGTTAAAAAAGGCCCGGTGAGGCCACCGGGCCTACAACAGATGCAGGCTTTGCGAGGGAAATGTAGGCCGCGTGCCCCTCACGCGGCGGGACTGGAGCCTTTTTTTAACGGGCTGTTAGGGTGAGGTGAGGGTTCATGGAAAGGATTAAGAACCGGCTCTGGCCCCAACAAGCGGATGGGACCGGCTGGCAGCCAGCGCGGAGGCCATTGACCGTGGTGGGCCGGATGATACCTTGGCGGCAGGATGATCGCGCTGATTGATTACGATTCGGGTAATTTGCGCAGCGTGCAGAAAGCGCTGCTCAAGGCGGGGGGCGACGTGCGCATCGCCCGCCGCCCGGAGGAAATCGCCCCGGCCCGCGCCGTGGTCCTGCCCGGGGTGGGGGCGTTCGACGATTGCCTCCAGGCCATGCAAAAACAGGATTTGCTGGGCGCCATCCGCGAATTTATCCGCAGCGGACGGCCCTTTCTGGGCATTTGCGTCGGCTATCAGGCCCTCTTCGAGCGCAGCGAGGAATTCGCCAGTTGCGCCGCCGGCTTGGGCATTTTTGCCGGCAAGGTGGTGCGATTCGCGGACCAGCCGGGCCTGAAAATCCCGCAAATCGGCTGGAACCAGATTCATATCACCCGCCCCGACTGTCCGCTCTACCGCGGCATTGACCCTGGCAGCTACGTTTATTTCGTCCACAGCTTCTTCCCGCGGCCGCTGGACCGCTCCATCATTGCCACCGAGACGGCTTATGGAGAAACCTTCGCGTCCTCGGTCTGGCGGGACAACGTGTTTGCCACGCAGTTTCATCCGGAAAAGAGCCAGAAGGTGGGCTTGCAACTGCTCAAGAATTTTGTCGGGCTGGCGGAGGCGTAGGTCTTGAAGCGCGGCGGCATGGCGCAAACGCTGTGAAAAAACCGCCGCCCCAATTATTTTCCAGAATTTTCCGCTTTGAAGTTTCCACTTTGCTCTTATAGTTTCCACGATGTTGAACGAACCGCTACTGCAATTGGATTTGCCCGGGGTGAAAAAGGTCAAGAGCGGCAAGGTGCGGGAGATTTTTGATCTGGGCGACCGGCTGCTCATTGTCGCCACCGACCGCATCTCGGCTTTTGATTGCGTGATGCCCAACGGCATACCCCGCAAAGGGGAGGTGTTGACGCAACTGTCCTACTTCTGGTTCGATCTGCTGGCGGCGCTGGTGCCCAACCACCTTGCGGCCCGCGCCACCGACCCGCTGCCGCCGGAATTGCAGAAGTTCTCCGGGGTGCTGGCCCGGCGCAGCATGGTGGTGAAAAAGGCCATACCGCTGGCCATCGAGTGTGTCGTGCGCGGATACCTCACTGGGTCGGGCTGGAAGGATTATCAGAAAACCGGTTGTGTTTGCGGCATCAAACTGCCCACCGGCCTGCCCGATTCCTGCCGCCTGCCCGCCCCGGTCTTCACCCCGGCCACCAAGGCCGAAAGCGGCCATGACGAAAACATTTCCTTCGAGGAGGCCTGCCGCATTGCCGGGGCGGACGTGGTGGAGAAGGCGCGCGATCTGACGCTGAAAGTCTATTGCTTCGCCGCCGATTTCGCCTTGAAACGCGGCATCATTATTGCCGACACCAAGCTCGAATTTGGCCTGCACCAGGGCAATTTGATTCTGATTGATGAAGTCCTCACGCCGGACTCCTCCCGGTTCTGGCCGGCCGACCAGTATGAGCCGGGCCGCGGCCAGCCCAGTTTCGACAAACAGTTTGTGCGCGATTATTTGGAAACCCTTTCCTGGAACAAACAGCCCCCCGCGCCCGCCCTGCCGCCGGCGGTGGTGGCCAGGACGACGGAGAAATACCTGGAGGCCTGCCAGCGGCTGACCGGAAAGGCGCTTTGAGGCGCGCGGCCGCCTGTTTGGAGTGCGCGAGCTGGCTCCCGCTTTCCGATAGTGGCGGCAAGCCGCCGCACTCCAAAGCCCTCCCATTTCGCTTCCGCACCAACTAAACCGTCTTTGATGCCCGCGCCCCCATGCAAAACCTGGTCGAAGATTTTCTGTCCTATTTGCGGCACGAGAAGGGTTGCTCGCCGCAAACCCAAAAGACTTACGCGGCCCTCCTGCTCAATTTCACCGCCTGGGCCGGACGGCAGGGTTTGCAGGATTGGACGCAGGTGACCTTGCGCCATCTCATGGCCTTCATGGAGCATGAGCGCACGCGCGCCTTGAAGGACGCGCCACCCGACTCCGGGAAAAAACTCAGTTCGGATACCCTTTACCTGCAAATCGCCGCGCTGCGCGCCTTCTATGCCTTCGCCGAGGGGGAAAAGCATCTGCCGCAAAACATCGCCGAAAACCTTTCCTTCCCGCGGCGGTGGAAGCGGCTGCCCAACTGGCTTTCCGACGCCGAAATCACGCAACTGCTGAAGCCGGAAGCGACCGCCGACCCGCCCGCTCTCTGCGACCTGGCGGCGCTGGAACTGGCCTACGCCTCCGGTTTGCGCCTGGCGGAATTGCGCGGCATCCGCCTGGAGCAGTTGCATCTGGAGGCGGGCTTCGTCACGGTCATTGGCAAAGGCAACAAGGAGCGCGTCGTGCCGCTGGGCCGCAAGGCGGGGGCCGCGATCCGGCGTTATTTGGAGGCGGGCCGTCCCAAGCTGGTGACCGCGAAATCCCCGGCCAATCTGTTCCTCACCCGGCGCGGCACGCCCTTCGCGGCGGTGACGATGTGGCAGCGCATCAAGCGCCACGCGGCGCGGGCGGGCCTCGGGCGGAACATCACCCCCCACATGCTGCGCCACAGTTTTGCCACCCACTTGCTGGAACACGGCGCGGACCTCCGCGTGATCCAGGAACTCCTCGGCCACGCCAGCATCAGCACCACCGAGGTTTATACTCATTTGGACGGCCGGCGTTTGCGCGACGTCCACCGCAAATTCCACCCGCGCGGCTGAGTTTGATTTCAAAGCGGTAGGGCGAGACTCGGAATCTGGGCATCGCATAGGTAACACTTGGTGATCACCGCATGGGTTACACCTTGAGGAGGGTGCGCCGCTTCGCGGCTCCGCTCCGGCTCGCTACGCTCGCCTCCGCTCCGCCACGAAGCGGCGCATGGAAATTTCCCCTCACCGCTTTTTCTTTTTCCGGTAAACCACCGCCCGAATTCCTCCCGAATCCACATCGTGAAGCTCTCCCGCCAGCCAAGGCCCAAAATACACTTCCCACTTTCCGGGTGGC
>JBEKVM010000069.1:0-30775 GCA_049513975.1 Verrucomicrobiota bacterium | reverse complement strand
TCCGGCTCGCTACGCTCGCCTCCGCTCCGCCACGAAGCGGCGCACCCTCCTCAAGGTGTAACCCATGCGGTGATCACCAAGTGTTACCTATGCGATGCCCAGATTCCGAGTCTCGCCCTACCATGTGGGAAATACACCGAGGCGCGGCGGGCAGGGGACTGCCCGCCCTACCAGGCGTGACGGACGCATTGTTTTGGGGTTGCGGCGGGGACGGATAAAAAATAGGATGGAGATTAAGATTAAGATTAGGATTAAGATTATGAGGGGAGAGGAAATGCCGTGAAACAAAGGACAGCCGCTTGAAAACGAACAAACTGGCTTTCGGATTATTACTATTGACAATCACTGCGGCGGCGCTGCCGGCCGGCGCGCAAACGGACAAGGTGGAAACCAAGACGGAGCGGGACGCCCGCATGGCGTGGTGGCGCGAGGCCAAGTTCGGGATGTTCATCCACTGGGGCGTTTATTCCGTGCCCGCCGGTTTTTACCACGACAAGCCGGTGCCCGGGATCGGGGAGTGGATCATGAACCGGGGGAAAATCCCCATGGCGGAATACCAGTCGTTCGCCAGGCAGTTCAACCCGGCAAAATTCAATGCGGAGCAATGGGTGAAGATTGCCAAGGACGCCGGGCAGAAATACATCGTCATCACCAGCAAGCATCACGACGGCTTCGCCATGTTTGACTCAAAGGCGAGCGACTGGAACATCATGAAGGCCACGCCGTTCGGGCGCGATCCGCTGAAGGAACTGGCGGCGGCCTGCCAGAAGGAGGGCATCAAGCTCGGTTTTTATTATTCCCAGGCGCAGGACTGGAACAACGGGGGCGCGGCCAGCGGCGGCAAGTGGGACCCGGCGCAGCAGCACGACATGGATGATTACATTGACAAAGTGGCGGTGCCGCAGGTGGAGGAAATCCTCACCCATTACAAGCCATTCCCCGCCGTGCTCTGGTGGGACACGCCCAACAACATGAACCCGGAACGCGAGCAGAAACTTTACGACACCGTGCAAAAGCTGCGCCCGGACATCATCATGAACAACCGTCTGGGCGGCCGCTTCAAGGGCGACACGGAAACGCCGGAGCAAACCATCCCCGCGCAAGGTTTTCCCGGCCGCGATTGGGAAACCTGCATGACGATGAACGACACCTGGGGCTATAAACGGGACGACACCAATTTCAAATCCACCGCGACGCTCATCCGCAATTTGTGCGACATCGCCAGCAAGGGCGGCAATTATTTGCTCAACGTCGGCCCGACGAGCGAGGGGTTGATCCCCCAGCCGGAGGTGGACCGGCTCAAGGAAGTCGGGGCGTGGATGAAGGTGAACGGCGAGGCGATTTACGGCACCAGCCCGACCATTTTCGGCGCGGAGGCCGGGAGCTTCAGCGCCACGCAGACGAACCGCCAGGGCCGGCCGACGTTCATTCCGGCTTGGGACTGGCGTTGCACGACCAAGGCCGGCAAGATTTACGTCCACATCTTCAAATGGCCGGCCGGACAAATCGAGCTGCCCGGCGTGAAGGGGCAAGTCACCGCCGCCTGGCTGCTGGCCGGCGCAAAAAGCCGGCCGCCGAAAATCCAACCGGGCGAACACGCCGGATTCCTCATGGTAAAAGCGGCGGCGGGCGGCGAGCCTCACCTGCTCAAACTGCAACAAACCGCGCAGGCCGTGACCGTGCAACTGCCGGAGAAAGCGCCTGCTGCGATTGCCTCGGTGCTCTGCCTGCAGGTCAAAGGAGAAGTGGCGGCGGCGGCGCCTTTGGAAAACAAGCAACCCTAAATCGGGCAGTTGATTTAGCCGCAAAGAACACAGCGCCGAAAGCCTCAACCAAAGCGAGGATGGAGGATGGAAAAGGCCTGAGAGACGTCAGGGGAATAATTGTCAGGGGAATAATCCGGAAAACGCCTTTTTCCATTCCCTTGACAAACGTTCCCCTGACATCTGGATTTTTCCGGCAATAAGGAGGGCCGGGAATTTTTTCCGATATGCGCGATGGGGTATGAAGAAACCCGTCGGAATTATGAAGGCATTCAACAACAGCAACAAGGGCCTCACGCTGGTTCATAATCGTCCCGGGCGCGCCTTGTCACCAAAGGAGATTTGAAAGAATCCGGATGAGCGGCGGCGGCAAGCGAAATCTGGTCCAGGCGCACCTTGCCCGCAGCAAAGCGCCGCCGAAGGCGCGCTCTGGCCAGGGCCTTCTTTCTGCGCAGTTGCAAGGACTTTTCCATGCTGAAACATTACCGCTTCCGCCGGAATTCTCCAATGGCTTTCTTTCTTATGAAGGGCGCAGGACAAATATTAGGAACCCCTCTCTCCGGCTCAGGAACCCCTCTCTCCGGCTCTCTCCCCGCTTCGCGGGGCGAGAGAGGCGACCCACATATATAGGCCCATATATGCCCTGCCTCGGAGAACCGGCGCGCCGAAGAATTTTGTCTTGCGCCCTCTTATGAAACCGCCAAGTCACGAAGGCGTGTGGCAGCTTGCCTGGCGGGCATGAACACAACGAATGGGACTGCACGAAGGAGATTAAGATTAGGATTAAGATTAAGATTAGGATTAAGATTATGATCAGGAGCAGATGCCCAACTCTTAACCGGCGAGGGCCAAGCCGGTCGCGGGGTCGAAGAACAGGGCGTGCGCCATGTTAAAATGGAGCGGAAGCGCGTCTGCCGTTTTCGGAAAACCGGCCCCCGGCCCGCGCGCGATGAAAGCGTGGTTGCCGTTGGAAAAATAGAACAGGTTCTCCGCGCCCGCCGGCTCCATACGTTCCAAGGCCGCCCAGACCGCGCCGCTGCCGAGGCCCGGCGGCGCCGGGAGGATGTGCTCCGGGCGCAAACCGAGGGTGACGGTCCGCCCGGCGTGTACCCGCAGTCCGCGGCTCCTTTTTTCATCCAATGGAATGGAAAAGCCCGGCCCCGGGCCGGCGCGTTCGTGAAAGATCAGAACCCCGTCCTTTTCCGCCAGCGCGCCCTCGAAAAAATTCATGGGTGGCGAGCCGATGAACCCCGCGACAAACCGGCTGGCCGGCCGGCCGTAAATTTCCTGGGGCCGCGCCAACTGCTGCACCGCGCCGTCCTTCATCACCGCCACCGCGTCCGCCAGGGCCAGCGCTTCGGCCTGGTCGTGCGTGACGAAAACCATGGTGGCGCGCAGCCGCCGGCGCAGGCGGGCGATTTCGCCGCGCAATTGCAGGCGCAGGGGCGCGTCGAGGTTGGAGAGCGGTTCGTCCAGCAAGAAAACCCGGGGATGGCGCACCAGGGCGCGGCCCAGCGCGGCCCGCTGGCATTCGCCGCCGGACAACTCGGCGGGCCGCCGCTCCAGCAAGGCCGTCAACCCCAGCATTTCCGCCGCGGCGCTGACCCGGGTGGCGATTTCGGGGCGGGGAAAATGGCGCAGCCTCAACCCCAGAGCCACATTCTCAAAAACGGTCAGATGGGGAAAAAGGGCGTGATCCTGGAAAACCATGGCCACATCGCGGTCCTTGGGCGCCACCCCGGCCAGCGGCTGGCCGTCCAGCAAAATGCTCCCGCCGTCAGGGGTTTCCAGCCCGGCGATCAGCCGCAAGGTCGTGGTTTTTCCGCAGCCCGAAGGCCCGACGATGACAAGCAGTTCCCCGTCTTCCGCCGTCAGGTTGAGTTGCCGCACCGCGCCGATCTTTTGCTGGCGCGGGCCGGAAAAGGTTTTCGTCACATTCTCAAGCACGAGTCGTCCCATGCCTGATGTTTGATTTTCCCCCCGGCGATGTCCAGCGCAGAGGCGGGAGGGCCGTAACCGGCCAGTTCGCCCTGCCACCCAGGACTGACGCATTGCGGCCACATTGACATTTTTCTCGACGGGGGGGAAAAGGAAAATTTACGCTGCCCACATTGCGGCTTTCAATGCGGGCAGTGTAAATTTTAAACAAGCGAATCCAGAAGAACCTTCGGTAAGGTCTTCCCTTGAGTCAACGCGCAAGTTGTTCAGAGGTTAAGCGTCCGTCATGAGTGGGCTGGGAAAGCAGGGCGGACACTCCGCCTCGTGCGCCGTAAACCTAAAGGCGAAGGCGCATGCTCGCCGTCGGGCCTGGGCAGAGGAACCAAGGTCGCCCTGCCGTCGTGCGGCGGGCAGGGGACTGCCCGCCCTACCACCCAGGAGGGACGCGCGCGTCGCGGAAGGGAAGCCAATTCTTTGCGAAAATTTATTTCCGCGCTATATTACCCCCATGCCTGACCAAGCTCAGAAGAACCGGCCGGTCGCTCCGGGCAGCGGGGGCGGCGGCGATGGACCCAGCGCGCCCAAAGTGGAGAAGCCGAACACGGAGGAATTGCTCAAACGCATGCGCAAGGTGGATCCCGACCAGGCCAAACGTTACCGCCAACGCACGGGGCAATGAGCGACACCAAAATTGCCGGCGACTTCCTTTCCCTCCTGGCGGAGCAGAAGCTTTTGCCGGCGGATGCGGCCCCGGCCCGCGGGGCGCCCGTGGAAACCCAGGCCACCACCGTTTTCGCCTTCCATTACGCCGAGGGGGTGCTCATGGCCGGCGACCGCCGCGCCACGGCGGGCAATGTCATCGTCACCGACCGGGTGGAAAAAATCCTTGAAGTGGACTCGACATCGCTGCTGGCGGTGGCGGGGGTGCCCGCGACGGCGTTTGAAATGGCGCGGGTGCTGCAAACCTCCTTTGAGTATTACCGGCGCAGCCAGTTGCAGCCGCTCAGTTTGCCGGCGCGGGTGCGGGCGCTGGCCCGCTTGTTGCGGGACAATCTGCCGATGACCTTGCAAGGCATCGGCGTGGTGGTGCCCCTTTTTGCCGGGGTAGATCACGGCGTTTCGCCGCCGCAGGCGCGCATTTATTTTTACGATCCGCTCGGCGCGCAATTTCAGGCCGTCGGCTACGCGGCCTCCGGCTCCGGGGCGGGCACGATCCGCAGCGTGTTGAGCTTCCAGGAACGGCACGCCAGCGCCAAGCCCTCCCAAATGAATTTGCAGGAGGCGGTGCGGTTTGCGCTCTCCCTTCTGATCACGGCGTCGGAATTCGATTCGGCCACCGGCGGGGTCAACCCGGCCACGGAAACCTTTGCCACCATCAAAGTGCTCAAACCCTCCGGCGTGGAAACGGTGACCGACCAGCAACAAAAGGAGTTTTTGCATGACTGAGGAACCCTACCGCTGGCTGGAGGCGATGGCCAATCGCCGCGAATACGTGCGCGACCAGCTCAAGGGCGGTTCGCCCGTCTTTGCCGTCAGTTTGCCGGACGGAATTCTTTTGCTGGGGGTGGGCGGCGGCCAGTCCAAGGTTTTTGAATTGTTCGACCGTCACGCCCTGGCCGGGCTGGGGCATCCGGCCGACATTGAAAAAGTCCGGCAGGCGGCGATAGACGCCGCCCATCTGGAGGCTTTTACGCGCGCGGCCGAAGACGTCAGTTTGCGGCGGCTGATCGGTTTCGGGCTAAGCCCGCAATTGAAGACCCAGTTTGACCATATCTTCAGCGCGCCCTTTTTGGTGGAATTGCTCCTGGCGGAATTGGGGGCCGGGCCGGGGCAGGATTTGCTGTTTCGATTGCACTTCGACGGCGCTTTTCAAGTCCAGTCCGGCGGCGCCGTCATGGCCGCCAGCCAGCCGGAAGCGGAGTCCGCCGGACAAAGCTGGTTGAACGAAACGCTGCGGGACCAAACCGGCCGGGCGGAAGTTGTGGACCTGCTCTTGCAGGCCTGGTGGTGTCAGGTGCAAAACAAATGGCTGGCCGAATCCGTGCCCGACGCGGCCCAGCGCCAGGCCGGCTGGCGCGAGGCGGTCCGGGGCAAGACGGTTGAAATTGGCTGGCTGGCGCGCCACGGCCCCCGTCCCGCCCGCTACCAGGCGCTGACCCTGTCTGACCTGGGCCTGTGAGCGCACGCATCCGCACTTGGCAATTCGCAATCCGCAATTGGCAATCCTAAAATGAACCGCATTGTTGGCTTGGAAACGGAGTACGGCTGCCTGGCGGCGGATGATCCGGGCGTCTCCGCCGTCATCGCCCGGGTGCGCGACTGGATTTTCCACAAGGAACGATACGGATTGATAGACGTGCATCAGCGGGATTGGGATGAACCGGCCGGCAACGGGGGTTTTCTGTTTAACGGGGGGCGGTGCTACATTGACATGGGCCACCTGGAGTATTGCACGCCGGAGTGTTTGAGCCTGCTGGATGTGTTGCGGCACGACCAGGCGGGCGACGCCATTTTGCTGCTCGCCCTGCGGGCGATGGGGCTGGAGGAGAAAGTCAGTTTCATCCGCAACAACGTGGACCACTACACTGGCGCCACCTTCGGCTGCCATGAGAATTACCTCGTCCGCCGCGCCGCGCCGCTGACGGAGCCAAACCTGCAGTCCTTGCTCGCCTTTTTGACGTTGCGCATGCTCTACACCAGCGCCGGGCGGGTGGGGGGGACCCTGGGGGCGGAAGCGCGCGGCGACCTGCCCCGGCCCGGCGGCGGCGGCGCGTTCCAAATCAGCCAGCGGGCGGATTACATCAACAACGATCTGTTTGAATGGGTGCAATTCAACCGGGCCATCATCAACACCCGCGACGAACCGCTGGCCGACGCCCGCAAATACCGCCGTCTCCACCTCCTGCACGGCGACACCAACGTGCTGCCCGCGGCGCTGCTGCTCAAAGTGGGGACGACCTCGCTGGCGCTGGATTTGCTGGAGATGAACTGCCTGCCGAAGGTTATACTTGACAATGCCGTGGCCACCTTCCGCCAGCTCTCCCACCAGGCCGACGGCCCGTGGCTGGCCCGGCTGGCCGACGGCCGCTGCGTGGATGCGGTCGTCCTGCTCCAGCAATTTCAGCGGACGGCGCGGGCGGAACTGGGCGGGCGCGATCCCGAGACCGACGCGCTGCTGGCGCTGTGGGAGGAAACGCTGGCGGCGCTGGCGGCCGATCCGGAGACGCTGGCGGGCCGGGTGGATTGGATTACCAAGCGGTGGCTGCTGCAAAAGTTTTGCGACCAGGAAAAAATCTCCTGGAACGATCCCTGGCTCAAATCGCAGGACCTGGAATACCACCAGATTGATCCGGCGCGCAGCCTGGGGCTGGCCCTGGCCCGGACGCCGCCGCCGTGGCGAATTGCGCCCCAGGACGCCGCGCGCGCCATCGCCCAGCCCCCGGCCAACACCCGCGCCTGCGTCCGCTCCCGGGTCATGCGCCTGCTGCAGAACGAACCCTGCTCCTACTATCTGGATTGGGAAATCGTCGGGATCGAGGGCGGTCACGCCCTGCACCTGCTCAACCCCTTCGACCCCGACCCCAAAGAGGCGGAAAGATGGATGCAATTCTTGACACAGCCCTCCTCCAGCCCGTCCGGCCCGGCCCGGAGAGCGGCCTGAATTAAACCTGCTCTCCTTGCCACAAACCGCCCAGCACGGAAGAAATCAGGCTCCATTGTTCGCGTTTTTCCTTGAGGGCCTGGTGGCCGTCCTTTTTGATCGAGTAGTATTTGCGCTTGCGCCCGTTCTCCATCTCCACCCAGCGGGATTTAATCCAGCCGTTGTCCTCCATGCGGTGCAACACCGGGTAAAGCATCCCGTCCGTCCATGTGATCTTGTCGCCGGAGAGGCGGCGGACCTCCTGAATCAGTTCGTATCCGTAGCTTTCGCCCCTGGCCAGCAGGGACAGAATCAAGGGTTCGGTCGAGGCGGCGATGAGTTCTTTTTCGATCATGGCGGCAACATACATTGCCATGCTATGTATGTCAAGCGGGAAAATTCGCCCTCTTTTTTACTGGTTTCGCCGGCACGACCGGCTACGATAGCGGCGACCGATGACCGAAATGCCCTGGCAAAACCGCCGACTACCGCTATGTCCCTGAGATTGGAAAGGGTCCGTGAACTGCTGAAACGCGAGATCGGCGAGGTCATCCGCCGCGAACTCCCCGTCAATGAAGCCGGCTTGATCGACGTCAATGACCTGGAAGTGGCGCCCAACTTGAAAAACGCCACCGTCTTCATCGGCATTCTCGGCGGCCAGGCGCAAAAGGACAAGGGCATGGCCATGCTGGAAAAGAACCGCAAGCGCATCCAGGGCCTGGTGGCCAGGGGAGTGGTCTTGAAATACACACCGCGGCTGAGATTTGTGCTGGATGAGTCGGTCGAACGCGGCAACCGCATCCTCAGAATCCTGGAGGAACTGGAAACGCCCCCGGCCCCTTCATGAAGTCGCATCCCAAGATCATTGACCGGATTCTGGAAAAGGTGCGGGAAAGCCAGACTATCTGCGTGGGGGGTCACATCCGGCCCGACGGGGATTGCATCGGCTCGCAACTGGCCCTGACCCTGGCCTTGCGCCGGCAAGGCAAGGAGGTGGCCTGCTGGAACGAAGATCCCCTGCCGCAAAAGTACGCCTTCCTCGATCCGGGCCATGTCGTGCAAAAACCCAGGGGCAGCCCGGAATTTGATCTGGTCATCGCCCTGGATTGCGCCAGTTTTGAACGTCTGGGTTCGGTTGGCCCGGCGGTGGAGCACCGCAAGCAGCTTATTAATATTGACCACCACCAGAGCAACACCCGTTATGGCGATTTGAATTGGATTTCCGACCGCGAGGCCTCCACCGGGGAACTGGTCTTCCGCATCCTCCGCCTGGCCGGCTGGCCCATCACCCCGGCCATGGCCGATTGCCTGTTCACCGCTGTCTCCACCGACACCGGCAGCTTTCAATATTCCACCACCAAGCCGGTCACCTATCACACCGCCGGCGACTTGGTCAAATTGGGCGCGAACCTGGAAACCGTCTGTCACGAAGTCTATCAGTCCTTCCCCCTCTCCCGCGTCCGCCTGCTCAAACACCTCTATGACCATTTCCATCTGACCGACCATGACCGCATCGCCTACCTCTGGCTGAGGCACCGCGATTTTGCGCGAACCGGGGCGGATCGCAACGATACGGAGGGCTTGATTGACCATCTGCGCGCCTTTGAACCGGTGGTGGTCGCCTGCATTTTTGAAGAGATGGAACCGGAATTGACCCGGCTGAGCTTGCGCTCCAAATCCGACGCCGTGAACGTCAATGACATCGCGGCCCAATTCGGCGGCGGCGGCCACCGCGCCGCCGCCGGCGCGCGCGTCGCCGGCAAGCCCCTCTCCGTCCAGCGCCGCGTCGTGGCCGCCATCAAAAAAGCCCTCGCTGCCTCTCCCTGATTTTTCATGCAACCGTTTGATTCATTGGACGGCGCCGTCTTGATTGACAAACCGGCCGGCCCCACCTCGCACGATGTGGTGGATGCGGTGCGCCGGAATTTCGGCCTTAAAAAAGTCGGTCATTGCGGCACGCTCGATCCCGGCGCCACCGGCCTGCTCATCCTGGTTTTGGGCCGGGGCACCAAGCTCTCCGAAAAACTGATGAGCGACGACAAGGTTTATGAAGGCTGCGCCAAATTCGGAGAAACCACCGACAGTTACGACGCCGACGGCGAGCTGGTGGCCTCGCTGCCGGTGCCGCCCATGACCCTGGAAGAACTCAACCGGGCCGCCGCCGCCTTTCAGGGCGATCAACTGCAGATGCCGCCGATGGTTTCGGCCGTGAAAATCAAGGGGGTGCCGCTTTACAAACTGGCGCGCAAAGGGGTGGAAGTGGAGCGCAAGCCCCGGCTCATCCACGTTTACAGCTTTCGTTTCACCAGCTATGCCGAGCCGCTGGGCTGGTTCCGCGTCGCCTGCACCAAGGGGACCTACGTCCGGGCGTTGGTCCATGAACTGGGCGTCAAAACCGGCCCCGGCGCGCACCTCGCCTCCCTGCGCCGCGTCCTCTCCGGCAAATTCGATGTCAAGGACGCCATCCCCTTTGAAGAGGTCCTGAAAATGTCCCCCGCCGGGCTGGCCGGGCGGGTCCTGCCATTTTTGCAGTTGACACAGCCCGCCTGAGCCAGGCCGAAAAATGAACGTCATCCACGCGACCGCTGAATTGCAGGCCGGCTCGCGCCCGGTTTGCCTGGCCATCGGGGTATTCGACGGCGTCCATCTGGGGCACCAGCGGGTCATCCGCCAGGCGCTGGGCGATGCCGCCCGGCACGGCGGCCTTTCCGTGGTGATCACCTTTGACCGCCACCCCGCCGCCGTGCTGGCGCCCGCGCGGGTGCCGCCGCTCATCTATCCGCCGGCCAAAAAGATGCGCGTCCTGGCCTCCCTGGGGCCGGACACCGCCTGCGTCATTCATTTTGACAAGGAATTCAGCCGGATGACCGGGGAGAAATTTGTGCGCGGCCTGGCGCGGGACTGCGGCAGAATCCAGAGCCTCTCGGTGGGCCGGGGCTTTTCCTTTGGCCGCGGCCGTTCCGGCAATGTCGCCTTGCTCAACGCGCTGGGAAAGGAACTCAACTTTGCCGTCCATGCCCTGGCGGAAGTTTCCCTGGATGGCCGGCCGGTCAGCAGCACCCGGGTGCGCGCGGCGGTGCGGGCGGGGCGCTTCCTGCAGGCCGGTCAAATGCTGGGCCGTCCCTATGCGCTTTGCGGACGCGTCATCAAAGGCGCCGGCCTGGGCCGGCAAATGGGCGTTGCCACGGCCAACCTTGACCTGGCCGGGTTGCTGGTGCCGCCGTCGGGGGTTTATGCGGCGCGTGCCTTGGTCTGCGGCCAGAGCCATGCCGCCGCTGTCAACATTGGTTGCCGCCCCACCCTGGCCGGCGTCGCCCCGCCCCTCCAGGTGGAAGCGCACCTGCTCGATTTTGCCGGGGATATTTACGGGGAGGAAATGGAATTGGGCTTCCTCAAAAAGCTGCGGGACGAACAAAAGTTCGCCTCCCTGGCCGGCCTCCACGAACAAATCCTTCGTGACATCGCCCGCGTCCGGGACTTGTCCGGCGATTCTTAGCGGTGCCCGCCACCGCCACCGTGTCCGCCGCCGCCGAACCCGCCCGCATGTCCGCCGCCGCCAAACCCGCCGGCATGGCCGCCACCGCCAAATCCGCCCACATGGCCGCCACCGCCAAATCCGCCCACATGGCCGCCACCGCCAAATCCGCCGACGCGGCCGCCAAACCCGCCGACGCGGCCGCCAAAGCCGCCGAAGCGGCCGCCATGGCCGAATCCGCCCCAATAGCCATAGCCGAAACCAAAGCCCAGCGGCCAGCCGACGGCGTACCCGGGGTAATAATAATAGGGATCGTAATAGTACGGCTCGTAAACCGGGTAACTTGGGGTCGCGACATAAGCGGTGGAAGCGGCCGCCTGGGCTTGCAGCGCGGCATTATAGCTGGCCGCCGCACTGTCCGCCGCGCTTTGCGCCGCATTGCCCGCCGCGTAAGAATAATACTGCGGCGGCGGGGCCTGTCCGGGCACTGGCACCGGCCCGGCGGCGGCCTGGCCCGCCTGCCGCTGCAATTGGCCGTAGCGATTGATCATGGCATTGAGCACCTGGTTTGGCACGCCCTGTTGCTGAAAAGAAATGATGTTGTCCGCGCTCAGATAAAACGTCAGCGGCGAATTGTTGATGTAACTGACGATGATGTCGGCCGGGATGCCGCCCTTGTACATCTTCATCACCTCGCTCACGCCGGAGGGCAGGCCCGACAGCGTGACGCTGGCCGCACCGGGCGAAGGTTGGGATGCCGCCGCCGCAGCATTGGTGTCGCTGCCTGCGCCGGCACGGCCGGGCAGGACCAGAAAAAGCGCGCTCGCCAGAACTGTGACGGTGGCCGCCCCAAAAATCATCGGTTGTGTTCTCATAAATTGCCTCTTTCAGTCGTCGTTCGCTTTCACCGTGATGGATGCTTTAAGATACTCCTGGTGTCCGCCCCATGCAAGCCCGCCGTGCCCGCCTGGTTCCGCCGCCCTTTTTCGCGTGACGGACACCCGTTTGTATGCTATATAAACTCCAAAATTGGAGATGCATGTTTAAAATCCATTCTGCCGTCAACATATTAGACTGCCAGCCCACCCCGTCCATTCAATGAATTTCAACCAAATCACAGCGGCTCACCCGGCCCGCGCGCGGCGCCCATTTTTCCTTTCTGCTGGCTTTGGCTGCCTGCTTCTCCTGCTCCATCCGCTTCAGGCGGGCGCGGACGGCACGCCGACGGTGCTCAGTTATACCAACACCGCTCCCATCACCATCGTGGATTTCCTTTCCGATGCTTCCCCGTTCCCTTCCACCAACGCGGTTCCGGCTCTCCCCGGCGTGTTGCAAAGCGTGACCGTCACCCTTTACGGGCTGTCCGATCCCTCCTCGGGGGGCATCGAAATTCTCCTCGCCGGTCCCTCCGGCCAGGCGGTGGATTTGATGAACCTGGCCGGCAGCGGATTGGTCACCAACGCCACCATTACCTTTGCGGATCTCGCCACGCCTTTTTCCGGCGGCACGATCACCTCAGGCACCTTCCAGCCCAGCGGCACGGATTTCCCGGGCAACAGTCCTTTTTATCAACAGGTCACCACCAACCAATTGGCCGGCTTCATCGGAACGCCCCTGCAAGGAACCTGGAACTTGTACGAGTATTATAACGACTTTACCGGCGCCAACGGCTCGATCAGCGGAGGCTGGAGCCTGACTTTTACCATGCTGCCCGCCGCCCCCGCCGTGACGAACCTGGCCGCCACGGACATTGCGACCACCTCAGCCACGTTGAATGCCAATGTCAACCCCGAAGGGGCCGCCACGACGGTCTATTTCGAATATGGCCTCACCACCAACTATGGGAGCTTCAGCGCCAGCAACACTTTGGCGGCGGACGTGGCGGATACGCAAGCGGTGGCGCTGCCCATCGCCGGCTTGCTGCCCGGCACAACCTACCATTACCAGGCCCTGGCCCAAAACAGCATTGGAACGAATGCCGGCGCCGACTTGACCTTCGTTACGCCAACTGCCGTGCTCAGTTATTCCAACAGCACTCCCATCACCATCATAGATTCCTTTTCCGATGCTTCCCCGTTCCCTTCCACCATCCCGGTTCCGGCTCTCCCCGGCGTGTTGCAAAGCGTGACCGTCACCCTTTACGGGCTGTCCGATCTCTCCTCGGGGGGCATTGAAATTCTCCTCGCCGGCCCCTCCGGCCCGGCGGTGGATTTGATGAACCTGGCCGGCAGCGGACTGGTCACCAACGCCACCATTACCTTTGCGGATCCCGCCACGCCTTTTCCCGGCGGCACGATCACCTCCGGCGCTTTCCAGCCCAGCGGCACGGCCTTCCCGTCCGGCAGTCCTTTTTATCAAATGGCCGCCACCAACCAACTGGCCGGCTTCATCGGAACGCCCTTGGAGGGAACCTGGAGCTTGTCCGAGTATTATAACGCCACTGCCGGGGCCAACGGCTCGATCAGCGGAGGCTGGAGCCTGACTTTTAACTTGCTGTCCGCCGCCCCTGCGGTGACGAATCTGGCCGCCACGGGCGTCACGGCCACCTCGGCCACGTTGAATGCCAATGTCAACCCCGAAGGCGCGGCCACGACGGTCTATTTCGAATATGGCCCCACCACCGCCTATGGAAGCTTCAGCGCCAGCAACACTTTGGCGGCGGACGTGGCGGATACGCAAGCGGTGGCGCTGCCCGTTACCGGCTTGCTGCCCGGCACAACCTACCATTTCCAGGCCCTCGCCCAAAACAGCATTGGCACAAATGCCGGCGGCGATTTGACCTTCGTCACGCCATCGCTTCCTCCTCCCATGCTCCAGGCATCCCTGACCAACGGCTCCAACCCTGTCCTGGTTCTTTACGGCAACCCCGGCTCCAACTACACCATCCAGTCCACCACCAATCTTTCGCCGCCGATTACCTGGACCACCGTCACCAACCTGATTTTGTCCAACGCAGTCCAATTCATCTACCCCGGTCCTCTGACCAACCGCATGGAATTCTTTGCTTTGCTGGCCGGCGCTCCCCCCGCTCCGCCCAGACTCCAGGCCGTCCTCACCAACGGCGCCATCCCGGTTCTGATTCTCTACGGCACCCCCGGCTCCAACTACACCATCCTGTCCACGGCCAGCCTTTCGCCGCCTGTCACCTGGACCGGGTTCACCAACCTGACCCTGACCAATGCGGTCCAATTCATCTACCCGGGTCCTGCCACCAACCAGATGGAGTTTTTTGATTTGCTGGCCGGCAATGCCGCCCCTCCGCCCAGGATTCAGGTGACCTTCAACGGCTCCACCCTGGTTGTGATACTCTACGGCACCCCCGGCTTGATGTACACCATTCAGTCCACCTCCAGCTTTTCGCCGCCGATCACCTGGAACTCGATTACCAACCTGACCTTGACCAACCCGGTCGAATCCATCAACCTCGGTCCGCCCCCCAACCAGCCAGAATTCTACCGGGCCGTGCAACCCTGATAACTTTAACTAATCCGTTTGACAGCCTGGTGAGTTCTTGTTAGGCATTGCCAATGCAAGGGACCAACGAAAACAGGATGCGTTCGTTCTGAGCTAAATTCTTTTCGCGAGCCAGGGCCTTGCCGGTCAATGAAACTGGCGCAGGCAAGAGGTGAAGCCGGGAGCAACGGAATTCGAAGCATTTTGGAATTTGCCGCTGCACGGGTGGGGTGTGCTTTTGTTTCCACAACTTCACGGCTCGATGACCGCATTACTCCAAAACTTCGATGGTGGAAAGGACTAGCCTATGAGGAACTTCACGCGTACGAAAACAACGGCCACGTCAGGCAGTAACTCGATGTCCGGGCGTCTCCGCCGCCGCCTCGCGCCGGCGCCGTTGACGTTTTTGGCCGCGCTGGCCTTGGCCCTCATTGTGCCCGCTCGCGCGCAGACCTTCAGCGATGCCGACTGGGTTAGCTTGGGATCGGGGATGGGTACGAACAATACTGCTGTCTTAGCGCTGACGGTGAGCGGGACCAATCTCTATGCAGGGGGAGGGTTCACCACGGCTGGCGGGGTGCCGGCCAACGCCATCGCCAAATGGGACGGCAGGGCCTGGTCGGCCTTGGGCCCGGGGATGAACAGCAACGTCTCGGCGCTGGCGGCGAGCGGGACCAACCTCTACGCGGGAGGATGGTTCGTCACGGCGGGCGGCGTTTCGGCCACTAACATCGCCAAATGGGACGGCAGCGCCTGGTCGGCCTTGGGCTCGGGGATGGGTGCCAGCAATACTTATGTCAGGGCGCTGGCGGTCAGCGGGACCGATCTTTACGCCGGGGGACTGTTCACCACGGCTGGCGGGGTAACGGCCAGCAACATCGCCAAGTGGGACGGCAGCGCCTGGTCGGCCTTGGGCTCGGGGATGGATTACCCCGTCTTTGCGCTGGCGGTGAGCGGGACCGATCTCTACGCCGTGGGAAACTTCAGGACAGCGGGCGGGGTGCCGGCCAACATGATCGCCAAGTGGGACGGCAGCGCCTGGTCGGCCTTGGGGTCGGGCCTCATTGGTCTTCACTGTTTTTCACTGGCGGTAAGCGGGACCAGTCTCTACGCCGGGGGAGTGTTCAGCACGGCTGGCGGTGTAACAGCTAACAATATCGCCAAATGGGACGGCAGCGCCTGGTCGGCTATGGGCTCGGGGGTGCGCGGCAACGCCATGGCGCTGGCGGTGACCGGGGACAGTCTCTACGCGGGGGGATCGTTCAGCACGGCGGGCGGGGTAACGGCCTCCAACATCGCCAAATGGGACGGCAGCGCCTGGTCGGCCTTGGGCTCGGGGGCAAACGGTGAGGTCTGGGCACTGGCGGCTGACGGGGCGGGACGTCTGTTTGTCGGGGGAAACTTTTCCCAGGCCGGGACGAACGTGTCCCCCTACATCGCGCAGGCCAATCTGGGCAGCGCCCCAGCCATGTTAATGCCGCCGCAAACTCAAACGGCGGAGGCAGGCGCCACCGTGCATTTCGCAGTGGACACCACCGGCAAACCGCCACCGGTCTATCAATGGTGCCTTAACGGCACCAATATGCTCAGTTGTGCCAACAATGAGCTGGTGCTAACCAATATCCCGTATGCGCGTTCCGGCACTTACACGGTGGTCGTCACCAATGTTTTCGGCGCCGTGACCAGCTCGCCGGTCGCGCTCAATGTGATCGCACCGGTGGTTCGAAGGTGGGTGCCTGGCGTCAACCTGACGGCGCAGGCGGGAAACTTTTTGGGCCTTGATTACAGGGACGATCTTGGCCCCGCAACAAATTGGGCGACGATGGCCACGATGACCCTTTCCAATGCTTCGCAATTCTATTTCGATCTCTCACCCCTCCCGTCGCAGCGCTTCTACCGCGCGTGGCAGACGGGAACGCCGGCTGTTGTTCCGTCTCTCGATATGAAGATGGTTCCGGCGCTCACGGTGACGGGCAATGTTGGCGACTCTTTGCGCCTGGATTACATCAACCAGTTTGGCCCGACAGACGCCTGGGTTACGCTGGCCACAGTGACGCTGACCAACACCTCGCAGCTTTACTTCGACACGTCGAGCCTAGGCCAGCCGGCGCGGCTTTGGCGGATTGTGCCGGTGCCTTGAACCCGGGTCGCTGAAACGTCCTCCGGTCCGCCACAGGCTTTAGGTGGTCATTTTATCTTTCGCTTGAGCCAACTGAAGATCTAATCCGTTTATGGTGGGGTCTGCTCGCGGCGGCCCTGGCGCTCCCTGCAACCGTTATTTGGTTTGTATGGCGGAGGGGAAGGGATTATGATCCCCGACAGATGTTGAAGCCGCTGTCAATCTTTGGCTACTTCGGGATGGTGGGCGGCTTGCTGGCTTTGCTGGCGAAGCGGAATCTTTTCTCATCCTCCCCGATCCTCATCTCTTTGCAGGTGGTGTCGCTGCTGCTGTTTCTTTGGGCGAGGATCACGTTCGGCCGGCGCAGTTGGCATGTGGTCGCTGATCCGACCGAAGGAGGCTTGGTGACGGGCGGACCCTATCGCTTCATCCGGCATCCGATCTACGCAGGAGTGTGCCTCTTCAGTTTGGCGGGAGCGGCCGGGCACTGGTCCTGGAGCGCCGGCCTGTGCGGAGGGTTGGTTCTGGCCGCTGCCGTGGTGCGAATCCTTTGTGAGGAGTCGTTAGTGGCGGCGCGCTATCCCGAGTATGCTCAATACAAAGCCACAACCTGGCGCTTGCTCCCTTTTGTTTATTGATTAGGCAAGGACCCGTTCCTTTTACGGCGGTTTTTATCAGCCGGGCTAAAAAAACAGGCATCCGCAGGAAGTGCAAATCCCCTTTTTCCGGTTTCAGGGATGCCGATGATGAGCAGACCTTTTGGTGTGGGCAGACCGTTTGGATCCTGCTCTTAAGGATGAGGGCTGGGTGTGACCCAGCCGCGGTGCCATGTGTAATTCCAGAGGTTGTTCAACTTCACCAGCTCAGCATGATTGTCGGCGAACCCCATGTTGATGACGCCGGGAAGCACCTTGCCTCTCGAATAAGGATAAGCAGTCGGCGCAGAGGCCGCGGGACGGTTGTTGTGCCGGTCAATCAAACAAAGGCCCATGGTATGTATGCACGGGTCTCGATGGCCGTAGTAGCCGTCGTAAAGGTTTGCAGGATTCAGGGTGGGATCTGTTTCCAGAGGGAACACGTAGTACCAGATTGAATCCTGCAAAAGCGGGATCGCGGCAGGGGCCTGCAGGTCCGCCTCCTTCTTAAAGAAAAACTGGGGATACGAATCCACCGGCGTGTGATTCACCGAAAGCCAGCCGTTGATGGCGTAGCTCCCAGGTATGGAGGGCGCCTGAGAATTCAAGTCGAAATACGTGGTATCGGCAGTGCCCCACCCGTCCCCCGACAGCGGGGTCAGGGGCACATGAGTCGAAGGGCAGAGCAGCACCTTGGCATCGTCAGTCTGGATGGTTGTATCCACGCTATCCTCGTCGGCCACGGCCAGAACCAAGTTCCCTCGATTGTCGTCGGTGTACATGTGGCGCGAGTACGACATCTGCTTCAAATTATCCAGGCATGAAATCCTCTTCCCTGACAGTTTTGCCTTTCCCAGCGCCGGCAGCAACAAGGCCGCCAGTATGGCGATGACGGTGATCACCACAAGCAACTCAAGAAGCGTGAAGGCTGTCGGAATCAACTTCCCGGCTCGATGGAGGGAAAGTTGATTTGCTTTCATGAAGGGACTTTGCATTATCTAATTCGTATTGTAAAGGTCCTTGCAGCCGGGAAACCGGGAAACCCTCCGGATTCGCAGGAACGAGATGACCAAGATCCTGCTTGCAGGAGGACGGCAGATTATCCGGGAAATCCCAGTCCGGCAAAAGTTTTCATCCGCCTCCATTAAATATCTCAGAATTGTTGTTTCCGGGCCAGAATCCAGGCGGCGGCGGCGGCGAGGTCGTCCGCCACCACGGCGGCGGCCAGACGGGGGTCCCCGGCCTTCTCCACTTCCCGCCCGTAGCCGGTGCGGACCAGAATGCTCTTCTTGACGCCGGCGTTCCAGCCGCATTCCAAGTCAATCATTTTGTCTCCCACCAGGTAACTCTCCTCCAGGCGGAGGCCGAATTCATCGCGCGCGTCGAGCAGAAATCGGGGGGACGGTTTGCGTCCGCGCGAGGGCTGCTCCGGCGCTTCGGGGGCGATATAAATTTTGTCCAGGCCCACGCCCTCCCGCGCCAGATCGGCGGTGAGGCGGGCGTTGACTTTGGCCACATCCTCCAGGGTGAAGCGGCCGCGGCCGACGCCGGATTGGTTGGAGACGATGAACAACCTGAAGCCGGCCTCCCGCAAGCGCCGCAACGCCGCCGCCGCTCCGGGAAGAATCGCCACTTCCTCCGGGCGGTGCAGATATTCTTTTTCCTGGATCAAGGTTCCGTCCCGATCCAGGAAGATGGCGCGCGCCAGCTTCAAGGAGAGGAGGTATAGCAAAGCGGGAGCAAAGATGCAAATTGCGCAATTCCTCAGTGAGGGCGAGACTCTGTCGAGCCGTGACTTTCTCCCAAGAAATCGAGTTTCGGCTCGACGGAGTCTCGCCCTGCCACCCTCGACCGTCCCATTCCCAATTTGCGCATTCTTCATTTTCCCTTTAGCCTTGGCCACGGCATGTCATTTTCATTTATTTTTTTAGGCTCCGGCACCTCGCAGGGGGTGCCGGTGATCGGGCAGGAATATCCGCCGGAATTTCTGGCCAATCCAAAAAACCATCGCACCCGCCCGTCGCTCTATGTCGCCACCCCGCACGTCAAACTGGTGATTGATACCACCCCGGAATTCCGCCTCCAAATGCTGCGCGAAAACATCCGCTGGCTTGACGCCGTCCTGTTCACCCATGCCCATGCCGATCACATCATGGGATTGGACGATTGCCGGCGCTTTTGCGATCTGCGGGGCGGGACGGGGCTGCCGATTTATGCCGGCGAAAAAACAATGGAGGACTTGCGGCGGGTCTTCCAATACGCCTTTTCCGGGCAGCCCATTCCCAAGGGCTATTTCATCCCCGAGCCGCACCTGATCAACGGCCCGTTCGTGCTGGGGGATTTGCAAATTGTTCCGCTGGCGCTCCCGCACGGGCGCACCGTGACCAACGGCTTCCTTTTTTTGCAGGAGGGCAAAAAACGGCTTGCCTATTTGAGCGACTGCAAGGAAGTGCCGCCGGCGGCGGTGGAGCAGGCGCGCGCGGTGCAAGCCGCCGTGCTGGACGCCTTGCGCCGCGCGCCGCATCCCACCCACATGTGCCTGGACGAGGCCCTGACGGCGGCGCGGCGCATCGGCGCGGGGCGGACTTACTTCACCCATTTGACGCACGATTTTGATCACGACCTGGCCCAGGCGGAATTGCCTGACGGCGTCCAGTTTGCCTACGACGGCCTGCGGGTGGACCTGGACTGAACCCTTCCGGGAGCAGACGCGCCCCCGCGTGTAACAGTCGGCACCCTCGCCGACTGCCTTCCCCGCGGTAGGGCAACTCCGTCGAGCCATGACTCGATTCCAGTTTGTCGAGGCGTCGCCCTACCGGCGAATTGGCCTGCCCCTCACCTTGGCCCTCTCCCGGCGCGAGAGGAAAGAGCTATCGGCGGTCATGGATTGGAGGTTGGTTGGCCGGCTTATGCAGGCGCGGGGTTTTTGAGATTCGAGTCTTGCCCTGCCGGGTTGGAGTTTTTCGCGGACGGGCTTTGGGGTCAGGCCTTCAGGCCGTCGGGAATCATGGGCATGTGGCGGAGGCGGATGTTGGTGGCGTCAAGAATCGCGTTGCCCACGGCGGGGCTGATGCTGATGATGGGTGTTTCCCCCGCGCCCGCGGAAGCGACGTCCTTTCGATCAATGAGAACGATTTCAATTTTGGGAGCGTCGGCGAAGTGGGGCACGCGGTAGTCGGCCAGATGCGGATTGGTGATCATGCCCTTCTCAAATTGGATGGCCTCAAAAAGGGCGCCGCCCAGGCCCATCACCATGGCGCCTTCGATTTGGTTTTTGAGATGGTTGGGGTTGACGACCGCCCCGCAATCAAAGGCGGTAACTGCCCGCACGACTTTGACGGTTCCGCTGGCGGTGTCGGCCAAAACTTCGGCGCAGGTGGCCACGTAGGAATTCTTATCCGTCCCGCCCGCGATGCCGAAGCCGCGGCCGCCCGAGGCCTTGACCGCGCCCCAGCCGAAGGCTTTGGCGGCGGCTTCAAAAACGGCACGGAGACGGGAGTCTCTCGGGGAGTCGGTCAGGTTCTTGAGGCGAAATTCCAGCGGGTCCATCTTCAAGAGCCGGGCCAGTTCGTCCATGTGGACTTCGCGGGCGAAATTGTTGGCGGCGGCGGCCAAGGAGCGATAGGAAGTCTGGCGGAGCGGGGAACGGGTGGGACGAAAGGCGGTGACAGGATTGGGAACGTGGTAAGGGGTGGCGAGGGCGGCGTTGCCGGAATTGTAGTTGTAAAATTCCCAGGAGGCGAGGGTGCCGTCGTTGCGCACGCCGCTGGTGACTTCAATGACGCCCGCCGGACGGAACCAGGCCCAGGTAAATTCTTCTTCGCGCGTCCAGACCAGTTTGACCGGTTTGCCGACGGCCCTGGACAGGCGGGCGGCTTCGGTGGCCGCTTCGTTGGTGTGTTTTCCGCCGTAGCCGGAGCCGGTGTCGGGCACGATGACGCGCACGCGTTCTTCCGGGATGCCCAACTCCCGGGCGAGGTCGCTGCGCACGCCAAAGGGACGCTGCGTTCCGGCCCAGACCGTGAGCTTGTCTTCCTTCCAATCGGCCACGGCGGCGCGGGGTTCCAGCGGGGTGTGGGCGATATAGGCCACGGTGTAAGTCTGTTTGAGCGTCTGATCAGCGGCCACGGCCGCAGCGGGGGGAACTGCTTCCTGTTCCATCGCTTCTTCGACGAAGGGGGCGCCTCCGCCACCCCGCCTGCCGCCGCCGCGTCCGCCGCCGCCGCCCGCGACGACGTTGTTTTTAATGTACTCGAAAATGGTCTTGTCAGTAGGCTGGTCCGGGGGGGCGGACCATTGGGCGGTGATGGCGTTGACGGCATACTCGGCCTGCAAGGAGTCCGGCGCGACGGCCCCGACAAAAGTTCCATTGCCCGTCTCCTCGCGCACCACCTTCACGCCCTCCATCGCTTCCGCCGCCTTGGTGTCAACGGAAACAATCTTCGCCGCCAGGGTCGGTCCCCGCAGGATCTTGCCAAACAACATGCCGGGCAACTTCATGTCGGAGGAGTACTTGTGTTTGCCGGTGACAAAGTCGCGTCCGTCCACTTTGGGGACGGAGGTGCCGGCGATTTTCCAATCGCTGGCCGGGGTGACGGGCGTGGAACCGTCCACCGTTTTGGTGAACTTCTGGCCTTTGGTCAACTGGCCGAAGGAGACCGATTCGGAGCCGCCGGATTTGGAGATTTTGCCATCGGCCACCGTGAGGGAAGCCCGGTCGGCCTGGAAGTGTTCGGCCGCCATGTCCAGCAACACGCCGCGCGCCGCCGCCGCCGCGCGATGCAACTGGGAAGCCATTTGCGGGGTGGTCATGCTGCCGAAGGTGCCCATGTCGTAAGGAACCAGGTCGGTGTCCGACATGACCATTTTGATGGAGGAGACGGGGGCGCGCAGTTCCTCGGCCACCGCCTGGGTCAAGGAGGTGCGGATGTTCTGCCCGACTTCCGCCTTGCCCGTGTAAACCGTGATCGTGCCGTCCTCGCCGATATGAATCCAGGCGCTGATTTCGGCGGGGGCTGCGCCACCGCGTCCGCCGCCGCGGCGTCCGGCGCTGCCGCCTTCCTGGGCCAGGGCGGCGGGAATGACAAAGAGCACCATGACGCCGCAGCCGAGGGTCTTGAAGAAATCGCGGCGGTTGACCTCCAAACGCGCCGGGGCGGGCGTATCCAGCCCATATTGTTCCGGCTCCAAAATTAGCGTGTCGTCAGGATTCATTTGTTTTGCAGGGTTTTGGCGGCGTCCTTGATGGCGGCGATGATGCGCTGATAGACGCCGCAACGGCAGATGTTGCCGGTCATGGAACGGATGATTTCAGCCTCGGAGGGATCGGGGCTTTTGAGCAACAAGGCATAGCCGGACATGATCATGCCGGAGGTGCAATAGGCGCATTGCATGGCGTCCATTTTGAGAAAGGCCTCCTGCAAGGGGTGCAAGCGGCCGTCTTTTTCCAGGCTTTCGATGGTGGTGATTTTGCGTTTGCCGGCTTCGGCGGCGGTGGTGCGGCAGGAGCGGATGGGGTTGCCGTCGAGCAGGACGGTGCAGGCGCCGCACTGGCCTTCGCCGCAGCCGTATTTGCTGCCGGTCAGGTCGAGATCATCGCGCAGGACGCTCAAGAGAGTGCGTTCGCCGTCCACATTAACCGGAACGGTTTTGCCGTTCACATAAAGCTCGTTGACTTTTGGCATAAACAGATCGGCTGCCTCAATTCATGGGTGAATTGATTGCGGGAATGGTAACAGGGCGGCCGGTTTTGCGCCAGCATTTTCGTGCCGCCTTTCTATTCTTCCCGTTTCTTCGGGGAGAAGGTGTGGGTGGAGTAGCCGTAGAAGGCCTCGGCGGCTTCCATGATCGTCTCGGACAAGGTGGGATGGGGATGGACGCATTCGGCCAGGTCGCGCGCGCTGCCGCCCATTTCCACGATGACGACGCCTTCGGAGATCAATTCGCCCGCGCCATAACCCACAATGCCGACACCCAGCACGCGCTCGGTTTCGGAGTCAATAATCAATTTGGTCAGGCCGCCGGGGTGGTCAAAAGTCATGGCGCGACCGGAGGCGGTCCAGGGGAATTTGGCGACTTCGACGGCGAGGCCCTGGGCCTTGGCTTCGGCCTCGGTCAGGCCGCACCAGGCGACTTCGGGATCGGTGAAGACGACGGCGGGGATGATGACGCCGGCGGAGGTGCTGGCCTCGCCCACGATGGTTTCGACGGCGATGCGGCCTTCCTTGGTGGCTTTGTGGGCCAGCAAGACGCCGCCGGCGATGTCGCCGATGGCCAGAATGGCGGGGTCGGCGGTTTCCTGGCGGTCGTTGACTTTGATGAAGCCGTGGTCGTCCTGCTCGACTTTGGTGTTCTCCAAACCGAGGTCGCGGCAGCGGGGCACGCGGCCGACGGAGACGAGGACGCGGTCGTAGAGTTCCTCCCTGGGGGTTTTGTCGGGGCCTTCGGTGAGGACGAGGATTTTTTTTCCTTTGGTGGCCATTTTGGTGACCTTGGTTTTAAAGCGCAGTTCGCGGAAACTGGCCTGGGCGCATTTCAAAACGGGCCGCACCAGGTCGGGGTCCGCGCCGCTGAGAATGGTGTCAAGGAGTTCGACGACGACGACTTTGCTGCCGAGGTTGGCATAGACGCCGCCCAATTCCATGCCGATGTAGCCGCCGCCCACGATGAGCAAATCCTCGGGCACCTCCTCGACTTCGAGGGCCTCGGTGGAGGTCATGACGCGGGGATTGCCGAGGTCGAAGGCCTTGGGCAGGGCGGCGTTGGAGCCGACGGCCACGATGGCTTTTTCAAAACTGACGAATTGCTGTCCTTCGGGAGTTTCGATGCGGAGGGTTTGGGAGTTTTCAAAGTAGCCGCGCCCGGTCACGACCTGGACGCCGCGCTTTTTGGCCAGGAAGGAAACGCCGGCGGCGAGTTTTTCGACGATGGAGTTTTTCCAGGCGCGCAATTTGTCCAGTTCAATTTGCGGGGGGCCGAAGGTGATGCCGCGATGGGCCGATTCGCGCGCCTCGACAATCATCTTGGCGGCGTGGAGGAGGGCTTTGGAGGGAATGCAGCCGCGGTTGAGGCAGACGCCGCCGAGTTTTTTATCCTGCTCGACGAGAAGGACTTTTTTGCCAAGGTCGGCGGCGTAAAAGGCGGCGGCGTAACCGCCGGGGCCGGCGCCCAGCACGACAATCTCAGTGTTGATCGGTTCCATGTGGGTGGTGGGGTGGTGGAGTGGCGGGGTGGCGGAGTGGTGGGTTTAAACTCCGCTGTCGTCAAAGTTTTCAAATCCTTTCACCAGTTCGAGCACGAACCGGACGGCCATGCCGCCGTCAATGACCCGATGATCGTAGGCCAGGGTGAGCGGCAGGATCAGGCGCGGCTCGATTTTTCCGTGGCGCACGACCGGTTGCAGCGCGGCACGGCCCAGGCCGAGAATGGCCACTTCCGGGCGGTTGACAATGGGGGTGAAATAGCCGCCGCCAATGCCGCCCTGATTGGAGATGGTGAAGGAGCCGCCTTGCAATTCTTCCAACGAAACTTTGCGGTCGCGGGTTTTGGCGGCCAATTCCTGCAATTCCCTGGAGAGCGAGAGAAGGTTTTTCTTGTCCACGTCGCGCAGCACCGGGACGATCAGGCCCTCATCGGTGTCCACCGCTAGGCCGATGTGAAAGTATTCCTTCCAGACCAGTTCGCCGGCGGCTTCATCGAGGCTGGTGTTGAAAATGGGATGCTTCTGCAGCGCCCCGGCCACAATTTTCAGGGCGAAGGAGGTCAGGGTCAGGCGCGCGCCCTGTTTCTCGTAAGCCTGGGCGTGATTTTTGCGCAGTTCGTCGAGGGCGGTGATGTCGGCCTGGTCAAACTGGGTGACGCGCGGAACGGAGTTCCAGCTTTGCGCCATCCGCGCGGCAATAAGCTGGCGCAACGGGGTGAGGGGCCGCTTGGCGATGGGTCCCCATTTGGAGAAATCAATGGGTTCAGGCGCCGGTTTGGCGGGGGCGCCCGCGGCGGGGCGGGGCTGGGCGGCGAGCCGTTGCAGCCGCTCAACGTAAGCGCGCACATCCCCGATGATGATTCGTCCGCCCGACTGGCTGCCGCGAATGTTCCTGAGATCAATGCCCAATTCGCGCGCCATCCGGCGGAGGGAGGGCGAGGCGGCCGGCTGCGGGCCGCCGGAGGCTTCCTGGCCGGAAGGCAGCGGTGCAACTTCCTGGTCCGGAGGCGGTGGCGGCGGCGGGGCGGCGGGGCGGCGCTCGAGGTGCGGCGCCCTGGCCGGGGCCGGTTTGGCGGCGGGCGCGGCTGCTCCTGCAGGAGCGGCGGCGGTGTCTTCGATGGAGAGAATGGGCTGGCCGACCGAGATTTTGTCGCCCACCGCGACGATAATTTTTGTGACCCTGCCGGCGGCGGAGGCGGGCACCGGGGCCACGGCCTTGCCGGTTTCCAGTTCGATGAGGCCCTGGCCTTTGGCGATGGCATCGCCCTCTTTGACCAGGATGCTCACGACATTGCCTGAGTCAGCACCTTCTCCGAGCGGAGGCAGTTTTAAATCCATAGAATTGTAACAACCGGGCTGCTGTGAAAAAACAATTTCCGCAAACCTTCGCTGGCATGGTAGGTTGCGCGCATGGGGAAACAAGGAAAAAATAAGCTCAGGGCGGGGCGGAAAATCCCATTTGACACGTCCTCGCGCGCAACGTATATAAACCATGTCAAACGGGTAGTCGGTAAACTCAAACAATAATTGTATGCCTATCAAAGTCGGTTCCAAAGCTCCGGACTTCACGCTTAAATCCAAAGCCGCCAGCGGGCTGGTGGATGTCAAACTGAGCGACAATTTCGGCAAGAAGAACACCGTGCTGCTTTTTTTCCCCGCCGCCTTCACCGGGGTTTGCACCCAGGAAATGTGCGAGATCAGCGCCGGTCTGGGCCAGTATGCCCGGCTCAATGCCGCCGTCATCGGCATCAGCATTGACACCCCCTTCGCCCAGGAAGCCTGGGCCAAGCAGGAAAAAATCGGCATCGTCCTGGCGAGCGATTTGAACAAAAGAACGATCAAGGACTACGAGGTGGTTTTCCCCAACCTGGCCGGGATCGGCGACACGGCGGCCCGCGCCGCTTTTGTAATTGACAAGCATGGCGTGGTGCAATACGCCGAGCAAACGGCCTCGCCCAAGGAACTGCCGAATTTTGACGCGGTCCGGCAAACCCTGACCAAGCTGGGATAGCCCGCCGATTTCGGATGTTTCACACCTCCAAACGCCGCGTGAGGGCACGCGGCCTACAGGAGCCGCGCCGGAGGGCGATCTCATGTGGCAAGTCTCCATCACCACGTCCGCCGCGCGGGAGGAGGCGGTCGTCGGTTTGTTGGAGGAAACCTTTCAAGTTTCCGCCGCGGTTTATGACGACGCCCGCAGCGGGAAGCAAACCGTCACCATTTACCCATCCTCCCTGCGCGCGACGGTGGCGCAAGCGCGGGCAGGACTGAGGCGGGCGTTGCGCCGGTTGTGGCCGGGCCGGTCCGGCCTCCTCATCAAGAAATTGCCGCGGGAGAATTGGGCGGAGTCCTGGAAGCGCCATTTCCAGCCGATGGAAATTGGCGGGGCGCTGCTCATCAAACCGGGCTGGAGCCGGCGCCGCGCGCGTCCGGGCCAGCGGGTGGTGAGGCTGGACCCCGGGCTGAGTTTTGGCACAGGCCATCACGCCACCACTTCCTTTTGCCTGGAACAATTGGCCGCCTGCCGCCGCCCCGGCGCCGGCCAGTCCTTTTTGGACATCGGCGCCGGCTCCGGCATCCTCGCCATCGCCGCCGCCAAACTGGGCTACCGGCCCGTGCAGGCTTTTGATTGCGATCCCGAAGCCATCCGGGTCAGCCGCGCCAATGCCCGCCGGAACCGGGTGCAAGACCGCGTCCGGCCCCGCCGCCAGGATCTGACCCGGCTGCCGGCGCGCAGCGGGCGGCGCTGGGACGTCATCTGCGCCAATCTGACGGCGGATTTGCTGGGGAGCCAGGCGGGGAAGATCTGCGCGCGCCTCAAGCCGGGCGGGCAACTCATCGTGGCGGGGATTTTGCGGAGCGAATTTTGCCAAATCCGTGACAAATTTGTAACTTTCGGGTTGACATTGGCCGGAAATGAGGTAAAAGAAGAATGGCATTCAGGACGGTTTGAAGGTCCTGTCTGACTGAGTAGATACGCAGTGAAGTGGTGCGGGAAAGGGCAGGGGTCCGTTTTATTTTGGCCAGATTGAGAAGAACATCGCCTGTTGGTGTCAATAGCGATGCGGCCAAAAAAAAAACGCTGTATGACTAAAACGCTGGACTTGATTCACGAAGCCATTCGGAACACCAAGCATGCCTTCCGCCAGACCGAGCAACGGCCGGCCAAGGCCCAAAAACACCGGTATGAACGCCGCAAGGTGAAGGAAATCATCCGGCTGAACGACTGGACGACAGAACCAGAATTTTAACCGCGCGCCTCCGCCAGCATGGAGTCTGGACAGTTCTTCGCGCAGGCGGACTTTCCTCTGGACGCGGCGGCGGTTCTGGCGCAAACCCGCTCCGAAGAAAATAATTCCACAATAAATTTGTTCCCATCCTGGCGTCGCCAGGATTGGCCCGCCATCACTCCGCGCTCTCCTACTCCCCGGCAAACGGCTCGTCCTCGACGATTGGGCTTGAATGGGCGGCATCGGTGGAAGGGGCGCCCACATTGAACCTTGAACTTTGCCGCCGGAACTTTAGCCTTGGCGGGTGATTTCTGAGAAACCATGGAGTGCCGATGCGGTGCTGCGCCTGTTCCTGGGCATTATCATGACGGTTTGTTTTGGCCTCTGTTTGGCCAGCCTGTTGCCGGGCGATAAAATAGGGATGAGCGCGGAGCATCGCGAATTCGCCCGGGTGGGGCTGACGGGACTTTTTTTTCAGGGCGGAATCCTGGTTTGGATTTGGTTTTTCCTGCGCGAAACCGCCATTTCCTGGGGCGACGCCTTTGGCCTGCGGCCGCCCCAGCGTGTCAAAGCGGTGCTCTGGGGCGTGGCGGCGGCGGTGTTGTTCCTGCCGGTCGCCTGGGGCATGCAAGGTTTATTGGGGTACTGGATTGAGCTGGCCACGCATCATGCCGCGACGCAGCAGGAGTTGGTCAAAGATTTGCAGAAGGCGGGTTTGCCCTTGGGCGAACAGGTCTTTATGGGAGTGCTGGCCGTGCTTCTCGCGCCGGCGGCGGAGGAGATGTTGTTTCGCGGCATCCTTTATCCGACGATCAAACAGAGCGGCTTTCCGCGGGCGGCTTGGTGGGTGACGTCGCTGATTTTCGCGGGAATGCATTTCAACGGGCTTTCGTTCCTGCCGCTGACCGTTTTTTCACTGGTTCTGATTTACCTCTACGAAAGGACGGGCAGTCTGTGGGCCTCGATGACCGCCCACAGCCTGTTTAATTTCGCCAATTTTTTGTTCCTGGTGCTCTGGGCGGGGAACCAGCGCATCCTTCCGATCCGATGAACGAATTTGAACTCATCGCCAGTCTGAGCGGTTCGCTGCCCTCCCATGCCGGGGTGATTGCGGGCGCGGGAGACGATTGCGCGGTGCTGGATTGGGGCCAGGCGGGACGGGCGCTGCTGTTCAAGACGGACGCGGTGGTGGCAGGAATCCATTTTTTGCCCACGGCGGAACCGGAGAGCATCGGCCACAAGGCGCTGGGGCGGGGGCTGAGCGATATTGCGGCGATGGCGGGCCGTCCCCTGGCGGCGCTGGTGACGCTGGCGCTGCCCAAAGGCTTCGATCCGGAATTCATCAAAAGGATTTACGCCGGGATGAACGCGCTGGCCCGCCGCCACGGCGTGGCCATCGTCGGCGGGGAAACGACGTCCAATCCGGAACGGCTGCTGATCTCGGTCGCGCTGCTGGGCGAGGTGGCGCGGGACAAATGCGTGCTGCGTTCCGGGGCGAAGGACGGGGACGCGCTGTTTGTCACCGGGGAACTGGGGGGCTCGCTGGCGGGAAAACATTTGGAGTTCGAGCCGCGCCTGGCGGAAGGGCGCTGGCTGGCGGAGCATTTTTCCATTCATGCCATGATTGATCTGAGCGATGGATTGGCGGGTGACTTGCGGCATCTGATGGAGCGCAGCCAGGTGGGAGCGGAGCTGCTGGTGCGCAGCATCCCCATCAGCCGCGCCGCGCGCCTGCGGGCCAGAACGGGGACACCGGCCAAGCCGCCGCTGGCCGCCGCCTTGACCGACGGAGAAGATTATGAACTGCTCTTCACCGTGGCCGGCCGCGACGCCGTGCCGCTGGCGGACGCCTGGCGCAAAGAATTTCCCAAGGTCCGGCTCAGTTGCATCGGCAAAATCACCGCCGCGCCCGGTTTGAAATTGCGCGACGAAAATGGCATTCGCGCCCTGGAAGCTCATGGTTACGTTCATTTCACATAGCCCGGCCGAGACCGAGGCGCTGGGGGAAGGCTGGGGCCGCGAGTGCGGCCGCGGCTGGATCATCGGCCTGAGCGGCGGCCTGGGCGCGGGCAAAACGCAGTTGGTCAAGGGGCTGGCCCTCGGCTTGAAGGCGGACGCGCGCGTGACCTCGCCCACCTATGCGCTGGTGCATGAATATTGGGGAGGCCGCCTGCCGCTTTTTCATGTGGACCTCTACCGTCTGGACACGCGCGAACAAATCATCGCCGCCGGCCTGGAGCCGTATCTGGTCCGGCCCGACGGGGTGACGGTGGTGGAATGGGTGGAACGATGGCGGGACGGGACGGACGCGCCCTGGCTTGGGCCGGGCACGTTTCGCCGCGCGCAACTGAAAATCCTGGGCGAAACGGACCGGGAGATTTGCCATGAAGATTTTGGCGGTTGAATTTTCCTCGGCGCAACGAAGCGTCGCGGTGTGGGAAAGCGGCGACGCCGCCGCGCCCGTCTTGCTGGGCAGCGCGCGGGAGCCGCCGGAGCCCCGGGTGGATAAGGCATCAGGCGCCATGCCACCTTCTCCATTCCCACCCCGCCGCAACCTGGGACTGGTGGAGGAGGCGCTGGCGGAGGCGAAATGCCGTCGGGAGGAGATGGGGGCGCTGGCGGTGGGGCTGGGGCCGGGTTCCTACACGGGGATCCGCGGGGCGATTGCGCTGGGGCAAGGCTGGCAGTTGGGCCGGGGCATCCAGCTGCTGGGGGTGAGCAGCGTGGAATGCCTGGCGGGGCAGGCGCGGGCGGAGGGATGGCGGGGGCCGGTTAATATAATTGTTGACGCACAGCGGAATGAGTTTTACCTGGCGCGTTATCAAATCGAGGAAAGCGGCTGGCGCGAAGCGCAGGCGCTGGGGCTGGCGACGATGGCGGAGATCCAGGCGCTGGCCGGCTCGGGCCAGGCCTTGCTCGGCCCGGAGATCACGCGCTGGTTTGGCGGCGGGAAGGATATGTATCCCGAGGCGGTCATGCTGGGCCGGCTGGCCTGCGGGCGGCGCGATTTTGTGCCGGGGGAAAGCCTGGAGCCGATTTACCTGCGCGAGACCGCCTTTAAAAAAGCGCCGCCGCCGCGGGTGAATCCGTGAGGGCCGTGCCGCCGCGGATGGGGCCAGGGCAAAGGTTGGATGGTTCATGTTGGAGGGGCGCTGCCAAATTGACGGTGCTCTGATGCGGGCCGCGAGGGCGCGGCCCGCGGCACGCGAGGCGCCAATCGTGTTCGGCCTAGAAGCTGCTTATAGTTGACGGATGCCCCTGCCACGCCATTGGTGGAAAACTGTCACCCCAGCGTCATTATCGTAACACGATTGTAACTTG
>JBEKVM010000068.1:0-28577 GCA_049513975.1 Verrucomicrobiota bacterium | reverse complement strand
CAAGCTCCAACGTCAAACGCCCAGCAAACCAAGGGTAAAGTCATACCGTGACACCAAAACAACACATTAAATCGGCCAAAAGCAAGGCGGAGGGGGGTCACGATGTACCAGGGCTGCCCGAAGCCATCATAATGGAAACTTGACATAAATTGAAAGCAGGTTTATTTTAGTAGCCGAATCACACCGGATTGGTCCATCGGCCAATCCCCAGGGGACAAAGCGGGGTGTCTCTGTGAGGGTTTAGTTTAAACTTGGTCCGGGTTGCGGGCACTGCGGGATATGAAATCGGGATTCAGCGTGAAGGATATGGTGGAGGCCGGCGAAATGCGCCTTCTGCGGAGGGGCGTCATGCCGGGTCCTTTCCTCCCAGGCCAAAGCGTGGCGCCGGTCTTCCCGGCCAGCGTGACAAACCGGACCTTTCCACCCTGGCCGGACCTCCTGGCGCCAGCCTCCGCCTTTCCAACCGGCTCCAAGACAATTGAGCCAGCCCATGTATGAAAAAACCAGGCGCCATCAAATCACCGTTGCACATTCTGCACTTGGAGGACAATCCCAATGACGCGCAACTCGTGGAACGCACGCTGGCCGCGGCGGGCGTGCCCTGCTTGATAACCCGGCTGACCACCCGCGCCGCATACCTTGAGGCGCTCGACGGCAACAGTTTTGACTTGATCCTTTCCAATTACAAGCTGCCCAACTTCGACGGCTTGTCGGCGCTGCAAATATGCCGGGAACGATCCCTTGACATGCCCTTCATTTTGGTCACGAAAACCATGGACGAGAAACGGGCGATTGAATCCATGCAAAACCACGCCACGGACTATGTCATGAAAGATCGTCTCTCCCGCCTCTGTCCCGCCGTGCGCCGCGCCATGAAGGAAGTCGAAGGGCGGGCGGGCAATCGGCGGACGGAAGCGGCCTTGCAGCACAGCGAGCAACGGTTAAAGATACTTTTCAGTGAATCGCCCCTGGGGATCGCGCTGGTCGGAGTGGATGGCCGCCCCGTCCTGACCAACGCCGCCTTCCAGAAAATGCTCGGCTACACGGGCGCGGAGTTGAGCCGGATGCCCTTCCGCGATTTCACCCACCCGGACGATTGCGCCAAGGATCTGGAGCTATACCGGCAATTGGTTGAGGGCGCGCGCAAAAGCTACCAGGTGGAAAAGCGCTATCTCCGCAAGGATGGCCAGGAGGTTTGGGCGCGGCTGTCGGTCAGTTTGGCGCGCGAGGCGGCGGGCCGCGCCGGCTTCGCCATTAAGATGGTTGAGGATATCACGGAACGCCGAAAGCTGGAGACGCAGGTCATTGAAGGGCAAAAAATGGAAGCGATCGGCCAGCTCGCCGGCGGCGTGGCCCATGACTTTAACAACATCCTCGCCGTCATCATGGGCTACAGCGATTTGACGATGGAGAAACTCGGCCCGGACCAGGTGCTCAAGAGTCATCTGGAGACGATTCGGGCGGCGGCCGAGCGCGCCACCGGGTTGACCCGCCAACTGCTCATCTTCAGCCGCAAACAGATGGTGCAACCCGTCGTGCTCGACCTTAGTGACGTGGTCAAAGACCTGGACAAAATGCTGCGGCGGCTCATTGACGAGAACATCGAAATGGCGATTGTTCCCGGAAACGAAATCGGACACGTCAAGGCCGACGCCGGCTACGTCGGACAAGTGCTGATGAACCTGGTCGTCAATGCCCGCGACGCCATGCCCAACGGTGGCAAACTGACCATCGCCACCCACAATGTCACGCTGGATCAAAACTACGCCCGCACCCACACCGGCGCCCTTGCCGGCGACTACGTGATGCTCAGTGTGAGTGACACGGGAACCGGCATGACCGAGGAAGTCAAAGCGCATTTGTTTGAGGCCTTTTTCACCACCAAGCCCAAGGGCAAGGGCACCGGTTTGGGTCTGGCGACCTGCCACACCATCGTCCAACTATCCGGAGGTCACATCGGCCTTGACAGTGAGGTTGGCAAAGGGACGACCTTCCGGGTTTATTTTCCGCGAGTCGAGCAGCCGCTGGCTGCGGCGGCCAGGCCGCTCCAGACCGGGCCGTTGCCGCGCGGGACGGAAACCTTGCTGATCGTGGAAGATGAGCCGGCCGTCCGGCACCTGGCTCGCGACGTATTGAAAGCCCAGGGTTACAAAGTGCTGTCCGCTTCCAACGGCCAGGAGGCCTTGCACGCGGCGCGCGATCATCAAGGAGCGCCCATGCGTTTGGCCATCACCGATGTCATCATGCCGCTGATGGGCGGCAAAGTGATGGCGGAGTGGCTGCGAACATCTTATCCCGATCTCAAAATCCTCTTCACCTCGGGTTACACCGACGACGCCGTTATTCAACAGGGCCTGTTTGAGCCGGGTGTCGCGTTTCTGCCCAAACCCTACACCCCCGCCGTCCTTCTCCGCAAAGTGCGCGAGATGCTGGATGCCGCGCCGGAAAAAGCGCCTTCATGAAACCTTTCGAACATGACATGAGCGCGCGCAAGAGGTCGGAGGAGAAACTACAGCAGAGCGAGGGGCTGATGGGCGCCATCACCGAATCGGCCCGGGATGCCATTCTGATGATGGACCCGGAAGGCCGGATCTCCTATTGGAACCCGGCGGCCGAGCGCATTCTCGGCTACACCAGCGCCGAAGCCCTCGGCCAGGACCTGCATGACTTGATCGCGCCCGTGCATTTCCTCCCGGCGCACCAGGCCGCCTGCCCGGCGTTTCGGCAAACGGGCCAGGGCGCCGCCGTGGGTAAAACACTCGAGCTGGCGGCCCGCCGAAAAGACGGCCAGGAAATCTCCATTCAGTTGTCCCTTTCCGCCGTCCAAATGAAGGACGGCTGGCATGCCGTGGGCCTAATCCGGGACTCCACCGAGAGCGAGCAGGCAGAATCGGAAATCCAGCACCAGGCGACCTTCGCCCGCTTCAATCCCAATCCGGTGCTGGAACTGTCCGCCTTGGGCGAAATCAACTATTTCAACCATGCCACCGGCGCGATGACCCGCGCCCTGGGGCTGGTCAATCCTGCGCAGATGCTGCCGACCGATACCGCCGCGATGGTCCGCCAATGCCTGGCCGAGGGCACACCGAAACTGCGTGTGGAGAAACCGATCGGCCCGCGCGTCATTTCCTGGTCATTCTTCCCCGTCAGGTTCAACAACACGGTGCATGGTTATGCGGGCGACGTCACCGAGCGCAAGCAGACTGAGGAGGCCCTGCGGTTGCAGAGTGCCGCCTTGGAAGCAGCGGCCAACGCCATCGTCATCACCGACCAGTCGGGCAACATCCTCCGGGTCAATGCCGCTTTCACGGCGCTGACCGGCTACACCGCGCAGGAAGTCATCGGCCTGAACCCGCGCCTCCTGAAAAGCGGCCGCCAGGATGAGGTCTTCTATCGCAATCTCTGGCAGACGATTTCCTCCGGACAGGTCTGGAGCGGGCAACTGACCAACCGGCGCAAGGACGGCAGCGCTTATGTCGAAGAGATGACGATCACCCCGTTGCGCAACGGCGACGGCGCCATCGCCCGTTACATTGCCATCAAGCAGGACATCACCGCGCGCAAGCAGGCGGAGGAGGAGTTGCGGGCGAGCGAGAAGAAATATCAAGACCTCTTCGTGAGTTCCCGTGACGCCATCATGATTTTGGAGCCTCCTTCCTGGAAGTTCACCTCGGGAAATCCGACCGCGATGAAGATGTTCGGGGCCAAGAGCGAGGAGGATTTCATTTCGCACGGGCCATGGGACCTGTCTCCAGATCGCCAGCCGGACGGGCGCGCGTCCGCGGAAAAAGGCAGGGAGATGATTGAGACGGCCATGCGCGAAGGCTCCCACTCCTTCGACTGGACGCACCGCCGGATCGGCGACGGGGAGTTTCCCGCCACCGTGCTCTTGAGCAGGATGCAGTCAGCCGAAAAGGTCTTCGTCCAGGCCACCGTCAGGGACATCACCGAGCGCAACCGGGCGGAGGAGGAGTTGCAGTGGAAGACCGCCTTCCTGGAAGCCCAGGTCAACTCCTCCCAGGACGGAATCCTGGTCGTGGACCAGCAGGGCAAGAAGATTCTGCAAAACCAGCGGGCAGCCGACTTGTTAAAAATTCCCCAAGACATCCTGGACGACAAGGACGACGAGACCCAGCGCCGGTGGGTCGCGGGCATGACCAAAAACCCCGAACAGTTCCTCGAAAAAGCCGCCTATCTTTATTCTCACCCGAACGCCATCAGCCGCGATGAGACTGAGTTTAAGGACGGGACGGTGCTGGACCGATACTCGTCTCCCGTGGTTGGCAAAGACGGAAAGTATTACGGCAGAATCTTTACGTTGCGCGACATCACCGCGCAGAAGCAGACGGAGAATGCCTTGCGGGCGAGCGAGGGGAAATTCCGGAGCCTCTTCGAAAGCTCCCGTGACGCCATCATGACCAGCGAGCCTCCTTCCTGGAAGTTCACCTCCGGAAATCCGGCTGCGGTGAAGATGTTTGGTGCGAAGAGCGAGGAGGATCTTATTTTACACAACCCATGGGAACTGTCTCCCGATCGCCAGCCGGACGGGCGCGCTTCCGCCGAAAAAGCCAAAGAGATGATAGAGAAGGCCACGCGCGAAGGCTCCCACTTCTTCGAGTGGACGCACCGGCGGCTCGGCGGCGAGGAGTTTCCCGCCACCGTACTCATAAGCAGGATGCAGTCAGCAGAAAAGGTCTTCCACCAGTCCACGGTCAGGGACATCACCGAGTCCAAACGAGCGGAGGAGGTCCAAACGCTCCTGGCCTCGGTCGTGCAGTCCTCCGAAGATGCCATCATCTACGGGGCGCTGGACGGAATCATCCTCACTTGGAACCAGGGGGCCGAGCGCATCTACGGTTACGCCGCGAGCGAAGTCATCGGCAAATCTTTCACAATCCTCGTGCCGCCCGATCGGCTTGAGGAGATTCGGGAAGTCCTGGAAAAAATCCGCCGGGGCGAATACATATCGCACCATGAGACCGTCCGCCGCACCAAGGACGGTCGCCGCATTGAGGTATCGCTGTCCATGTCGCCGATGAGAGATGCATCGGGGATCCCGACCGGGGTTTCCATAATCGGCCGCGACATCACCGGGCGCAAGCGCCTCGAAGCCACGTTGTTTCAATCCCAGAAAATGGAAACGGTCGGCAAGCTGGCCGGCGGCATCGCCCACGAGTTCAACAGCATTATGACCGCCATCATCGGCCAGAGTGAATTGATGCTTTACGACCTGCCCGAGGGAAATCCTCTCCGCAAAAACGCCGCCGAAATCCAGCAGGCCGCCGGTCGCGCCGCCACCCTGACCCGGCAACTTCTGGCCTATGGCCGCAAACAAATCTTCCAGCCCGAAGTCCTCGATCTCAACACCATCCTGGCCGGAATGGAAAAAACCCTGTGCCATCTGGCCGGGCGCGACGTGGATGTCCTTATCGCCCCGCCCACCGGCCCCAGGCTCGTCAAAGCGGACCCCGGCCAAATCGAGCAGGTCATTGTCAACATCGTGATGAATGCGGCCGAGGCCATGCCCCGCGGCGGCAAACTCACCCTCGAAACCGCCGAGACATTTTTGGACCAGGCCTATGTCAGCCAGTTTCAAGACTTGAAGGCGGGCCAGTACATCATGCTGGCCATCACCGACACCGGCGCGGGCATGAGCGAGGCCGTCAAGGCGCGCCTTTTCGAGCCGTTTTTCACCACCAAGGAAGTCGGCAAGGGAACCGGGTTGGGTCTGGCCACCTGCCACGGCATCATCAAACAAAGCGGCGGCCACATCAACGTCTATAGCGAACCGGGCCGGGGCGCCACCTTCAAAATCTACCTCCCCAAGGCGCCCGTGGAAAACAAGCCTCCCGCTCCGCCCCTCAAGACCCCCGATTTGCCGCGCGGCACAGAAACCATTCTGCTGGTGGAAGACGACCCCGCCTTGCGCGAAATGGCCGCCATCTTGCTCAGGCGCCTCGGCTACACCGTCTTGCCGGCCGGCGACGGCCTGGAAGCCTTGAACCTGACCCACCAACGCGCCACCGGCCATATTGATCTCCTGTTCACCGATGTCGTCATGCCCCACATGAGCGGCAAGGAATTGTCCGACCGCATTCAGGCCCTGTATCCCCACACCAAAGTCCTTTTCACCTCCGCCTACACCGAAACGGCCATCGTCCATCAAAACGTGCTCAACCCCGGCATAACCCTCCTGCAAAAGCCCTTTACCCCGTCTTCTTTGGCCAAAAAAGTCCGCGAAGTCCTCGATCAAACCACCGCGCCTCCCACGGCGCCATGAGGGTCCGATGGCATCGCCGGAAATGAAAGGGCCAGGCTCGAGCGGCGCGCACGGAGCGCGCCCGGCCGCCCCAGGCTGAGGTGTTACGCCCGCCGCGCGTTTTTTCCACTTTTTTGTCCTGTTTCAGCCTCCGGCGGACATATAATAGGCGGGAGTGGGCTTTGCAGAGCAGACGCCATCGGGGGGTTTTGCCTGCCGCCTCGGGCGCAGATCGTCTGGCCCCAGCTTTGCAACAAGCCAGCCTGGGCGGAGTTGGAAAAGGGTGTGCCGGTAATAATTGAGTAACAAACGCGCCATAAGTTTTTGGCTATGAAATCCGAGACAGATCTGCCCGACGGCGTGGAAAGGAGGTCCGGCCAGCCAGCCGCGTTCACCCTGATTGAGATGCTGGTCGTCATCGCCATCATCGCCATTTTGGCGTCGCTCTTGTTGCCGGCTTTGGCCGCAGCCAAAGCCAAGGCGCAAGGCGCCGCTTGCCTGAGCAACGGCAAGGAAATGATGCTGGCGATGTTCCTTTACACCGACGACAACCATGAGTTCTTTCCGCCCAACCCGGACGACGGCAACACCCTGCCCGGTTACAACTGGTGTCCGGGACAAGCGGGCATTGGACAGCCGCAAGAATTCGATTCCGACGTGCTGGCGGACCAGTCGCGCTCGTTGCTCATCGCGAATCTGTCGGGAAATGTAAAGTTGTTTCGCTGCCCGTCGGACCGGCGGCAGGGGACCTATCAGGGAACCAACACCGAGTTGCTCCACACGACGGTCCCCGCGGCGCGCACTTTTTCCATGAGCCAGGCGGTGGGGACGATTGATCCTGGTTTCGACGCCGGGCTCCAGCACTCCGGCGTGCCAACCCTGTCAGTCAACGGCCCGTGGTTGAACAACCAGCATAATCATCGGCGCGATTCCCCCTGGCACACCTATGGCAAAGCGACCACCATCGTCGCTCCGGGGCCATCCCTGCTCTGGGTGCTGGTGGACGAGGACCCCAGCGGACTGAACGACGCGGCTTTTGCCTTCGGCATGGAAACTCCTGGCGTATTCTTTCCCGAGCCACAATGGTTCGACGCGCCGGGCCACTACCACAATGCCGGCTGCGGCTTTGCCTTTGCCGACGGCCATTCCGAAACCCACCGCTGGCTCGGCCCCACTCCAAAAGGAACTGGCGGCGCCAACATTACCGATCCAAAAGACAAACTGGACTGGCAGTGGATGCAACAACGCACCTCGTCGAAATAGGGAACGCTGGTGGGTCGAGGCAGTCTCTGGCCGCCGCAATGATGTGGTTTTGCCCTGTGGCAGGGGTGTCCCAGGGGTTTTTTGAGGTCAGACCGTCAGAGCAATTTTATGAAAACTGCAGCCGCACGGAAGCCGGCCAAACGGCCTCCTCTCCCCGGCCCTCTCCTCCTGAGGAGGAGAGGGAGGAGCTTCATTTCGGCAACATCATTTCTTAATATACGTCAATTCTTTATTTATGGATAAGCTCTTAATCTGCTCCCGGTGAGCGGGGCAGGCAAAGTTGGTTCGTCTTGGCGAAGGAAAACCCCGATACCACATATCCAACAAAACAGTTCTGAACGATTTTTCTTTGCGTTTTTTGGGTGCTTTGCGCGAGACTCTCCCGGTGCAGCGACTCGGCAAGAACATTGGCGGCTATCACGGCGAGACCATCGAAATCCAAAAAGTTCTCCGGGAAATCGAGCAGGCCGCGGGGGGGGAAAACTGGACGCGCGATCCTGTTCCCGCCCCGGTTGAATTCATCGCCTGGCGCCGCGCCGTTGCGTCGCCGCGCCGTCGCATCTATATATCCGCCGGCATCCACGGCGACGAACCGGCCGGGCCGCTGGCCGCGCTGCAATTGCTGCGCGAAAATCATTGGCCCGGCGATGACGCCCTCTGGCTTTGCCCCTGTCTCAACCCGTCCGGTTTTCCGCTCAACCGCCGCGAGAACAGCGGGGGGATTGATCTGAACCGCGACTACCGCCACCGGCAAAGCGCCGAAGTTCGCGCTCATGTCCAGTGGCTCCGGCAGCAGCCGGATTTCGACCTCGTGCTCTGCCTGCACGAGGATTGGGAATCGCGCGGCTTTTATCTCTATGAGTTGAATCCCGACCACCGGCCCTCGCTGGCAGAAAGCATCATTGAGGCGGTGGCAGCGGTGTGCCCCGTTGATCAGTCGCCCGTGATTGAAGACCGGCCCGCCCAAAACGGCATCATCCGCCCCGTCTTCAACCCGATGGACCGCCCGCAGTGGCCGGAAGCCCTTTATCTGGCCGGCCAAAACAAAACCCGCCTCAGCTACACCTTCGAAGCCCCCTCGGATTTCCCGATGGCAACGCGCGTCGCCGCGCTCGCCACCGCCGTGCGCGCGGCCCTTCGGTTGCTCTAAGAGCAGAGCGATCCATCGCCCGGGTTTGATTTTCGTTGCAGAAAGCGCCGCAAAAAAAGCGGTTGCAAGTTTCGGGCCGCCAGTTCAGTGTAAGCGCGTGGCGATTCCGGCGTTGCAATTATTTGTCCCTCCGGAGGATTGAGACGAGGATTGCCCTGGCTGAATTTGAATGAAAAGGACTTCTGTTCTGGTGTTGGCGGTGACGCCTGTTTGCAGGCCGCTGTTCCATGTTTTTGCGGCGGTCATGGAGCGCCGCCGCCGTGTGGCGCTGTTGGCGGCTTTGGCCCTGCCGTGTTTTTCCGGCCAGGGCGCGGCTTCCAACGGGGGCATGGACGGCAACGACGCCGTGTTCCTTCTCAATTTCAATGGTCCTGCGTCCATCGTCACTTCGCCCTCCAGCACGACCAATGTGGCGGGCGCCAGCGTGGAATTGACGGTGTTGGCCACGGGCAAGGCGCCGTTGAGATACGAGTGGAGAAAGAATGGAGATGCGCTGGGCAACAGCGGCGGCCATGTCACCGGCGCCACCTCGGCCAGCCTGACTTTGGCGGGGCTGACTTTGGCGGATGCGGGCAGTTATGCTGTGGTGGTTTCCAATCTCTACGCCAGCGCCACCAGCGCGGTGGCGGTGCTGACGGTGCTCCCGAAGGTGACGATCAATTCGCCCGCGGGCGGGGCGCGCAGCAACGCTCCGGTGACGTTCCGTGGAACCGTCCTGGACAATGCGCCGGTCACCTGGGTCAATTATTGGATTACCAACCTGAACGGCTCGCCTCTTACGCAAGGGCAGGCGGTGTTGACCGCCGGATCAGGCTCCGCTTCGAATTGGGCGGCCAGCGTTTCGCCTCCGGCCGGCTCCAACGTTTTCGCGGTGCAGAGCCAGGATGTTTCCGGCAACCAATCGCAAAGGGTGTCCTTGCAGTTTTTTGTGAAAGCGGCGGCGCCATTGACGCTCACCACCACCGGAAATGGCCAGGTGAAGGGGGCCTCTTTCATCAGAGGCGATACGGCCCCCACCACCAATGGGGCGATGCTGAATGTGGGGGAGGCCTATTCCATCACGGCCACGCCGGCGCTCAACAACTACCTTTCCAACTGGTCGGGAACGTCGTTGACCGCTTTTGGGGCGTCCAACGGTCTGAGGCTGAACTTTATCATGGAGACCAACACAACCATCACCGCCAATTTCATCACCAATAGATTCGTGGGGATGGCGGGAATTTACAACGGGCTGTTTTCTTCCGGCGAAATTGGCACGAACACCGAGGAAACCGCCGGGATGATCAGCGGCTTGACCCTGACCACCCGCGGCGTCTATAGCGCCACCGTGTTGCTGGGAGGGTCCGGCGAGGGCATCTCGGGAATTTTTACGCCCGACGGCTATGCGACCAATACGGTTGTTGTCACCAACGGCGTGCGGGACGGGAACGTGACGGTGGAGCTATATTGCGATGGGATCAACCCTCCGCGGACGATCCACGGCTTCGTCATCGGAACCAACGCCATCATCCTGCCCAACGGAACCCTTCAGACGAACTGGCAATCCGAAGTGGCCCTGGTTGCCAGTCTCACCAACACCAGCAATTTTGCCAGCGCTTATACCATGCTGATTCCGCCCGCCACGAACGCCAACGGAACAAACTCTCCCACCGGCTACGGCTACGCGGTGCTGACCAACACTTTGCTGGCAGGCCCGGTTGCGGCCGCCGTCACCCTCACCGGTTTGCTGCCGGACTGGGCCAGCATTGCGACGACGACGCCGATTCGGGAAGACGACACGATTCCGGTTTATCTAAATTACTACAATACCGAGCAACCCGGCATGCTGTTCGGAACGGTCAGTCTTTCCTCCAACACGATTACCTCCAACTCGGCTGCTCTGACATGGATCAGGAAGCGAACGTCTTACGGTTTGTTCACGAACGGGTTCACCAATTATTACTCCGGCCTGCCCGTTTCCCCCTGGTTGAAATCGGCGCCTCTGAGCAATGTCATTACGACCAATGAACTGGTCCTGTCGGGCGGCGGCCTGACGACAAATCTGACCAATTGGGTCGCCTTGAATGGAACCAACCTGGCGCGGTTGAGCGGGCCCACGAATTCCGGGTCCGGCTCCGTCAATACCAACACCGGCAAACTGACCATCACGTTCACCAACGGCAGCGGCCGCAGCAGGGTGATCGTGACCGGCCAGGGAGCCATCCTGCAGAACACCAACCTCGGCAACTATTTCGGCGGCGGGTTTTTCATCATGGGACCAGCCGCCACTCCGACCAACAGCGGTTCCATCTCCTTGCAGTTGCCCTCACCCTGACCCGGGGTTTTCCGTCTCCAGACGGCGGTGAATAAGTTGGGGACGAGCCGTGACCAATCTGTCAAAATTGAGCGGCCCGCCTCCGGTCCGGGTGAATAAACTTGTGAAAATCCGGGAAAACTTTGTGCAGACTGGTAAATAATCACGATTGGAGGTTGACATTACCTTTAACCAAGAGGTATTGTGGGCGCTGACGATGGCGCTGCCTGTGGGGCGGCGGTGAATAATTTGTGGACATGATTAACAAGTTTGTCGTGACGCGCACAGGCCGAAGGTGTTCTGCTGGTCATCCCATGAGTGAAGCCATACTTGAACAGGAACAAGGCCCGGCGGATTTGCAAAGATCCCGCCGCCGCCATCCCGCCAATTCCGCCACCGCCAACACCCCGGCCCTGGACCGCCTCCCGCCCAGTTCCACCGAGGCCGAACAAGGCGTGCTCGGCTGCGTCCTCCTCTCCCCCAACGATTGCCTGGGCGAGTGCATCGAAAAACTCAAGGCCGGCCCCGAGGTCTTTTACGACCTGCGCCATCAGACCATTTTCCAAACCTTGGTGGAAATGTATGACGAGCGCACCGGCATTGATCTCATCACCCTGCTGCAACGGCTTAAAGACCGCCAGCAATTGGACGGCGTGGGGGGCCAGGCCTACCTGGCTTCCCTCCCGGACGCCGTCCCTTCCGCCGCCGGCCTGGACTATTACCTGGACATCGTCCTGGAAAAATATCTTCTGCGGAAGATGATCCAGACCTGCACCTCCATTGTCGGCCGGGTTTATGAGCACGAAGGCGAGGTGGACGCCCTCCTGGATGAAGTGGAGCGCGACATTTTCCGCATCTGTGAAGAACGGGTGACCGGCACCAACCCCAGCGTGCGCGACCTGGTCAAGAAGGCCATTTCCACCATCGAGGAATATCACAAGAACCAGGGCATGCTGACCGGCATCGGCACCGGCTTCGTGGATTTCGACAAGATGACCACCGGCCTGCATGCGGGCGAAATGATTGTCATCGCCGCCCGGCCCTCCGTCGGCAAGACCTCCCTCGCCATGAACATCGCCGAGCACGTCGCCCTGGAGCAGAAAATCCCCACCGGGGTGTTCAGCCTGGAAATGACGGCCGATCAGCTCATCCTGCGCATGCTCTGCTCCCGCTCCCGCGTCAACCTCCGCAGCATCCGCGACGGCTTCCTGGCCGAGCGGGATTTCCCCAAGCTGACCGGAGCCGCCGGCAAGCTGGCCGCCGCCCCCCTGATCATTGACGACACCTCCGCGCTCTCCATTTTGCAATTGCGGGCCAAGGCCCGGCGCATGAAACAACAGCACGGCATCAAACTATTTGTCATTGACTACTTGCAATTGCTCAATTCTACTTCGCGGAAGGCAGAAAACCGCCAGCAGGAGATTGCGGACATCTCCGGAGGCATCAAGGCCCTGGCGAAAGAACTGGCCGTGCCCATTATCGTGCTCAGCCAGCTCAACCGTGACGTTGAAAAGCGCGCGGGCGAGGACGCCAAGCCGCGCCTGTCGGATTTGCGCGAATCGGGTGCCATTGAACAAGACGCCGACCTGGTGGGATTGTTGTATAAAGAAAGAGAAACTAAAGACGGACAAGGCGACTCAAACGAGGACGAACAAGACTCCATTCCATTGAAACTTTACATCGCCAAACAACGCAACGGCCCCACCGGAGAGGTCAATCTGACTTTCCTCAAGAACTACACCCGCTTCGAAAGCGCCGCCAAAATCGCCGACGAAGACAAGCCGGCTGATTTTTAGATGAATCGCATCCTGAAGAACCTCCCTGTGCCCGCCCGCCCTCTCCTGGGGGTCCTGCTCCTCTTCCTGCCGTTCCTGGCCCGGGGGCAAATCCAGGGGAGCCTCATCCATAAAATCTACATCCAGCACATCGGCCCGCCGGCCGTCAGCGACGCCTTCATTCGCGCCAACATCCGCAGCAAGGAGGGCGAACGGCTTTTCCACGCCACCATCGAGGAAGACGAGGCCAGCCTCTACGCCACCGGCTTCTTCTTTAATGTCCACGTCGCTGAAACCAACGTGGCGGAGGGCGTTGATCTGACCTATCAGGTGCAGGGCAAACCCATCGTCACCGACATCAAAATCATCGGCAACAAAAAGCTCAGCCTGAACAAACTCAAGAAGAAGCTCACCTCCAAAATCGGCCAGCCCCTGGACCCCGTCAAACTTTTCCACAACGCCCAGGACATGCAGGAGCTTTACCAAAAAGCCGGCTATCAGGACGCCACCGTCAAAGTCCTCCCCTTCGCCATTGATGAAATCGCCGGGCGCGCCACTGTCACCCTTGAAGTCAAGGAAACGGAAAAAATCAGAGTCACGAGCGTCGTCTTTGACGGCGCCCGCGTCAAAACCCAAAAGGAATTGCGCAAAGTCCTGAAAACGCGGCGCCATTGGATGTTCTCCTGGCTGACCGGCTCCGGCGTGTTGAAAAAGGACGAGTTTGAGGACGACATGGACCGGCTGCTCGAATTCTACCAAAACGACGGCTATATTGATTTTGCCGTCCTCGACAAGAGATTCGAGAAGACCGCCCCGAACAGAATGGTCATCCACATCGTCATCTCCGAAGGAAAGCAATACAAGGTCGGCAACCTCGCCATCACAGGCAACACCCTCTTTTCCACCAACGATTTCATCAAGGGAAAGACGATCGGCGGCAAGCTCATGGTCCTGACCAACGTCCCCGGCGCCATTTTCAAGCCGGTGGCCTTTGATGCGGATGTGGAAACCATTCGCGACATGTATGGCTCCAGAGGCTATCTCTCCGAATACCAGAATGGCAGCACCGTCATCCGGGCCGCCCGCACCGCCAACACCACCAGCGGCACGATGGACATCGCCATCAACATCCAGGAGGGCGACAAGAGCTACATCGAAAAAATTGAAATCAAAGGCAACGAAAAAACCAAGGACCGCGTCATCCGCCGTGAACTCGCCGTCTATCCCGGCGAAGTCTATAACATGGTCAACGTCAAAATCAGCAAGGGCATCCTCGAACAAATGGAGTACTTCTCCAAAGTGGATGTCTCCACCGAGGACACCGAAATTGCCAACTACAAGAACCTCGTCATCGGCCTGCAGGAACAAAGCATGAGCAGCGCCAGCATCGGCGCGGGCTTCAGTTCCGTCGAAAGCATCGTCGGCTTTGTCGAAGTTAAAATGAAGAACTTCGATCTCTTTAATCCCCCCACCTTCACCGGCGCCGGCCAGAAACTCCAGCTCATCGCCTCCGTCGGCGCCCTTTACCAGGACTACGAGATTGCCTTCACCGAACCTTATTTCCTGGGCCGGAAGCTCATTCTGGGTGTCAACCTCTTCCACAGGGAGGTGGATTACGACAGCTTGAACAGCATGTACACGGAAACGTACGACGGCGCCACCATCAGCCTGACCAAATCACTGGGGCGTTATCTCCGGGGCGGCGTCAGTTACACCCCCGAAAACGTCCACGTCAGCATGAACTCGGGCTTCCGCACCAACACCGTCACCAACATTGTCGTCCTCCCGGGCGGCGGCACCACCAACGGCGTCTCTCCGCAAAATATCACCACCAACATATTCGACGAGCACGGCAGCTACCTGGAAAACAAGTTCGGCTTTTCCCTTGACTATGACTCCCGCAATGATTATCGGAATCCCAACCACGGCCAGCACACCGAATTCCTCACGCAAATCGCCACCCCTCCCGGCGACACCGACTTTTACAAACTGGAGTTGCGCTCCAGTTGGTTTTTCAAAGGCCTGGCCCCGGGCCACATCCTCCAACTCGACGCCCGCGGCGGCGTCGTGGACGGTTACGGCGGGACGCAACACATTCCCATCTTCGAGCGCTGGTTCCTCGGCGGCCTGGGCTCGCTGCGCGGTTATCGCTACCATCAAATCGGGCCGGCGGATGGATTCGGGGAACCCCTCGGCGGCGACACCTATTTCTTCGGCGACGCTGAATACAGCATTCCCCTGGTTAAAATCGTCCGCCTGGCCTGGTTCTACGACATGGGGAACGTCTTTGCCGACCCCTACAGCTTTAAGCTCACCCAGCAACAAGCCCATTTTTACAGCGACAACGTTGGCATCGGCTTGCGCATCGTCCTGCCCATCGGCGGGCCGCAAGGCGTGCCCCTTCGCCTCGACTACGGCATTCCCATGACGCACGACGCCAACACCGGTTCGGGCGGACGCGTCCAGATCGGCGTCGGCTACACCCGCGATTTTTAAACCTTTATGAAAAAAATAATCCCCATCGGGCTTCTCAGCGTCTCTCTGTTGGCCTTTTGCTCCAGCGGCCTGGCCAGCGACTTCAAAATCGCCACCGTTGATCTGCGCAAAGTCTTCGACACCTATTACAAAACCATCCAGGCCAGCATCGCCAACTCCAACACCATCGTGGAGCGCGACAAGTATCTCAACGAAAGGATTGACGAGCGCAGAAAGGTCGAGGACGAATGGCGGCAGGCGGTGGATAAGGCCAACAACCAGATCGTATCCTCCGAAGAGCGCGCCAAATACAAAAAAGAGGCGGATGACCTGCTGCTGGACCTCCAGATCCGGGGCGAATCCATCTCCAACTACTACGCCACTTCCGAATCCAAACGGCGCGATGAAATGGTCCGGCACGTCAACGACCTCACCACCGAAATCCGCGGCGTTCTGGAAGCCATGGCTAAAAAACAGGGCTACACCCTCGTCCTGGACCGCACCGCCGTGACCATGACCGGCAATCCCCTGGTTCTCTACACCAGCGGTGAAAACGACCTGACCGAAGCCCTCATCAAGGAACTTAACTCCACCGCCCCGCCCACGCCCGCTCCCGAACCCAAAAACCCCGCCGACACATCCCTTCTGCCCGCCCCCGGCGGCAAAATCCCGCCCGACAAGCCCGCCCCCAAATGATGGCCGCGGCTTGCGATTTTCCAATTAATTCCACCATGTCACCAGATCGTCTCACCATCAAAGCCCAGGAATCTCTCCAACAAGCCCAGCAAGTCGCCCAGCGCAACTCCAATCAGGAAGTGGACACCGTCCACCTCCTGGCCGCCCTGCTCGAGCAAAAGGAAAGCCTGGTTCCCGCCCTCCTGGAAAAGCTCGGCCTCCCCGTCCCCGTCCTCGCCGCCGCCGTCCAGCGCGAAATAGACCGCAAACCCAAGGTCCACGGCGCCCCATCCGCCGACCTGTTCCTCAGCCCGGCCTTGAAGAAAACCCTCGATGCCGCCGCCAGCCAGGCCTCCCGCCTCCACGACGAATATATCAGCGCCGAACACCTCCTGCTCGGCCTGCTCGAACAGTCCGAACCGGCTTTGAAAAAGATTTTGCAAAGCTCCGGGCTGACGCGCGACGCCCTTTTGAAAGCCCTCGCCGAACTGCGCGGCAACCAGCGCGTCACCGACCCCAACCCCGAAGACAAATTCCAGGCCCTGGAAAAATATGGGCGCGATCTCACCGCCCTGGCCCGGTCCGGCAAAATTGACCCCGTCATCGGCCGCAACGAGGAAATCCGCCGCGTCATGCAAGTCCTCTCCCGCCGCACCAAGAACAATCCCGTCCTCATCGGCGAGCCGGGCACCGGCAAAACCGCCATCGTCGAAGGCCTGGCCCGCCGCATCGTCAGCGGCGACGTGCCGGAGTCGCTCAAAAACAAAAAACTCGTCGCCCTGGATTTGGGCGCCATGATCGCCGGCGCAAAATTCCGCGGCGAATTTGAAGACCGCCTCAAGGCCTTCCTCAAGGAAGTCACCGCCAGCCAGGGTCGCGTCCTTCTTTTCATTGATGAATTGCACACCATCGTCGGCGCGGGCGCGGCCGAAGGGGCCGCCGACGCCGCCAACATGCTCAAGCCGCCCCTGGCCCGCGGCGAACTGCGCTGTGTCGGCGCCACCACCCTGGATGAATACCGCAAATACATCGAGAAAGACCCGGCCCTGGAACGCCGTTTCCAGCCCATTTACATCACCGAACCCAGCGTCGAGGAAACCATCGCCATCCTGCGCGGCCTCAAGGAACGTTACGAAGTCCACCACGGCGTCCGCATCCAGGATGCCGCCCTCGTCGCCGCCGCCACCCTTTCCCATCGTTACATCACCGGCCGTTTCCTCCCGGACAAGGCGGTGGATCTCATGGACGAAGCCGCCTCCCGTCTCCGCATGGAGCAGGAATCCATGCCCGCCGAACTGGACCAACTGGAGCGCCAGATCATGCAGTTGGAAATCGAGCAGAACGCCTTGGGCAAGGAAAAAGACGACGCCTCCCGCGAACGGCTCAAAAAAATCGAGCGCGACCTCGCCAATCTCAAGGAGAAAGCCGCCCGCCTCAAAGCCACCTGGCAAAACGAAAAAGCCGCCATCAACGCCATTGCCATCCTCAACAGCCAGGTGGAGGAAGCCCGTCAACAACAAGAATCCGCCCAGCGCGCCGGCGACCTCAACCTCGCCTCCCAAATCCAATACGGCCGCCTCCCCGAACTGCGCCGCAAGCTCGACGCCGCCCAGAAGGAATCCGCCCGCCGCGAGGGCGCCCGCCTCCTCAGCGAGGAAGTCACGCCCGAAGACATCGCCCGCGTCGTCGCCGCCTGGAGCGGCGTTCCCGTCAGCCGCCTGCTGGAGGGCGAGCGCGAGAAACTGGTCCACATGGAGGAACGCCTGCGCCAGCGCGTTGTCGGCCAGACCGAGGCCATTGCCGCCGTGGCCAACGCCGTGCGCCGCGCCCGCAGCGGCTTGCAGGACCCCAACCGTCCCCTGGGCTCCTTCATTTTTCTCGGCCCCACCGGCGTGGGCAAAACCGAACTCGCCCGCGCCCTGGCAGAATTTCTATTTGACGATGAAAACGCCATGATCCGCATTGACATGAGCGAATACATGGAACGCCACGCCGTCGCCCGCCTCATCGGCGCCCCTCCCGGCTACGTCGGCTATGAGGAAGGCGGCCAGCTCAGCGAAGCCGTCCGCCGCCGCCCCTACAGCGTCGTCCTTTTCGACGAAATCGAAAAAGCCCACGCCGACGTCTTCAACGTCCTCCTCCAGGTCCTGGACGACGGCCGTCTGACCGACGGCCAGGGCCGCACCGTGGATTTCAAAAGCGCGCTCATCATCATGACCAGCAACATCGGTTCCCCCATCATCCAGGAATTCTTCTCCGCCGAAATGGGTGCGGCCGGCCGCGAGCACACCCGCATGGAAGAACTGGTGCGCGCCGAATTGAAGAAATACTTCCGTCCCGAATTCCTCAATCGCATTGACGACATCATCATCTTTCACAGTCTCGATGAGAAAGAAATTGCCGCCATCGTCGAAGTCCAGTTGCACCGCCTCAAAGATCGTCTGGCCCAACAACAACTCACCGTCACCCTCGACCCCGCCGCCACCCGCTTTTTGGCCAAGGAAGGCTACGATCCGCAATTCGGCGCCCGTCCCCTCAAGCGCGCCATTCAGGAACATCTCCTCAATCCGCTGGCCATGAAACTCCTCGCCGGCGAATTCAAGGCCGGCGACACCATCAAAGTCACCGCCGCCGCCGGCAACCTGAAGTTTCAGCCCCAGAAATGACCGCAGGCCCAAAAAAAGCCGGTCCGCCGATTTTGCGGCCGATTCGTCCCATTCGCATTCCCCTTTCTCCTTGGCGTTTTCTGGCTCCCAATCCTAATCTTAATCCTGATCTTATCCAATCCAATGCGCGACGAATCCTCGCCAAACACCACCGCCAGTGAGCCGGGAGATCCGACTCTGGGCGATGTGCCTCCCATGGTCGCCAGCCAGTCTTTGGAGTGGTTGCAGCGTTACCTCGTCGGGCATTTCGGAAGTGTCACCACGGCGCCGGTGGCCGGTTCGTGGACCAAGGGACAGCTCATCAAAGCCGCCGGCCCGCTGCCGGAAGAACCGCGTTCTTTGCCGGGGACCCTGGCATTTTTCGAGGCCCAGGTTGCGCCGGGTCTGCTCCGATGGAACCATCCGCGCTTTGCCGCCTACTTCGCGACCAGCGCGCCCGCGCCGTCCATTATTGCGGAAGCGTTGGTTGCCGCCCATAACAGCAATGCCATGCTGGCTTCGGCCAGTCCGGCCGGGGCGGAACTCGAAGCCATTGTGGGGCGCTGGTACCATCAGTTGCTTGACGTTCCGGCCAGCCTCTCCCCTCAATTGTTCACGAGCGCCTCCCAGAGTCATCAGCACGCCCTGGTTGCCGCCATCAACCGCAAAACCAGGGGCTTGGCCCGGCGGGCCGGCCTCACCGGTCAGGCTCCGTTCGCGGTTTATACTTCGGAGTTGGGCCACTTCTTCGCCCGCAAGAACGCGGTGGCCGCGGGCATCGGCGAGGACTGGGTGCGGGCGGTTCCAGCCGATGAGCGAGGCTCGATGGACCTCAGCGCCCTGGCTAAAATGATGGAGGCCGACCTCGCGGCTGGAATCCAGCCGGTCATGGTTATTGCCACGGTTGGCACTACTTCCATCACGTCGGTGGATAATGTGCCGGGAATCGCCAAAATCTGCCGGCAGCATTCCGTCTGGTGTTATGTGGATGCTGCTTACGGGGGCGCCTTTGCCTGTCTGCCGGAGTGCCGCTGGGTCGCCGACGGATGGGATTTGGCCGATGCCGTCTGTGTCAATCCCCACAAGGGATTGTTTGTGCCGCAAGGCTGCAGTGTGCTGTTCTTGCGGGACCGCCAGGAGTTGCGCCGTGTCTGCGACCACCGCGCCGAGTATCTCCCGGAATCCGACCTGGAAGAAGGGGATCCGATGGATTTCACGTTCTTGTGCGGCGTGCGGGTGAACACCCTGGCCTCATTCTTCAACCTGATGACCTTTGGCGCCGAAGGCATACGCCGCCGCGTGCGGGCTCTCCTTGGCCTTGCCACCTTTGCCGCCAATCGAATCGCGGGCGACCCCATGTTCGAGCTTCTCGCCTCTCCCCGGTTCAGCACGGTCTGTTTCACGCTGCGAGGCGATCCGGATCAGTCGCGGCAGGCCCTGGATGCAAGAGTCTCTCAAGTTTGCAGTTCCATTCAAACCGCCGGCCGCTGCTGGATCTCGCAAACCCGGTACCGGAACCGCGTCTGGTTCCGTTTGGCCCTGGGGAACCTCAACACCACCCGCGATGACGTGAACTTCATCCTTGATGAAGTGCGCAACACCGTCATCCAGGTCAAAACCAGGTGATCTTGTTCGCCGCCCGCGGTCTCTACCCGCCTTTACCGGGTCCGCTGTTTGAAAACCCAAACCAGGAGCACGAAAGCGGACGCAAAAAGCAAAATCGCGATGAGGGTTCCAACCAGCCGCAGCAGGCGGGCATGACGGAGAAGCTTATCACGTTTTTCCTGCTCGGTGATCTTGAAAAGTTCGAATTGCCGGGCCAGCGCCGCCGGATCGGCCCCTTCTTCGCGCAGGCGCAAGACCAGCCATCCCGGCCCGGCCGCGCCGAAACCGGCCGGCAGCTTTTCCAGCAATTCGCGGCCGGCTTCCGTGAACCCGGCCTCCTTCCGCCAATACGGCGCCGTTTCCCGCGTCCACAGCCGGAACAGTCCGTGATTTTGCGCGGTGCTTTGCAGTTGGCGCCACAGACGCGGACGCAACAGGTCCGTTTGCCCGAAATCGCCAAAGGTTTCGCTGTGGATGCGGCCCTGGTTCCCGTCTATTTGCAAGGCGATGGCGGCGGCCACGCCCCCCCGCTCGTCTTCCGCCACTTGAAAATCGGTGAACTGCCTTTCCAATTCGCCGGCGGGAAACCGCTCCGCCTCCCAGAGCGCTTTCAACTGCTCCAGATCATCCGTGGTGGCCCGGCGGGTCCGATGACTGCTCAGAGGGTTCACAGGGCGCTATTCGCTGTTGGGATAGGAGCCGAGCACTTTGGCGAAATTGCAGACGCTTTCCAGGCTGGCAATGGCCTTGGCCACCTTGCGGTCGTTCATATGCCCGTCGCAGTCAACAAAAAAGAAATACTCCCAGGCCTTGCGCTTGCTCGGGCGCGATTCAATTTTTGTCATGTTCAACCGGTAGCGGCGGAAGGGGCCCAGGGCGTTGTAGAGCGCCCCCACTTCATCGGCGATGCTCAACATCAGGCTGGTGCGGTCGTGCCCGCTGGGCGGGCTGCACTGCCGGCCCAGCACCAGGAAGCGGGTGGCGTTGCCCGTGAAATCCTGGAGGTTGTGCTCCATGATTCTCAAACCGTATTTCTCCGCCGCCAGCACCCCGGTGATGGCGGCCGTCCGGGCGCGCCGCGCCGCACCCCTTCCCGCCCCGGGCGGCTGGGCCGCCAGTTCCGCCGAGCGGGCGTTGGACGACGTTTCCAGGATTTCCGCCCTGGGCAAATTCCGCCGCACCCAGAGCCGGCATTGCGCCAGCGCCTGCGGATGGACATAGAGGCGCTGCATGTCTTTGGCGGCGCCGTGGCCCGCCAGGCAATAGCGGATGGGCAGGACAATTTGCGCCACAATCTTAAGATCGCTTTCCACGAACATGTCCAGCGTCTCCTCCACCACTCCCTCCGTCGAATTCTCCACCGGCACGACCCCGTAATCCGCGCGGTTCTTGCTCACCTCCGAGAAAACATCCGCGATGGTTCGTTGCGCGGCGTAACGCAGGCTGGCCCCGAATTTCTGGATGGCCGCCTGGTGGGTGAAGGTCGCCTCCGGCCCGAGATAGGCGATGGTCATGGTTTTTTGCAGCGAGAGCGCGCTGGACATGACTTCGCGATAAATGGCGCGCAAGGACTCGTCGGTGATCGGCCCCGGATTTAACCTGGCGAGGCGCTGCAGCACCATCCGCTCCCGATGCGGCACGTAGATGGCTTCGCCCGCCTTGACCTTGATGGCGCCGATTTCCAGAACATGCCGGGTGCGCTCATTCAGGAGCTGGACGATGCGGGCGTCGAGCCGGTCAATGGCCTTGCGAAGTTCAGGAATATTCATTGCCGGAGACGATACACAATTCCCGCCCAAAAGCAGGAAAAAAATGTTTTTCCACCCCCTACCCCGCATGGGACACAATTGACTCCGTGTGCTTATCGTGGCACAATTCACCCATGCGACGCCGCCACGTTTCGTTATCGCCGGTTGTTGACCGCACCATTGAGTCCCAAGTCAAGCTGGGACGCTACAAGGATTTCTCCGCCGCCATCCAGGACGCCGTCTGGAATTATTTTATCGGCCCGGACTCGCCGTTCGAGGAATACGGCGTGACTCCGAAAGAAGTGGAACGCGCCCACAAAAAAGTTTTGGCCGAGATAAAACAGGAGCGCCGGGCGGGAACCCTCAAGACCTGGCGTCCGTGATTCTCACCCGTTCCTCGTATCGGCGCGCCTTTCAGCGGTTGTCCGCAACGCAACAAACGGCCGTCAATGCCGCCATTGCCCGCCTGCCGGGAGCTTTTGGCCGTCCCCACTTGCATTCCGGCATTGGCATTCGACCTTTCGGTGGATTTTACGAATGCCGCATCGGCCGGGATTTGCGGGTCTTGTTTGTCTTTGAGAAAGGCGATTTTATTCTTGTCACCGTGGGCGGCCATGACACCCTGGCACGTTTTATTCGCGACAACTCTTGAATGGGGTAACATAAAGCCATGAATCACATCATTTCTGCCGAACCGCTTCCGCAGTGCCGGTTGAAAGTCACCTTGGACGACGGCCTGAGCGGGATCTTTTCCGTTGAACCTGCACGGCGCGGCGGCGTGTTTCTCAAGCTTCTGGACGCCCGCGTTTTCAACGCCGTTACTCTCAATCCCGATTTTGCGTGCGTGGAATGGCCCGGCGGCATTGACCTGTGCCCGGATGCAATGTACCAAGCGATGTTCAGTTTTGAACCTGATGAGGAACTCCATTCCGGAGCGGTTTTGCGCGAAGGAGTGGAAAGAAATCAATAAAGCCGCCCACTCTTTTGACTTTCCCATCGGCGGCATTGGATTCGCATCTGGACAATCGCGCTTAAATCACAGAACCGCCTTCGGTCGGTTGCGGTTCGTCGGCAGGCGGCTCAGGAACGGGGGCCTCCGGCGCTTTTTCCTGCTCCACTTCCGCCAGGCTCAGTTGCTCGGGCGCGACGGTGGCCAGGCCGGGATCGGCTGTCAATAATCCTTCCGGGCGCGTCAGCGGGATGCGGCGCAGCTCGTCGGCGGCAGGCAGGCCTTCCAGGCTGCTCAAACCAAAATACTCCAAGAACAACGCCGTGGTCCGGTAGGTCATGGGATGGCCCACCACTTCGGCCCGGCCCGCTTGCTCGATCAGCCCGCGCTCCTGCAGAGTCGCCATCACCCCGTCTATGGTGACGCCCCGGACTTGCTCGATTTCAGCGCGCGTGACCGGCTGGCGGTAGGCGATAATGGCCAGGGTTTCCAACGCCGGCTGGGAGAGGCGCGGCGCTCGCGCCTTCAATCCCACCAGCGCGATGACCCACGGCGCGTATTCCGGCTGCGTGACAAATTGCCACGCCCCCGCCACGCAGGCCAGCCGGTAGCTGCGCCCGGCCCTTTCGTGGTCGCCGCGCAATTCTTCCAACGCGGCCTCCACCGCCTCCTCCTTGGCTTTTTTGAACGGTTTGGCTTCCTCGCCATGCCCGGCGGCGGCGGCCAGAAGATCGCGCAGTTCTTTGGACGTGAGCGGCTTTTGCGCGGAAAACAGAATGGCTTCCAATATCAGTTTAAGTTCCATGTTCAGGCGGTCACCGGTTGGGCCGGCGCTCGGGTGATTTCAATTTCGCCGAAGTCCTCCGGCTGGGTGCAGATGAGTTGTTTGAGCCGGATCAATTCCAGCAGCGCCAAAAAGGTGCAGACCACTTCGGAACGGCTGCCGGCGCTGGCAAACAAATCCGAAAATTTCACCACCGCCTGCTCCGCCGTCAATTTGAGCAGGTATTCGATTTTTTCGCTGACCGTCCATTTGTCCTCAAAAATATCGCGCAAATTCTCCCGCTGGCCGATTCGTTGGAGCACGCCGTGGATGGCGTGGATGAGATCGAAAAGGGACACGTCCGGCTTGCGCGCGGCCGGCGCGGGGAGATCGGGCCGCCCCGGCAGGCGGGGATAAATGTTTTCCTGCGCGATGGCGCGCTCCTGCAGCAGGGCGGCGGCGTCCTTGAATTTTTTATAGGCCACCAATTGGCGGATCAGTTCCCAGCGCGGGTCCTCGCCCTCGTCCTCTTCCCCGGCGGGCGCCTGCATGTCCCGGGGCAGCAACTCGCGGCTCTTGATATACATGAGCGTGGAGGCCATGACCAAAAACTCCCCGGCGATCTCCAAATCCAGCAGCCGCATCACCTCGATATATTCGATGAACTGCGTGGCCAGCCTGGTGAGGTTGACCTCGTAAATATCCACCTCCTCCTTCTTGATGAGGTGGAGCAGCAGGTCCAGCGGCCCCTCAAAAACTTCGAATTTGATTTTGTATTCGGCCATGGCGAACGCCCGAATGCTAGAACTCCGCCCCGCCCTTTGGCAATGCTGGAGTAAAACAATCCGCTGAAATGGTGAATTGTGAGTGGAGAGTAGCGAAAGGAAAACATCCCCACTTTCCCAATTCAAAATTCAACATTCAAAATTCCATTAAATCCGCATTCTGCATTCCGCAATTCCCTTGCTCCCCGCCGGCGCGTGTTCCTCCCCCGCCCCGCACAGTCGCCGCCAGTAGTCCGCGCGATGGGCCAGTCCCAACTCCGCCAAATAGCCTGCATGGATGGAAGTGGGGACGAGGATCGAAGGGTCCGGGTTCATCTCGTGATCCAGGATGTCGGCGACATGCACCGCCGTCAGCGGGTGGAAACCCGGCCCGGCCAGTTGCCTGGGGTAGTGATGCAACGCCACCGCCTCCACGATGGGCCGGGGCAGTCCCCAAATGCCCAGCAGACATCCCCCCAATTCCGCGTGGCCGGCGTTGGGGAAAAGTTGCGCTTCCGCGTCCCAATAGCTGCATTTTTCCTCGCGCGCCAGCGCCAGCGTCTTGGCAAACAGACCGGGCAGGTTGGCGCAGAGAAGCAATTTGCCGATGTCATGCAGCAGCCCGGCGGCAAACGCCTGCTCGGCCACCTCCAGCCCCCCTTTTTCCATCAGGGCGATTTTCTGCGCCATCTGGCCGGCGCTGACGGAGTGGCGCCACAGTTCATCCACCGAGAATCCGGGCAGTTTGGTTTTATTGAAAGAAGAGACGGTGTGGGCGAGCAGGACCAGGGCTTTGGTCGTTTCCAGGCCGATGTAAGCGATGGCCTCCAGCGGCTGGTTGACCTGCAATTCCAACCCGAACACCGCCGAGTTGGCCAACTGCAACACCTTGGCGGTGATGGCCGGGTCCTTCGCGATGAGCTCGCCGATTTTTTCCAGCGAGGCGCGCGGCGACCGGATTTCCTCGACCACCTTGAAATAGGTGCTGGGCGGGCTGGGCACCTGGCGCATTTGCGCGATCAGTCCATGCACCGCCTGGCTGGGCAGCCAGACCTCGTGGGCAAAGGCCTGCTCCAGCGCGTTCAACAGCGTGCGCGCCTCCAATGGTTGCATCAGGTGGTGGTGCGGCTTGCCCACGCACCTCACCGTGTTTTCCCTGTCGGAAACGTCGGAGAGCACGAAGCGGTGGGCGGAGGGCTGGCGCTGCATGAACTGGTCCAGCAACTCCAGCCCGCTCATGTCGGCCAGCACAATGTCGGCGACCACGACCGCGAAGCTGAATTGCTGAGCCAAGGCGAGAGCCTCCTGGCCGGTGCGGGCGTACTGGGCCACCCACTCCCCTTCCCCGGTGGCGGTCTGGGCCTGAAATTCGTTCCAAAGGGCCGGATCTTTGGCGACAAACAGAATGCGCTTCTTCATTTTGGCTTACTAGACGGGGACGCCACGCCAGCTCCCTCGTTCTCAATCATAGGATCTGCCTCTACGCACGCATTATCGTCAGAATCCCGCCAAAACTTGAGCCGGCAAAAAGGCTTACTTCCCCAAGGCCGTCACCTTCAAATCCGCAAACCAAATCGGCGTTCCCGAATACGGCGTCCCCCAAAGCGAGGCCTTGCCGTTGGACGGGGCGGTTTTTTCCTCCACCGCGACCATCCAATCCTTCGGTTCCGGCGTCCCCTGCTCCCACGCTTTGCCTTCCACCGTCCAGGATGGCCCGTCGGCGGCGCGCACTTGCAACCGCAGCATCGTCCAGGCGCCGCTCTTCCACGCCAGGGGCGTGTTGGTGCGCATTTCCTCCCCCTTGTAAATTTCCAGCGCCCCTTTGCCCGGCGAAACTCTCAGGCAATAGCCGCTGGCGCCATTCAACCCCACGCCGAACGACGGGTAGCGGCGTTTGGTGCCCGTGCCAAAAATCCGCGCGCTGACGCACACGCCTGAATTGGTGGCCGGCCCGAACAGCGCGCCGTAGAAATCCTCCGCGGGGGCGCCCGGCAGCTCCAGCACCTTGCGGCCCTCCGTCTCCTTGACCTTAAAGTCGCCGGACAGCGGCTTAACATCATCCGGCAGCGCGTCCACCGCCGCCTTCTCAAAATTATTCTCGTAAAGCGCCTTTCCATCCGTCCCCTGCGCCCCAGCCCTCCCCGCCCCAAAGCCGCAGACCACAACAACTAAAATCCGGGAAAACGTTTTCGCAAAATTCTCTCTCATTGAATTCATTTTAGGCGCGAGCCAAGATTCCTCAACGCAAAATTAGGCTTGAATGGGAGGAATGGGAGTGATGGGACTCATGGGGTTTTGGTGTGTGGGCCTGGACTCTTGCATTTGGAGGCGTTCGCGGTTGATGCGCAGCCATTCGGCCCTTTGATCGTTGCGGCGCAGACCGGCTACGTCGTGACAGAGGGCGCGCAAGCGATTCCATTGTTCGCTGCCATCCGCATCGCCGTCCAACTCGCGGATGGCCAGGGCATACCGGGCGGCGACGAAGGTGGCGAGATGGTCGGTCAGGGCACCCTGGCCGGCTTGGGCGATTTCGCGGGATTCGGCCAGGAAGCGGCCGGCTTGAGCGAGGGCATCTTGCTGGAGGAGCCAGGCGGGGTGGTGGCGTTTTTTCCATTCGGAGAGGTTGGGTTGGGTAATCGGATGGCCGGCAAAGGCGGTGGCCAGGACTTGCCTGACTTCAGGGCTGGAGTTGAGCCAGGCGACGATTTGTCCGCCCTTTTGGCCGTCGCGCAAACGGAGGTGGATCTGCTCGCGGAGGTGATGGGGCAGCCTGGAGATTTTACCTTGCGGGGGGGTGGTCATGGGTCAATTTGGTTGAATTTGGTTGAATTTGCTTGAATTTGGTCAAATGGTCCTGCCGTTTTTGCATGACGGCCTTGAGCGATTGGCGCTGGGTTTGAAGCCATGCGGGGTCTTGCTCACCGCGCCGCAAAAGCGGCAACAAGGAGGATAATTGCTTATCGCCATGCAGCGGCCCGGCTGAATGGCTCCCGGCGTCGGCCAGATCGGCCGCGATGCAGGCGGCCAAATGATCGGTGAGCCTTTCCGGGGTGGTCTGTCTGAGTGTGGCAGCGTGAGAGGCCAGAATCTGGATGGCCTGCAAGGATGCGGCGTGACAGCGGGAAACGGGCCGGACGGTGAGTTTGCAAGCGGCGATATCGTCATCGTTTAACCCCAAGGGGCGCCCTGCCGGCGGGGCCGGCTTTGACCTTTCTGTCTTCACTGAGAGACAAAGTAACAGCCAGTCACAGAGTTGTCAATGGATATTTTGCAATATTTATGGAGAAACTTAATGGGGCTGTTTTTATTAGCCACGAAGGAACGCAAAGGGCACGGCTGCAAGAATTTACGGACTATTCCATCCCATCTTCTTTTAAAACCTCCATCTGTTGCTTTGGCAAAGATGCCTGTGAGTATGGCAGTGGAAAGGCGAATTCTTATGAGTGTGACCCTTGATTTGGACGAGCAAGCCTTGGCGTCCCTGCCGCTCGGGCCGGGCGAACGCGAACGGCACATGCGAATCGAACTGGCCTGCCGCTTCTACGCGTCCGGCTGGCTGACGCTCGGCCAGGGCGCACGGATGGCCAATTTGGATCACTACGCCTTTGGCGTCGCGCTGGCGGAACGCGGGATTCCCCGGCAATACGGACTGACCGAGGCGCAGGAAGACCTCGCTCACGCTCGTCCTCAGTAACACCTCGCCCATTTCGAACCTCGCCATTATTGGCAGGCTTGATTTCCTCCGGCGGCGATATGCCGTCGTGCGCATCCCTCCGGCGGTGGCGAATGAACTGGCCGCGCTGACCCACTCGGCTGGATCGCTGTGCATCAAGGCGGCACTCTCCGACCGCTGGCTGGTTGTGCCAGAAAATCCTTGGCGACGGAAGAACCCTAAGCGCCCTGTGGTCAAACAACGAGAACAGGGTATTGTGAGGGAACCGATTATGCAGAAAGAGTTTAAAAAGTGAGGACTGACACCGGCTCCGGCTCCGGCTCCGGCTTGACACCGGCTCAAACTACTTTTTGACTCCTCTTAAAATCTGCCAAAATCCGCCATCACTGAGGCATTACTCGTGTGCGGCGATTTGTTGCTAGTGTAGTGTCCCTGAAATAGCTAGACATATCCCGATTTGCCGCTATAATTCGCGGCATGGCCAAAATTGCACCTGCCGTCACGCTGTCGGACGCCGACCGCGTTCAGCTTCAACAATGG